>NZ_JBWKVU010000002.1:0-790513 GCF_059421865.1 Pseudomonas sp. GW821-FHT02B10 | reverse complement strand
TGTCGAAAACCGCGTAACTCGTTGAATCTCAAGGAGTTTTCCGTTTCGACTGCGCCGGAAGTGGGGCGAATTATAGAGAGATATAATTCGCCGTCAACACCTATTTTCAGTTTTATTCGGATTTAAGCGTAATACGTGCAAAAGCCTTCTTTCCGGCCTGGCAAACATGAGTCGAGCCGACAGCCCATATAAAGGAACGCTCAACAACCTCACCATCTATACGCACACCACCCGAACCGAGCAGGTCACGCGCCATTGCCGAGTTCTTTACCAAGCCCGCCTTATTAAGGACAGCCGCGATCGGCATGTCTTCAGCAGCAGCCAGCTCGATCTCAGGCAGATCATCCGGCAGCTCACCATCCTTCATGCGGTTGCCCGCAGCACGATGAGCATTCGCTGCAGCCTCCTCACCATGGAAACGCGCAACGATTTCTTCAGCCAGCTTGATCTTGATATCCCGCGGATTCGCACCCGCCTCGACATCTGCCTTAAAGGAAAGAATCTCATCCATGGAGCGGAAGCTCAGCAGCTCAAAGTAACGCCACATCAACGCATCTGGAATGGAAACCAGCTTGCTATACATAACACCCGGCGCTTCCTGGATACCTACATAGTTACCCAGCGACTTGGACATCTTCTTGACGCCGTCCAACCCCTCGAGCAACGGCATCGTCAGAATGCACTGAGCCTCTTGACCATAACCGCGCTGCAGCTCACGCCCCATCAACAGATTGAACTTCTGATCGGTACCGCCCAACTCCACATCGGCACGCAGCGCTACAGAGTCATAACCCTGAACCAGCGGATAGAGGAACTCGTGAATGGCAATGGGTTGATTGGTGGAATAGCGCTTGTCAAAGTCGTCACGCTCGAGCATGCGAGCAACGGTGTACTGGGAAGTCAGGCGAATGAAGTCCGCAGGCCCCATCTTGTCCATCCAGGTGGAGTTGAAGGCCACCTCGGTTTTCGCCGGGTCGAGAATCTTGAACACCTGGCTCTTGTAGGTCTCGGCATTTTCGAGGACCTGCTCGCGAGTCAGTGGCGGACGAGTTGCACTCTTGCCACTCGGATCACCGATCATCCCAGTGAAGTCGCCGATCAGGAAGATCACCTGATGACCCAGATCCTGGAACTGGCGCAGCTTATTAATAAGCACGGTATGACCCAGGTGCAAATCCGGCGCCGTTGGGTCGAAGCCAGCCTTAATACGCAGCGGCTGACCGCGCTTGAGCTTTTCGATCAGCTCGGACTCGACCAACAACTCTTCTGCACCACGTTTGATCAGCGCTAGCTGCTCTTCAACCGACTTCATAACAGACCCGCAAGGCTCAGATTCAAAGGGAACCAACCATACAAGATCAGCGCCCAATTACAAGTTTTGCCCGGCGTACGGATGGCTTTCCGCGAACAGGACGTCCGCAGGCTTGCTTAACAGATGATTTGGTTATATTTTATACAGTTATTTCATCTTCATCATGTCATTCATCTTTTCCAATTCATCTTTTCCAAAGTCAAAATTACTTATGATCACAGAACCGCCTAAAGCCCCGCCGCTTTATCCGAAGACCCACCTGCTCGCCGCAAGTGGTATCGCCGCCCTCCTCAGCCTGGCGCTCCTGGTATTCCCTTCCAGCGATGTAGAAGCCAAAAGAACAACTCTGAGCCTCGACCTGGAAAGTCCGGCCGAGCAACTGACACAAGATCAAGACGCCGCAGACGCCGTACAAGCCACAAATGAAGCCGTAGCGTCCCCGTTCGCACAAATCGAAAACAGCCCCGAAGACACTGCGAAAACCACTGAAACCGCTCAAGAGCAGCCTGCTCCGGCCGTGGCGGAAGAAAAGAAGGCAGCGAATCACAGGGAAGTCATTGTTGCCAAGGGCGACACCCTTTCCACGCTATTCGAGAAGGTCGGCCTACCTGCCACTTCGGTGCATGACGTGTTGGCCAGCGACAAGCAAGCCAAGCAGTTCACCCAGCTGAAGCGCGGCCAGAAACTTGAGTTCGAACTGGGTCCGGACGGCCAGTTGAACAATCTGCACAGCAAGGTCAATGACCTAGAAAGCATCACCCTGACCAAAGGGCCAAAAGGCTTCGCCTTCAGCCGTATCACCGCCAAGCCCATGGTGCGCACGGCCTACGTTCATGGTGTGATCAACAGTTCGCTGTCGCAATCCGCAGCACGTGCTGGCCTGTCTCACAGCCTGACAATGGACATGGCCAACGTCTTTGGCTACGACATCGACTTCGCCCAGGATATTCGCCCCGGTGACGAGTTCGACGTGATCTACGAACAGACCGTCGTCAATGGTAAAGCTGTGGGTACCCGCAACATTCTCTCTGCGCGCTTCACCAACCGTGGCAAGACCTACACCGCGGTGCGTTACACCAACAAACAAGGCATGAGCAGTTATTACACCGCTGATGGCAATAGCATGCGCAAGGCCTTTATCCGTACTCCGGTGGACTTCGCACGTATCAGTTCGCGCTTCTCCATGGGCCGCAAACACCCGATCCTGAACAAGATCCGCGCTCACAAAGGCGTCGATTACGCGGCCCCTCGCGGTACGCCAATCAAGGCAGCCGGCGATGGCAAGGTGCTCCTGGCCGGGCGCCGTGGCGGATACGGCAACACCGTGATCATTCAACACGGCAATGCTTACCGCACGCTGTACGGCCATATGCAAGGCTTCGCCAAAGGCGTCAAGACCGGCGGAACCGTCAAGCAGGGCCAGGTGATCGGCTACATCGGCACCACCGGGCTTTCCACGGGTCCGCATTTGCATTACGAATTCCAGGTCAACGGCGTTCACGTCGATCCACTGGGCCAGAAGCTGCCAATGGCCGACCCGATCGCCAAAGCGGAACGCGCACGCTTCCTGCAACAAAGCCAGCCGCTGATGGCGCGGATGGATCAGGAAAAAGCCACCCTGCTCGCTTCGAACAAGCGTTAAGCATGGCGCTCTATATAGGTGTGATGTCCGGGACCAGTCTTGATGGCCTGGATATCGCACTCATCGAGCAAACACCGGCGATCAGGCTGATCGCCACGCATTACATTCCCATGCCTGAATCCCTGCGCGCCGAGCTGCTTGGCTTGTGCGCC
The DNA here is from genome assembly GCF_059421865.1 of Pseudomonas sp. GW821-FHT02B10. NCBI lineage: Bacteria > Pseudomonadati > Pseudomonadota > Gammaproteobacteria > Pseudomonadales > Pseudomonadaceae > Pseudomonas > Pseudomonas sp. GW821-FHT02B10. The sequence continues at coordinate 787,407 of NZ_JBWKVU010000002.1, read as the reverse complement.
AGCGGTCCCGATGAAATCGCCCGCTCCGCCATCGCCCAGCAAAACTGGGTAAAACTGGCCGCCCAGGGTATTCATAGCCTGCTTGCCCAACAGAAACTGAAACCGGCGGACATCCGCGCCATTGGCAGTCATGGCCAGACCATCCGCCATGAGCCCGCCCGCGGCTTCACGGTCCAGATCGGCAACCCGGCATTACTGACAGAGCTGACCGGAGTCACGGTGGTCAGCGACTTCCGCAGCCGCGATGTCGCCGCCGGCGGCCAGGGCGCTCCACTGGTACCGGCCTTTCATGAAGCGCTCTTTGATCAACGCTGCGGCAAGCGCGCGGTCCTCAATGTCGGCGGTTTCAGCAACCTGAGCCTGATCGAGAGCGACAAGCCGGTTGCCGGCTTCGACTGTGGCCCGGGTAACGTCCTGCTGGATGCCTGGATCAATGCCCAGCGTGGAGAAAACTATGATCGCGACGGCCAATGGGCTGCCAGCGGTCAGGTTGAGCCGCGGCTGCTGAACGCGCTGCTCAGCGACCCCTTCTTTGCCACTCAAGGCCCGAAGAGTACGGGTCGCGAGGTATTCAACCTGGAGTGGCTACAGGAGCATCTGGCTCGCCTGCCAGCCTTGCCCACCGAAAACGTACAGGCAACGCTCCTGGAGCTGACAGCACTGACCATCGTCGAGTCGCTGCAAGCTGCGCAGACCGATACCCAGGAGCTGCTGGTCTGCGGCGGCGGCGCTCACAACTCGGTCTTGATGAATCGCCTGTCCAGCCTGCTGCCTAACACCAAGGTCAGCAGTACCGCCACCCACGGCGTCGATCCGGACTGGGTTGAAGCCATGGCATTCGCCTGGCTGGCCCACTGCTGCCTGGAAGGCATAGCCGCCAACCGCCCAAGTGTCACCGGCGCCCGCGGCTTGCGTGTCCTGGGCGCGATCTACCCCGCCTGATCGCCAGACAGCAAAACGCCGCAGAGCCCGAAAACCCTGCGGCGCTTGGTAAAACCTTATTCAGCGATCAGATCGAGAACGAAGACCCGCAACCGCAGGTGGTTGTGGCATTCGGGTTCTTGATCACGAAACGCGAACCTTCCAGACCTTCCTGATAATCCACCTCGGCACCCGCCAGATACTGGAAGCTCATCGGATCGACCACCAGGCTGACGCCTTCGCGCTCGACGATGGTGTCGTCATCCGCGACTTCTTCATCGAAAGTGAAGCCGTACTGAAACCCTGAACAACCGCCGCCCGTAACGAATACGCGCAGCTTCAAGCGATCATTACCCTCTTCATCGACCAGGCTCTTCACCTTGTGCGCGGCACCGTGGGTGAATTGCAAAGCCGTGGGGGTGAAGGATTCGACGCTCATGCTGACTATCTCCCGGCGTTACGCCGCCATAATGCGTGATGACGCGCATTATCCGCTTCTCCCAGAAAAGCGGTCAACTATTGTTACGGTATATCAATAAGCCCAGGGCTTACCGCAAAATGCAAAAAGGCCCGGTAACGGGCCTTTTGCTGAGGCAGGCAGACGCCTTAAGGCAGCATGCCGGCGTGGGACAGGCCCAGACGCTCGTCCAGACCGAACAGGATGTTCAGGTTCTGTACGGCTTGGCCCGACGCGCCTTTGACCAGGTTATCGATCACCGACAACACGACCACCAGATCGCCATCCTGCGGACGGTGCACGGCAATCCGGCATACGTTGGCGCCCCGCACGCTGCGGGTTTCCGGATGGCTGCCCGCCGGCATCACATCCACGAACGGCTCGTTGGCATAACGTTTCTCGAACAGCGCCTGCAGGTCCACCGACTTGTCCACGACAGTGGCATAGAGTGTCGAGTGAATGCCACGGATCATCGGCGTCAGGTGCGGCACGAACGTCAGGCCGACATCCTTACCCGCCGCACGACGCAGGCCCTGGCGAATCTCCGGCAGGTGACGATGACCTTTGACCGCATAGGCCTTCATGCTTTCCGAGGTCTCGGAGTACAGGGAACCGACGCTGGCGCCCCGACCGGCACCGCTGACACCCGACTTGCAGTCGGCGATCAAGCGCGAAGTGTCGGCCAGCCCCGCCTCCAGCAATGGCAGGAAGCCGAGCTGGGTAGCGGTCGGGTAGCAACCTGGAACAGCGATCAGGCGTGCCTTCTTGATCTGTTCGCGATTGACTTCCGGCAGGCCATAGACGGCTTCGTCGAGCAACTCAGGGGCCCCATGGGGCTGGCCGTACCACTTGGCCCACTCATCGGCGTCCTGCAGACGGAAATCCGCCGACAGGTCGATGACCTTGGTACCGGCAGCCAGCAGCTCACCCGCCAGGGCATGGGCAACGCCGTGCGGAGTCGCGAAGAACACCACATCGCAGGCACCAAGGGTCTTGATGTCCGGAACGCTGAATGCCAGGCCGTCATAGTGGCCTCGCAGGTTCGGGTACATATCGGCAACGGCAAGGCCTGCCTCGGATCGGGAAGTGATGACCACCACTTCTGCTTGCGGATGCTGTGCCAACAGACGCAGCAGTTCGACCCCGGTGTAACCCGTGCCGCCGACGATACCGACCTTGACCATAAACCTGCCCTCAACGAACCCACTGGAAAGCCGTCGATGATAGGGGCCGAAAGACCCTGCGACAACCGTCAAGGTGACGTGCGGACGCTCCTGCCACTACTATCTTCGCTACCGTGAACCTGGGAATAACCGAAATGCTCTATCTGTGGCTCAAAGCCTTTCACATCGTCAGTCTGGTCTGCTGGTTTGCCGGTCTGTTCTACCTGCCGCGCCTGTTCGTTTATCACGCTCAAAGCGAAGACACGATCAGCAAGGAACGCTTCAGCATCATGGAGCGCAAGCTGTACCGCGGGATCATGGGGCCGGCGATGATCGCCACGCTGATTTTCGGTATCTGGCTGCTGAGCCTGAACCCCAGCGCCTACTTCGGCCAGGGCGGCTGGATGCATGCCAAGCTGACCCTGGTGGTCATCCTGATTGGCTACCACCATATGTGCGGCGCCCAGGTGAAGCGTTTTGCCCGTGGCGAAAACACCCGCAGCCATGTCTTTTACCGCTGGTTCAATGAAGTGCCAGTTCTGGTATTGCTGGCTATCGTAATTCTGGTCGTCGTCCGGCCGTTCTAATTCCTACTAGCCGTTCATTATTCGGGGTACTTCCAATGTCGCTGCCCGCTCTGCTCGAACAACGCTTGCGCTTGCCTGTCGTGGCGGCGCCGATGTTCCTGATTTCCAACCCACAACTGGTTCTGGCGTGCTGCCGCAATGGTGTGGTCGGCAGTTTCCCTGCCCTCAACCAGCGTGAAAGCAGTGGCTTCAAAGCCTGGCTGGAAGAAATCGAAGCAGGCCTTGCGGCCCTGGAAAACCCTGCGCCCTATGCCGTCAATTTGATCGTGCATCACAGCAACCCACGCCTGAACGCCGACCTGGCGATCTGTATCGAACACAAGGTGCCTATCGTCATCACCAGCCTGGGCGCGGTGAAGGAACTGGTCGATGCGGTGCATGCTTATGGAGGCCTGGTCTTCCATGACGTCACCACCCGGCGCCACGCGGAAAAAGCCGCCGAGGCCGGGGTCGATGGCCTGATCGCCGTAGCCGCCGGCGCCGGTGGCCACGCCGGGACCTGGAGCCCGTTCTCCCTGGTCGCCGAAATCCGCCAGTTCTTCGACAAGACGCTGCTGCTGGCTGGCTGCCTGAACCACGGCCACGAGATCCTCGCCGCACAGTTGCTCGGCGCCGACCTCGCCTACTTCGGCACGCGTTTTATCGGCACCACGGAAAGCCATGCACCGGAGGCCTACAAGGAGATGCTGCTGAGCGCCAAGGCCGCCGACATTGTGCACACCGCGGCAGTCTCCGGGGTTCCGGCAAGCTTCATGCGCCAAAGCCTGGAAAACGCAGGCTTCGACCTTGCCGCCCTGCAGGGCAAAGGCGAAGTCAACTTCGGCTCGAAACTCAAGCCGCTCAGCGACGAAGCCAAAGCCTGGAAAACCGTGTGGTCCGCCGGACAAGGCGTCGGTGAAATCGATGACTTGCCGAGCGTCGATCAACTGATCGCCCGTCTGGACGCCGAATACCGTGCCGCGCAGGAACTGGCCGCCCGGCTACCGCAACGCTGGCCGCGCTGAATCGCTGATGTTTTTTAGCCAGCAACGGACGGCTGGCCTTAAACTGTCGCCCTGCGAAAGCCCTCTCTATATAGCCGACAAGGACGCCCTGCATGAGCCAAGACCGTTTCAAGATCGTATTTGACGGGGCTCTGCTTCCGGGTGTCGACATCGAACATGCCAAGCAGAAAATCGCCAAGCTGTTCAAAAGTGATATCGCCGCGATCGAGCCTCTGTTCAAGGGGCAAAACATCACCCTCAAGCGCGACCTCTCCCAACAGGACGCGGATATTTATCTCGCCGCGCTGAACCAGGCCGGGATCGCCCCACGCATCGAACCGGATCTTGCCCCAGGCGCCAGCCAACCGGCACCTCAGCCTGCTCCCCCAGCACCAGCACCTTCGATGGACTTGCCCCAGGCAGAACCCACCGCGACAAGTGACTGGCAACGCCCGGCCCCTACGCCGACGCCAGACCCCATGGCCGGCGCGGGTACTTCGCCCTACACCCCGCCTCAAGCCACAGTAGGCGATCCCCTTCCCGAGTTTGGCGAGCTGAAGTTCTACACCGTCGATGGACGCATCGGGCGCCTGCGCTATCTCGCCTGGACCCTGGTGCTGATCCTGCTGACTACCCTGGCCGGCGGCTTCCTGACCGCGGCTCTGGTCGGCAACAGCCTGCAAGTGACGGGAATGATCTTCCTCGGCGTCGTAGCACTGGCCTTCGCCTATCTGAACATCACCATTTCCGTTCAGCGCCTGCATGACCTGGGCTGGTCGGGTTGGCTCTGGCTGCTGAATTTGCTGCCTTTTGTGTACGCAGTGTTTCCGCTGCTGCTGGCGATCCTGCCGGGCAACACCGGCGCCAATCGTTACGGCGCGCCGCCTCCGCCAAACAGCGGAGCGGTCAAGGGGATTGCCGCGCTGTGGATAATCGTCTTACTGCTGTCCTTCATCGGTGGTCTCAGCTCGGTCTAGGGCGCCGAGAACAGGAGCAGTGAAAGCAGCAAGCCCGCCCCGGCCACCTGTAGACTATCGGATTGAATTAACGCGCCGCTGCCTGGGACTTTTCCCCACAGGCAACCGGCCGTTGCAATGGAGAACCGCATGACCCGTTACGCTCTGATCACCGGCGCCTCCAGCGGCATAGGCCTGGCCCTGGCCGAAGCGCTGGCCCGGCGCGGCCGCAGCCTGATCCTGGTGGCCCGTCAGCGTGATCAGTTGGAAAGCATCGCCATCGAGTTGACCCAACGCTTTGGTGTGGAGGTGCTGTTCCGTGCCTGCGACCTGTCCGAGCCTTTGCGGCTTTCGGGTTTCCTGCTGGAGCTGGAGGAAGGCGACCGGCAGATTGATCTATTGGTGAACTGCGCCGGTATCGGCACCTGCGGCCCCTTCCTCGCCCAGGACTGGATGACCGAGCAGGACCTGATCGAAGTGAATATTCTGGCCCTCACCCGGCTGTGCCATGCCCTGGGCAACAGTATGGCCTTGCAGGGCGGCGGGCAGATTCTCAACGTCGCTTCGATCGCCGGCTTCTATCCCGGCCCCTGGATGAGCACCTACTACGCCAGCAAGGCCTATGTGCTGCACTTCTCCGAAGGCCTGCGCGAAGAGCTGAAAAACAATGCAGTGAAGGTTTCCGTGCTCTGCCCCGGCCCGACCCGCACCGGTTTCTTTGATACCGCCCAGCTGAACACCAGCAAGCTTAACGACAGCAAACTGCTGATGAGCCCGGAAGAAGTCGCGCTGTACACCGTGCGCGCCCTGGACAAGAATCGCGCCATTATCATCCCCGGCCGCCGCAACCGCTGGTTTGCATTCAGCCCGCGCCTGGGTTCGCGCTGGCTGACCCGCAAGATTTCCGGCGCCGTCAACAAAGCCTATTGCCCGCGCTGACCTGGCAACCATCTAAGGCTGGGCGCACTCGGCTTGCCTGAGTACACTCAGCCCGGACCAACACAACGGAGAAACAGCTGTGGATACTCTGTTCACCAAGATCATCAACCGGGAAATACCGGCGAAGATCATCTATGAGGACGACCAGGTTCTGGCCTTCCACGATATCGCCCCACAGGCCCCCGTGCATTTCCTGGTAGTTCCGAAAAAGCCGGTACGCACCCTCAATGACCTGACCGAAGACGACAAGCTGCTGGCCGGACATATCCTGTTCACCGCCCAGCGTCTGGCCAGGGAGCTGGGCTGCGAAGAAGGCTTCCGGGTCGTCATGAACTGCAATGAACTCGGTGGCCAGACCGTGTATCACATTCACATGCACGTTCTGGGTCAGCGCCAGATGCACTGGCCGCCGGGCTGATCCCCATCCAAGGTGCGCGACAGCACACTTCTCGCCCGCTTTGCCGAGAGTGTGCTGATCCAGCGCAGGCCTCTGCCCATCGATTGGGGTAAACTGGCCGCCGTGATTCTTCCCGGAGGTAAGCATGACTACCCAACGTCACTACTCGCCGATTGACCGTCTACTGCTGCAGGCAGATGCGGCAATGCGTACCTTGCTGCCCTTCAGCGGCCAGCCTTATCGCCCTTCCCCTGCCATCGTGCAGCCGGACGTGCAGATGAGCGAAGAGGACACCAAGCATGTCGCCGGCCTGATGCGCATCAACCATACCGGCGAAGTCTGCGCCCAGGCGCTGTACCAGGGCCAGGCACTGACCGCCAAGCTGCCGCAAGTGCGCGCCGCCATGGAGCATGCCGCGGAAGAAGAAATCGATCACCTGGTCTGGTGCGAGCAACGCATTCACCAACTGGGTAGCCACACCAGCGTGCTCAACCCGCTGTTTTATGGCATGTCATTCGGCATCGGCGCAGTGGCCGGGCTGATCAGCGACAAGGTCAGCCTGGGTTTCGTGGCCGCCACTGAAGATCAGGTGTGCAAACACCTCAACGAACACCTTGAGCAATTGCCGGCCGAGGACGAAAAATCCCGGGCGATTCTCGAGCAGATGCGCATCGACGAAGAACAACACGCCGAAAGCGCCCTGGACGCGGGCGGATTCCGCTTCCCGGCGCCGGTAAAATTCGGCATGAGCCTACTGGCCAAGGTCATGACGAAAAGCACTTACCGGATCTGAGCGATACAAATCGCAGGCAAAAAAAGGGCGCTTTTTCAGCGCCCTTTCTTTTGCCGCGAATTCAGAAGGATTGAATGGCGACTCAACCGAGCTCGACGATTTCGTAATCGTGAGTGATGGCAACCCCGGCCGCACCGAGCATGATCGATGCCGAGCAGTACTTTTCCGCCGACAGCTCGATGGCGCGCTTGACCTGGGCTTCTTTCAACCCGCGGCCCTTGACCACGAAGTGCATGTGGATCTTGGTGAAGACCTTGGGATCCTCTGTCGCACGCTCGGCGTCGAGGAAGGCTTCGCAACTTTCGACAGCCTGGCGGGATTTCTTCAGGATGCTGACCACGTCGAAGTTGCTGCAACCGCCTACGCCGAGCAGGAGCATTTCCATCGGGCGCACGCCCAGGTTACGACCACCGGCTTCCGGCGGGCCATCCATTACCACCACATGACCGCTGCCCGATTCCCCGAGGAACATGGCTTCGCCAGCCCATTGGATGCGTGCCTTCATCGCCAAGACTCCACTGCTAAAAAAGGGTCGCCAGCTTAGCACAGGGGCCCGGGATGGCAGCGCTTTGCCTGTTCGGGTGCCACACTCAGTTCTGATAGGAAAATTCTTAATTACCCAAAGGAAGCGTCTGTTAAGCTGGCGCCAAATCACTGGCGCATTGCCAGCTATCGGCGATCCAGCTTGACCGCCCCATAAAAAAACCAAATCACACCGTGCTGTCTTTTCGGGATACAACCATGGTTGCTCTTGCCCCTACACCCAAGATCAAGAACCTCGACAAGCTGTTGATGCATTGCCAGCGCCGCCGCTATCAGGCCAAGAGCAACATCATCTGCGCCGGCGATCAGTCGGACACGCTGTTCTTCATCGTCAAAGGCTCGGTCACCATCCTGATCGAAGATGACGACGGTCGGGAAATGATCATCGCCTACCTCAATGCCGGGGATTTTTTCGGCGAGCTGGGCCTGTTCGAACAAGCCGGGCATGAGCAGCAACGCAGCGCCTGGGTACGGGCCAAGGTCGAATGTGAAGTCGCGGAGATCAGCTATGCAAAATTCCGTGAGCTGTCTCAACAGGACCCGGACATTCTGTACGTGCTCAGCGGCCAGATCGCCCAACGCCTGCGCAACACTACCCGCAAGGTCGGCGACCTGGCGTTCTTCGATGTCACCGGGCGAGTGGCCCGCTGCCTGCTCGAACTGTGCAAGCAGCCAGATGCCATGACCCATCCGGACGGCATGCAGATCAAGGTGACTCGCCAGGAAATCGGGCGGATCGTCGGCTGCTCAAGGGAGATGGTCGGCCGGGTGCTCAAGGACCTCGAAGAACGCAACCTGGTCCATGTCAAAGGCAAGACCATGGTGGTGTTCGGCACCCGTTAGAGCGGCAGGAACTGCGCCAGCGTCTGCCGGTACAGGGCATCCAGGCGCTCGATGGCATTCGGCGCGACGAATGCCTCATGCAAGGCGATATGGCTCTCGGCGCGGCAACGCTGCTCCAGGCCACAGGCCTGGTTGAAACGATTGACCGCCGCCACCATGGTTTCCCGCTCGTCATCCAGCAACAGCGCGCCATGCACCAATCCAACCGGACGCGTCCCACCCTTGCTCTGGCGCCAACGCTGGGCGGTGCCGACCATCTTGCGCCCGTTGAGATTGACGTTGAAGCGGCCATCGCAGAAAGCGCCTTCGACCTCACCCTGGGAGGGCTCGCCTCCCAGCTCGGAAATCAGGTCGCAGATCGGCTGGCACAAACGGCGATAGCCGGTTTCGATCCGATTCTGATCACCCTCGCTGCGAGGCGGCGCATAAACCAGCGCGATATTGACCGTCGCCGCCGATTGCGGCACCGGCTCCCCACCGGTTTCTCGCAGCAACACCGGCCAGCCACTGGCGGCCAGCACGTCGCAGGCCTGCTCGAACCCCGGCAAACGGCTCAAGCGTCGCGGCATCACCAAGGCCCTGTCGCTCGGCTGCCAGAACAACAAGCCGTACTCCTGGTCACCGGTGCATACCTGGGCGAGCAGATCCTGTTCGGCCTGCAGGCCGGCTTCGACGGTCAGGGAAAGGGGCTGGATCATGGCAGTAAAGGTCCTTGGCGATAGGTATAAAAAAGCCGGCGGCGCCGGCTTCTTCATCAACTCAGGTTCAGTCCAGGGTCGAACCGCTCACCGGCACGCCACGCTCTGGGAAGAACAGGCGCTGCAACTCCAGGCCAGGGCTTTCGGCGCGCATGAAGGCCTCGCCCACCAGGAAGGAGTAAACGTCGCTGATTTCCATCAGCTCGACATCGGCCCGGTTGAGGATACCGCTCTCGGTGATCACCAGACGATCGCGCGGAATCTGCGGCAACAGATCGAGGGTGGTCTCCAGATTGACCTCGAAGGTGTGCAGGTTACGGTTGTTGATGCCCACCAGCGGCGTGTCGAGGGTTTTCAGGGCACGCTCCAGCTCGTCGCCATCATGCACTTCGACCAGCACATCGAGACCCACGCCTTTGGCCACGGCAGCCAGTTCAGCCATCCTGGCATCATCCAGCGCGGCCACGATCAACAGCACGCAGTCGGCCCCCAATGCGCGGGCTTCGACGATCTGGTACGGATCAATCATGAAGTCCTTGCGAATCACCGGCAACGAACAGGCGGCACGCGCCTGTTGCAGATAGGCATCGGCGCCCTGGAAATAATCGATATCGGTGAGTACCGACAGGCAGGTCGCGCCGCCCTTCTCATAGCTCTTGGCGATCTCTGCCGGCACGAAATGCTCGCGGATCACGCCTTTGCTCGGCGAGGCTTTCTTGATTTCGGCGATCACCGCCGGCTGCTTGAGCCTGGCCTGGTCGAGCAGCGCCTTGGCAAAGCCGCGCGGCGCATCCGCGACACGGGCCTGGCCTTCAAGTTCGGCCAGGCTTACTCGTGCGCTACGCTCAGCCACTTCCTCGACCTTGCGGGCGAGGATTTTTTCCAGAACCGTCGGCACACTCATCCTTCATTCTCCTGCTTGAATACCGCGGTAAAGGCACCCAACTCCTCAAGCTTCTCGCGAGCCAGCCCGGTGTGCAAAGCGTCATGGGCCAGGGCCACGCCCTCTTTCAGGCTGCTGGCATGGTCCGCCGCATAGAGCGCGGCACCGGCATTGAGCACGATCATCTCCGCCGCCTTCTGCCCGTGCTCGGTCTTGCGTCGCCCCAGGGCATCGCGAATCAGCTCGAGCGATGCCGCCGGGCTTTCGACCACCAGGCCGAACAAGCTCTGGCTCTTTATGCCGAGGTCTTCGGGCTGAACCCAATATTCAGTGATCTGGTCGTCCTTCAGCTCGGCGACGAAGGTCGGCGCGGCGAGGCTGAATTCATCCAGGCCATCCTGAGAGTGCACCACCAGCACGTGCTTGCTGCCCAAGCGTTGCAAAACCTCGGCCAACGGCCGGCACAACGCCTGAGTGAACACACCCACCACCTGATGTTTCACGCCGGCCGGATTCGTAAGCGGGCCAAGCATGTTGAACAGGGTGCGCAGGCCGAGATCGCGGCGCGGGCCAGCGGCGTACTTCATGGCACCGTGATGGGACTGGGCGAACATGAAACCGATACCGACGTTGTCGATACAGCGGGCGACCTGTACCGGCGTCAGGTTCAGGTAGATACCGGCGGATTCGAGCAGGTCGGCACTGCCGCTTTTCCCGGACACCGCGCGGTTGCCGTGCTTGGCCACCGTGCAACCCGCTGCGGCGACCACAAAGGAAGAAGCCGTGGACACGTTGAAGATGTTCGCACCGTCACCACCGGTGCCGACCACATCGACCACACCGTCGAGGGTTTTCAGCTCGACCTTGTCCGCCAGCTCGCGCATGACCGAAACAGCGCCGACGATTTCGTCGATGCTTTCGCTTTTCATGCGCATGGCCATCATGAAGGCGCCAATCTGTGCATCGGTGCACTGGCCGGTCATGATTTCACGCATGACCTGGCGCATTTCATCGGTGCTCAGATCGAGATGGCCGACGATACGGCTCAGGGCAGTCTTGATATCCATGGAAAGTCCTTAGCGCGTGCCGCCGCTCTGTTTGAGGAAGTTGGCGAACAGCTCGTGGCCCTGCTCGGTGAGAATAGACTCGGGGTGAAACTGCACACCCTCGATGTTCAGCGTCTTGTGGCGCAGCCCCATGATCTCGTCGACGGAGCCGTCTTCCAGTTGGGTCCAGGCGGTCAGTTCGAGGCAGTCCGGCAACGTATCGTGCTTGACCACCAGGGAATGGTAACGGGTCACGGTCAACGGATGGTTCAGACCGGCGAATACGCCCTTGTCCTGGTGAAATACCGGGCTAGTCTTACCGTGCATCACCTGCCGCGCGCGCACCACGTCGCCGCCAAAGGCCTGGCCAATGGACTGGTGGCCCAGGCAGACACCTAGGATCGGCAGTTTGCCGGCGAAATGCTTGATCGCTTCGATGGACACACCGGCTTCGGTTGGTGTGCAAGGACCGGGCGACACGACGATCCGCTCAGGGTTGAGCGCTTCGATTTCAGCCACGGTCAGTTCGTCGTTGCGCACCACCTTGACCTCGGCACCCAGCTCGCCAAGGTATTGCACAACGTTATAGGTAAAGGAGTCGTAGTTATCGATCATCAGCAACATGGGGATTACAACCTCTTGAATTCACTGACTTTTAATACAGCCTTCAGTGGATTGCCCGCTGGCAGGCCCGCCGGAGGTTGCAATCACTCAACCAGCACAAGCGGAGTCGAACAGGGGTAAAGAAGGCAAAACGGTACAGGTCCGGCCGGGCCGGCAGAGAAAAGTTAGGCGCGCCAACGCCAACGGGCGTGTGCCTTAACAACTCGCATCAAGAGTTTGCTGACGATCAACACGGGGAAGGTCTCATTCATACGTTCAGGCACAGTAACTTAGCTGAGCAGAGGGTGCAATATGGCGGGGCCCGCGCCCGGATAAACAAGCGATATGGCTTATCGCCATAGCTGAAACGCAAAAGTTTTTGGTACTGTCGTTTCGTTCTCTACAACAATAAATAAAACGGACTTGCTCATGATCAAAAAGACGTTGTTCGTACCACTCGCCGGCAGTCTTTTGTCCCTGGCCTGCGCTCAAGCGATCGCAGCCCCCTCCCCCTATTCCAGCTTTATCGTGTTCGGCGACAGCCTCAGCGATGCCGGGCAATTTGCCGATCCCGGCGGTCCCGCGGGCGCGACCCAGCGCTTTACCAACCGAACCGGGCCGGTCTACCTGGATGGTAGCGGGGAAGTCCGCTCCGCCAACTCGACGCAATTGCTGGGGGCCAGACTGGGCTTCTCGGACGACCAGCTCGCCGCCTCGACCTCGGCGACCCGCGCCAGCGAAGGCCTGCCTGATGGCAACAACTGGGCAGTCGGCGGTTATCGCACCGACCAGATCCTCGATTCGATTACCACCACCTCGACCGCCGGCAGCCGTAGCCGCCCGGGTTATCTGGTGGCCAACGATTTCCGCGCCGACCCGAATGCCCTCTATTACCTGTCGGGCGGCGGCAACGACTTCCTCCAGGGCCGCGTCACCAGCCTTGACCAGGCCAACGCCGCGGCCGGCCGCCTGGTCGATAGCGTGCAAACCCTGCAACAGGCCGGCGCCCGCTACATCATGGTCTGGCTGTTGCCGGACATCGGCCTGACCCCGGCAATCAACGGCAGCCCGTTGCAAGGGTTCACTTCCCAGCTCAGTGCCCAATTCAATACCGAACTGGTCCGACAGCTGCAAACGGTCGATGCCGAAGTCATTCCCCTCAATATTCCCGTGCTGTTGAAGGAAAGCTTCGCCAACCCGGCACAGTTCGGCCTGGCCACCGACCAGAACCTCACCGCCACCTGCTTCAGTGGCAATGGCTGCACGGAAAACGCCCGCTATGGCATTCACAGCGCCACGCCGGACCCAAGCAAGCTGATCTACAACGACTCGGTCCACCCCACTGAAGCGGGCCAGCAGCTGATCGCCGATTACGCTTACTCCTTGCTGGCGGCGCCCTGGGAAATAACCCTGCTCCCGGAAATGGCCCAGGGCACCCTGCGCGCGCATCAAGATGAGCTGCGTAATCAATGGCAGGCCGACTGGGAAAACTGGCAGGGCGTGGGTCAATGGCGGGCGATTGTTGCCGCGGGCGGCCAGCACCAGGACTTCGACAGCCAGCGCAGCGGCGCCAGCGCCGACGGCAACGGCTTCAATCTGAACATCGGCGGCAGCTACCGGCTCGACGAGGCCTGGCGAGTCGGCGTGCTGGCCGGCGCCTATCGGCAGAAGCTCGAAGCCGGCAGCAACGACTCGGACTACAAGCTCAACACCTACCTGGGCACCGCCTTCGTCCAGTACCAGCAAAACCGCTGGTGGGCCGACGCGGCAGCCACCGCCGGGCACATGGACTACGACAACCTCAAGCGCAAATTCGACCTGGGGCCCAACGAGCGCGGGGAAAAAGGCGATACCAGCGGCGACGTCCTCGCTTTCAGCGCTCGCCTGGGCTACGACATCGCGCAGCAGGCCAGCAGCCCGTGGCACCTGTCGCCGTTCATCAGCGCCGACTACGCGCGGGTCAAGGTCGACGGCTATTCCGAGGACGGCAACGACTCCACGGCACTGACCTTCGATGACCAGAAACGCACGTCGCGGCGCCTGGGCATCGGCCTGCAGGGCAAGTATCAGATCACCCGGCAGACCCAGGTGTTCGGCGAAATCGCCCACGAAAAGGAATACGAGGACGATACCCAGAAGCTGACCATGGCCCTCAACAGTCTGCCGGATAACCACTACACGCTGGAAGGCTACACCCCACAGACCAACCTCAACCGCCTGAACCTCGGCGTCAGCCACAAGCTCACCCAGGACCTGGCCCTGCGCGCCAGCTACAACATCCGCAAGGACGATGACTTCACCCAGCAAGGCATCAACGTTGGCGTCAGCCTCGACTTCTAGTAGAGAGCAGGCAATAAAAAACGCTGCCCCCCGTGAGGAGGCAGCGTTTTTTATGGCTCGTTGTCCGACTCAGCTATCGGGCGTCTGTTCAGCCAAGGCCACCGCGCGGAACATCGCGCGACGCTTGTTCAGGGTTTCTTCCCATTCCAGTGCAGGCACCGAGTCGGCGACGATACCGCCACCGGCCTGCACATGCAGCTCGCCGTCCTTGATCACCGCGGTACGAATGGCGATGGCCGTGTCCATGTTGCCGTTCCAGGCGAAATAACCTACCGCCCCGCCATACACGCCACGCTTGACCGGCTCCAGCTCGTCGATGATTTCCATCGCGCGAATCTTCGGCGCACCGGACAAGGTGCCCGCTGGCAGAATCGCCCGCAGCGCGTCCATCGCGGTCAGTCCAGCCTTCAACTGGCCAGTGACGTTGGAAACGATGTGCATCACGTTGGAATAACGCTCGATCACCATCTTCTCGGTGAGCTTCACCGAACCGATCTCGGAGACCCGCCCGGTGTCGTTGCGCCCCAGGTCGATCAGCATCAGGTGTTCGGCGATTTCCTTGTCGTCGGACAACAGGTCCTTCTCCAGCGCCAGATCCGCCTCTTCGCTGGCGCCGCGTGGACGGGTGCCGGCGATCGGGCGAACGGTGATCAGGTTGTCTTCGACCCGCACCAGCACTTCCGGCGAACTGCCGACCACATGGAAGTCGCCGAAGTTGAAGAAGTACATGTAAGGCGTCGGATTGAAGCAACGCAGGGCGCGATACAGGTCGATCGGCGCCGCCTTGAAATCGATGGACATGCGCTGCGACGGCACCACCTGCATGCAGTCGCCCGCCAGGATGTACTCCTTGATGGTATCGACGGCACGTTCGTAGTCACCCTGGGTGAAGCTGGAGCGGAACACCGGGTCGGCCGCCTGCTGCTTGCTGAAGTCCAGGCCAGGACGCGGGGTGATGGGCTGGCGCAGCTTCTCCAGCAACGCTTGCAGGCGTGCCTGGCCTTGCTCGAAAGCATCGTCCCGGGACGGGTCGGCGAGGACGATGGCGTGCATCTTGCCGGCGAGGTTATCGAACACCACCACGGCGTCGGAGACCATCAGCAGAATATCCGGCACACCGATCGGATCCGGGTTCGGACATTTGCCCAGGCGCTTCTCCACATAACGCACACAGTCGTAACCGAAGTAGCCGACCAGGCCACCGTTGAAACGCGGCAGGCCAGCGATGGTCGGCACCTGGTAGCGCGCCTTGAACTCTTCGACGAATGCCAGCGGATCGGCCACGTCATGGCTTTCGGTCTCGACGCCATCGACGGTAATGCTGACGTGATGGTCATGCACCCGCAGTACGGTGCGGCAGGGCAAGCCGATGATCGAATAACGGCCCCACTTCTCGCCGCCCTGCACCGACTCCAGCAGATAGGAGTTGGGCTGGTCAGCCAGTTTCAGGTAGATCGACAGCGGCGTGTCGAAGTCGGCCAGGGTTTCGCAGGCAAGCGGGATGCGGTTGTAGCCGGCAGCGGCCAAACGCAGGAATTCTTCGCGGATCATGAGGTGCCTCGTGGCTTGAGGTTCTGACAGTCAGGTATGCAAACACGCCGGAAGACCGGCCAGGAACAAGTCAGGCGCGCCAACGCCAGCGGGCCAGGGCCTTGATGACTTTCATCCAGAGTTTGCGAGTGACCACCACGATGGCGTTTCCAGGAGGGGATTGAACAGCGTCGGGCAACGTTATCTCAGCGGCCGGATCCAGGCAACCGGGAATTAGCTGGCGCAGATCGTCGATCACCAGGGCCGGCATTTCCTCGGCAATCGGCCGTCCGTGGTTGTAGCCATAGCTCAATGCCACGCACTTCACACCCGCGGCTTTCGCCGCCTGCACGTCGCTGCGCGAGTCACCGACGAACAATGATTGCGAGGCCGGGATACTGGCCATTTTCATGACGAAGAACAGCGCTGCCGGGTCGGGTTTCTTCTGCGGCAGGGTATCGCCACCGATGATCCAGCGGAAATAACGGCCGATCTTCATCTGATCCAGCAAGGGCGCGACGAAACGCTCCGGCTTATTGGTGATCAGCGCCATTTCCACACCCTGCTTGTGCAGCCATTTGAGGGTGTCGCGCACGCCAGGGTAGACCACGGTCAGTTCGTGGCCATCCTCATAGGCATTGTTGAACAGCTCCAGCCCGCGCTCAGCCTCGACATCGTCGACGCCCTGCGCCGCGATGTCGTTGGCCAGGGCCCGGCGCACCAGCATCTGCACGCCGTTGCCGACCCACTCGCGCACCGCCTCGATACCGGCGGGCGGGCGCCCCAGTTTGAGCAGCATGTCGTCCACGGCCGCCGCGAGGTCGGGAACCGAATCGACCAGGGTGCCATCCAGGTCGAACATCACCAGCCGCGGCAGACGCCCCGGGAACAGCTGCTCGAAACCGCTCATGGACGGGCCAGCGCCAGTTCGGCGCGCATCTTCTCGATCACGTCCCGGTAATTCGGCGCATTGAAGATCGCCGAGCCCGCGACGAAGGTATCGGCGCCCGCGGCAGCGATTTCGCGAATGTTGTGCACATTCACCCCGCCGTCGATTTCCAGGCGGATATCGCGACCGGAAGCGTCGATCAGGGCACGGGCCTCACGCAGCTTGTCGAGGGTGCCCGGAATGAACTTCTGACCGCCGAAACCCGGGTTGACGCTCATCAGCAGGACCATGTCGACCTTGTCCATGACGTACTTGAGCACGTCCAGCGGGGTGGCCGGGTTGAACACCAGGCCAGCCTTGCAGCCGCCTTCGCGGATCATCTGCAGGGAACGGTCGACGTGCAGCGTGGCTTCCGGGTGGAAGGTGATGTAAGTCGCACCGGCCTCGATGAAGTCGCCAATGATGCGATCCACCGGGCTCACCATCAGGTGGGCGTCGATCGGCGCGGTGATGCCGTACTTACGCAGGGCAGCGCAGACCATCGGACCGATGGTCAGGTTGGGTACGTAATGGTTGTCCATGACATCGAAGTGCACGATATCGGCGCCAGCGGCGAGAACATTGTCCACTTCCTCGCCCAGGCGGGCGAAATCGGCGGAGAGGATCGACGGAGCAATTGCGAAGGGCTGCATGACGCACCTTTTTGAGCAGAATCACGGTGGCGCGCATTGTATACCTCATGCTTTGGCGCGCGCACCGTGACCGCGATGATCAGTAAGCTGCGCGATATATCTTCTCTATATCGCCCGGGCTCAGTTTGCGCGGGTTGTTGCGCATCAGGCGCTCGATCCCCGCGGCCTCCACCGCCATGGACGGAATGGCCTCCTCCGGCACCCCGAAGCTGCGCAGCCCCGAGGGAATCTCCACCGCGGCGCAGAGCTGGGTCATGGCCTCGACCGCCTTGTCGGCCGCCTCGGCCGCGCTCAGACAAGCGGTCTTCACCCCCATGGCCTCGGCGATATCCTGCATGCGCTCGACACAGGCCATCTTGTTCCAGGTCATGACGTACGGCAGCAGCAAGGCATTGCTGACACCATGGGCGATGTTGAAGCGCCCGCCCAGTGGATAAGCCAGCGCGTGCACCGCGCCGACCCCGGCGTTACCGAAGGCCATGCCGGCCATCAGGCTGGCGGTGGCCATGTCTTCGCGGGCCTGCAAGTGGGCAGGATTGGCGTATGCCTTGGGCAGCGCCTGGGCGATCAGCTTGATGGCGCCAAGGGCCAGGGAGTCGGTGATGGGCGAGGCGTTGAGCGACAGATACGACTCAATGGCATGCACCAGGGCATCGACACCGCTGGCGGCAGTCACACCGCGCGGGCAGGTCAGGGTCATCTGTGGGCTGACCAGCGCCACATCCGGCAACAGGTAATCGCTGACAATGCCCTTTTTCAGCTGCGCGACCTTGTCCGAGAGAATCGCCACATTGGTGACTTCGGAGCCAGTGCCCGCCGTGGTGGGAATGGCAATCAGCGGCGGCCCCTTGCGCGGTACCTGGTCGATCCCGAACAGGTCTTCCAGCGCCCCGTGATAACCGGCGTAGGCCGCGACGCTTTTGGCGATATCGATGGCGCTGCCGCCGCCCAGGCCGATCAGCCCGTCGTGCCCGCCCTCGCGGTAAACCTGCATGCAATCTTCGACGATGGCAATTTCCGGGTCGGGCAGCACCCGGTCGAAAATCTCGTAATCCCGCCCCCCCAGTTGCGCCAGCGCCAGCTCCACGGTACCGGACTTGACCAGCGCGGCATCAGTGACGATCAGCGGGTTATCGATATCCAGGCGGCTCAGTTCGGTGGACAGTTGCTCGATCGCGGCGGAGCCGGTGAGCAGTTTGTGGGCGATTTTGAAAGAGGAAAGACTCATGTGCGCGGCCTCTTACTATAGGGGGGAGCTGGCACAAGAGTAGCTGGGGATTGCAGGTTGTCTGCTATTTCAGCGATGAATGCCGGAGCAGATCGCCCCCACGGCCGACGCGGGAGCGATCTGTCAGTGGCGATCAGACCGGGGCGGTACGCAGTTTTTCGCTGCGGCCACGCAGCCACTCCAGGGTCAGCAGCAGGATCACCGAGAAGGCGATCAGCAGTGTCGCCGCGGCGGCGATGGTCGGGCTGAGGTTTTCGCGGATACCGCTGAACATCTGCCGGGGCAAGGTGGCTTGCTCGGGACCGGCGAGGAACAGCGTGACCACCACTTCATCGAACGAGGTAGCAAAGGCGAACAGCGCGCCGCTGATCACCCCCGGCGCGATCAACGGCAGGGTCACCCGGCGGAACGCCGTCAGCGGCGAAGCGCCAAGGCTGGCCGCGGCCCGCACCAGGTTCTGGTTGAAGCCCTGCAAGGTGGCCGAGACCGTGATGATCACGAACGGCACGCCCAGCACGGCGTGGACAATGATCAGCGAGAAGAAGCTGTTGCCCATGCCCAGGGGCGCGAAGAACAGGTAGCTGGCCACGCCGATGATCACCACCGGCACCACCATCGGCGAAATCACCAGCGCCATCACCAGCGCCTTGCCGGGGAAGTCGCCGCGGGTCAGGCCGATGGCCGCCAGCGTGCCGAAGACCATCGCCAGTACCGTGGCCGCCGGGGCGACGATGATGCTGTTCTTCAGGGCGCGCATCCATTCCGCCGAGCCGAAGAAGTCGTGATACCACTGCAGCGAGAAGCCTTGCAGCGGGTACACCAGGAAGCTGCCCGAGTTGAACGACAGCGGAATGATCACCAGCACCGGCAGGATCAGGAACAACAGGATCACGCCGCAGAGAATCCGCAAGCTGTAGAACCAGACCCGCTCGACGGGCGACATGTAAGGGCTCAGCATTTCGATTCTCTCCTTAGCTCAGGCGCAGGCGACTGGCGCCCACCAGCCAGCTGTAAATCAGATACAGCACGATGGTCGCCAACAGCAGCAGGCCGCCCAGCGCGGTCGCCATGCCCCAGTTGATGCTGGTGTTGGTGTAGAAGGCGACGAAGTAGCTGACCATCTGGTCGTTCGGGCTGCCCAGCAACGCCGGGGTGATGTAGTAGCCGATGGCGAGGATGAACACCAGCAGGCAACCGGCGCCGACGCCGGCATAGGTCTGCGGGAAATACACCCGCCAGAAGCTGGCGAACGGGTGGCAGCCGAGGGAAATCGCCGCACGCATATAGGTCGGCGAGATGCCTTTCATCACGCTGTAGATCGGCAGGATCATGAACGGCAGCAAGATGTGCACCATGGAGATGTAGACCCCGGTGCGGTTGAACACCAGTTCCAGCGGCTTGTCGATCACACCCATGGCCATCAGCGCGCTGTTGATCAGGCCGCCCGATTGCAGCAGCACGATCCACGCCGCCACGCGCACCAGGATCGAAGTCCAGAACGGCAGCAGCACCAGAATCATCAGCAGGTTACTCTGGCGCGCCGGCAGGTTGGCCAGCAGGTAAGCCAGAGGATAGGCCAGCACCAGGCAGATACCGGTAATCACCAGGCCCATCCAGAAAGTCCGGGCGAAGATATCCAGGTAGATGGCCTGGTCAGGAGTCGCCGGGGCGATCTCCCCCAGGTCGTCGATCCGATGGTCGACGGCGGCCAACAGGTAGAACGGCGTCAGGTTGCTGGTGTTGCGGCGTACCGCCTGCCAGTAGGCCGGGTCGCCCCAACGCTCGTCGATGGCCTCCAGCGCTTCTTTATAGGAAGCCGGTTCCTCCTTGAACGGCAGGGCCCGGGCGGTTTTGGTCAGCAGGCTGCGATAGCCGGCCAATTCCATGTTCAGTCGCTTGGACAGATCGCCCAGGGTTTGCTGCTTGCGCGCTTCGGCCAAATCCTCGCTCAGCGCCTTGTACACCGACTCGGCCGGCAGGCCGCGTCCGTCCCAACCGGCCACGGCGACCACGGTGCGCGGCATGCCTTCGACCACTTCCGGGTTACCGACGCTCTTGTACAGCAGCGCGGCGATAGGCACGAGAAACACCAGCAGCAGGAACAGCACCAGCGGCGCGATCAACGCTTGCGCTTTCCAGCGGTTGACCCGCTCGGCACGCGCCAGGCGCTGCTTGAGGCTGGGGCTGGTGACCTCGTTCAGGGGAACGCTAATGGCCATGACGAACTCCGCAAATCTTTAAACGGTAACGGCGTCACCCGCGGGTGACGCCGCCCATGCATGACGCCTTACTTGGCCGCCCACGAGTTGAAACGCTGTTCCAGTTGCTCACCGTTGTCAGCCCAGAAGCTGACGTCGATCTGCACCTGGTTGGCGATGTTTTCCGGGGTGGTCGGCATGTCTTTCAGGATGTCCTTGGCCAGCAGCGGAACCGCCTGGGTATTGGCCGGACCGTAGGCGATGTTTTCCGAGTAGGTCTTCTGCTGCTGCGGCTGCACCGAGAAGGCGATGAATTTCTTCGCCGCTTCAGCGCGGGTCTTGTCCAAGCCTTTCGGAATGGCCCAGGCGTCGAAGTCGTAGATACCGCCATTCCACACGACTTTCAGGTTGCTTTCCTTCTGTACCGCGGCGATCCGGCCGTTGTAGGCCGAACTCATGACCACGTCACCGGAAGCCAGGTACTGCGGCGGCTGGGCGCCGGCTTCCCACCACTGGATGCTCGGCTTGAGTTCATCGAGCTTCTTGAAGGCACGATCCTGGCCGTCCTTGCCGGCCAGCACCTTGTACACATCCTTGGGCGCGACGCCGTCGGCCATCAGGGCGAATTCCAGGGTGTACTTGGCGCCCTTGCGCAGGCCGCGCTTGCCCGGGAATTTCTGGGTGTCCCAGAAATCCGCCCAACTGGTCGGCGCGGTCTTCAGCTTGTCGGCGTTATAGGCCAGGACGGTCGACCAGACGAAGAAACCCACGCCACAAGGCTGGATCGCGCCCTTGACGTAGTCCTCGGGCTTGCCGAACAGCTCGGGGTCGAGCTGCTCGAACATGTCTTCGTCGCAACCGCGGGACAGCTCCGGCGACTCGACTTCCACCAGGTCCCAGGACACGCTCTTGGTGTCGACCATGGCTTTGACCTTGGCCATCTCACCGTTGTATTCGCCAGCGACGATCTTGCCATTGCCCGCGGCTTCCCACGGGGCATAGAAGGCCTTGACCTGGGCCGCCTTGTTCGCCCCGCCAAAGGACACCACGGTCAGGTCCGGGCCCGCCGCCATCGCGTGCGATGCGCCCATCAGGCCCAATGTCAAAGCGGTGAATTTCAGGGATCTCAACATTTATTGTTCTCTCCACGTGCAGGGTTGGTGAAGCAAGGGGGCGATCAATGCGCCTCTAGAAGTGGGTCGAGCGCGCGAACGTGCTCGACCTGCCAGCCAAGCGGAACCACATCGCCCACCGCCAGCTCCGGATCGAGCTCGGCAATCGGCTGTTTCACGAAGAAGTCGGTCTTGCCACAGACTTCCAGGCGAACCCGGACGTGGTCGCCCAGATAGATGAATTCCGCCACCCTCCCTGAGAAGCGGTTGACACAGCTTTCGCTGGAGCCGTTGAGGCTCACGCGCTCCGGACGAATCGACAGGGTCACCGGCTCGCCGGTCTTGCCGACGTTGACCGCCAGCGCCTCGACCTTCTCGCCGCGCCCCAGCTCGACCACACAGCGGTCACCGCTGTGGCTGTGCAGGCGGCCGTTGAGGCGGTTGTTCTCGCCGATGAAGTTGGCGACGAAGGTGTTCTTCGGCTCTTCGTAAAGGGTCCGAGGCGGGGCGATCTGCTGGATCTCGCCCTGGTGGAACACTGCGACCCGGTCGGACATGGTCAGGGCTTCGCCCTGGTCGTGGGTCACGTAGACCACGGTCACGCCGAGACGTTGGTGCAGGTGCTTGATTTCCATCTGCATGTGTTCGCGCAGCTGTTTGTCCAGCGCGCCGAGGGG
The DNA here is from genome assembly GCF_059421865.1 of Pseudomonas sp. GW821-FHT02B10. Taxonomy (NCBI): domain Bacteria; kingdom Pseudomonadati; phylum Pseudomonadota; class Gammaproteobacteria; order Pseudomonadales; family Pseudomonadaceae; genus Pseudomonas; species Pseudomonas sp. GW821-FHT02B10. Next base: position 764,929 of record NZ_JBWKVU010000002.1, on the reverse strand, counting down.
TTCGTCCATCAGCACCAGCTGCGGCTCGAACACCAGCGCCCGGGCCAGGGCCACCCGCTGCTGCTGGCCACCGGACAGTTGCGCCGGATAACGCTGGGCGAAGGATTCAAGCTGGACCATGCTCAGCACGCGTTTGACCCGCTCGCTGATATCGGTCTTGCTCAGGCCGCGCACCGACAGCGGGAATGCCAGGTTCTCGGCCACGGTCATGTGCGGGAACAACGCATAGTTCTGGAACACCATGCCGATATCGCGCTTGTGCGGCGGCACGTTGTTGATCGCCCGCCCGGCCAGCTGGATCTCCCCGGCGGTCGGGGTCTCGAAGCCGGCCAGCATCATCAGGCTGGTGGTCTTGCCGGAGCCGGATGGCCCGAGCAGGGTAAGGAACTCGCCTTTGCGAATTTCCAGGTTGAGGTCTTTGACGATCAGGTTTTCGCCGTCGTAGCTCTTTTGCACACCACGAAAACTGACCAGTACATCACTCGTCCCAGCGCTTGAATCGACCTCGCTCATACCCACACCTTTTGTTTTTTGACGGCTGTGGACTAAGCCTAGTGGAGCCCACAAGCCGCGCAAATCGGGGGGTATGAGAGATTGGCCTCAGCCGGATGGAAGGTTCCTTGTAGGAATCCCCCTACAAAGATGGCGCGATTGGACAAGTCCCGGCACAAGCCCGGCGAGGATCATGGCCATAAGCCGGTTTTCGTGTCGCAAATAGGTACGTGTAGCCGCTGCCGCAGGCTGCGATCGGCCCGAAGGGACGCCTGCGGTCTTGAGTCCGTCGAGGCCCTGCGGACCTATCGCAGCCTGCGGCAGCGGCTACAGATCCATTCAGAGCAGCTTGTGCTCCATCGCGTACTTCACCAGCTCGGCCAGGGAGGTGATGTTGAGCTTCTGCATCAGCCGCGCCTTGTGGGTACTGATGGTCTTGCTGCTCAAGGCCAGCTGTTGGGCGATATCGTTGACGTTGGCACCCTGGGCCAGCCGTTCGAACACGGAAAACTCGCGCTCCGACAGCAAGGAATGCAGGGGCCGGGTGTCCGTCAGGCCGACTTCGAAGACCATCCGGTCGGCCAGCTCCGGGTCGATATAACGCCCGCCCGCCGCCACCTTGCGGATCGCCGTCAGCAGCAGCGCCGGGTCGCTGTCCTTGGTGGCATAACCGGCCGCCCCCACCTTCAGCGCCCGGGCCGCCATCTGCGCTTCGTCGTGCATCGACAGCACCAGGATCGCCGGCGGATTGTTCAGCGCGCGGATCCGCGGGATCGCCTCCAGGCCGTTGACGCCAGGCATGGAAATATCCAACAGCACCACCTCGCAAGGCACATGGCGCAGGGTTTCCAATAGCTGCTCGCCATTGCTCGCCTCCCCCACCACCGTCAGGTCCTTGGCCAGGCCGATCAACTGCTTGATGCCTTCGCGAACGATGGTGTGGTCTTCGGCTACCAGTACACGGATCACAGCTCGTACCTCTTCTTATTGGTAATGATCTCTGCAGCAGTGAATCTGCTCGCGCCTACAGGTCCAGCGGCACAGTCACGCTCAGGGTGGTGCCCTCGCCCAGCTGACTGTCCAGGCTCAGGCTACCGCCCATGATCAGCACCCGCTCGCGCATGCCCACCAGACCGAAGGACGTCGGCCGCCCGGTCTCGACCACGAAACCCTGCCCGTCGTCGCTGATGGTCATACACAGTTGGTTCTGCTCGAGGCTCAGGGTCAGCTCGACAGTATGCGCCTGTGCATGGCGCATCACGTTAGTCAGCGCCTCCTGGAGGATGCGGAACAGACCGATGGCCTTGGCATCGCTGAGCACCGGCAGATTGTCGGGCACCTGCACCAGGCAAGGAATCTGTGTGCGCGCCTCGAAACGCCGCGCCTGCCACTCGATAGCCGAGGCGATGCCGGCATCGAGAATCGGCGGGCGCAAGGCCGTGGCCACATCGCGCACCAACTGGAACAACTGGGCGATCAGGCGCTTCATGCTGTTCAGGCGTTCGTGCAGCCCCGGATCGAGCTGCGCGTAGGCCAGCTCGCACATCGAGGTCTCCAGCTTGAGCACCGTGAGCATCTGCCCCAACTCGTCGTGCACTTCCCGGGCGATGCGCGCCTTTTCCTCTTCGCGCACGCTTTCCAGGTGCGCCGACAACTCGCGCAGTTGCTCCCGCGAACTGGCCAGCTCCAGTTCGATGCGCTTGCTTTCGCTGATGTCCCAGACGATGCCGTCCCAGACATAGGCGCCATCCTCGAGCTGGCGAGTGATGGCCTTGATTTCCGCCCAGCGCTGTTCGCCCTGCCGGGTCAGGATCCGCCCCTGCCAGGACCAGTCGCTGTCGGTGTCCAGGGCATGATCCTGGGTCTGGTGATAACTGGCCCGATCCTCAGGATGCACCAGGCTGCGCAGCCCTATGTCACGGTGGCTGAGGGTCGCCGGGGAATAACCCACCAGGCTCTCGCTGCCTTCGCTGATGTAGGCGAAATCGATCTGCCCGGTCACCGGTGCCCGTTCCAGGCGGAACACCAGCCCCGGCACATTGGCGGCGATCCCCTGCAATCGCGCCTCGCTTTCCTGCAGGGCGGCCAGGGCGCGACGACGCTCGGTGACGTCTGTGAGATAAACCACCAGGTACTCGCCATCGCGAAAACGCAGAAAGCTCAGCGACACATCGGCCGGCAGGATGCTGCCATCGGCGCGGACACACTGGGTCTCGAAGCTGGGCGGCGCGTCCTCGCTGGCCCGGGCGCGCTTCCACAGGCCAAGCCAGCGGTCCATGTGCAGGTTGGGTTCGAAGTCGCTCAACGGCCGGTCGACCACCGCCCCCGGCGCATAGCCCAGCATGCTTTCGGCCGCGCGATTGGCGTAGCGCACATGGCTGTCCCAGTTGACCCACAGAATGCCCACCGTGCTCTGGTCGATGGAAAACTGGGTCAGGCGCAAGGCTTCTTCACTGGCCTCGCGCCGGGCCAGGTCCTCGCGGGTGGCCAGCAGCCGCTGTTCGAGCGTCTGTTGCTGGCGGCGCTGCCAGATAACGATGGCCATGCTCGCCAACAGCAGCACGGCCAGCAGCAGGCTGAGGTTCTGCCAGAAACCGCGGGACTCGCTCAGCCGCGGATACTTGGGCTGCAGCCAGCGATTATGCAGCTGCTCCAGGTCCTTGGCGGCGATACCGTGCAAGGCGCGTTGCACGATGTCCGCCAGCTCGGGCCAATCGCGCCGGGTCGCCACCCGCAACAGTTGCGGCAGGCCGATATCGCCCACCACCGCCAGGCCGGCGAACTCCGGCTCCGCCGACAAACGACTGAGCTGTGCTTCATCGATCACCGCATAACGCGCCTGCTGGCTGAGCAGCAATTGCAGGGCCTGGCGCTCCAGGGGCACACCCTGCAGATTGAGGTTGGAATAGGTCGCCCGCAGGTAGTCCGCCACCGCACTGGGCATGCGCACCGCCACGCGGGTCTGGCTGTCGAGCTTTTCCAGCTCCACCGCGCCGGCGCCCTTCTGCTCGCCGACCACCAGTTGCGGCACGCGCATATAGGGATCGGAAAACTGCCAGAGCCGCAGGCCGGCCGGGGTCTGGCTCAGGCCCGGGGCCATATCCACTTCACCGGCACGCACCGCCGCTTCCAGTTGCGCCTGATCGGCAAAGTTGCGCCAGCTCAGCTCGACCTTCATCGCCTGGGCCAGCCACTGCATCAGTTCGATATTGGCGCCGGACAAGCGTTGCAGCCGTCGGTCGTACTGGGCATAGGGAGCCTGGAGCACCACGCCGACCCGCAATTCCCGGTGCTGCTCCAGCCACTGCTGTTGCGCGGGGCTCCACTGCGCCTGGGCGATATGTGGCGCAGGCACCGCCCGTGCCATCAAGGGAAGGCAGATACAGCCGATAACCAACAGGCAGCGAAAACGCATCATCTGAAGTCTCACACACTGACAAATACTGACCAACCCATTAGGCTGCCGGGATTACTTCTGGCCTGGAATAACCGATGTCCCTTGTCCACCGCACGGCACTGCCCGCATTGTGCCTGTCGCTGATCCTGCCTTGTGCCTTTTCGGTCGAGGCCGCCGATCCGCAAGCCGCCCCGGCAGAACAGCCTGCCGCGGAAAAACCGGCCGAACGCCAGCCGCTCCTTGAGCGTAGCCAGGAAGATGCAACGGCCCTCGAACGAGTCCTGCCATCCAGCGAACAACAGTCACTGCAAGCCGGCAGCGAGAGCTTTCTGGCCCTGTGGAAACCCGCCAACACCAGCGACCCCAAAGGCGCGGTGATCATCATCCCGGGCGCTGGCGAAACCGCTGACTGGCCTCAGGCAATCGGCCCTTTGCGCAACAGATTGCCGGATGCCGACTGGAGCAGCCTGAGCCTGACCTTGCCCGACCTGCAAAGCGATGCGGCGCAACCCCGCATCGTCGAGGCCGAACCTGCGCCCGCGACCGCCGACACTAGCAGCAAAGATGCCGCCACGGCAGCGCCCAAACCGATCGAACAGGCCGCCGGTGGCGAAGCCGAGATCGCCGATCGCGCGGTGGTGGAGAGTAGCGAAGAACAGGCCAAGGCCGACGCCGAGCGGATTTTTGCCCGTATCGACGCCGCGGTGACCTACGCCCAGCAGCAGAACGCCCGCAGCATTGTGTTGCTGGGTCATGGCAGCGGCGCCTACTGGGCCACGCGCTACCTGAGCGAAAAACAACCACCGGAGATTCAAAAGCTGGTGCTGGTGGCTGCCCAGACCCCGTCCATCGGCAACCCCGGGCTGGCGGAACTGACGCCGACCCTGAAGCTGGCGACCGCCGATTTTTTCTACAAGGACAACGCACAGGCTCGCAAGAACGCCCTGGAACGCCTGCAGGCGAGCAAGCGCCTGAAGAATGCCAACTTCACCCAGGTCTCGCTCAATGCCCTGCCGGGCAACAGCACGGCTGAAAACGAGCAGCTGTTTAGACGCGTACGCGGCTGGCTGAGCCCGCAACCCGCGCAAGACTGAATCCCGCCGCGCCCGGTCCCGCTCCTGTTTTTGGCAAGGTGCGGGGCCGGGCGTGGGGCATTTCCCTCTAGCGAGTCTCTCTAACGAAAGTCCCGACGCTCGCGGATCAGTGCGTAAGCGCTGTGCAGCTCGCGAGTTTTCTCCGTGGCTTCACGCACCTGCAAGGGGCTTGCGCCGCTGCCGGCAATCTTGTCCGGGTGATGGCGACTGAGCAGGCGCCGGTAGGCGCGCTTGATCTGCGACGGCTCGCTGGTCGCCGAGACACCGAGCAGGCGCAACGCGTCCTGATAGGTGCCACTGCTGTTGGCCAACGGCTTTTTGCTCGGCTCATAGTCCGCCGCCAACGCCTGCACCTGCTGCACAGTCCAGCCCAGCCACTTGCCCCAAAGCTGGATCAGCTCGCGCTCGGAGGGGCTGGCCCGGCCATCGGCCCAGACCATCCGCCAGCAAGCGCGCAACACACCCTCGGCAGCATGAGGCTGCGTCGCCAGGCGTCGCAGGTAGCCCCGTAGCCGATCGTTACCCGACTTGCCCCGATTGAACGCGGCAATGGCGCGGCGCTGCGCGGCTTCGCTCATGTCCAGCGAACGCATTTCCAGACGCGCCTGCTGGATATGCCCATCGACCACCCGGCCATCGCTTTTCGCCAGCCGCCCCAAGAGCACGAACAGCAGTTCATCGTTGCGCAGCGCCGGTCGACCGCCCAGACGCTCACGCACCTGGGCCCAGCTATGCAATTGCAAACGCCGGTCCAGCGCCTGTCCCAGCAACGCTCCCAGCATGGCCCCCGGAATACTGGCTATGGCAAAGCCAGCCCCGGCTCCGATCAGAGTCCCTGGCCACAACATATCAACGGCTCGCTTCTAACAAGGTTTCGACTTCCGCCAGACGCTCATGGGTGCCGACATCGACCCAGTGTCCCTGCAAACGCTCGCCGCTGACCTGTCCATCGGCCATGGCCTTGCGTAGCAGGGGCGCCAGCTTGAACGCGCCCGGTGTGCAGCCCTGGAACAGGTCCGGGTGCAATACCGCGATGCCGCTGTAGGTCAGGGTCTGCGCGCCCGGCTCGGCGTCTCGCACCCGGGCATCGCTGAGGATGAAATCCCCGGCGGTGTGGTGAGCCGGGTTATCCACCAGCACCAGATGCGCCAACGCATCCAGCGGACGGTTCAACCAGCGGAAATCGTAATCGGTCCAGACATCGCCATTGACCACCACAAAGGGCTCGTCGCCCAGCAAGGGCAAGGCGCGGAAAATACCGCCGCCGGTTTCCAGCGGCTCGCCCTCTGGCGAATAGCGGATGCTCAGGCCGAAGCGCGAGCCATCGCCCAGATGATCTTCGATCTGCTGCCCCAGCCAGGCGTGGTTGATGACGACTTCGGTAAAGCCCGCCCGGGCCAGTGCTCGCAGGTGGTACTCGATCAGCGGCACACCGGCGGCGCGGATCAATGGCTTGGGCGTGGTCAGGGTCAAGGGGCGCATCCGTTCGCCCTTGCCCGCGGCCAGAATCATTGCCTTCATACACAGGCTCCGACCGATTGACGCAGGCTGGCCAACAGTTCACCCAACTCCGCCAGCTCTGGCCGACGAGCCAGGACGGCCTCTATATAAGCGAAGAAACGCGGCACGTCGCCCAGGTAACGGGGCTTGCCGTCGCGGTGGCAGATCCGCGCGAAGATCCCGATCACCTTGAGATGGCGTTGCACGCCCATCAGGTCGCTGGCGCGCAGGAAATCCTCGAAATCGGGTTGTACCGCGATACCGAGCCGGGACGCTTGCTGCCAGTAGTCCTCCAGCCAGCCGCGCACCCGCGCTTCGGGCCAGCTGAGAAAAGCATCCTTGAACAGGCAGGTGACGTCATAGGTCACCGGGCCATAGACCGCGTCCTGGAAATCCAGCACGCCCGGATTGGGTTCGCTGAGCATCAGGTTGCGCGGCATATAGTCACGATGCACCAGCACCTTGGGCTGGGCCAGGGCGCTTTCGATCAACAGCTCGCTGACCCGCTGCCATTGGCCGCGCTGGCGCTCATTCAGCTCGACGCCCAGCTCGCGCCCCACGTACCACTCGGGGAACAGTTCCAGTTCACGGCGCAGCAAAGCGACGTCATAACTGGGCAACGGCGCATCCATCGGCAATTGCTGGAAAGCCAGCAAGGTTTGCAGTGCATCCTTGAACAGGGCGTCGGCATTTTCGCCGTCGATCACGTCCAGATAGGTTTTGTTGCCCAGGTCATTGAGCAAAAGAAAGCCGCGCGGCAAATCTTCTGCATAAATTTTCGGCACATTGGTTGCGGATTTTGCCAACAGATGGGCGATATCCACGAAGGGTTTGCAGTTTTCCTGCGGCGGCGGAGCATCCATCACAACAAAGCTGCGGCCTTCGCCTTCCCAGCGGAAATACCGCCGGAAACTCGCGTCGCTGCTGGCCGCGGTCAATGTGGCCGGGGGCACGGGGCCCCATCCGTTGGAGGCATAAACAATCGACAACTGTTCATCGAGCCAAACTTTCAGGTGTTGCAAGCGTACATCTTGGTCAGGCATTGCAAGGGTCTCCGACGGCGCTAGCCGTCAAGCGGGTCATGCTTTATTATCCAGCATCTTTTTCAGACCATCGAGAGGCGTGCGGCCCACACCGCGGGCAGATGGCACGCAGGAAGCCCGGACTAATAAGATGGCATTGAAATCCCCCGCGTTTCGTAAAAAATTTCCGTTGTTGGTTACTGGCAGTCTGCTGGCCCTGCAACCCCTAGCCACTTCGTTCGTGGTCGCCGCAGAACAGTATGACTGCTCAGTCTCTGCTTCGGGTGGCTGGGACTGCGCGCCGAAAACCAGCGCCGCTCAACTGCCTCCGCGCCCCGTGCATGACGCGAGTGCGGTCAGCTCGAGCACCGCTGCATCGGCCGAAGGCGGCGAAACCAGCGAAGACACCGGCGCCAAGCCGATGCTGGTTACCGAGTCCAAGGGCCGCGGCCTGAAGTCCCGCAGCGAAGACTACAGTCACCTCGACTGGGTTCCGCGCGAGAAGCTCACCGCCGCCCAGCTGGCCGAGACCGGTCCTTACTGTGCTGGTGCTTATATCGAACCGATTCGTCCTGGCATGAATGACAAGACGAATAAAAGTGACGCCCCGACCTTTATCGGCGCCAAGGCTTCGCGTTACCAGCAGGAGCAGCAGATCGCCACCCTGGCCGGTGATGTGGTCATGCGCCAGGGCAGCATGCAGGTCGAGGCCGACGAGGCCAACCTGTACCAGGCCGAAAATCGTGGCGAGCTGAACGGCAACGTCCGCCTGCGCGACAACGGCGCCCTGCTGGTCGGCGATCACGCCGACGTGCAGCTGGACACCGGCGAGGCCAAGGTCGACAACGCCGAATACGTGATGCACAAATCGCGCATCCGCGGTAACGCGCTGTACGCCAAGCGTGCCGAGAACGCAATCATCCGCCTCAAGGATGGTACCTACACCACGTGCGAACCGAGCAGCAACGCCTGGCAGCTCAAGGGCAACAACATCACCCTGAACCCGGCGACCGGCTTCGGCACCGCGACCAACGTGACGTTGCGCGTCAAGGACATTCCGGTCCTGTACACGCCGTACATCTATTTCCCGATCGACGACCGTCGCCAGTCCGGCTTCCTGCCGCCGACCATCGGCAGCGGCAGCGATACCGGCTTCATGCTGGTCACTCCGTACTACTTCAACCTGGCACCGAACTACGACGCCACGTTGTACCCGCGCTACATGAGCAAGCGTGGCCTGTTGATGGAAGGCGAATTCCGCTACCTGACCAAGTCCAGCGAAGGTCAGTTCGGCGCGGCGTACCTCAACGACGAAAACGATGACCGCAAACTGCAGTCGGACTACGAAAAAACCCGCTACATGTACAACTGGCAGCACAAGGGCGGGCTCGATTCGCGCCTGATGACCGAGGTCGACTACACCAAGATCAGCGATCCGTACTACTTCCAGGATCTGCAGACCGACCAGATCGGCGTGGAAAGCCGCGATTTCGTGAACCAGCAGGGTGCTGTGACCTACCGTGGTGATACCTACACCGCACGCCTCAATGCCCAGGCTTATGAACTGGCCACGGTTTCTAACATCACGCCTTACAACCGTCTGCCGCAAATCACCTTGAATGGCTTCTTGCCGCAGCATCCCGGCGGGTTGGACTTCAAGTACGAAACCGAGATTGTTCGCTTTGATCGCGACCTGCAGAACGGTACGTTCTTTGATGAGAATGGTGTCGGTGCACCGCGACTCGACCGCAACATTCAAGGTCTGGCACGTGCCAATGGTAATCGCCTGAACCTTGCACCGTCTGTGAGCCTTCCGCTTAACTGGACCTATGGCTTCCTGAAGCCGTCTCTCAAGTATCAATACACCCAGTACGATCTGGATCTGGACAGTATCGGCAAGAGCCAGGTTGCTGCACAGACCGCGGAACAGAATCGTCTGAACGGTACTTACAGCAGCAATCAGAACCGTGGCGTACCTATCGCCAGTATCGACAGCGGCCTGTACTTCGACCGCAACACCCAATGGTTCGGCAAGAACTATCGCCAGACCCTGGAACCACGCCTCTACTATCTCTATGTACCGGAGAAAGACCAGAGCGACATCCCGGTATTCGACACCAGCGAGTCTACGTTCAACTACTCGTCGCTGTTCCGCGATAATCGTTTCACCGGCTCCGACCGCGTAGGCGACGAGAACAAACTGTCCCTCGGCGTCACCAACCGCTGGATCGAAGAAAACGGCTTTGAACGTCAGCGCATCAGCATCGGTCAGGCCTTGTACTTCAAGGACCGCGAAGTCCAGTTGCCGGGTATCGATGTGAAAACCCGCGACGACGCGCACTCCAATGTTTCGCCTTATGCACTGGAATACGAGTACCGCTGGAACCGCGACTGGCGTACCACTGCCGACTACAACTGGGATCCGGACAGCCACAGCCCACGCTCCGGCAGCGCAATGTTCCACTACCAGCCGGAAGACAACCCGAACAAAGTCATCAACGCCGGTTATCGCTATCGCAACGACCTGGTTCGTTACGACCAGTCCACGGGTAAATGGTCGGTGGGTGGCGGTGACTACGGCACTCCAGGACAACCTGGCTATGTGAAGGACTACTACAAGATCAAGCAGCACGACTTCTCGGTGATCTGGCCGATCGTGCCGCAATGGAACCTGATCAGCCGCTGGCAGTACGACTACAACCGCAACCGTACCCTCGATGCCTTCGGTGGTTTCGAATACGACAACTGCTGCTGGAAACTGCGCCTGATCAACCGTTACTGGGTCAAGTATGACGAGTTCAGTCAAGACGCCCCGCAGAACGAGAAAGGCGACCATGGCATCTTCCTTCAAATCGTCCTGAAAGGACTCGGCGGCCTGACCGGCGCCAAGGTAGAGAGCTTCCTCGACAAAGGCATTCAAGGTTACCGTGAACGTGAAGACCAAGCTTTCTGATTGTCTGCGCCCGCTGATGTTGGGCGCGCTGTTCCTGGGTACCGCGGCGAGCGCCGCGGTACAACCCATCGACAAAGTGGTGGCCATCGTCGATAACGACGTGGTCATGCAGAGCCAGCTGGACCAACGGGTTCACGAAGTTCAGCAAACCATCGCCAAGCGCGGCGGCGGCATGCCACCCGCCGATGTCCTGAACCAGCAGGTACTGGAACGCCTGATCGTCGAAAACCTGCAACTGCAGATCGGCGAGCGCTCCGGCATCCGCATTACCGATGAAGAGCTGAACCAGGCCGTCGGCACCATCGCCCAACGCAACAACATGACGCCCGATCAGTTCCGCGCCGCACTGGCTCGTGATGGCCTGTCCTATCAGGACGCCCGTGAGCAGATTCGCCGCGAGATGATCATCAGCCGTGTGCGTCAGCGCCGTGTTGCCGAACGCATTCAGGTCTCCGAGCAGGAAGTGAAGAACTTCCTCGCCTCCGACCTGGGCAAGATGCAGCTGTCCGAAGAGCTGCACCTGGCCAATATCCTGATTCCAACCCCGGAAAGCGCCAACTCCGAAGCGATTCAGAGCGCCGCGCGCCAGGCCATGGACATCTACCAGCAGCTCAAGCAAGGCGCCGACTTCGCTCAGCTGGCCATCGCCCGCTCCGGTAGCGACAACGCCCTGGAAGGCGGTGACATGGGCTGGCGTAAAGCCGCTCAACTGCCCCCTCCATTCGACCGCGAACTGAGCGCCATGGCAGTGGGCGATATCACCCAGCCAGCTCGTACTCCAGGCGGCTTCATCATCCTGAAGCTGTTGGAAAAACGCGGCGGCAGCAATCAGATGCGGGACGAAGTGCATGTCCGTCATATCCTGATCAAGCCAAGTGAGATTCGCAGCGAAGAAGAAACCAAGCGCCTGGCCCAGAAGCTCTACGAGCGCATCGAAGCCGGCGAAGACTTTGCCGAACTGGCGAAAAGCTACTCGGAAGACCCGGGTTCCGCCCTCAATGGCGGCGACCTCAGCTGGATCGACCCGAACGCCCTGGTTCCCGAGTTCCGCGACGTGATGGCCAAGACCCCGCAAGGTCAGCTGTCCAAGCCGTTCCAGAGCCCATATGGCTGGCACGTATTGGAAGTCCTTGGCCGCCGCGCCACTGACAGCACCAGCCAGGCCCGTGAACAGCAAGCGATGACCGTGCTGCGCAACCGTAAATACGACGAAGAGCTGCAAACCTGGCTGCGCCAGATTCGCGACGAAGCCTACGTCGAGATCAAACTTCCTGGCGCCGACCAGGCGGCACAGTGAAACCCAAGCGTTTCGCGCTCACCCCCGGCGAGCCAGCCGGCATAGGTCCCGACCTGTGCCTGTTGCTCGCCTCGCAACAACAGCCATACCCCCTGATCGCCATCACCAGTTGCGACCTGTTTACCGAGCGGGCCGCTCAGCTGGGTGTGGCCGTCAGCCTGATTGCAGTCGGCCCCGACAATTGGCCGAACCAGCCGGCCGCCGCCGGTAGCCTTTATGTCTGGGATACCCCGCTTTCGGCCAAGGTCGTCGCTGGTCAGCTGGACAAGGCCAACGCCGCGTTCGTCCTGGAAACCCTGACCCGGGCCGGCCAAGGCTGCCTGGACGGGCATTTCGACGGCATGATTACCGCCCCGGTGCACAAGGGTGTGATCAACGAATCCGGCATCGCCTTTTCCGGCCATACCGAGTTTCTCGCCGACCTGACGCAGACCGAACAAGTGGTAATGATGCTGGCCACCCATGGCCTGCGCGTAGCCCTGGTGACTACTCACTTGCCCCTGCGGGACATCGCCGACGCCATTACCCCGGAGCGCCTGGAGCGGGTTACGCGCATTCTGCATGCGGACCTGCGCAACAAATTCGGCATCGCCCAGCCACGTATCCTGGTCTGCGGGCTCAACCCGCATGCCGGCGAAGGCGGACACCTGGGCCATGAAGAAATCGATATCATCGAACCCACCCTGGAGCGTCTGCGCAACGAAGGTATGGACCTGCGCGGCCCCCTGCCCGCCGACACTCTGTTTACCCCCAAATATCTGGAGCACTGCGACGCAGTGCTGGCGATGTACCATGACCAGGGGCTGCCCGTGCTGAAATACAAAGGCTTCGGCGCCGCGGTCAACGTGACGCTGGGCTTGCCGATCATCCGCACCTCGGTCGACCACGGCACTGCCCTGGATCTGGCCGGCAGCGGCAAGATCGATACCGGCAGCCTGAAAGTCGCCCTGGAAACCGCCTACCAGATGGCCGAGACCCGTTTATGACCGAGCAATACCAACACCGGGCGCGCAAGCGCTTCGGCCAGAACTTCCTGCATGACGCCGGCGTGATCGACCGCATCCTGCGCTCCATCAATGCCAAATCCGGCGACCGCATGCTGGAAATCGGCCCGGGCCAGGGCGCCCTGACCGAGGGCCTGCTCAACAGCGGCGCCCAGTTGGATGTGGTCGAGCTGGACAAGGACCTGGTGCCGATCCTCAACCAGCAGTTTGCTGGCCGGGATAATTTCAGCCTGCACCAGGGCGATGCCCTGAAGTTCGACTTCAACAGCCTGAATGCCGCGCCCGGCAGCCTGCGGGTGGTTGGCAACCTGCCCTACAACATCTCCACCCCGCTGATCTTTCACCTGCTGCAGAACGCCGGACTGATCCGCGACATGCACTTCATGCTGCAGAAAGAAGTGGTCGAGCGCCTCGCCGCAGGCCCGGGCGGTGGTGACTGGGGCCGTCTGTCGATCATGGTCCAGTACCACTGCCGAGTGGAGCATCTGTTCAACGTCGGTCCTGGCGCATTCAATCCGCCACCGAAAGTCGACTCGGCAATCGTCCGCCTGGTGCCACACGCTGTGCTGCCGCATCCGGCCAAGGATCATCGCCTGTTGGAGCGCATCGTCCGCGAAGCCTTCAACCAGCGTCGCAAGACCCTGCGCAATACCCTCAAGGCCCTGCTTTCCAGCGCCGAGATCGAAGCCGCCGGCGTCGATGGCAGCCTGCGTCCGGAGCAACTGGACCTGGCAGCCTTCGTTCGCCTGGCCGACAAGCTCAGCGAACAAGCCGCGGACACCGCCAGCGCCAGCTGACACGCCACCAGCGTTATCGGGTAAGACGCCAGGCTCCATGTCTGGTTTACTACCCGATACTTGGCCTAGACTGACCTCCATCAGCTTTGTCCCGCGTCCCGCTTCGTTTTAAGGCCCCTTGCATGTCCGATCCCCGTTATCAGATCGACGTCAGCGTCGTCACCCGCTTTCTCGCAGAACAGTCGCAACCCGAGCAGAACCGCTTTGCCTTCGCCTACACCATCACCGTACAGAACAATGGCCTGCTGCCCGCCAAACTGCTCTCCCGGCACTGGGTGATCACCGATGGCGACGGGCACGTCGAGGAAGTTCGCGGTGCCGGCGTCGTCGGCCAGCAACCGCTGATCGCCGTGGGCAAAAGCCACACCTACAGCAGCGGCACGGTCATGACCACACGCGTCGGCAATATGCAGGGCAGCTATCAGATGCTCGCCGAAGACGGCAAACACTTCGACGCCATCATCGCCCCCTTCCGCCTGGCCGTGCCCGGAGCCCTGCACTGATGACGACTTACGCCGTCGGTGACCTGCAAGGCTGCCTGGGACCGTTGCAGTGCCTGCTTGAAAAGGTCGCTTTCGACCCGGCCAAGGATCGCCTGTGGCTGGTCGGCGACCTGGTCAACCGCGGCCCGCAGTCGCTGGAAACCCTGCGTTTTCTTTATGCCATGCGCGACTCCTTGGTGTGCGTGCTGGGCAATCACGACCTGCACCTGCTGGCCGTCTGGCGCAATATCGAGCGCCTGAAGAAAGCCGACACTCTGCGCGAGATCCTCAACGCGCCGGATTGCGAGGAGTTGCTCCAGTGGCTGCGCCAGCAAAAGCTGATGCACTATGACGAACAGCGCAACGTCGCCCTGGTGCACGCGGGGATACCGCCACAGTGGTCGCTGAAAAAAGCCCTCAAGTGCGCCACCGAAGTCGAAGAGGCGCTGCGGGACGACAACCGCTTCGAGCCCTATCTGGACGGCATGTACGGCAACGACCCGACAAAATGGGACAGCGAACTCAAAGGCGTGCCCCGCCTGCGGGTGATCACCAACTATTTCACCCGCATGCGTTTCTGCACCAGCGATGGCAAGCTCGACCTCAAGGGTAAGGAAGGGCCGGACACCGCCCCACCGGGGTACGCCCCATGGTTCGAGCACAAGGAACGCAAGACCCGGGACGTGAAAATCATCTTCGGTCACTGGGCCGCCCTCGAAGGCAACTGCAACCAGCCCGGCGTCGTCGCCCTGGACACTGGCTGCGTCTGGGGCGGCGCCCTGACCTTGCTGAACGTCGACACCGGCCAACGCCTAGAGTGTGAGTGCGATGCCCACGGCCACATCAAGCCCCAGGCCAATCAACCTTCCCCTGAACCCACGCCAATCACCGCCAAGCGCTAGACGGCGCTTGCCACCAGGCCCAGGAGCCCGCCATGAGCGAATTCAAACGCATCCCCCCAGAACAGGCCCAGGCACTGCGCGAGCAAGGCGCCGTGGTGGTCGATATCCGCGACCCGCAGACCTTTGCCCTGAACCACATCAGCGGCTCCCTGCACTTGGATAACCACTCCATCTCCGACTTCATCCGCAATGCCGATCTCGACGCCCCACTGGTGGTCGTCTGCTATCACGGCAACTCCAGCCAAAGCGCGGCGGCCTACCTGATCAGCCAGGGGTTCTCCGACGTCTACAGCCTGGACGGTGGCTTCGAACTGTGGCGGACCACCTACCCTGCGGAAATTGCCCAGGGCAACGCCGAATAATTTTTTCTGTGCGCCAGCCCGCGTCATTCGCGGGCTGGCGCCGCGACCGACGAACGGTCACTTGAACAAATTACGTATTCCACCTTTATCTCCCCGATTCCGAACTATCCTTAGCCTCAGGCCATCCAATCAGGGGAGAGCCGGTACACCGGCGTGCGGGTCATCGGTACTAGCTTTCAAGGTCGATAGCTTTGAAAGTGTTCTGGGGGGTAAACATCAGCCGGATTCCCGGCTGCATGCCAGCACTTGACTGACTGATCCGGCGTCGGCTCCACGTATCGAGCGAGGTGACGTCATGAGTATTTTTAGCCACTTCCAACAACGCTTCGAATCCACACGCCAGGAAGAGTTCTCGCTACAGGAGTACCTGGAGCTCTGCAAAAAGGACCGTAGCGCCTACGCGTCGGCCGCTGAACGCCTGCTTCTGGCTATCGGCGAACCGGAGCTGCTGGACACGTCGACCAATTCGAGACTGTCACGGATCTTCTCCAATAAAGTGATCCGTCGCTATCCGGCCTTTGAAGACTTCCATGGAATGGAAGAATGCATCGACCAGATCGTCTCCTACTTCCGCCATGCCGCTCAGGGCCTGGAAGAGAAGAAACAGATCCTCTACCTCCTCGGCCCCGTCGGTGGCGGCAAATCATCCCTGGCCGAGAAACTCAAACAACTGATCGAGAAGGTGCCCTTCTACGCCATCAAGGGCTCTCCGGTATTCGAGTCGCCTCTTGGGTTGTTCAACGCCACGGAAGATGGCGCGATCCTCGAAGAAGACTTCGGTATCCCACGGCGCTACCTGAACACCATCATGTCGCCCTGGGCCACCAAGCGCCTGTCCGAGTTCGGTGGCGACATCAGCCAGTTCCGGGTGGTCAAGCTCTATCCTTCGATCCTCAACCAGATCGCCGTCGCCAAGACCGAACCGGGGGACGAGAACAACCAGGACATTTCCGCACTGGTGGGCAAGGTCGATATTCGCAAGCTGGAAGAGTTCCCGCAGAACGACGCCGACGCCTATAGCTATTCGGGCGCACTGTGCCGGGCCAACCAGGGCCTGATGGAGTTCGTCGAGATGTTCAAGGCACCGATCAAGGTGCTGCACCCATTGCTGACGGCCACCCAGGAAGGCAACTACAACAGTACCGAGGGTCTGGGCGCGATCCCCTTCACCGGCATCCTGCTGGCTCACTCCAACGAATCGGAATGGCACACCTTCCGTAACAACAAGAACAACGAAGCCTTCATCGACCGGATCTATATCGTCAAAGTCCCGTACTGCCTGCGGGTCAGCGACGAAGTCAAAATCTACGACAAGCTGCTGTTCAACAGCTCCCTGTCCAAAGCGCATTGCGCTCCCGACACCCTGAAAATGCTCGCTCAGTTCACCGTGCTCTCGCGCCTCAAAGAGCCGGAGAACTCGAACATCTACTCGAAAATGCGTGTCTACGACGGCGAGAACCTCAAGGACACCGATCCGAAAGCCAAGTCGATCCAGGAATACCGCGACGCCGCCGGCGTGGATGAAGGCATGAACGGTCTGTCGACCCGCTTCGCCTTCAAGATCCTGTCGAAAGTCTTCAACTTCGATCCCCACGAGATCGCGGCCAACCCAGTGCACCTGCTCTACGTGCTCGAACAACAGATCGAACAGGAGCAATTCCAGGCGGAAACCCGCGAACGCTACCTGCGCTTCCTGAAGGAATACCTGGCTCCGCGGTACATCGAGTTCATCGGCAAGGAAATCCAGACGGCGTACCTGGAGTCCTACAGCGAATACGGCCAGAACATCTTCGACCGCTATGTGCTGTATGCGGACTTCTGGATTCAGGATCAGGAATACCGCGATCCGGAAACCGGCGAGATCCTCAATCGGGTCGCGCTCAACGAAGAGCTGGAGAAAATCGAGAAACCGGCCGGCATCAGCAATCCGAAGGACTTCCGCAACGAAATCGTCAATTTCGTATTGCGGGCCCGAGCCAACAACAACGGCAAGAACCCGACCTGGCTCAGCTACGAAAAACTGCGGGTGGTCATCGAGAAGAAAATGTTCTCCAACACCGAGGACCTGCTCCCGGTCATCAGCTTCAATGCCAAGGCCAGCAAAGAGGATCAACAGAAACACAACGACTTTGTTACCCGAATGGTCGAGCGCGGCTACACCGACAAACAGGTACGACTGCTGTCCGAGTGGTATCTGCGGGTCAGAAAATCGCAGTAACCCGCCGGTTGCACCGGTTGTCGTTAGCCAGGAGCCTGTCTTAGCGATTTCTGCTACACAGGCTTCAGGAAGCGCGTTTGAACGTTCGCAGCGAGGCTCGGGCAGAGGACCGGCGGCAAGACACCTTGTCGCCCCCTCCCCCCGCCCGGGCCGCTTGCGAGCTTCAAGACCGCTTCTAAGGAGCAGTCATGAGTTATGTGATCGACCGACGTCTCAATGGCAAGAACAAGAGCACGGTAAACCGTCAGCGGTTTCTGCGGCGCTATCGTGACCACATCAAGAAGGCCGTCGAAGAGGCGGTCAGCCGCCGTTCCATCACTGACATGGAGCATGGCGAACAAATCAGCATTCCAGGCCGGGATATCGATGAACCGGTGCTCCATCATGGGCGCGGCGGCAAACAGACCGTGGTGCACCCGGGAAACAAGGAGTTCACGGCCGGCGAGCACATCGCACGCCCTCAAGGCGGTGGTGGCGGAGGTGGCCGGGGCAAGGCCGGCAATTCCGGCGAAGGCATGGACGAGTTCGTTTTCCAGATTACCCAGGAAGAATTCCTCGAGTTCATGTTCGAAGACCTGGAGTTGCCGAACCTGGTCAAACGCAACCTGAGCGGGACCGACACCTTCAAGACCGTCCGGGCCGGGATCAGCAACGAAGGCAATCCCTCGCGCATTAACATCATTCGGACCCTGCGCTCGGCCCATGCCCGACGCATCGCCCTGTCCGGCAGCAGCCGGGCAAAACTGCGCGAAGTCAAAGAGGAACTTGAACGCCTGAAACGCGAAGAACCGGACAACTTCGGCGATATTCAGGAAATGGAAGCGGAAATCGAGCGTCTCAGCGCCCGTATCCATCGGGTGCCATTCCTCGACACCTTCGACCTCAAGTACAACCTGCTGGTCAAACAGCCCAACCCCAGCTCCAAGGCCGTGATGTTTTGCCTGATGGACGTTTCCGGCTCCATGACCCAGGCCACCAAGGACATCGCCAAGCGCTTCTTCATCCTCCTGTACCTGTTTCTCAAACGTAACTACGATAAGATCGACGTAGTGTTCATCCGCCACCACACCAGTGCGCGTGAAGTGGACGAGGAGGAGTTCTTCTACTCCCGGGAAACCGGCGGCACCATCGTCTCCAGCGCCTTGAAGCTGATGCAGGAGATCATGGCCGAGCGCTATCCGAGCAATGAGTGGAACATCTACGCCGCCCAGGCTTCCGATGGCGACAACTGGAACGACGACTCGCCGATCTGCCGCGACATCCTGATCAACCAGATCATGCCCTTCGTGCAGTACTACACTTACGTGGAGATTACCCCGCGCGAACATCAGGCCCTGTGGTTCGAATACGAGCGCATCGCCGAAGCCTTTTCCGATACTTTCGCCCAGCAGCAACTGGTCTCGGCCGGAGATATCTATCCGGTCTTCCGTGAACTCTTCCAGCGCAGGTTAGTGACATGACCGCCAGAGAGCAGAAACGCCAGCCTATTTCCACCGGTTCGGAATGGACGTTCGAGCTGATCCAGGCCTACGACCGCGAAATCAGCCGTATCGCGGCGCGCTACGCCCTGGATACCTATCCCAACCAGATCGAAGTGATCACCGCCGAACAGATGATGGATGCCTATGCCTCTGTCGGCATGCCCCTGGGTTATCACCATTGGTCTTACGGCAAGCACTTCCTTAGCACCGAAAAGTCCTACAGCCGCGGCCAGATGGGGCTGGCCTACGAGATCGTGATCAACTCGGACCCATGCATTGCCTACCTGATGGAAGAAAACACCATCTGCATGCAGGCACTGGTGGTGGCCCATGCCTGCTATGGCCATAACAGCTTCTTCAAGGGCAACTATCTGTTCCGCACCTGGACGGATGCCAGTTCGATCATCGATTACCTGGTGTTCGCCAAGCAGTACATCATGCAGTGCGAAGAGCGCCACGGCATCGACGCCGTGGAGGACCTGCTGGACTCCTGCCATGCCCTGATGAACTACGGGGTGGACCGCTACAAACGTCCTTATCCGATTTCCGCGGAAGAAGAACGACGCCGGCAAAAGGACCGGGAAGAACACCTGCAGAAACAGATCAACGACCTGTGGCGCACCATTCCCAAAGGCACGGACAAGTTCAGCGACAAGGACAACGCGCGCTTCCCCGCCGAGCCGCAGGAAAACATCCTGTACTTCATCGAGAAACACGCGCCGCTGCTGGAACCGTGGCAGCGGGAAATCGTGCGGATCGTGCGCAAGATCGCCCAGTACTTCTACCCGCAACGCCAGACCCAGGTGATGAACGAAGGCTGGGCAACGTTCTGGCACTACACCCTGATGAACGACCTGTATGACGAAGGCCTGGTGACCGATGGCTTCATGATGGAGTTCCTCGCCTCCCACACCAGCGTGGTCTTCCAGCCTGGCTTCGACAGCCCTTACTACAACGGCATCAACCCCTACACCCTCGGTTTCGCCATGTACCGCGATATCCGGCGCATCTGCGAAGAACCGACTGAGGAAGACCGTCGCTGGTTCCCGGAACTGGCCGGGACCGACTGGCTTTCCAGCATCAAGTTCGCCATGAGCAGCTTCAAGGACGAGAGTTTCATCCTGCAGTACCTGTCGCCCAAGGTGATCCGCGATCTCAAGCTGTTCAGCATCCTGGACGACGACCAGAAAGACGACTTGCTGGTACCGGCCATTCATGACGAAAGCGGCTATCGAGTCATCCGCGAAACCCTTGCGGCCCAGTACAACCTGGGTAACCGCGAGCCCAACGTGCAGATCTGGAGCATCGATAGACGGGGCGACCGCTCGCTGACCCTGCGCCACCAACAGCACGACCGCAAACCACTGGGAGACTCCACCGACGAGGTCCTCAAGCACCTGCACCGGCTATGGGGGTTCGACATCCATCTGGAAACCCTGCAGGGCGACCAAGTGATGAAAACCCATCACGTACCACCAAGAAGCGATCACAACGAAGGGGACTACGGCCGCCTGGACTTGGCTGTCATCCACCTCTGAGCGCATGACAAACCTCCGAAAGCTCGGCACAAGGGTTATTCTGTCGGGCTAACGGAGGTTTTTTATGCAGATTTACAAGGTCGGCGGTGCGGTACGCGATCGCCTGCTGGGCAAACCGGTAACCGACATAGACTGGGTGGTAGTCGGTGCCACGGCCGAAGAAATGCTCGCCAACGGCTTTCGGCCGGTAGGCTCGGACTTTCCGGTCTTTCTTCACCCCAAGAG
The DNA here is from genome assembly GCF_059421865.1 of Pseudomonas sp. GW821-FHT02B10. Classification (NCBI taxonomy): domain Bacteria; kingdom Pseudomonadati; phylum Pseudomonadota; class Gammaproteobacteria; order Pseudomonadales; family Pseudomonadaceae; genus Pseudomonas; species Pseudomonas sp. GW821-FHT02B10. The sequence continues at coordinate 744,165 of NZ_JBWKVU010000002.1, read as the reverse complement.
CGGCGAGGAATACGCCCTGGCCCGCACCGAACGCAAAAGCGGTCGGGGTTATGGCGGCTTCACCTTTCACGCCAGCCCCGAAGTCACCCTCGAAGAAGACCTGATCCGCCGCGACCTGACAATCAACGCCATGGCGGAAGACGACCATGGCGTGCTGACGGATCCATATCACGGCCAGCAGGATCTGGAGAACCGCCTGCTTCGCCACGTTTCCCCCGCATTCGCCGAAGATCCGCTGCGTGTCCTGCGTGTTGCCCGCTTTGCTGCTCGCTACGCTGGGCTCGGTTTCCGGGTGGCACCTGACACCCTCGAATTGATGCGCCAGCTCAGCGAATCAGGCGAACTGGAAGCCCTGACGCCGGAGCGCAGCTGGAAGGAAATTTCCCGCGCACTGATGGAAGATCACCCCCAAGTGTTCATCCGGGTGCTGCACGACTGTGGAGCGCTCAAGGTCCTGCTGCCCGAAGTGGAGGCGCTGTTTGGCGTTCCGCAACCCGCCGCCCATCACCCGGAGATCGACAGCGGTGTGCACACACTGAGCGTTCTCGAGCAGGCGGCACTGCATAATCAGCCATTGAGCGTGCGCTGGGCGTGCCTGTTGCACGACTTGGGCAAGGGGCTGACACCGCAAAGTGAATGGCCACAGCACATCGCACACGAGCACAAGGGCCTGAAGCTGATCAAGTGCGTCAACGAACGCTTCAAGGCGCCACGCGACTGCCAGGAACTGGCGCTGCTGGTGGGTCAGTACCACACCCATGGCCATCGCGCCCTCGAACTGAAACCTTCGACATTGGCGCAGCTGCTGCAAAGCTTTGACGTGTACCGTCGGCCGCAGCGGTTCGAGGAGTTTATCGCCGCCTGTGAAATGGATGCTCGCGGTCGTCTCGGACTGGAGGAGCGCGCCTATCCCCAGGCGGACTATTTGCGCGGCGCGGCCACCGCAGCACGAACGGTAGCGGTGCAGCCGCTGCTGGAGCAGGGATTCAAGGGGCCGGAGTTGGGAGAGGCGTTGAAACGGGAGCGACTGAAGGCGCTGAAGGCCTACAAAGAACAGCACCTGCGATAAGAAATATCACGAGCTAGCTCCACCGCAGGAGCTAGCTTGCTCGCAAGCCGATAGCAATCAGCCAGAACTATCCCAGCTCCGGTGGCGTCAGCTGCCTGCCCCGCCACTCAAAGGCCACAGGCGCCAGCACCTGGTCGATTTGGGCTTCGCGCCAGAGGGTGGCGAAGTCCTGTCCGGCCAGCGGATGAACCCTTTTTGGTGCCATCAGCGACAAAGGCCAGAGCACAAAGGCATTCTTCAGAATCTCGGCGCGCGGCAGGATCAAGCCGTCGAAATTGCCCACCAGATCGCCGTACAGCAGCACATCGATATCCAGCGGCAGGCCCTTGCGGTCCGGGGCATAACGACCGTTGTCCGCTTCGATGAACTTCAACCGGCGGTCCAACTCCATAAGTGGCAGATCGGTAAAGGCCGAAACCACCAGATTGAAGAATGGCCCGCTCTTGATCCCGACCGGCTGGCTTTCGAACACTGCCGAGCAGCGCATGTCCTGCAGGAAGCCCGCCAGGGCATCGAGCCCGGCCAGCAGATGGGTTTTGCGCTCGATATTGCTACCGAGCCCAAGAAATACCTGAGTTAGCGACATCCGCGCTCGATCTCCACGCCCACACCTTTGGCGGCCGCAACAGCACCGGGTTTGGTCAGCTTGAGGTGCAACCAGGGAATATGGAACTCGCTCATCAGGACTTCAGCCAGACGCTCGGCAAAGGTTTCCACCAGCTGGAATTGCGCCTGTTCAGCAAACGCCTGGATCCGCGAAGACACGCTGGCGTAGTCGAGCGCCAGGGTCAGGTCGTCACCAGCCGCGGCCGGGCGGTTGTCCCAGGCGAAGCTCAGGTCAAGGCGCAGGCACTGTCGGATGCCTCGCTCCCAGTCGTAGGCACCGATCACCGTGTCGACTTCCAGACCCTCGATAAACACTCTGTCCAAGCACTCTTCTCCGCAGCACGACAAGGGCGCAATGCGCCGTTAGAATCAGGGCGTCCTCGCCCGGAATAGTTAGCATGTTTTGGTTACTGGCGATCTTCGCCTACCTGCTCGGCTCGCTGTCCTTCGCTATCTTGCTCAGCCGCCTGACCGGTAAACCCGATCCGCGAATGAGTGGCTCGGGCAATGCCGGCGCCACCAACATGTTGCGCCTGGCCGGCAAGAAACTTGCGGTACTGACCTTGCTCGGCGATCTGCTCAAAGGGCTGTTGCCCGTGCTGATCGCCAGTCTCGCAGGCCTTTCGCTCCAACAACAGGCCTGGATCGGGCTCTACGCCGTACTGGGCCATCTGTTCCCGGTGTATTTTCGCTTTCGCGGCGGCAAGGGTGTCGCCACCGCCGCCGGGATGCTGCTGGGGCTTTATCCGCCAGCGGCGCTCCTGGCCATTGCCGCCTGGCTCCTGACCTTCTACCTGACCCGCACCAGCTCGCTGGCGGCCTTGATTGCCACGCCCCTGACCCTGCCATTGCTGGCCTGGCAGGCGCCGGCGGCGCTACTGCCGATGAGCGTCCTCACACTGCTCATCGTTTGGCGCCACCGCGGCAATCTACGCGACCTGTTTGCCGGGCGCGAACGGCATTTCTGAATCCTGAAGATGAGCCGGGCTCAGGTCGGGAAATTACCGACTCACAACGGCGACAACTGCTCCATTGGCCAACGCGCCTGCACACTGATCGCCAGGCTCTCCTGCTGACCGGCCTGCAAACGCTGGCAACCGGCAAACGCGATCATCGCGCCGTTATCGGTGCAGAACTCAGGACGGGCGTAAAACACATTCCCCTTCATCTCGCCGAGCATTTTTTCCAGCGACGCGCGCAGCGCCTTGTTGGCGCTCACGCCACCAGCAATGACCAGACGCTTGAGTCCGGCCTGCTTCAAGGCTCGCTTGCATTTGATGGTCAGAGTTTCCACCACCGCCTGCTGGAAGGCGAGCGAGATGTCGCAACGGGTTTGTTCGCCGTCGTCCCCAGCGCTGACACATTGCTGCCAGGTATTCAGGGCGAAGGTTTTCAAGCCACTGAAACTGAAATCCAGCCCTGGACGATCGGTCATCGGTCGCGGGAAAACAAAGCGCCCGGCCACGCCTTGGGCGGCCAGGCGAGCGATTTCCGGACCGCCCGGATAATTCAGGCCGATCATCTTCGCCGTCTTGTCGAAGGCTTCACCGGCAGCATCATCCAGGGTTTCACCCATCAGTTCGTATTGGCCGATGCCATCGACCCGCACCAGTTGCGTATGACCACCGGAAACCAACAAAGCGACGAACGGAAATTCCGGCGGTTGTTCTTCCAGCATAGGGGCCAGCAAGTGCCCTTCCATGTGGTGCACACCCAGCGCCGGGATACCCCAGGCGAAGGCCAGCGCCTGGGCACAGGAAGCGCCCACCAGCAGGGCTCCGACCAGGCCCGGGCCAGCGGTATAGGCAATGGCGTCGATTTCGGTCGGCACACAGTCCGCCTCGGCCAGAACTTGGCGAATCAGCGGCAGCATGCGCTTGACATGGTCGCGAGAGGCCAGCTCCGGCACCACGCCACCATAGGCCCGATGCAGGTCGATCTGACTGAACAGCGCATCGGCCAGCAGCCCCCGCTCGCTGTCGTAAAGCGCGACGCCGGTTTCGTCGCAGGAAGTTTCTAATCCCAGTACTAGCATGGGTTTGCGCCTTGTAGAGGCTAAATTCGAAGGCGCGCATAATAGTCGCCACTCCCTCAGCCGACCAGCGGTTTTCGATCAGAGGCTTTGCATTCCGAGCGATGAGGGGTTAACATCCGCAACCCTTAAAAACCGACGACCTCAGCCGCGATTTTTGCGACGAGAACGTTGACCCCGGTAATGAATGAAGGTAGCTCTGGATGCCAGCCGTCAAAGTTAAAGAGAACGAACCCTTCGACGTAGCTCTGCGTCGTTTCAAGCGCTCCTGCGAAAAAGCCGGTGTTCTGGCTGAAGTTCGTAGCCGCGAATTTTACGAGAAGCCGACTTCCGAGCGTAAGCGCAAAGCAGCTGCTGCTGTTAAGCGTCACGCCAAGAAAGTTCAGCGCGAACAGCGCCGCGCCGTACGTCTGTACTAATACACAGACGTTCGCTGCAAGCTTCTGCCAAGCCCGGCCCTCAGCCGGGCTAATGGCATTTGCGGACAACGCTTGATGCTTCACCGTCAACGCCGCGCATGCGACCGAGACAATCCGCTTCACCACGTCAGACCTGGCTTCCTGCCAGCGGTGCACGTCTCTTCTGACGAGCCTTCCAAGGCTACTGACGAGCACACTTTATTCTGATTCCTCAACAGACTCAGTCCAAGGCGCCTTTCTCCAGCGCCCGCTTATGAGCCATCCGAGACCTGTCGGACTCAGAGCAATATCTTCAAATAGTCGAAGACTGATTGAAACTAACGTCAGTGGACTTTCGGCAGATACACTTCCCGATAGCGATCAAGCCGACGACAGATGGTCGAACGCGCAGCCGTTGCGTCTCGAACAGCCCACTTTCGAAGCCTTCGCATTGGTCCAATTCTTTCGCGCAGTGATGACGAGAACGCCATGGCCGGGCTGATTCCCCAGAGCTTTATTGACGACCTTCTGAACCGCACCGACATCGTCGATGTTGTCAGCTCGCGCCTGCAGATGAAAAAGGCCGGCAAGAACTACACCGCCTGCTGCCCGTTCCACAAGGAAAAGACCCCCTCCTTCAGCGTCAGCCCCGACAAGCAGTTTTACTACTGCTTCGGCTGTGGCGCGGGCGGCAACGCCCTCGGTTTCATCATGGACCACGACAACCTGGATTTCCCCCAGGCAGTCGAGGAACTGGCCAAAGCCGCCGGCATGGAGATCCCGCGCGAGGAAAGCGGCCGCTCGCACAAACCCCGACAGCCAACCGACTCGCCGCTCTACCCGCTGCTGACCGCCGCCGCCGATTACTATCGCCAGGCCCTGAAAAGCCATCCGGCCCGCAAGGCCGCGGTCGACTACCTCAAGGGGCGCGGCCTGACCGGCGAGATCGCCCGCGACTTCGGCCTCGGCTTTGCACCGCCCGGCTGGGACAACCTGTTCAAGCACCTGAGCAGCGACACCCTGCAGCAGAAAGCCATGATCGACGCCGGCCTGCTGATCGAAAATGCCGAAACCGGCAAACGCTACGATCGCTTTCGCGACCGGGTGATGTTTCCGATCCGCGACAGCCGCGGTCGGATCATCGCCTTTGGTGGCCGGGTACTGGGCGACGACAAACCGAAGTACCTGAACTCGCCGGAAACGCCGGTTTTTCACAAGGGCCAGGAGCTTTACGGCCTGTTCGAAGCCCGCAAGAACAACCGCAACCTCGACGAAATCATCGTCGTCGAAGGCTACATGGACGTGATTGCCCTCGCCCAACAAGGCCTGCGTAACGCCGTTGCGACCCTGGGTACCGCCACCAGCGAAGAACACCTCAAGCGCCTGTTCCGTATCGTGCCCAGCGTCCTGTTCTGTTTCGACGGCGACCAGGCCGGGCGCAAGGCCGCCTGGCGCGCGCTGGAGGCGACCCTGTCCAGCCTGCAGGACGGTCGCCGGGCGCGTTTTCTGTTTCTTCCCGAAGGGGAAGATCCGGATACCCTGGTCCGCTCTGAAGGCACCGACGCCTTTCGCGCACGTATCAATCAACACGCTCAACCGCTGGCCGACTACTTCTTCCAGCAACTGACGGACGAAGCCGATCCACGCTCGCTCGAGGGCAAGGCCCACCTGGCCACCCTGGCTGCACCGCTGATCGACAAGGTCCCCGGAGCCAACCTGCGGACCCTGATGCGCCAGCGCCTCAGTGAAATTACCGGGCTCAACAACGAAACCGTCAACCAGTTGGTGCACAGCGCCCCACAAGAAGCGCCGCCGGCGTACGACGCCGGCATCGATTACGACGCCATGCCGGACTATGCCGACTACCACGAGCCGCAAGAAGCCTATGTGCCGCAGCAGGAATGGACGCCGAAGAAAAGCGGTGCCGGCGGCAAGAAGTGGGAGAACAAGCCGTGGGACAAAAAGGGCAAGCGCAATGGCGATCGCGATCAACCACGTGCCCCGCGCGTTCCGGCCGCCGTCGAACCTCCTACACTGTCAGCCCTTCGAACATTGCTGCATCACCCGCAACTGGCCGAGAAAGTTGAAGACGCCGGGCATTTCGCCGCCGACGACAACACCAATACCCAGTTGCTGGTCGCCCTGATCGAAGCCGTGCAGAAAAATCCTAAGCTACGCTCTATTCATCAGCTGATGGCGCGTTGGCACGGCACCGAACAGGGCCGCCTGATCAAGGCGCTGGCAGAAAAGGAATGGTTGATTGAGGGCGATAACCTTGAACAACAGTTTTTCGACACCATTAAAAGCTTGTCCGCTCGCCAAAGTGAGCGTGCTTTGGAACAACTTCTCAGGAAATCGCGTCAAAGCGAATTGAGTGGCGAAGAAAAAATTCAGCTACTTGAGCTTTTAAAACGCAATGTTCCCGCATCAAACCCGACCTCAACTGGCGCGTGAGGTCATAGCTCGGGTATAATCCTCGGCTTGTTTTTTGCCCGCCAAGACCTTCAGTGGATAGGGTGTTATGTCCGGAAAAGCGCAACAGCAGTCTCGCCTCAAAGAGTTGATCAGCCGTGGTCGTGAGCAGGGTTACCTGACTTACGCGGAGGTCAACGACCACCTGCCGGAGGATATTTCAGATCCGGAACAGGTGGAAGACATCATCCGCATGATCAACGACATGGGGATCAACGTATTCGAGAGTGCTCCGGATGCGGATGCCCTTTTGTTGGCCGAAGCCGATACCGACGAAGCAGCAGCTGAAGAAGCCGCCGCAGCGTTGGCGGCAGTGGAAACCGACATTGGTCGCACTACCGACCCAGTGCGTATGTACATGCGCGAAATGGGTACAGTAGAGCTGCTCACACGTGAAGGCGAAATCGAAATCGCCAAGCGTATCGAAGAGGGCATCCGTGAAGTGATGGGCGCGATCGCGCACTTCCCTGGCACGGTTGAGCACATCCTCTCCGAATACACTCGCGTCACCACCGAAGGTGGTCGCCTGTCCGACGTCCTGAGCGGTTATATCGACCCGGACGACGGCATCGCGCCGCCTGCCGCCGAAGTACCACCGCCTGTCGATGCCAAGGCCGCGAAAGCGGACGACGACACCGACGACGATGACGCCGAAGCCAGTGACGACGAAGAAGAAGCCGAAAGCGGTCCGGATCCGGTCATCGCAGCCCAGCGCTTTGGCGCCGTTGCCGACCAGATGGAAATCACCCGCAAGGCGCTGAAAAAGCACGGTCGTGAACACAAGCAAGCCCTGGCTGAAATGCTGGCCCTGGCTGAACTGTTCATGCCGATCAAACTGGTTCCGAAGCAATTCGAAGGCCTGGTTGAACGCGTTCGTAGTGCCCTGGATCGCCTGCGTCAGCAAGAGCGCGCGATCATGCAACTCTGTGTTCGTGATGCTCGCATGCCACGCGCCGACTTCCTGCGCCAGTTCCCTGGCAATGAAGTGGACGAAAGCTGGTCCGACGCACTGGCCAAAGGCAAGGCCAAGTACGCCGAAGCCATCGGTCGCCTGCAACCGGACATCATCCGTTGCCAGCAGAAGCTGACCGCGCTCGAGACTGAGACCGGCCTGACGATCGCCGAGATCAAGGACATCAACCGTCGCATGTCGATCGGCGAGGCCAAGGCCCGTCGCGCGAAGAAAGAGATGGTCGAAGCCAACTTGCGTCTGGTGATCTCCATCGCCAAGAAGTACACCAACCGTGGCCTGCAGTTCCTCGACCTGATCCAGGAAGGCAACATCGGCTTGATGAAAGCGGTAGACAAGTTCGAATACCGTCGCGGCTACAAGTTCTCGACTTATGCCACCTGGTGGATCCGTCAGGCGATCACTCGCTCGATCGCCGACCAGGCACGCACCATCCGTATTCCGGTGCACATGATCGAGACGATCAACAAGCTCAACCGTATTTCCCGGCAGATGCTGCAGGAAATGGGTCGCGAACCGACCCCGGAAGAGCTGGGCGAACGCATGGAAATGCCTGAGGACAAGATCCGCAAGGTATTGAAGATCGCTAAAGAGCCGATCTCCATGGAAACCCCGATCGGTGATGACGAAGACTCCCATCTGGGCGACTTCATCGAAGACTCGACCATGCAGTCGCCAATCGATGTCGCCACCGTTGAGAGCCTCAAGGAAGCGACTCGCGAAGTACTCTCCGGCCTCACTGCCCGTGAAGCCAAGGTACTGCGCATGCGCTTCGGCATCGACATGAATACCGACCACACCCTCGAGGAAGTCGGTAAGCAGTTCGACGTTACCCGTGAGCGGATTCGCCAGATCGAAGCCAAGGCGCTGCGCAAGCTGCGCCACCCGACGAGAAGCGAGCACCTGCGCTCCTTCCTCGACGAGTAATACCAAGACCCCCAGCCCTGCTGGGGGTCTTGTTTTGTGCAGTTTAAAAACTCCCCGCGCCTCACTCCCTCCGGATTGCCCGTCTACACTCGAAACATTCCCCGTGCCATAACGAGACCGTTATGCCCAGACTGCCGACCGTGCTGGTGCTGTCGCTGCTCGCCTGGACCGCAACGGCTGGCGCACTGACGCTCACCGATGAAGAACGTGGCTGGCTTTCCGCCCATCCGGAATTGCGCCTGGGCGTCGACGCTTCGTGGCCGCCCTTCGAATATCGCGATGAGGAAGGGCGCTACCAGGGCCTGGCGGCGGACTATATCCATCTGATCCAGGATCGCCTGGCGATCACGCTCAAGCCGATAGAACCCGCCAGCTGGAGCGAAGTGCTCGAAGCCGCGAAAAAGGGCAAGCTGGACCTGCTGCCGGGCATCATGTCGACCCCGGAACGGCAAAACTATCTGGCTTTCACCCGCCCGTACCTCGATTTCCCCATTGTGATCCTGGCCCATAAAGGCGGCGCGCAACCTCGCAAGCTCCAGGACCTGTACGGCCTGAAGATCGCCGTCGTGGAGAATTACGCCCCCCATGAACTGCTGCGCACCCACCATCCCGACCTGAACCTGGTCGCCCTGCCCAATGTGAGTTCGGCCTTACAGGCACTGGCTCTCAATCAGGTCGATGCCGTGGTCGGCGACCTGGCTTCCAGTGTCTGGAGCCTGCGGCAGTTGAAGCTCGACGGGCTCTATGTCAGCGGCGAGACGCCCTACCGCTATCAATTGGCCATGGGCGTCCCCCGCGACAGCAAGATACTGGTAAGCATTCTCGACAAGGTGCTGGCTGACATAAGCCCGGCGGAGGTCAACGAGATCCAGCAGCGCTGGGTGGGCAATGTGCTCGACCACCGTTCGTTCTGGTCGGACCTGCTGTTCTATGGCCTGCCAGGGCTGCTCCTGCTGTTTGCCATTCTGGCGGCAGTGATCCGCATCAATCGCCGGCTGAGCTCCGAGATCGCAAGGCGCGTGGCCCTGGAACAGGAGCTGCGCAGCAGCGAATACCATTACCGCGGCCTGGTCGAAAGCCTGTCGGCAATCGCCTGGGAAGCGCGCATCAGCGACTTCACCTACAGCTACGTGTCGCCCCATGCCGAGCAATTGCTGGGCTATCCCCTTTCGCACTGGCTGATTCCCGGGTTCTGGAGAAACATCATCCACCCCGCCGACCTGACGCGCGCCCAGCACTTCTGCGACCACGAAGTCCTGGCCGGGCGCGATCACAGCCTGGATTACCGAGTGATCACCGCTGATGGCCGCTGCCTGTGGGTTCGCGACATCGTCAGCCTGATCGAGCATGGGCATGAACCGATCATGCGCGGCCTGATGATCGACATCAGCGAGACAAAACGCACCGAAGAGGCCCTGCAGCTCTCGGAACAGAAATTCGCCTCGGTCTTCCAACAGTGCCCGGACATCCTGGTCATTGCCCGCCTGTCGGATGGCTGCCTGCTGGAGGTCAACGAAGCGTTCGAGGAACAGATCGGCCTGAATGCCGAGCAAGTCATCGGCCAAACGGCCACCGAGCTGAATATCTGGGGTATTCAGGGCGTCGGCCCTGGGCTGCTGCAACGCTTGCAGGCCGGCAGTATCCGTAACCTGGAAATGCCCTTTCGGCGCAGCAACGGCCAGCTGTTCACCGGGCTGATCTCCGCCGAACCCTTCGACCTCGACACTACGCCCGCCCTGGTCGTGGTGGTTCGCGACATCAGCCAGTTGAAGGAAACCCAACAGCAGTTGCAAACCTCAGAAGAGAAGTTCGCCAAGGCTTTTCACGCCTCGCCGGACGGCCTGCTGCTAAGCCGCCAGCGCGACGGCTTGCTGATAGAGGTCAACGAAGGTTTCAGTCGTATCACCGGCTTCAACAGCGCCATGTCCGTCGACCGTTCCACGCTGGAGCTGGGCATCTGGGTCAACCTCAACGAGCGCCGGCAGATGCTCGACCTGATGCAGCGGGATGGCTTCGTGCGCGACTTCAGCTGCCATATTCGCCGCAATGACGGTCAGATCCGCCTCTGCGAGCTCTCGAGCCGGCCGCTGCCGATCGGCGACGAAGACTGCATGCTGACCATCGCCCGCGACATCACCGAGCGCCACCTGATGCAGGAGAAGCTGCAACAGGCCGCCACCGTGTTCGAGAGCACCGCTGAAGGCGTACTGATCACCGATACCCAGCAGCACATCAGCGCGGTCAATCGGGCATTCACCGAAATCACCGGCTACAGCGAAACCGAAGCCCTGGGCCACACTCCGCGCCTGCTGGCTTCCGGCCTGCATGACAGCGCCTTTTACGCCGCCATGTGGCACCAACTGACCGCCGAAGGTCATTGGCAAGGGGAAATCTGCAATCGGCGCAAAAATGGCGAGCTGTACCCCAGCTGGCTGACCATCAGCGCGGTGCGCAACAAAGACCGGTTCATCACCCACTTCGTCGCGGTATTCGCCGATATTTCCAGCCTCAAGCACGCCCAGGCCAAGCTTGATTACCAGGCGCACCACGATCCGCTGACCGGTCTGCCGAACCGTACCCTGTTCGAAAGCCGCCTGCTGACTGCCCTCAACAACCAGCAGGAGAATGGTGGCCAGGGCGCCGTACTGTTTCTCGACCTGGACCGCTTCAAGCACATCAACGACAGCCTCGGCCACCCGGTCGGCGACCTGCTGCTCAGGGGCATTGCCGTGCGCCTGAAAGAACAACTGCGGGATATCGATACCGTGGCCCGCCTGGGTGGCGACGAGTTCATCATCCTGCTACCCGGGCTGCAGCAGCCCAGCGATGCCGACCACATCGCCAACAAGCTGCTGAACTGCTTCACCGCGCCGTTCCAGGCCGGCGAGCACGAGTTCTTCATCAGTGCCAGCATTGGTACCAGCCTCTACCCCAAGGACGGTTGCGACGTGGCCACCCTGGTCAAGAATGCCGACGCCGCCATGTACCGCTCCAAGGCCAAGGGCCGCAACCGGGTCGAAAGCTATACCCGCGACCTGACCGCCCAGGCCAGCGAGCGCGTGGCCCTGGAACATGAACTGCGGCGGGCCATCGAACGCAACGAGCTGTATCTCTACTATCAACCCAAGATCAGGCTGGGTGACCAGGAGCTGGTGGGCGCCGAAGCCCTGATTCGCTGGCATCACCCGACCTTCGGCGATGTCCCGCCCGAACACTTCATCCCCCTGGCCGAAGAGAACGGCATGATCCTGCAGATCGGCGACTGGGTGCTGGAACACGCCTGCCAACAGCTGCGCAAGTGGAACGAGCGCTACGACAGCTTCGGCCCGCTCTCGGTCAACCTCGCCGGCGCCCAGTTGCGCCAGCCGAACCTGCTGGGGCGGATTGAACAACTGCTGAAAGACAACCGCCTCAAACCCGGCTTCCTGCAACTGGAAATTACCGAGAACTTCATCATGAGCCAGGCCGAGGAAGCCCTGGCGGTCCTGCACCAGCTCAAGCGCCTGGGCGTCCAACTGGCCATCGACGATTTCGGTACCGGCTACTCGTCCCTGAGCTACCTCAAGCGCCTGCCGCTGGATTTCCTGAAAATCGATCAATCTTTCGTCCGTGGCCTGCCCGACGACCCCCACGATGTGGCGATCGTACGGGCCATCATCGCCCTGGGCCGCAGCATGCAATTCACCGTGATCGCCGAAGGCGTGGAAACCCATGACCAGCAGGTATTCCTCGGGAACGAAGGCTGCGAACAGATCCAGGGCTACGTCATCAGCCTGCCGCTGAGCGCCGACGAATTCGCTGCGACCTTTCTACGCCTTCCCGTTTCAGATTTTTCGGATAGCACAGCCGAGAAACCGTCGCTATAATCCGCGGCCTACTGAGGGCCTATAGCTCAGTCGGTTAGAGCAGAGGACTCATAATCCTTTGGTCCACGGTTCGAGTCCGTGTGGGCCCACCATCTTTGAAAGCCGCGCATTGCGCGGCTTTCGCGTATTCAACGCGCTGCAAATCCCTCCATTCGGCCGCCAGGCCGGCAAAACGCCCGATCGTTTTTTCCAAGAAATCAGCCCTACCGCACAACTATTAAAAACCGCGACGGTCATAACTGTTCGGAAGTCGTGCATGGCCTTTGTTTGGTCCTAGACTGCACTTCTATCAATGGGGGAGAGCCTGTCCTTTCCCCGGCGTGATGCACCACTTAAGCCACCCCATAATAATCAGAGTGGCCTGATGATTCGGACACAACACATGGAAGTAGTATCTACGGCGCCTTCGCCTGGCCGGGCAACGGGGTTTGCACGTTGCCGAAATATTCAGCAAGGCCCTGTTTTCATCATTGCATCCGGTAGTTCGGCAAAGGACTTCCCTATCGAAGCCTTCTCGAACATCCCGATGATCACCATGAACGGGGCCATCTCGATGTTCCGCGGGACCGGCATACAGCCCTTTTTTTATGCCTGCACCGACACCAGCTTCTCCCTCCAGCAACCCGAGCTCTTCACCCAGGCAATGGCTGTCAGTCAGCGCGTGGCGCTCTGGGAAGAACATGCCCGCACGATTCCAATCCAGCCTCGCGGCGAGCTGTTTCTGCTGAAGAAGGCGCCACGACAGACCTGGATGCAGCGATTGCTCAGGAGCAACCGCGATCTGGTTCGCCCTCCCCTGCTCTGGGGCAACAGGAGCCGGACCATCGGTTTCAGCAAGAACCTTGAACTGGGTTTCTTCGACGCCCGCACGGTGGCTTATCTGGCGCTGCAACTCGCCTATCACGCCGGCTTCAATACGGCGATCCTGGTGGGCGTCGACCTGAATCCTGCCCAAGGGCGTTTTTATGAAACGCCAGATACCTTCAAGTCACCCTGCGGCCTGGACCAGCACCTGCAATCACGGATCCTGCCGTCCTTGAAGCTGATGTCGGACAAGGTCATGGGCAAGGATTTTTCGGTCTACAACCTGTCCCCCACGTCGCGTATTCCCACCTCGATCATTCCCAAGATCAGTCTCGACGAACTCGACAAGCTGGTTAATCGCTAAGCGTTCCATGTTCGGACGGGTTGTATTCCGCCCACAAAAAAACCGCGCCTTGCGCGGTTTTTCTGTAAGGCCAGGATCAGCCGTTATTCGGGCAATGCATAAGCGATCACATAGTCCCCACGGTCCGGCGACTGACGCGCGCCGCCCGCGGTCAGCAGGATGTACTGCCGGCCGGTCTTGGGCGAAACGTAGGTCATCGGCCCCGACTGGCTGCCCACCGGCAGGCGGGCTTTCCAGATTTCGTTGCCGTTGCCGGTATCGAAGGCGCGCAGGTAGAAGTCCTGGGTGCCGGCGAAGAACAGCAGGCCGGACTGGGTCGCCAGGGATGCACCTAGGGTCGGCATGCCGATCGGGATTGGCATGTGCATGCGAATGCCCAGGGGACCGGTGTCCTGCACGGTACCGACCGGCACCTGCCACACCAGCTTCCTGGTTTTCAGGTCGATGGCCGACAGGGTGCCGAACGGTGGCTTCTGGCACGGAATACCGGCAGGCGAGAGGAAACGCTGGCGCATCGCCCCAAACGGCGTGCCGTCCTGGGGTACTACGCCCATTTCGATACCGCTGGCCCCGGCCGCGATCTGCGCCCGCGGGATCATGTAGTTGGCCAGGCCCAGGCGCATGTCGTTGACAAACATATAGTTGCTGTTCGGGTCCACCGACACGCTGCCCCAGTTCATGCCGCCCAGGGAGCCGGGGAACTGCAAGGCATGATCCAGGCCCGGCGGGGTGTAGACACCTTCATGGCGCATGCCCTTGAACTGGATACGGCACATCAACTGGTCAAATGGCGTGGCACCCCACATGTCCGACTCGGTCAGGGTCTGGTTGCCGATCGACGGCATCTCCACCGAGAACGGCTGGGTTGGCGAGTAGCGTTCGCCCGGCATATTGCCCTGCGGCACCGGACGTTCTTCCACCCGGGCGATAGGCACGCCGGTTTCGCGGTTGAGCAGGAAGATCTCACCCTGCTTGGTGACCTGCGCCAGCGCCGGCTGCACCCCGCCCTTGTCGTCCGGCACGTCGTACAGCAGCGGCTGCGCCGGCAGGTCGAAGTCCCACAGGTCGTGGTGAGTGGTCTGGAAGTGCCAGCGCACCTGACCGGTCTTCACGTCCAGGGCGACGATGGACGAACTCCACTTGTCGTCGAACTCCGTGCGCTGGCCGGCGAAGAAGTCTGGCGTGGCGTTGCCGGTCGGCAGGTAGACCAGACCGAGCTTGGCGTCGTAGGACATGGCCGACCAGACGTTCGGCGTACCGCGGGTGTAGGTCTCGCCTGCCGGCGGACGCTTGGTGGTGTTCGGGTTGCCCGGATCCCAGGCCCACACCAGCTCGCCGCTACGCACGTCGAAGGCGCGGACCACGCCCGGCGGCTCGCCGATGGAATAGTTGTCCGCCACCCGGCCGCCGACGATGACCACATTGCCGGCCACCAGCGGGGTCGAAGTCTGCTGGTAGTAGCCAGGCTTCACTTCGCCCATGTCGGTTTTCAGGTCGACCGTGCCTTTGTCGCCAAAGTCTTCGCACGGCTTGCCGGTTTGCGCGTTGATCGCGATCAGGCGCGCATCGCCGGTCGGCAGGAACAAACGCTTGGTGCAGGCGGCCGGAGCGACCGAGGGTTCAGCAGCAGGCTCGACGGAAGCATCGAAATAACCCAGGCCGCGGCACCGCTGCCAGTTAGGCGCCGAGCCTTGCGGATCGAACTTCCAGCGTTCGGCGCCGGTGTCGGCGTCCAGGGCGAACACCTTGCCGTAGGCGGTGCAGGTATAGACCGTGTCACCGATCTGCAGCGGTGTGTTCTGGTCTTCGGCGCCCGCGCCGGTGCTTTGCGGAATATCGCCGGTGCGGAAAGTCCAGGCCACCTGCAACTGGTCGATGTTGCCCTTGTTGATCTGGTCCAGCGCGGCAAAACGATTGCCGGCGGTGGTGTTGCCCCAATGGGCCCAGTCTTTCTGCTCGGTACCTGGAGCCACAGGCTTGATCGCCGGCTCGCTGCTGGCCTTGACCACATGGGTCGGCACAAACATGTAGGCCAGGGTCGCCACGACACCAATGCCCAGCACGCCGGCCAGGCCATAAGCGCCACGCCCGGCGGTCGCGCCCGAAGCACGCACCAGGGTCGGGTAGATCAGCGCCACCACCAGGCCGATAACGGCGAAGGTCAGCACCCGCGAAACCAGCGGCCAGTACTCCAGCCCGGCATCCCAGACCGCCCAGATCGCCGTGAGCACCAGCGCCCCCCCATACAGCCAGGCGCCAAGCGGGTTACGCCGGGCGATCAGCAGCCCGGAAACGATCATCGCCAGGCCCATCAGCAGGAAGAACCAGCTGCCGCCCAGACTGACCAGGTACCCGCCCCCGCCGGCCAGCCCCAGGCCGATCAATGTGATCAGCAAACCCAGCGCCCCCAGCAGCCATTTGCTGCCGGTGGCAGCCCCAGAATTATTCATGTCGGAAATTTCTCCCATTCTTTACGTGGCGCAAGAATGTACTAACCAGTTACTTATGACAACTTGTCGCAGGCAATTCGTGGCAAAAAATGTCATCCGCGCTGTTGAGCCTGGCCGTCACTACAGGGCCGGCAGCCAATACAACTGACGCCATGCCGCAAGCATCGCCTGGAGCGAGCCTGTAACATGCTCGGCCACCGTTGCCCGCGCCGGAGTTCACCTTGTCTGACAGCCGCCCTCCCGTCCTCGACGAAATCGACCGCCAACTGATCGCGGCCCTGCAGATCAATGCCCGCGAAAGCGTGGCCATGCTCGCCCGCCAGTTGGGGATCGCCCGTACCACCGTGACCTCGCGCCTGGCGCGGCTGGAAAAGGCGCGGGTGATTACCGGTTATGGCGTGCGCCTGGGTCAGCGGGTCATCGATGGCGGCTTGCAGGCCTACGTCGGGATCAAGGTGCAGCCGCGTTCCGGCAAGGAGGTCCTGCGGCGCCTGAGCGCCATGGCCCAGGTCCAGCAGCTCTGCGCGGTCAGTGGGGAATTCGACTATGTCGCCTGGCTGCGCACCGATTCGCCGGAACAGCTGGACCAGTTGCTTGACCAGATCGGCAGCGTCGACGGTGTGGAAAAGACCACCACCTCGATCATTCTCAGCAGCAAGATCGACCGTGGGCAGCCCGTCTGAAGGTTTTTCCAGGCACGGTATCCCGCTGTTTTGCGAGCGATTCGCGCTCGATCGCAGCCTTCGGCAGCGGCTACAGAGAATCTTTCGTCAGTTAGTCAAAAAACATCGTCAGATTGAAATAAGATCATCCAAAACGACGACACTTTGCGTCTTATTAACGTGCGCAACGCTCCCTAGAATGGCTGCCATCTTTTCCTATACTCAGCGCTCTGCTCGAGTCGCCAGCAAGGTCAGCCATGAACAAGAACAATCGCCATCCTGCAGACGGTAAGAAACCCATCACCATTTTCGGCCCGGACTTCCCGTTCGCCTTCGACGACTGGATCGAGCACCCCGCCGGCCTGGGCAGCATCCCCGAAAC
Source organism: Pseudomonas sp. GW821-FHT02B10 (assembly GCF_059421865.1). Lineage (NCBI taxonomy): Bacteria > Pseudomonadati > Pseudomonadota > Gammaproteobacteria > Pseudomonadales > Pseudomonadaceae > Pseudomonas > Pseudomonas sp. GW821-FHT02B10. The sequence goes on along the minus strand of NZ_JBWKVU010000002.1, from coordinate 727,163 downwards.
CAACCATGGCGCCGAAGTGGCGATTGTCGGTGCCGGTATCGCCGGGCTGGTGGCGGCCTACGAGCTGATGAAGCTGGGCCTCAAGCCCGTGGTGTACGAAGCCTCGAAAATGGGCGGCCGGCTGCGCTCCCAAGCGTTCGAAGGCGCCGAAGGGATCATCGCCGAACTGGGTGGCATGCGCTTTCCGGTGTCCTCCACGGCCTTCTATCACTACGTCGACAAGCTGGGTCTGGAGACCAAGCCCTTTCCCAACCCGCTGACCCCGGCTTCCGGCAGCACGGTGATCGACCTCGAAGGCCAGACTCACTACGCGCAGAAACTTGCCGACCTGCCGGCGCTGTTCCAGGAAGTGGCCGACGCCTGGGCCGATGCCCTGGAAGACGGTTCGCGCTTCGGCGAAATCCAGCAGGCCATTCGCGATCGCGACGTGCCGCGCCTCAAGGAACTGTGGAACACCCTGGTGCCGCTGTGGGACGACCGCACCTTCTATGACTTCGTCGCCACCTCGAAGGCCTTCGCCAAGCTGTCGTTCCATCACCGCGAAGTATTCGGCCAGGTCGGTTTCGGCACCGGCGGCTGGGATTCGGACTTCCCCAATTCGATGCTGGAAATCTTCCGTGTGGTGATGACCAACTGCGACGATCACCAGCACCTGGTGGTCGGCGGTGTCGAGCAGGTGCCACTGGGCATCTGGCGCCATGTGCCGGAGCGCTGCGCCCACTGGCCGCAAGGCACCAGCCTCAGCTCGCTGCACCATGGCGCACCGCGTCCCGGGGTGAAACGTATCGCCCGGGCCGCCGATGGCCGCTTCAGCGTCACCGACAACTGGGGCGATACCCGCGAATACGCGGCGGTGCTGACCACCTGCCAGAGCTGGCTGCTGACCACCCAGATCGAATGCGAAGAGTCGCTGTTCTCGCAGAAGATGTGGATGGCCCTGGACCGCACCCGCTACATGCAATCGTCGAAGACCTTCGTCATGGTCGACCGGCCGTTCTGGAAAGACAAAGACCCGGAAACCGGTCGTGACCTGATGAGCATGACCCTCACCGATCGCCTGACTCGCGGCACCTACCTGTTCGATAACGGCGACGACAAGCCGGGGGTCATCTGCCTGTCCTATTCGTGGATGAGCGACGCCCTGAAGATGCTGCCGCACCCGGTGGAAAAACGGGTCAAGCTGGCCCTCGACGCCCTGAAGAAGATCTACCCGAAAGTCGATATCGCCGGGCGCATCATCGGCGACCCGATCACCGTGTCCTGGGAAGCCGATCCGCACTTCCTCGGCGCGTTCAAGGGCGCTCTACCCGGCCACTACCGCTATAACCAGCGCATGTACGCGCACTTCATGCAGGACGACCTGCCCGCCGAGCAACGCGGTATCTTCATCGCCGGCGACGATGTGTCCTGGACTCCGGCCTGGGTCGAGGGCGCGGTACAGACCTCGCTCAACGCGGTCTGGGGCATCATGAAGCACTTCGGCGGGCAGACCCACGCCGAGAACCCGGGACCGGGCGACGTGTTCCACGAAATCGGCCCCATCGCCCTGGCCGACTGAACCTGTAGCTGCTGCCGCAGGCTGCGATCGAGCGCAACGCCCGTGGCCTTTGAGCAGCCCGCGGCAACGGCTACAGTGACAGTCCAGCGCACAGAGGAGTCATCACCATGCGTGTAGCGCTTTATCAATGTGCCCCACAACCGCTGGATGTCGCCGGCAACCTGCAACGCCTGCAGAAAGTCGCCGTGGAAGCTTCCGGCGCCGACCTGCTGGTGCTGCCGGAGATGTTCTTGAGCGGCTACAACATCGGCGTAGAAGCGGTGGGCGCCCTGGCCGAGGCCCAGGATGGCCCGTCGGCACAATACATCGCCAATGTCGCCCAGTCGGTGGGCATCGCGATCCTGTATGGCTACCCGGAGCGCGCCGACGACGGCCAGATCTACAACGCCGTGCAACTGATCGACCGCAACGGCCAACGCCTGTGCAACTACCGCAAAACCCACCTGTTCGGTGATCTCGACCGCTCGATGTTCAGCGCAGGTCCAGACGATTTCCCCCTGGTGGAACTCAACGGCTGGAAGCTCGGTTTCCTGATCTGCTACGACATCGAGTTCCCGGAGAACGCCAGGCGCCTGGCGCTGGCCGGGGCCGAGCTGATTCTGGTGCCCACCGCCAACATGCTGCCCTACGACTTCATCGCCGATGTCACCGTGCGTTCGCGCGCCTTCGAAAACCAATGTTATGTGGCCTACGCCAACTACTGCGGCCACGAAGACGAGATCCACTACTGTGGCCAGAGCAGCATCGCCGCCCCCGACGGCCAGCGGATTGCCCTCGCCGGGCTGGATGAAGCCCTGATAACCGGCACGCTGGACCGTCAGTTGATGCTCGATTCCCGCGCTGCCAACCGCTACTTCCATGACCGTCGCCCGGAGCTTTACGACGACCTGAACAAGCGCTGATCCGGGGTTATCCGCTAGCATGGGCGCTTCACTGTTCTGGAAGTGCTCATGCCCGCGCTGAACCACCCTCTGCCTCATCGGGAAACCCTGGCCAACGGCCTGCGGGTTTCACTGCACCACGTCCCTCGATTGAAACGCTGCGCGGCGACCCTGCGGGTCTCGGCCGGCAGTCACGACGTACCGCTGGCCTGGCCCGGGCTGGCGCACTTTCTCGAACACCTGCTGTTTCTCGGCACCGAGCGTTTTCCCGCGCAACAGGGCCTGATGGCCTATGTGCAACGCCACGGCGGCCAGGTGAACGCCAGCACCGGCGAACGCCACACCGACTTCTTCTTCGAACTGCCCCCCGCGGATTTCGCCGCCGGGCTGGAGCGCCTGGCCGACATGCTCGCCCACCCGCGCATGAACCAGGAAGACCAGTTGCGCGAGCGCGAGGTGCTGCACGCGGAGTTCATCGCCTGGTCGCGGGATGCCGCGGCGCAACGGCAATTGGCCTTGCTCGACGGCCTGTCCGCGGAGCATCCCCTGCGGGCGTTCCACGCCGGCAATCGCTACAGCCTCAACGTGCCGCGCCCGGCGTTTCAACAGGCGCTGCGGGCCTTCTATCAGGCTCACTACCACAGCGGGCAAATGTCCCTGAGCCTGGCCGGGCCCCAATCCCTGGAAGAGCTGAAAGCCCTGGCCCAGGGTTTTGGCGCCGTCCTCGCCGTCGGTAAAGCGCAACCGCAAGCAGCCCCGATGCCCTTGCTGACATCGGCACAGCAACATTATCAGCAGCTCGACGGGCGCCACCTGAACCTGCTGTTCGCCTGCGAGCAACTGCCCACAGCCGCCCGCGAAGCGCTGGACTTTCTCTGCACCTGGCTGGCCTGCGGCAAATCCGGCGGGCTGTTGGCCATGCTCAAGGAGCGCAAGCTGGTCGAAGGGTTGAAGGCCGCGCCGCTGTATCAGTTTGCCGGCCAGGCGCTGCTGCATATCCAGTTCGACTTGACCGAGCAAGGCGCCCAACAGCCGGAGCAGGTGAGTGAGTTGTTCTTCGATTGGCTGGCCTTTTTCAGCAGCCAGGACGACTGGCCGGCATTGCGCGACGAATACGCCCTGCTGCAACAGCGCCAACGCCAGGTCGCCAGCGCACTGGCGTTGGCAAGACTGAATAACGAGCAGTTGGAACCGCAGCTGTCCGACCGCGGTGTCACGGCCCTCAAGGCCCTGCTGTCGCAACTTCAAGCCCGGTCGGCAGCCAGCGGCATCGGCTGGCAACTGCCTGCGCCCAATCCGTTCCTGCGCAGCTCGGCGCCAGCCGCCCGGGCCGGCCTGATTCGCGGGCAAACCAGCGCCCACCGCGGCTTGCGCACCTTCGCCCAGGACCGCTTGCGACAGCGTCGCGAATCCTCGGCGATGACCTTCAGCCAAGCCATCGCCGACGACGCTGGCGAGGCAGCCCTGTACTTGCGCTGGCGCCTGCAAAGCGTGTTGCCGCAGGAACTGCGCAGCCGCTTGCAAAACCACCTGCGCAACCTGCGGGACGACGGACTTCAGGCGGGCGTCGAGCTGTCCCTCGGTGTCTCGGGTAACCAGTGTCTGTTGACGCTGAAGGGGCTTCCCGAACCGATGCCGGCCATGCTCCAGCAGGCTCTGCTGGAACTGAGCGAACCCGGTGCGGCGTTCTGGCAGATACCCCCAACTGCTCCCGCGCCGCTGTTGCCGATCCGCCAATTGCTTCAGGAGCTGCCCGAGCGCTGCCTGGACATACCCGCCAGCGAGGAGCCGCATCCACTGGATGAACAAGGCTGGCAAACACTGTGGGAGGGCGCCCACTGGGATGGCCTGGCCATCGGCCTGGCCCATGCCCAAAGCGCAATCGGCGCGGCATTGAGCAAAGCCCCGGGCACCGCCGACAGCCAGCTGTCAGCGCCACCCTCGATAGCCGCGCAGCAGCACTGGCATAAGGTCGCAACCGGCTCCGGCGAGCAGGCCCTGCTGCTGTTTTGCCCGGCACCGGACCCCCCCCTTCAGCAGGAAGCCAGCTGGCGGCTGCTGGGGCAGCTTGGCCAGATGCCGTTCTATCAGCGCCTGCGGGTCGAGCTGCAACTGGGCTATGCGGTGTTCAGCGGTGTGCGACAGATCAACGGCCAGACCGGCCTGCTGTTCGGCGTGCAGTCGCCCAGCGCCCCTCTGAGCGAGATCCTCGAGCATATCCGGGCGTTCCTGGCGCAGTTGCCCGAGTTGATCGAGGCACTGGATGACACCTCCCTGGACGACTTGAAAGCTAACCTGGCCGCCCAGTTCGATGCCCGTGCATTGCCCGTGGCACACCTGGCCGAGCTGCTCTGGCAGGGTCGACTGGCCGGCCATCCGTCGGATTACCTGGAGCAATTGCAACAGGAAATCATGGCGGCGCCCCGGCCACAGCTGTTGCTCGCGGCCGAACAGTTACAACAGGCGCAAGGCGGCTGGCTCTGCCTGGCCAGCGGTGCCTGCCCGGGCGTCCCCTGGCAAGCGGGAAAATGATCGTTACCCTGGCTGCAACGAGCTTTCTTCAACAATTGCAGTCATTCCCCGGGGGGAATTTAGTAAGATAGCCCCCTAAGCATCTGAACATCTCCGGTTGGAGGTGGACTATATGTATAGATCTCAACCGTCCCACCCACCTGAAGGAGCACCTCTATGTCCTGGTCCAAACCGGCTTACACCGACCTGCGTATCGGCTTTGAAGTCACCATGTACTTCGCCAGCCGTTGATTGCTCGCGCAGTGCAACGCCTCGGCTCGCCGGGGCGTTTTTATTTTCAGCCTTAACCTGATGGAGCGGCCATGTTTGTCCAGATTCTAGGTTCCGCCGCCGGTGGCGGTTTTCCGCAGTGGAACTGCAACTGCGCGAACTGCGCGGGCTTTCGCGACGGCAGCCTGCGGGCAAAGGCTCGCACCCAATCGTCGATCGCCATTTCCGATGACGGCATGAACTGGGTCCTGTGCAACGCCTCGCCGGACATCCGCGCCCAGCTCCAGGGCTTCGCCCCGATGCAACCGGGCCGCGCCCTGCGCGACACCGGGATCAGCGCAATCATCCTGATGGACAGCCAGATCGACCACACCACCGGCCTGCTCAGCCTGCGCGAAGGCTGCCCGCATCAGGTCTGGTGCACCGACATGGTCCATGAAGACCTCAGTAGCGGTTTCCCGCTGTTCGCCATGCTCACCCACTGGAACGGTGGACTGGACTGGAACCGCATCGAACTCGACCGGAGCTTCACCATCCCGGCCTGCCCGAACCTGCGCTTCAGCCCGCTGCCGCTGCGCAGCGCCGCGCCGCCCTATTCGCCCCATCGCTTCGATCCGCACCCGGGCGATAACATCGGCCTGATCGTCGAAGACCTGCGCACCGGCGGCAAGCTGTTCTACGCCCCGGGGCTGGGCAAGGTCGATACAGCGCTGCTGGAAATCATGAGCGGCAGCGACTGCCTGCTGGTGGACGGCACCCTGTGGGAAGACGACGAGATGCAGCGTCGCGGCGTCGGCACCCGGACCGGGCGGGAAATGGGCCACCTGGCGCAGAACGGCCCTGGCGGCATGCTGGAAGTGCTGGAGCAGTTGCCAGAGCAGCGCAAGATTCTTATCCACATCAACAACACCAACCCGATCCTCGACGAGGATTCCGTCGAACGCGCGGAGCTGGCGCGGCGTAACGTTGAAGTGGCTTACGACGGCATGAGTATCGAGCTGTAACCACAGGAGCTATCGCGGGCAAGCCTCGCTCCTACGGACAGCGCTACCTGTAGGAGCGAGGCTTGCCCGCGATGAGGCCCGATGAGGCCCGATGAGGCAACACTATCCACGGTTGTTCCCCGGAGAACCGCAATGACTGACACAGCAATGTCCCCCGCCGAATTCGAGCAAGCCCTGCGGGCCAAGGGCGCCTATTACCACATCCACCACCCATATCATGTGGCGATGTACCAGGGCCGGGCGACCCGCGAGCAGATCCAGGGCTGGGTTGCCAACCGCTTCTACTACCAGGTGAACATCCCGCTCAAGGACGCGGCGATTCTCGCCAACTGTCCGGATCGGGAAATTCGTCGCGAGTGGATTCAGCGCCTGCTGGACCACGATGGCGCCCCCGGCGAAGACGGTGGCATCGAGGCCTGGTTGCGCCTGGGGCAAGCGGTCGGTCTCGACCCGGACCAGCTGCACTCGCAAGAGCTGGTGCTGCCGGGCGTGCGTTTCGCCGTCGATGCCTACGTCAATTTTGCCCGCCGCGCCAGCTGGCAGGAAGCCGCCAGCAGCTCGCTGACCGAGCTGTTCGCGCCGCAGATCCACCAGTCGCGTCTCGACAGCTGGCCCCAGCATTACCCATGGATCGACCCGGCCGGCTATGAATACTTCCGCACCCGCCTGGGCCAGGCGCGGCGCGATGTCGAGCACGGGCTGGCGATCACCCTGCAGCACTACACCACTCGCGCCGGCCAGGAGCGCATGCTGGAAATTCTCCAGTTCAAACTGGACATCCTTTGGAGCATGCTCGACGCCATGAGCATGGCCTATGAACTCAATCGCCCGCCGTATCACAGCGTCACCACAGAACGGGTCTGGCATAAAGGAATCACCCTATGAGCTTCGATCGCAGCAAGACCCCGACCTGGCGCCCCGGCTACCGCTTCCAGTACGAACCGGCGCAGAAGGGCCATGTACTGCTCTACCCTGAAGGCATGATCAAGCTCAACGAGAGCGCCGCGCTGATCGGCGGGTTGATCGACGGCGAACGGGATGTCGCGGCGATCATCCAGACGCTGGAAGTCCAGTTCCCCGGCGTGCCCGAACTCGGTGACGACATCGAGCAATTCATGGAGGTCGCCCGTGCACAGCACTGGATCGAACTTGGCTGATTCGCCAGCGCCGATACCGCCCAAGCCGGAAGTCGGCCTGCCGCTGTGGCTGCTGGCCGAGCTGACCTACCGCTGCCCGCTGCAATGCCCGTACTGCTCCAACCCGCTGGATTTCGCCGAGCAAGGCAAGGAGCTGAGCACCGAGCAGTGGCTCAAGGTATTTCGCGAAGCCCGGGAGATGGGCGCCGCGCAGCTGGGCTTTTCCGGTGGCGAACCGCTGGTGCGCCAGGACCTTGCCGAGCTGATCGGCGAGGCGCGCAAGCTGGGTTTCTACACCAACCTGATCACCTCCGGCATCGGCCTGACCGAGCAGAAGATCAGCGACTTCAAGAAGGCCGGGCTCGATCATATCCAGATCAGTTTCCAGGCCAGCGACGAGCAGGTGAACAACCTGTTGGCCGGCTCGAAGAAAGCCTTCGCCCAGAAGCTGGAAATGGCCCGGGCGGTGAAAGCCCACGGCTACCCGATGGTGCTGAACTTCGTCACCCATCGGCACAACATCGATCGAATCGACCGCATCATCGAACTGTGCATCGCCCTGGAAGCCGACTTTGTCGAGCTCGCCACCTGCCAGTTCTACGGCTGGGCCCAGCTCAACCGCGTCGGCCTGCTGCCGACCAAGGAACAACTGGTACGCGCCGAACGCATCACCAACGAATACCGCGCCAGGCTGGAAGCCGAAGGGCATCCGTGCAAACTGATTTTCGTTACCCCGGATTACTACGAGGAACGCCCGAAAGCCTGCATGAACGGCTGGGGCAGCATCTTCCTCACGGTCACGCCGGACGGCACCGCCCTGCCCTGCCACGGTGCCCGGCAGTTGCCCGTGCAGTTCCCCAATGTGCGTGACCACAGCATGCAGCACATCTGGTATGACTCCTTCGGCTTCAACCGCTTCCGTGGTTATGACTGGATGCCCGAGCCCTGCCGCTCCTGCGATGAAAAGGAAAAGGACTTCGGCGGCTGCCGCTGCCAGGCCTTCATGCTCACGGGCGATGCCAGCAATGCCGACCCGGTGTGCAGCAAGTCGCACCATCACGGCGTGATCCTCAAGGCCCGCGAAGAAGCCGAGCACGCCACTCAGACCATCGAACAACTGGCCTTCCGTAATGAACGAAACTCGCGCCTCATCGCCAAGGGCTGAATCCTTCAGCGCCGCCCAAGCCGTCGCCGCCGGCATCGATTTCGCCGAGCTGCGGCTCGGCGCCAACGGCCTGTTCTGGAACGAATACCGCCCCGAAGACGCCGCCTGCCGGATCTGGCACTGGCGCGACAACCAGGCCCGCTGCCTGACGCCGCAAGGTTTCAGCGTGCGCAGCCGGGTTTATGAATACGGCGGCGGCGCCTTTTGCCTGAGCGATGATGGGCTGGTGTTCGTCAACGAGGCGGACCAGCAGCTCTACCGACAATCCCTGCAAGGCGAAGCGCCGGTAGCCCTGACCTGCGGCGAGTGCCGTTATGGCGACCTGCAGTTCGCCGCCGGCCAGGTGCTGGCAGTGGAAGAGCACAACAACCGGCATTGCCTGGTGGCCATCGACTCCGGTAGCGGAAAACGCCAGCTGCTGGCCGAAGGGGCGGACTTCTACGCGGCGCCCACCTTGAGCCCGGACGGCCAGCGCCTGGCGTGGATCGAATGGGATCGACCGCATCAGCCCTGGACCTCGACCCGCCTGATGGTCGCCGAGCGCTTGGCCAACGGCCGCTGGGATGACCCTCGGTGCCTGGCCGGCGATGGCGAGGAAGAGTCGCTGCAACAACCATGTTTTGATGAAGCCGGGCGGCTGTATTGCCTGACCGACCGCGCCGGCTTCTGGCAACCCTGGGGTGAAACGCCCAACGGCCTGCAGGCGCTGCCCTGCGCCGCCGCCGATCACGCCCCGGCGCCCTGGCAATTGGGCGGCTGCACCTGGCTGCCGCTGGGCGGCGACAGCTGGCTGGGTACCTGGACGCAAGCCGGTTTTGGCCGCTTGGGGCTGCGCCTGGCCGAGGGTGAGCAACGGGACTTCAGCGGCGACTACAGCCGCTTCCGCAACCTGGCGCTGGATGAACGGTTTATCTACTGCATCGCGGCGTCGCCTGTGAGTCCGTCCGCGGTGATCGCCATTGACCGCCAATCACAGCAGGTCAAGGTCCTGGCTGGCGGCGTAGCGCCTCTGCTGCCCGAGCAGATCAGCCACCCGCAAACCCTGCGTTACCCCAGCGGCCAGGGCGAGGCCCACGGCTTTTTCTACCCGGCCATGAGCGATGACGACCGGCCGCCGCTGGTGGTGTTCATCCACGGCGGCCCCACCTCGGCCTGTTATCCGATACTCGACCCGCGTATCCAGTACTGGGCGCAACGGGGGTTCGCCGTGGCCGACCTGAACTATCGCGGCAGCACCGGCTATGGCCGCGAGTACCGGCAAGCCCTGCACCTGAGCTGGGGCGAAGTGGATGTGGAGGACGCCTGCGCAGTGGTCGCGTATCTGGCCCGACAAGGCCTGATCGATGGCGACCGGACGTTCATCCGCGGTGGCAGTGCCGGCGGCTACACCACCCTTTGCGCCCTGGCCTTCGCCGATGTGTTCCGTGCCGGCGCCAGCCTGTACGGCGTCAGCGACCCCGTGGCCCTGGCGCGAGACACCCACAAGTTCGAAGGCGACTACCTTGACTGGCTGATCGGCGACCCCGACCAGGATGCCGAACGCTACAAGGCCCGCACCCCACTGCTGCATGCCGGCAATATCCGCGTACCGGTGGTTTTCTTCCAGGGTGAACTCGACGCCGTGGTAGTGCCCCAGCAGACCCGGGACATGCTCAAGGCGTTACAGGACAACGGCATTACGGCCCAAGCGCACTATTACCCGGACGAGCGCCACGGTTTTCGCAAGGCCGCCAATCAGGCGCACGCCCTGGAACAGGAATGGCTGTTTTATCGGCAGGTAATGGAACAGACGGACGCACCGGAATAATCGGCGTCCAAGGGGAACCAGCCCGCTCCTCTGCGGAGCGGGCGCCAGGCTCAGCGCTTGGCGATGATGTACACCGCATGCACGATGCCCGGGATGTAGCCGCACAGGGTCAGCAGGATATTCAGCCAGAACGCGCCGCCGAACCCCACTTGCAGAAACACGCCCAATGGCGGTAACAGAATGGCGATGATGATGCGGATAAAGTCCATGGGGCAGCTCCTGATAGCAATCGACTCGTACGAGCCTCACCGCTAATCGACCCATGGCGTTCGGCAGGGTTCAATCGATTCTGGCCAAGGGCCAGTTTTTATCCCCAGGCTGGCCGGTGTTTCAGTGCCGGCTCACGCCAGTATTTCAAGGCCGTGCTTCTGCACGATGCTCAGCAGTTTCAACGCCATGCCGCTCGGGTGCTTCTCGCCAGACTCCCACTGCTTCACCGTGGACGCGCTGGTGTTCAGGTAGCGGGCAAAGACCGGCTGGCTGACGTTACTACGCTCGCGCAGCAGCTTGATCTGCTCCGCGGGAATACTCGCCGGTACTGGCGCAATACACGCCTCATCGAACTGGCGCATGGTGGTTTTGCCGATGGCGCCGATGGCGTGCAGGGCACTGGCCGACTCGTGTATCGATTCAAGGGCTTCAGTCTTGAATGGCTTGCTCATGTCTGATCTCCACAAACGCTTTCATCTCGAGTAGCTGCTGGACCTGCCAGCCATCCAGCCCTTCGTAGGCCTTGGCCAGCGCGCGGAATGCCTGCAGTTCCTGGTGGCTGATATTGCTCTGGTCCTGCTTGGCGAACAGGAACTGGAACACCCAGTAACGCCGGCCCCTGGCCAGGACGATCGAACGATGGCGGTTGGCGTTCAGGCGTTTTTTCCAGACCCCGCCACCCAGGTCATCAGCCTGGCCTTTGCATAACTCGCTGAATGCGGCCAGCAACTGGTCGTCATGGATCAAGGCTTTTTTAGCCGCAACAGCAAAACCTTTGGTTTTGAACAACCTGATGGTCATGGCTTCCCTTCCCAAAAACATACCACTCAGTGGTATATTTATTCAACCCAGGCTGCCCGGTGGTCTTGCGCCCCAGCAGCCCTCCACCGTCCTGGTGGATGAGCCTAAGGAACCTTGCCTGGATGATGGCCTTCAAGGCCCGATGGCGGTTTTGCAAAAGCCCGAGACAAAAAAACGCCCCGTGCGAAAGATCGGACACGGGGCGATGCGTTATACCGCGAGACGGTTCGGGAATTTCTGTCAGTGCAAGATCGGGTGTGGCGGGACCAGGCCAGGCCTCAAACCACCAGCCCCTTGCGGCATTGCAACTGCGCGGTGCGTACTCGCGAAAAGGCCCGCGCCAGGCGCAGCAGCATTTCATCGATGTTGGCCTTGCTCACCGTCAACGCCGGGGTAAAGCGCAGGCAGTCCGGTTGGGTTGCGGCCAGCAACAGACCTTCGTAGCGGGCCGCCTTAACCACGGCCTCGGCCGAGTCGTCGGCCAGGCTCAGCCCCCAGAACAATCCCTGCCCACGCAGTTCTCCCTGGGCATAACGATTCGCCAGGCGGGCCAGCCCTTCGCGCAAGTACTGACCGTTGTCCCGCACATGCTCGAGAAAGCTGTTGTCCAGTACGCTATCGAGCACCGTCAGGCCCGCGGCGGTCATCAGCGCATTACCGTGATGGGTGCCGTTCAGCTCACCCACCTCGAAGCAACAGGCCTTGCCACGCGCCAGCAAGGCAGCCAAGGGCACGCCACCACCGAGGCCTTTGCCCAGGGCCACGATGTCGGCGCGCACGCCATAGACTTGTTCGGCCAGCAAGGTGCCGCAGCGGCCGATGCCGGTTTGCACTTCATCCAGGATCAGCAGGATGCCCAGCTCGCGGCACAGGCGTTCGACCCCCTTGAGGTAATGCTCGGTCGCCGGAATCACCCCGGCCTCGCCCTGGATCGGCTCGAGCATGATCGCCACGGTCTGCGCATCCACCGCGGCATGCAAGGCTGGCAGGTCATTGAAGGGAACATGACTGAAACCCGACAGCTGTGGCTCGAAGCGATTGGCGATATGGGTGCTTGCCGACGCCGACATTGCCGCGAAGCTGCGACCATGACAGCTGCCGCTGGCAGTGATGATCTTCGCGGCCCCACCGCGGTGCAGCTGGCCCCATTTGCGGGCCAGCTTGATCGCCGCCTCGCAGGCTTCGCTGCCACTGCTCAGCAGATAGGCCTGGTCGCTGCCGGTGCTGCGGCACAAGCGCTCGCTGAGGTTGAGCATGCCGCGGTTGTAAAAGCCCGAGCCGGGGTTGATCAGTGACTGGGCTTGGGCCGTCAGTGCCTTGACCAGCGCCGAGGGGCTATGGCCAAGGCTGTTGGCGGCGTTGCCCTGGACGAAGTCGAGGTAGGCGCGGTCATCGCTGTCCCACAGCCATGAGCCCTGGCCACGTACAAACACTGGGTGGGGTCGCTGGACGCTGGGCATCAGGCACTCACTGGAAAGGTTGTGGCTCATCGGCGACAGGCAGGGCTCGACCGCCAGATCATCAAGGCTCGGCTGAGGGCGGCGCAGGCTGAACAGGTTCATGCGCTCAACCCCTGCAGCGGCAGGCCCAGCAGGCGCGCGGACCAATCCTCGATCAGGCCGGTGCGCATGCGCTTGATCGCGATGTCGCGCCAACGCGACGCCAGTGCCGGACAGTCCACCAGTTTCTTCAAGCCCGCATGCTCCAGAGGTTCTCGATAAAAACAACGCAGGGCCCAGGCCACAGTCAACCCCGGGTAACTGCGCTGGATCAGCTCGAAGGGCTGATCGGCACTGACGAAACCGGGTTTGAGCACCCGGTAGAACCAGCCGCAGCGACCATTGCTTTGCGCCTGTTGCGGCAGGTCGGGGATGCCCCAGCGGTGGCTCAGGCGATAACAGGGCGAACGCGGCTGGCTGACCTGCAGCAGCGCGCCGCCCCAGCGGAACATATCGCCGAGGCAGACCTGTTCCTCGGTCAGGCCGTGGGTAGACAGGTTTTCGCCAAAGGCCGGGGCACACCAGTCGATCTGTGGATAACGCTTGCGCCAGTAGCTGTAGTGTTCGGCGGGGTAATGGTGCAGCGCCCGCTCCGGGCCGGTATGAAAGCGCGGGTCGCCGTGTTCGTCGCTGCCCAGGCCCTGCGGCCATAACCAGAGTCGGCTTGCAACCGGACGTTTGTCCGTATCACTGACCAAACCCTGTCCGAGGTTTTTTGCCTTGCCTATGTAAACACCATCCACGTAAACGGTATTCATCTCGCCTTCTGGCCCTGTAAGCCCTGTGAATAGGAGTTAGACTAGGCTTCTGCGGCCTATCGGGCCATTTCGATTTTCCAGCTTTTTCGATAAGCAGAACTTATGGATTTTAAACAACTGCGTTATTTCGTCGCGGTGTATGAAGAAGGTCATGTGGGACGAGCTGCCGAGCGCCTGTCGATCTCCCAACCCGCGCTCTCGCAACAGATCCGTCAGCTGGAACAGAACCTCGATGTCAGCCTGTTCGAGCGCAGCAGCAAGCGCCTGTTGCCGACGCTGGCGGCCCATACCCTGTACAACCATGCCCTGCCCTTGCTCGACGGCATGCAACGGGCTCGTGAAGCCCTGGGCAACTTCAAGGGCCACGCCCTGCGCACGCTGGCGATTGGCGTACTGCAAACCGTGCACAGCAGCCTGGTGCCGCAAATGCTTGAGCGGGTGCGCAAGGCCCAGCCACATCTGGTTGTGCAGATCTACGAACTGACCGGCCTGGAAATCGAACGGCGCCTGCTCAATGGCTCATTGGATATCGGCATCAGTTATCTGCCGCCGCGCCAGCCAGGGTTGCACGGTGTGCAGCTCTACGAAGACGAGTTGACCCTGGTGATTCCTGCCGAACATCCCCTGCGCGAATTCAAGAAGGTCTCCATGAGCCAGGCCGCGGAGCTGCCCATGCTGTTGCTGGGCGAGGAGTTCCAGATACGCCAGATCTGGCAGGCGCAACTGGCCAACCTCGGACGCCGGCCGCAAGTGCAGGCGGAGCTGAACAATATGGCGGGGATTCTCGACAGCTTGCCCAACACCCGCCTGGCGACGGTCTTGCCGGGACGTTCGCGGCAGACCCACAGCCATACGGACCTGCTATGGAAACCGCTGAGCGAACCAAGGGTGCCGTTGAAAGTGGGGCTGGTATGTCGTGATGTGCAGCGTCAGCAGGCAACCCTGGAATTGCTGCGAACCTTGCTGGAAGAAGAGATGAGCGGCCCGGATGGGCGGATGACAGGCCCGGCGACGCTGGAAGGGCTGGGTTGAAGCAGCGCAGGTAAAAAACGCGGACAAAAGAAAACCCCGCCGAAGCGGGGCTTTGCAGACTGTTTCCCTGACATCCTTTTCACTCCACCATCCTGGCGGAATCCTACGTGTCCGTGTTATTGCTTTGCGCTTCCTGCGCGACGTCCATGTGAAGTAGATTAGCTCTGGATCCAATCTGCCGATATGGGTGATTAGCAGTACGTCATGTAAGAGAATGCTTACATGACGTAGCCATGCTCAGAACTGCGCCGCATCCAGCAGGAACAGTGACTCACTACCCGCCTTCACCGATGCGCTCAGCGAGTGGATACGCGGCAGCAGACGGGCGAAGTAGAAGCGCGCGGTACCCAGCTTGCTGGCGTAGAAATCGTCTTGCGACTCCTTGCCCAGGGCCGCTTTTGCCATCAACGCCCACATGTAGGCGTACGCCGTGTATCCGAATGCTTGCAGGTATTCGACCGAGGCCGCGCCGATTTCGTTCGGATTGGTCTTGGCCCGATCCAGCAGCCAGGCAGTCAGTTCGTCCAGGTTATCCAGTGCGTCGTTCAACGGCTTGGTGAACTCGGCCAGATCGGCGCTGGCGGTCGCGGTGAAATGGCGAATCTCGTCAGCGAACAGCTTGTAGAACGCCCCGCCGCTGCCGACGATCTTGCGCCCGACCAGGTCCAGCGCCTGGATGCCGTTGGTGCCTTCATAGATCTGGGTAATGCGCACATCGCGCACCAGCTGCTCCTGGCCCCATTCACGGATGTAGCCGTGGCCGCCGAAAACCTGCTGGCCGTGAACCGTGGTTTCCAACCCCAGGTCGGTGAGGAAGGCCTTGGCCACCGGCGTCAACAGCGCCACCAGATCTTCCGCACGCTTACGCACCAGCGCATCTTCGCTGAACTTGGCGGTATCCAGTTGCATCGCCACATAGGTGGAGAACGCGCGGCCGCCTTCGTTCGCGGCTTTCATGGTCAGCAACATGCGGCGCACGTCGGGGTGCACGATGATCGGGTCAGCGACCTTGTCCTTGGCTTGCGGGCCGGTCGGCGAACGGCTTTGCAGGCGATCGCGGGCGTATTCCACAGCGTTCTGATAGGAACGCTCGCCCGAGGCCAGGCCTTGGATACCGACGCCCAGACGCTCGTAGTTCATCATGGTGAACATTGCCGCCAGGCCCTTGTTCGGCTCGCCGACGATGTAACCGACGGCTTCGTCGAAGTTCATCACACAGGTGGCCGAGGCCTGGATGCCCATCTTGTGTTCGATCGAACCACAGTTGGCCGGGTTGCGCGCCCCCAGGCTGCCGTCGGCGTTGACCAGGAACTTCGGCACCAGGAACAACGAAATGCCCTTCGGCCCCGCCGGTGCGTCCGGCAGCTTGGCCAGCACCAGGTGGATGATGTTCTCGGTCAGGTCGTGCTCACCGCCGGTAATGAAGATCTTGGTACCGCTGACCTTGTAGGAGCCGTCGGCCTGCGGCTCCGCCTTGGTGCGAATGATGCCCAGGTCGGTGCCGGCATGCGGCTCGGTGAGGCACATGGAACCGGCCCAGACGCCTGCATACATGTTCGGCAGGTAGGCCGCCTTCAATTCTTCGCTGGCGTGGGCATTGATCGACAGGCAGGCGCCCGCGGTCAGCATCGGGTACAGACCAAACGACAGGCTGGCCGAGTTGACCATTTCCTCGACCTGGGCCGATACCGCCTTGGGCATGCCCATGCCGCCGTAGGCTGGATCGCCGCCGACGCCAACCCAGCCGCCTTCGGCGTAAGTCTGATAGGCCTGTGGAAAACCTGCTGGCGTGGTCACCGCGCCGTCGCTCCAGTGACAACCCTCTTCGTCGGCGCCGCGGCTCAGCGGGGCGATACTTTTGCCGGTGACTTTGCCGGCTTCCTCAAGAATCGCTTCGACGGTTTCAGCGTCGACGGTGTCGGCCAGAGCAGGCAGTTCGGCCCAGAGTTTGGCGACCTCGAAAACTTCATTGAGGACGAAGCGCATATCGCGCAGGGGCGCTTTGTAGTCAGCCATGGCAAACCTCGCAAGATCTAAACAAGTGGACCCGAACGGCCCCAGTTACGAAAGCTCGAGTGTACCCGAACAACTTTTGCGACACATAGGGTCAACTCATGACTTTAATGTAATTTTTAGTCACCAAAAATCACGAGCAAACTCACTCCCGCAAATATCTGCAGGAGCAGGCTTGCCCGCAATGGACGATTACATGAAAACCTAGAGCGCAAACAGCTCCGCCGGCAACTTCATCAGGCAGTCACTGCCCGCCTCGATCACCGCCAGATGGGCCGCGGTACGCGGCAGCAAGCGCTTGAAGTAGAACTCGCAGGTCGCCAGCTTGGCCTGGCAATAATCGGCATCCTCTTTACCGGCGTCGAGCCGGGCCTGGGCCACCAGCGCCATGCGCAGCCACAGGTAGGCGAGGATGATGTAACCGCTGTACATCAGGTAATCCAGCGCCGCGGCGCCGACTTCGTCGGGGTTCTTCATCGCCGCCATCCCGACCTTGGTGGTCAGCGCGCCCCACTGCCGGTTGAGCCCGTCGAGTTGCGTCACATAACCCTTGAGTTGTGGATGCTCGGCATTGGCCGCGCAGAATTTGTGGACGATCTTGGTGAAACCCGTCAGCAACTTGCCCTGACTGCCAAGCACCTTGCGTCCCAGCAGGTCCAGGGCCTGGATGCCGTTGGTGCCTTCATAGATCGGGGCGATGCGGCAGTCGCGCACCAGTTGCTCCATGCCCCATTCGCGAATGAAGCCATGCCCGCCAAACACCTGCATACCGTGGTTGGTCACCTCCAGCCCGGTTTCAGTCATGAAGGCCTTGCAGATCGGTGTCAGGAAAGCCAGCAGGTTCTCGGCATCCTGGCGCTGGGTCTCGTCGGCGGCCAGGTGCGCCACATCCAGCAACTGCGCGGTGAAATAGGCCAGGGCGCGATTACCTTCGTTGAAGGCCTTCATGGTCAGCAGCATGCGCCGCACATCGGGGTGGACAATGATCGGGTCGGCGGCCTTGTCCGGCGCCTTCGGCCCGGTCAGGGAGCGCATCTGCAGACGGTCGTTGGCGTACTTGATTGCGCCCTGGAAGCTTGCCTCGCCCAGGCACAGCCCCTGCATCCCGGTACCGAGGCGCGCGTGGTTCATCATGGTGAACATGCAATTCAGGCCCTTGTTGGCCTCACCGATCAGGAATCCCTTGGCGCCATCGAAGTTGAGCACGCAGGTGGCCGAAGCCTTGATGCCCATCTTGTGTTCGATGGAACCGCAGCTCACACCATTGCGCTCACCCGCCTCGCCATCGGCGTTGGGCAAAAACTTGGGCACGATAAACAGCGAAATGCCCTTGGTACCGGCCGGCGCATCCGGCAGCTTGGCCAGCACCAGGTGGATGATGTTTTCACTCATGTCGTGCTCGCCGGCAGAAATGAAGATCTTGCTGCCGGAGACCGCATAGCTGCCGTCGGCCTGGGGCACGGCGCGGGTCTTGATGATGCCCAGGTCGGTGCCGCAATGGGCTTCGGTCAGGCACATGGTGCCAGTCCATTGGCCAGCGGTGAGCTTGCTCAGGTAGGTCTGCTTCTGCTCTTCGCTGCCGTGGGCGTGAATCGCCGACATGGCGCCGTGGGTCAGGCCCGGGTACATGCCCCAGGAAGTGTTGCTGGAGCCGACCATTTCGCTGATCACCAGCCCCAGCGAATGCGGCAGGCCCTGGCCACCATAGTTCGGGTCCGCCGCCAGGCCGTGCCAGCCGCCTTCTACATACTGGGCGAAAGCCTGCTTGAAGCCTTTTGGCGTGGTGACCACGCCATTGTCGAAATGGCAGCCCTCTTCATCGCCCGGGCGGTTCAACGGCGCCAGCACGTTTTCACAGAACTTTGCCCCTTCTTCGAGGATCGCGGCCACCATGTCCGGGCTGGCATCGCTGGCCCCCAGGGCGGCGTAGCTGGCGTGAAAGTCGAAGACGTGGTCGATCAAAAAGCGCATGTCGCGCAGGGGAGCTTTGTACTCGGGCATGGTCGTTTCTCCGGCAGCAGATCAATCCAACCTACTGCCGCTCATCCGACCTGCCAATCACAGTCCAGACGCTGAATGCGCCGCTATCACTCAACCCGCAGCGGTGTCCATGCGCACCGCGCCACGGCGGTTCTGACCGAAGGCCATGACGCAGTTACGCCCCGCGCCCTTGGCGCTGTACAGCGCCTGGTCGGCAGACTTGAGCACCTCCTCAGGCGAGCGGTGCTCCATCTGCCGCTCGGCGACGCCGATACTGACGGTCACCGATACGCTGGACGCCGCGGCCGCACCCCGGCGCTGACGACCCTGCTGGTCGTCCTGGGGCCGGTTCTCCTGATTGCGCAACTGGATGTTGTAGTTGGCGATGGTCTCGCGAATGACCTCCAGGTGCGGCATGCATTCCTCGAGGGTCTTGCCGGCGAACACCACCGCAAACTCCTCGCCGCCATAACGGTAGGCACGACCGCCGCCACTGACTTTCGACAGTTTGCTGGCCACCAGGCGCAGCACCTGGTCGCCCACATCGTGGCCGTGGGTGTCGTTGAATTTCTTGAAGTGGTCGACGTCACTCATCGCCAGCACATAGTTGCGCCCCAGGCGCTGCATGCGCTCGTTCAAGGCGCGGCGCCCCGGCAATCCGGTCAGCTCGTCGCGGAAAGCCATCTGGTACGCCTCATGGGCAACGGCCGCGGCGATCATCAGCATCACCTGGCTGCACATGATGTTCAGAGTGAACGGCAGGATGAAGGTCTTGGGCAGCATCCAGAACAGCCCCAGCAGCCCCACCAACTGCGCCGCATGCAGCGGACGTGGATTGCGCCAGTACTGGATCGCCAGCAACAGGAAGGCGGCGATAAACACCGGGTACGACAACTGGATCAGGCTCATCCAGGCGCCGTGCAGGGCCGGCCAACGGATTTCCGCCAGCCAGGCCAGCAGCGCCTGGGGATAACTCTGCTCCAGGCCCAGCGCCACGCTGCCAAAGGCGAGCAATACGGCAAACCGCGCCACCATGTCCTGGAACAGGTGGGTACGCTCCTGCCAGGCCGCAAACAGGCCGAACAGCAGCGGCAGCAGCAAGCAGACCAAGTGGAACACCACGGCCGCATCCTCGCGGACCTTGCCGTTGTCACGGTAATAGTCGGTCTGGGTATCGAGCAGGAAATAGGCGATGTACACCGTGACCATCAGGAACAGTTCACGCTGGCGCCGGTACACCGCGCAATAAGCGCCGCCGAGCAACAGCACCAGGGTCGGCAAGACGTTGAACAGCGAGGTGAAGAAAACGTTGAGATCCTTGACGTAGGCAGCCGCGAGCCCCGCAAGCAAAAGTAACAATGACGGTAGAAAATGGCTGAAACGTACAGCAGAAGAACGCGGCAAGGTAAAGCTCCGACGCGGTTAAACAGTAGATGGCACTATGCCTTCACCTGGCATGGTTAAACAGCACAAATGTGATGTATGTCACATTGCCACTTCTGTAACGGCAGGGACCGGCTTCTTCTTAACGTTTTAGTCGGATTATTTTCAGATTCATCCCGCGCACAAAAAAGCCGCTTCTCCCGAAGGAGAAGCGGCCTCTGAAGAGATGCCGGTAGGGCTTAGTAAGCCAGGCCGAAATCTTCCTCTTTCATGTCCATCAGGTTGTTGGCACCCGACAGCATCGCCGCAACGTGAGTGCGGGTACGCGGCAGGATGCGCTGGAAGTAGAAGCGCGCGGTCTGCAGCTTGGCGGTGTAGAACGCCTCTTCGGTGGTGCCGGCAGCCAGCTTCTCGGCAGCCAGGCGTGCCATGTCGGCCCAGAAGTAAGCCAGGCAGGCATAACCGGAATACATCAGGTAATCCACGGACGCAGCACCGACTTCTTCACGGTCTTTCATGGCCGCCATACCGACCTTCATGGTCAGCTCGCCCCATTCCTTGTTCAGTGCAGCCAGCGGTGCGACGAACTCTTTGACCGACTCGTTGCCTTCGTTGCTCTGGCAGAACTTGTGGACGATCTTGGTGAAGCCTTTCAGAGCCTCGCCTTGAGTCATCAGCACTTTACGGCCCAGCAAGTCCAGCGCCTGGATACCGGTGGTGCCTTCGTACAGCATGGAAATGCGGCTGTCGCGAACGTTCTGCTCCATGCCCCACTCGGCGATGAAACCGTGGCCACCGTAGATCTGCACGCCGTGGTTGGCGGATTCGAAACCGACTTCGGTCATGAAGGCCTTGGCGATCGGAGTCATGAAGGCCAGCAGTGCGTCGGCTTTCTTCTTCTCTTCTTCGTCCACGCCGTACTTGACGATGTCGACCTGCTTGGCGGTGAAGTAGACCATGGCCCGGTTGCCTTCGGCGAAAGCCTTCATGGTCAACAGCATGCGACGTACGTCAGGGTGCACGATGATCGGGTCGGCGGCCTTGTCCGGCGCTTTCGGGCCAGTCAGGGAACGCATTTGCAGACGATCGCGAGCGTATTTCAGGCCGCCCTGGAAACCGATCTCGGCGTGGGCCAGGCCTTGCAGCGCGGTACCCAGGCGAGCGGTGTTCATGAAGGTGAACATGCAGTTCAGGCCTTTGTTCGCCGGGCCGATCAGGAAACCGGTGGCCGCGTCGAAGTTCATCACGCAGGTGGCGTTACCGTGGATACCCATCTTGTGTTCCAGGGAACCGCAGCTCACGGCGTTGCGCTGGCCGACAGTGCCATCGGCGTTCGGTAGGAACTTCGGCACGATGAACAGCGAGATGCCTTTGGTGCCAGCCGGTGCATCCGGCAGGCGGGCCAGAACGATATGGACGATGTTGTCGGCCATGTCGTGTTCACCGGCCGAGATGAAGATCTTGGTGCCGGTAACTTTGTAGGAACCGTCGGCCTGAGGTTCGGCCTTGGTGCGCAGCATGCCCAGGTCGGTGCCGCAGTGCGGTTCGGTCAGGCACATAGTGCCGGTCCACTCACCGGATACCAGCTTGGTCAGGTAAGCCTCTTGCTGCTCAGGCGTGCCATGTTCGGAGATGGTGTTCATCGCGCCATGGGACAGGCCTGGGTACATGCCCCAAGACCAGTTGGCTTCGCCGACCATTTCGCTGACAGCCAGGCCCAGGGACTCCGGCAGGCCTTGACCACCATGCTCGACATCGTGAGCCAGGCTTGGCCAGCCGCCTTCGACAAATTGCTTGTAGGCCTCTTTGAAGCCAGTCGGGGTCTTAACGCCGGACTCGCTCCAGGTGCAGCCTTCCTGGTCACCCACACGGTTCAGAGGGGCCAGTACCTGCTCACAAAACTTCGCGCCTTCCTCGAGGATGGCGTCAACCATGTCTGGAGTAGCGTCCTGGCAAGCCGGCAGGCTCTGATAGTGCGCTTCATAGCCGAGCAGCTCGTCACGAACGAAGCGAATATCACGCAAGGGGGCCTTGTAGTCAGGCATAGCGATAAACCTCTGCTGATGTAACCGGGAATGAACGACCGCGTTGATTTATTGTGGCGGTCAAACAGTTGTTTGAAACATACGTTTACGCCCAAACCTTGTCAAGCGCCACGCAAACACCGTTCGTCATCGATCCTCTGCAGGCCTTGCACGCAAAGGCCCACAGCGAATGCCGTGAAATATTCGGGAGCTGAATAGAGTGTAGGAGCTGGCAGGCCAGCAAGACGGAAGATGGGGCTTTGCAGAGAGTTCTTGCGCGGGTCACCCTGCCCGCAAAAATGGGCAGGGCTACCGAAGGAGGGTCAAGCGTAGGTGTCGATCAGCGTACCGAGCACTTCATCGGCGGCCTTGGCGACTTTCACACCCAGCTCCGCCTGAACTTTGCCCATGGCCATCTCGACCATGTTGCTGGCCAAGTCCGATTGCTGGCTGCGATCGACGGATCGCAGGCGCTCGACTTGTACCTCAGAGGATTGGCTGGCGACAGAACGTTCGATGGTCGTATTGGCGATCTGGCTGGCCGCCTGATCGACACGATTCTGCCCGGTCTGCACGGTACTCAGGCCGGCGTAGAAAGCGGTATTCCCGGAAATTTCCATGGGAGAATTCGACCCTGCAAGGAATGAACAGCGGCTATTGAACCAGACGCGTCAGAAAAAGACCCGTCAAAAACACTAATGGCACAGTGCCTCACCATAGGCAAAATCTAGTCAAGCAGGTCCAGTTGCAGATACTCGGCCACCGCTTCGGCGCTGACCGCCTTCAATCTCGGGACCCGCCCCAGACAAGGTGCGGGCAGGCGCTCCGCCAGCGTGGCGAGGTTCTCCTCGAGCCGCGAAGTCTTCGGCTCGATGATATTGGCCACCCAGCCGGCCAGCTGCAATCCGTCCTGTGCAATCGCCTCGGCCGTCAGCAGGGCATGGTTGATACAGCCCAGGCGCACGCCCACCACCAGGATCACCGGCAGGCCCAGGGCCATGGCCAGGTCGGACAGGTTGTCCTGATCGGCCAGCGGCACACGCCAGCCACCGGCCCCTTCGATCAGGGTGAAATCCGCGCCCTTGGCCAGCACCTGACGCATGGGCGCCAGCAAGGCCTGAACAGTCAACGCCACGCCAGCCTCGCGGGCCGCCAGATGGGGAGCGATGGCTGGCTCGAAAGCCAGCGGATTGACCTCGTCATAGGTCAGCGGCAATGAACATTCAGCCAACAGGGCCAAGGCATCGGCGTTACGCAACCCCGCGGGGGTCAGCTCGCAGCCCGAAGCCACAGGTTTCCCGGCCGCGGTGCTCAATCCCGAGAGCCGCGCGGCATGCAGCAAGCCGGCGGCGACGGTGGTCTTGCCAACATCGGTGTCTGTTCCGGTAACGAAATAGGCTTGGCTCATAGCGGCTTCTCCAATACGGCGTAGACCACCTGGTAGGTCGCGGGCAATCCCTGCGCTTGACGGAACTGTTCGTAGGCGTCGATCAGGCCCTTGATCCGCGCCCGCCCTGTCAGCCCGCCGGGCCGTCCAGGGTTGAGGTTGTGCGCCCCCAGGGCCTTCAACTCATGGGTCAGACTGCGCACATCCGGGTAGTGCAGCACATGAGGACGGGTCTCCAGGCTCAGCACCTGCAAGCCGCTCGCCGCACACAGCTGTTGATATGTACTGAACTCACGAAAGCGATTGACATGCACCATGCCGTCGACCTGACGCCAACTGTCGCGCAATTCGTACAGCGTACCGACGCACAGGCTGGCAAAGGCCAGCACGCCGCCCGGCTTCAGCACCCGATGCGCCTCGCTGAGAACCGAACGGAAATCCGCGCACCACTGCACCGCCAGGCTGGAGAAAATCAGTTCGCAACTCTGCCCCTGCAACGGCAAACGCTCGGCATCGCCGGCAATGAAATACCGCGCCCCGCCCAACGGCCGGGCGTGCTCGAGCATGCCTTCGGCGATGTCCAGCGCCAGCCCTTCGCTGGCCTGGAAACGCTCGCCCAACAGGCGGCTGAAATAACCCGTGCCACAGCCCATGTCCAGCCAGCGGCCGGGCTCGCGGTCTTGCGGCAGGCGGCCCAGCAACTCGTTACCGACGTCGCGCTGCAGTTGCGCCACGCTGTCGTAACTGGACGCCGCGCGAGAAAAGGAAGCCGCCACCTGGCGCTTGTCGGGCAAGCTGCCGGGGGGCTTGGGAAGGGACAGATCAGTCATCACCGGACTCATGCAAAAAAGCCTGGATCGCCCCCGCCACACCGTGGGGATCCTCCAGAAGAAACGCGTGGCTGGCCTGCTCAATCAGGCCAACTTCAACATCGGGCAACAACGCCAGCAGTTCGCCCGCGGCTTCGGCCGGCACCAGGCCGTCGAGCCCGGCGAACAGATGCAACTGCGGTCCACGAAACGCCTGCAAGGCATGGCGGGTATCCAGCTGCGCCAGCAACTCCAGGCCAGCCATCAACACAGCACCCGAAGTATGCGGCGCGCCGCCCGACAGCAGGCGCGACAGGCCGCGCGGATCTTCGGCGCCCTGGGCACACAACAGGCTGAAGCGCTTGAGGGTGGTGCGTGGGTCGGCGTTACAGCCGGCCAGAAACCCGTCGAAGGCCTCCCCCGGCATTGCGCTTGCCCACTCGGCATGCGCCACGAAACTGGGGTTGCTGGCCAACGTCAGCAGACCGCAGCAGCGTTCACCACGACGCGCCGCCAGCTCGGAAGCCAGCATGCCGCCCAGTGACCAGCCACCGAGCCAGGCGTTGTCCGGGACGCTGGCGTCCAGTTCGTCGAGCCACTCATTCAGGTCGCTGGACTCCAGCTCCGGCAATGGCTCGATCTCGACCCGCAGGTGTTCGTCCAGCCCCTGCAGAGCCGCCGCCAAGGGTTCGAGCGGCGATACACCGAGCCCCCAACCGGGCAGCAGAATCAGTCGATCACGCATGGCTTGGCTCCGGTCCCGGTTCGCTAAAACAATCCGCCAGTGCATTCAACAATAGCTGGACCTGAGTCTCACTATGGGCGGCGGACAGGGTCACCCGCAAGCGGGCGCTCCCCGCGGGCACGGTAGGCGGACGAATCGCGGTGACCATCAGGCCGCGCTCGCGCAGCATCTGCGACAGGCGAATCGCCCGCGCGCTGTCGCCGATCAGGATCGGCTGGATCGGCGTAAAGCTGTCCATCAGGGTCAGCCCGATCTGCTCGGCGCCCTGGCGGAACTGGCGGATCAGGGTATTCAGGTGCTCACGTCGCCAGTGTTCGCTGCGCAGCAACTCCAGGCTTTTCAGGGTGGCGCAGGCCAGGGCCGGCGGCTGGCTGGTGGTATAGATGTAGGGACGGGCGAACTGGATCAGGCTTTCGATCATTTCCTCGCTACCGGCGACAAAGGCACCGGCGGTGCCGAACGCCTTGCCGAGGGTGCCCACCAGGACCGGCACCTCTTCCTGGCTCAAGCCGAAGTGCTCGACGATCCCTGCGCCGTTGGCCCCCAGCGGCCCGAAGCCATGGGCGTCGTCGACCATCAGCCAGGCGCCCTTGGCCCGGGTTTCGCGAGCCAGCGCCGGCAGGTCGGCCAGGTCGCCGTCCATGCTGAACACACCATCGGTGACCACCAGGGTATTGCCGGTGGCCTTCTCCAGGCGCTTGGCCAGGCTCTCGGCATCGTTGTGCAGGTAACGGTTGAAGCGCGCGCCGGAGAGCAGGCCGGCATCCAGCAATGACGCGTGGTTGAGGCGGTCTTCCAGCACCGTGTCGCCCTGCCCCACCAGCGCGGTGACCGCGCCGAGATTGGCCATGTAACCGGTGGTGAACAGCAATGCCCGCGGGCGACCGGTGAACTCGGCCAGGGCTTCCTCCAACTGATGGTGGGGCGTGCTGTGGCCAATCACCAGGTGCGAGGCGCCACCGCCCACGCCCCAGCGGGACGCACCGGCGCGCCAGGCTTCGATCACTTGCGGGTGATTGGCCAGGCCCAGGTAATCGTTGTTGCAGAACGCCAGCAACGGCTGGCCGTCGACCACCACTTGCGGCCCTTGCGGGCTTTCCAGCAGTGGGCGCTGACGATAGAGATTTTCGGCACGACGGGCAGCGAGACGCGCGCGGAGATCGAAAGACATGCAGGCCTCGCAGGCAAGAAAAGAAACATCATCCTTGTAGGAGCGGTGCTTGCCCGCGATCCAGACACCTCTGTGTCCCTGGCTCACGCGGTGAACCATTCGCGGGCAAGCCTCGCTCCTACAGAGGCAGCAGATCAGACGGCGGCGTTGTAGAACTGCTCGCTGCTCTTCTGCTCCACCAGCGCCTGCTCGATGGCGGCCTGGTGCACCTCGTCGGCATGCTCTTCGCGGGCTTCCGGCTGGATGCCCAGGCGCGCGAACAGTTGCATGTCCTTGTCGGCCTGCGGGTTGGCGGTGGTCAGCAGTTTCTCGCCGTAGAAAATCGAGTTGGCGCCGGCGAAGAACGCCAGGGCCTGCATCTGCTCGTTCATCGCTTCGCGGCCGGCGGACAGGCGCACATGGGATTTCGGCATCAGGATACGAGCCACGGCGAGCATGCGGATGAAGTCGAACGGATCGACGTCCTCGGAGTTTTCCAGAGGCGTGCCAGCCACTTTCACCAGCATGTTGATCGGTACCGACTCCGGGTGCTCCGGCAGGTTGGCCAACTGGATCAGCAGGCCGGCGCGGTCATCGAGGGATTCGCCCATGCCGAGGATGCCGCCGGAGCAGATCTTCATCCCGGCATCGCGCACGTAGGCCAGGGTCTGCAGGCGCTCGCTGTAGGTGCGGGTGGTGATGATGCTGCCGTAGAACTCCGGCGAGGTATCGAGGTTGTGGTTGTAGTAGTCCAGGCCGGCCTTGGCCAGCGCTTCGGTCTGGTCCTGGTCCAGGCGACCGAGGGTCATGCAGGTTTCCAGGCCCATGGCCTTCACGCCCTTGACCATTTCCAGCACGTACGGCATGTCTTTGGCCGACGGGTGTTTCCAGGCCGCGCCCATGCAGAAACGGGTCGAACCTATGGCCTTGGCGCGCGCGGCCTCTTCGAGGACCTTCTGCACTTCCATCAGTTTTTCTTTTTCCAGGCCGGTGTTGTAGTGACCGGACTGCGGACAATATTTGCAATCTTCCGGGCAGGCGCCGGTCTTGATCGACAACAGGGTGGAAACCTGGACGCGGTTGGCGTCGAAATGCGCACGGTGCACCGTCTGCGCCTGGAACAGCAAGTCATTGAACGGCTGGACGAAGAGGGCTTTGACTTCAGCCAAAGTCCAGTCATGACGCAGATTGGCGGTGGTGCTGGCGCTCATGGGCGATTCCTTGATTATGCTTGGCAAGCGGCTGCGGAAAGGCAATACCCACAGCCGCGACACGGATGTTGGGCATATTTAAGGAAGCGCCATGCAGTGTCAACCACATTACCAAGGACCGGTTTACATCTGGTTAAAAAACAAACAAACCTGCTTGCTCTGCGACGAGCCGACCGACACGCCCCAAGCCATTTGTACCGCCTGCGAAACCGAACTGCCGTGGCTCGGCGATCATTGCCAGGTCTGCGCCCTGCCCCTGCCCGCGGCCGGCCTGACCTGCGGCCAGTGCCTCAAGCGACCGCCCGCCTTCGCCCAGGTGGTGGCGCCCTGGCGTTACAGCTTTCCCGTCGACAGCCTGGTCAGCCGTTTCAAGCACAACGGCAAATGGCCCTTTGGCCGTCTTTTAGCCGAACTTCTCGCGCAATCGCTGCAACATCGCTTTGCCGAGGACCTGGCGCAACCCGACGCCCTGCTGCCGGTGCCCCTGGCCCGCAAGCGCCTGCGCCAGCGCGGCTATAACCAGGCGGCGATGCTCGCGCGCTGGCTCGGCGAGATCCTGCAAATCCCCTGTGACGAAACCTTGTTGCAGCGCACCCAGGACACGCCATCGCAGCAGGGCCTGGATGCCAGGGCGCGGCACCGCAACCTGCACCATGCCTTTGCCCTGATGCCCAAGGCGGCGGTCCATGGCCGGCACCTTGCGCTGGTGGACGACGTGCTCACCACCGGCGCGACCGCCCACGCCCTGGCGCGGCTGCTGCTCAAGGCCGGGGCCCGGCGGGTCGATGTCTATTGCCTGGCACGCACGCCAAAACCCGGCGAGTCCGACTGAACTTGACTCTCGCCCCTCAAGCCGCAAACTCCCTTTCCATTCCCAGCGTTCAAAGCGTTCAGCCATGCCCTTGCCCACCTTGTTGACCCAGCACATCGCCCGTCGCCCGCAGCGCATTGCCCTGCTGCAGCACATCGCCGAACAGGGCTCGATCACCCGTGCCGCGAAAAGCGCCGGCCTGAGTTACAAGGCGGCCTGGGACGCCATCGACGAGTTGAACAACCTGGCGCAAAAGCCCCTGGTCGAACGCAGTGTCGGCGGCAAAGGCGGCGGTGGCGCCAGGCTCTCCGTCGAAGGCGAACGGGTGCTGTGCCTCTACCAGCGCTTGCAGGCCTTGCAGGCCCAGGTGCTGGAAGCCGCCGAAGACGCCGCCGACCTCGATCTGCTGGGGCGCCTGATGCTCCGCACCAGCGCCCGCAACCAGCTGCATGGCACGGTGCTGGCGATCGAAGCGCAGGGGCGCAACGATCTGATACGACTGGCGCTCGCAGAAGACCTGGCGATCCAGGCGCAGATCACCCATGACAGTACCCTGCACCTGGAACTGGAGCCCGGCACAAGCGTCGTGGCGTTGATCAAGGCCGGCTGGCTGGAATTGCTGGCCATCGATCAACCCGCAACACCCGGACACAATTGTCTGCAGGGCACCCTGGAAGCGATCCTCGACGCCGAAGACGGCCCCAGCGAAATCAGAATCGCCCTGCCCAGCGGCCAGACGCTCTGTGCCCTGGCCGAACCGCTGCACCTGCGACACCTTGGCTTGAGCGCCGGCCAGCCGGTACGGGTGCAGTTCTCGCCATCCAACGTGCTGCTCGGCACGCCGCTGTAACCAGACTTATCACGGCTCTGTAGCCGCTGCCGCAGGCTGCGATAAGGTCGCAGGACCTTGATTGACTCAAGCTCTCTGCGAGCCTTCGGCTCGATCGCAGCCTTCGGCAGCGGCTACACAAGCGGCGGAATGCTTTCGTCACTGCAATATGTTCGTCATCGACGCTGATTAAGGTGGCTGCAAAACCCTGCAGGAAGCCTGTGATGAGCCTATTAGAAGAAGACCAACCTACCGACCTCGAAAAGATGGTCGGCCTCAGCCGCCGTGGTTTCATCAGCGCCGGAGCCCTGTGCGGCGCGGCCATGTTCCTCGGTGGCAACCTGCTGAGCCGCAGCGTACTGGCTGCCAGCGTCAGCGCCGGTTCCAGCAAGCTGCTGGGCTTTGAAGGCATTGCCGCCGCCACCAGCGACACCATCACCCTGCCGCCGGGCTACAAGTCTTCGGTGCTGATCAGCTGGGGCCAGCCCCTGCAGAAGAACGGCCCGGCGTTCGACCCGAGTGGCAATGGCACCGCCGCGGCCCAGGAGGTCCAGTTCGGTGACAACAACGACGGCATGAGCCTGTTCGCCTTCCCGGACGACAAGAATCGCGCATTGATGGCGATCAACAACGAATACACCAACTACCGCTACCTCTACCCCCACGGCGGCATGCCGCAGTCGGCGGAAGACGTGCGCAAGGCCCTGGCCAGCGAAGGCGTGTCGGTGATCGAAGTGCAGCGCCGCAGCGGCCAATGGCAGTTCGTCCAGGGCTCGCGCTACAACCGGCGCATCCACGGCAACGCGCCGATTCGCCTGAGCGGCCCGGCCGCCGGCCACGCGCTGATGAAAACCAGCGCCGACAAGAGCGGCCGCAAAGTCCTCGGCACCTTCCAGAACTGCGCCAACGGCAAGACGCCATGGGGCACCTACCTGACCTGTGAAGAGAACTTCACCGACTGCTTCGGCAGCAGCAACGCCCAGCAGACCTTCGATGCCGCGCAGAAACGCTATGGCGCCTCGGCGAGCAGCCGCGACATCAACTGGCATCAGTTCGACCCGCGCTTCGACCTGGCGAAAAACCCCAACGAACTCAACCGTCACGGCTGGGTCGTGGAGATCGACCCATTCGACCCGCAGTCCAAGCCGATCAAGCGCACCGCCCTGGGCCGCTTCAAGCATGAAAACGCCGCCCTGGCCGAAACCCGCGACGGACGCGCCGTGGTCTACATGGGCGACGACGAGCGTGGCGAGTTCATCTACAAGTTCGTCAGCCGCGACCGCATCAACCACCGCAACCCCAAGGCCAACCGCGACCTGCTGGATCACGGCACCCTGTACGTGGCGATCTTCGACAATGGCGACGGCAACCCGGACCACCCGAAAGGCAAGGGCAAATGGGTCGAGCTGAGCCATGGCAAGAACGGCATCGACGCCAGCAGCGGTTTCGCCGACCAGGCCGAGGTGCTGATCCACGCTCGCCTCGCGGCCAGCGTGGTCAAGGCCACCCGCATGGACCGCCCGGAATGGATCGTGGTCAGCCCGAAGGACGGCCAGGTCTACTGCACCCTGACCAACAACTCCAAACGTGGCGAAGACGGCCAGCCAGTGGGCGGCCCGAACCCGCGGGAGAAAAACGTCTACGGGCAGATCCTGCGCTGGCAGACCGCCCGTGGCGACCACGGCTCGATGGACTTCACCTGGGACCTGTTCGTGGTCGCCGGCAACCCGGCCGTGCATGCCGGCCAGCCCAAAGGCGGTTCGTCGAACATCACGCCGCAGAACATGTTCAACAGCCCCGACGGCCTGGGTTTCGACAAGGCCGGCCGGTTGTGGATCCTCACCGACGGCGACTCCAGCAACACCGGCGACTTCGCCGGCATGGGCAACAACCAGATGCTCTGCGCCGACCCGGACACCGGTGAAATCCGTCGTTTCATGGTCGGGCCGGTGGGCTGCGAAGTCACTGGCATCACCTTCTCGCCGGATCAGCGGAGCCTGTTCGTGGGCATCCAGCACCCGGGCGAGAACGGCGGTTCGACCTTCCCCGAGCACCTGCCCAACGGCAAGCCGCGTTCCTCGGTGATGGTGATCACCCGGGAAGACGGCGGTATCGTCGGCGCCTGATAGACCGCTTCGCGGGCAAGCTCGCTCCTACAGATCCGTGTAGGGGCGAGCTTGCCCGCGATAGCGCCCTCACAGTCACCACCTGTCATCCTTCGTGCGCTACCATGCTTGGCCGGACGCAGCAGCCTGCTGCGCGCAGGAGTCAGCATGTCTCACCCGTTCGAAACCCTTACCCCTGATCTAGTCCTCGATGCCGTCGAAAGCATCGGTTTTCTCAGCGACGCCCGTGTCCTGGCACTCAACAGTTACGAAAACCGTGTCTACCAGGTCGGCATCGAAGACAGCGAGCCGCTGATCGCCAAGTTCTACCGCCCGCAGCGCTGGACCAACGAGGCGATCCTCGAAGAACACCGCTTCACCTTCGAACTCGCCGAGTGCGAAGTGCCGGTGGTGGCGCCGCTGATTCACCAGGGCGAAAGCCTGTTCGAGCATGAAGGCTTCCGCTTTACCCTGTTCCCACGCCGTGGCGGCCGGGCGCCGGAACCCGGCAACCTCGACCAGCTGTATCGCCTGGGGCAATTGCTCGGCCGCCTGCATGCGGTCGGCGCCACGCGCCCGTTCGAGCATCGCGAAGCGCTGGGGGTGAAGAACTTCGGCCACGATTCGCTGACCACTCTGCTGGAAGGCGACTTCGTGCCCAAGAGCCTGCTGCCGGCCTACGAGTCGGTGGCCCGCGACCTGCTCAAGCGGGTGGAAGAGGTCTACCAGGCCACGCCGCACCAGAACATCCGCATGCACGGCGACTGCCACCCCGGCAACATGATGTGCCGCGACGAGGTGTTCCATATCGTCGACCTCGACGACTGCCGCATGGGCCCGGCGGTGCAGGACCTGTGGATGATGCTCGCCGGCGATCGCCAGGAATGCCTGGGGCAACTGTCGGAACTGATGGATGGCTACAGCGAGTTCCACGACTTCGACCCGCGCGAACTGGCATTGATCGAACCACTGCGCGCCCTGCGCCTGATGCACTACAGCGCCTGGCTGGCCCGGCGCTGGGACGACCCGGCGTTCCCACGCAGCTTCCCCTGGTTCGGCAGCGAGCGTTATTGGGGCGACCAGGTGCTGGCGTTGCGCGAGCAACTCTCGGCGCTCAATGAAGAACCGCTGAAGCTGTTCTGACCCCAAGCCTCGCTCCTACAGAACCGGATTGATCACAAAAGCCGGCAACCAGAATGACACCGACAAAGACAGGGCCTGACAAACCTCCTTACAATCCCCCTCTTTGTTAGCTGCCTAAGCAAGGATTCTGCATGCAAGCCGCCAACCCGCGCCGCGGGTACATCCTGGGCCTGAGTGCCTACATCATCTGGGGCCTGTTCCCGATCTACTTCAAAGCCATCGCCAACGTGCCCGCCGTGGAAATCATCATCCACCGGGTGCTCTGGTCCGCGCTGTTCGGCGCGCTGCTGCTGATGGTCTGGAAGCATCCCGGCTGGTGGCGCGAGCTGCGGGATAACCCCAGGCGCCTGGCGATCCTGGCCCTGAGCGGCACCCTGATCGCGGCTAACTGGCTGACCTATGTCTGGTCGGTGAACAACGGGCGCATGCTCGAAGCCAGCCTGGGTTACTACATCAACCCGCTGGTGAACGTGCTGCTGGGCATGCTGATCCTCGGTGAGCGGCTGCGGCGCATGCAGTGGCTCGCAGTGGGCCTGGCGGCGGTGGGCGTGGCGCAGCAGGTGTGGCAGGTCGGCAGCCTGCCCTGGGTTTCCCTGGTGCTGGCGTTGACCTTCGGTTTCTACGGACTGATCCGCAAGCAGGCACCGGTCAAGGCGCTACCGGGGCTGGTGGTGGAAACCTGGATGCTGGTGCCGATCGCCCTCGCCTGGCTCTTGTTCAACCCCACCGCCACCAGTGCCCAGGCGGCCTTCTGGACCAGCTCCGAGGCCTGGTGGCTGGTGGCGGCCGGTCCCGTCACCCTGGTGCCGCTGGTGTGCTTCAACGCCGCCGCCCGTCACCTGCCCTACACCACCCTGGGCTTCTTGCAGTACCTGGCGCCGACCCTGGTGCTGCTGCAGGCGGTACTGCTGTTCGGCGAACACCTGTCGTCGAGCACCCTGGTGGCGTTCATGTTTATCTGGGCCGGCCTGGCGGTGTACAGCGTGGATGCCTGGTTGAGCCTGCGCAAACGCAGCTGATCAATAAACGTACAAAGTTCTGCAGGCCACGGTTGGCGTGGCCTGCATCTATCCTTCCCAAGGTTATCCACAGCGTGATCCCCGCCGTTTGTGCACAAGCCCTTGAAACTGCTGGTTTTTTGATCAGATTCCGCAAAGCCTTGGCCGACTTGGGCTGGTGCCAGGTCTCTACAGGTTATCCACAGGCGCATGCACGCTAAAACTGGATAACCCGCCCTTTCAGGTTCACACCTCGCTACGCAGCACCAACTCCACCATCAGGTCATCCGCCAGGGTTTCCAGGCGCGACTGCAAAACGTCGAGGGACAAGGTCAGCGGCACCGCCAGGATCGCTTCGGCGTGGAACAGCGGCTCGCTGCTCATGGGGGCCGGGCGCACTTCGGTCACCAGTCGCTCCAGGTTCACCCCCTGCTCGCTCAACAGGCGGGTGATGTCGCGCACAATGCCCGGCCGGTCGTTGCCCACCAGTTCCATGGCGATCGGCTTCCAGGTGCAGGATTGTTCGATGCCGCTTTCGGCGATCAGCACCCGAATGCCCTGGGCCGCCAAGCCTTGCAAGGCGTCCACCAGCTCGTCATAGGCTTCGGCCGGCACGCCGACCCGCAGGATACCGGCGAACTGCCCGGCCATCCGCGACATGCGACTCTCCAGCCAATTGCCGCCGTGTGCGGCGATGCATTGGGCGATGCGCTCGACCTGTCCGGGCTTGTCCGGGGCGAATACGGTGAGTACGAGGTGGTCCATGGCGCAACCCTCTGTCAGGACTTTTGTTGTAGAAGGTCAAGTATAGGCAAGCCACAGGGTCGCCGCGGCCCGGCAGGAGCGACGCCTGCTTGCGACAAGAATCACCCGGCCGGCATCGTTGGGACTGTCAGGATGCCATCGCGAGCAAGCTTCGCTCCTACAAGGAAAAAAGGGGCTTGAGACAAATCGTGTACATGTTTTTAGAATTCTATGGAACAATCTGCAAGTTTTTTGAGAACATCCTGTTCCCCAGCGTGACCGTGCCGCGAACTTGAGTCGCGGAACGACGTATTTAGTCTAATTTTCACAACCGCAATTCATCATGTAGTATGCCGCAGCGCGCACTACATAACGTTGGATCGATGTCTGCCAAGGCGCAGTCGCAACCCTGAAAGCCCTGTCAGCAAGGCTCCGAGCCGTTGATTGGAACCATCCCAGCCGCCCGCGATGGCATGTACTGGTAGAGGGGTTTGTGGTTTAAATGGCCAGAGGCTTCATTGTCAATTTGAAGAGCTGAAAAGCGAAATAGCTGAGCAGAGTGAGGCAAGCAATGACTGAACACGTTCAAGTCGGTGGCCTGCAGGTCGCCAAAGTCCTGTTCGACTTCGTGAACAACGAAGCCATTCCCGGTACCGGCCTCACCGCCGACACGTTCTGGGCCGGCGCCGACAAGGTCATCCACGACCTGGCACCGAAGAACAAAGCCCTACTCGCCAAACGCGACGATTTCCAGGCGCGTATCGATGCCTGGCACCAAGCCCGTGCCGGACAAGCCCACGATGCCGTGGCCTACAAAGCCTTCCTGCAAGACATCGGTTACCTGCTGCCAGAAGCGGCGGACTTCCAGGCCACGACGCAAAACGTCGATGACGAGATCGCCCGCATGGCCGGTCCGCAGCTGGTGGTCCCGGTGATGAATGCCCGCTTCGCCCTCAACGCCTCCAACGCCCGCTGGGGCTCGCTGTACGACGCGCTCTATGGCACCGACGCCATCAGCGAAGCCGGCGGCGCGGAAAAAGGCAAAGGCTACAACAAGGTGCGTGGCGACAAAGTCATCGCCTTCGCCCGCGCCTTCCTCGACGAGGCCGCGCCATTGGCTGCCGGCTCCCATGTCGACTCCACCGGCTACAAGATCGTCGACGGCAAGCTGGTGGTCGCCCTCAAGGGTGGCAGCAACAGCGGCCTGCGCGACGACGCTCAACTGATCGGCTACCACGGCGATGCCGCGGCACCGACCGCGGTGCTGCTGAAACACAACGGCCTGCATTTCGAGATCCAGATCGACGCCAGCAGTCCGGTTGGCCAGACCGACGCCGCCGGCGTCAAGGACGTGCTGATGGAAGCCGCCCTGACCACCATCATGGACTGCGAAGACTCGGTCGCCGCCGTCGACGCCGACGACAAGGTGGTGATCTACCGCAACTGGCTCGGCCTGATGAAGGGCGACCTGGCCGAAGAAGTGGCCAAGGGCGGCAAGACCTTCACCCGCACCATGAACGCCGACCGCGAATACACCGCGCCCAACGGCGGCAGTGTGAAGCTGCACGGCCGTTCGCTGCTGTTCGTGCGCAACGTGGGTCACCTGATGACCATCGACGCGATCCTCGACAGCCAAGGCAACGAAGTGCCGGAAGGCATCCTCGATGGCCTGGTCACCAGCCTCGCGGCGATCCACAACCTCAACGGCAACACCTCGCGCACCAACAGCCGCACCGGCTCGGTGTATATCGTGAAGCCGAAGATGCACGGCCCGAAAGAAGCCGCTTTCACCAACGAGTTGTTCGGGCGCATCGAAGACGTGCTGGAACTGCCGCGCAACACCCTGAAAGTCGGGATCATGGACGAGGAGCGCCGCACCACGGTCAACCTCAAGGCCTGCATCAAGGCCGCCAGCGAGCGCGTAGTGTTCATCAACACCGGCTTCCTCGACCGTACCGGCGACGAAATCCACACCTCCATGGAAGCCGGCGCCGTGGTGCGCAAGGCCGAGATGAAGGCCGCCAAGTGGATCGGCGCCTACGAGAACTGGAACGTCGATATCGGCCTGAGCACCGGTCTGCAAGGTCGTGCGCAGATCGGTAAAGGCATGTGGGCCATGCCGGACCTGATGGCCGCCATGCTCGAACAGAAAATCGCCCACCCGCTGGCCGGCGCCAACACCGCCTGGGTACCCTCGCCCACCGCCGCGGCCCTGCACGCCCTGCACTACCACAAGGTCGATGTGTTCGCCCGCCAGGCCGAGCTGGCCAAGCGCGCCCGCGCCTCGGTGGACGACATCCTGACCATCCCGCTGGCCAGCAACACCAACTGGTCGGCCGAAGAGATCAAGAACGAACTGGACAACAACGCCCAGGGCATTCTCGGTTACGTGGTGCGCTGGATCGACCAGGGCGTCGGCTGTTCCAAGGTGCCGGACATCAACGATGTCGGCCTGATGGAAGACCGCGCCACCCTGCGTATTTCCAGCCAGCACATCGCCAACTGGCTGCGCCATGGCGTCGTCACCCAAGCCCAGGTCATGGAAAGTCTCAAGCGCATGGCGCCCGTGGTGGACCGGCAGAACGCCGGCGACACTCTGTACCGTCCGCTGGCACCGAACTTCGACAGCAACATCGCCTTCCAGGCGGCGGTCGAACTGGTGATCGAAGGCACCAAGCAGCCCAATGGCTACACCGAGCCGGTGCTGCACCGTCGTCGTCGCGAGTTCAAGGCCCGCAACGGCCTGTGATCCTGCGTTGACGCGGTAAAGAAAAAGCCCTGGTCGCGAGACCAGGGCTTTTGTGTTTCTGCCGGGGAATCTTATCGCGAGCACGCTCGCTCCTACAGGGGACACCCTGCTCCTAGTGCACCACCCCCAGCTCATGCTTGACCAGCGCCAGCAACTTGCCGGTGTCGATCGGCTTGAGCAGGAAGTCCACCACGCTCAGGTGCATGGCCGCGATGGCGTCACGCACATCGGCATCCCCGGAAATGATAATGATCGGCAACGCCGCCCGCTCCGATTCGCGCACCTGGCGTATCAGATCCAGGCCGTTGCAGGGGGCCATGCGCAGGTCGGTGATCAGCAGTCCGATCGATTTGTTCGAGTTCAACAGTTCCAGTGCTGCCTTGCCACTGGCTGCGGTCATGCAGCGAATGCCATCCAGTCCGAGAATCTCCGACAGCAACTCACGGGCATCCTTGTCATCATCGGCGATCAACACGCGCTGGGGCGGCAGATCGGGCTCGAGCATCACGGCGTTCAACGCCTCGCGCTCGGCATCACTCAAAATATCGTGGTCGGACATGGCTTTCTCTACATATTCAAATCGATCCCCTAGCACAGTGGTCAGACATCGCTAAGCAGGCCTCCAATGTGCACTTCGTCGGATTTTTTTCCAAGAGGCCGGATAAGTACTTTTTTCACAGTTTTGACACCTGCTTGAAGCGAATTAACAGGTGCAGAGCCGCTACCTAGACTTACGTCCAATGGGCACCTGGCAGCGTGGGACCGACCATGACCCAAGACCCGACCACGACAAATCCAAAAAGACTGCGGTAATGGTTATGAGTAAAGCGGATGCCTTCACCCAGGCAGGGAAAACCGCGGTGTTGCAGAACATCCACGGCACGATGCAGTTTCTCCAGCGGTTCCCCCCCTTCAATCAGATGGAAAACGCTCACCTGGCGTACCTGGTCGAGCAATGCCAACTGCGTTTCTACGGCCCCGGCGAAAGCATCATCAAACCCGCCGACGGACCGGTCGAACACTTCTATATCGTCAAGCAGGGCCGGGTGGTCGGCGAGCGTCAGCACGCCCTCAAGGGCGGCACCGAAACCACCTTCGAGATCACCGCAGGCGAATGTTTCCCCCTCGCCGCGCTGCTGGGCGAGCGCGCCACCCGCACCGAACACCTGGCGGCCGAGGACACCTTCTGCCTGCAACTGAACAAGCCGGCCTTCATCAAGCTGTTCGCCCTTTGCGCGGTGTTTCGCGATTTCGCCCTGCGCGGCGTCAGCAGCCTGCTGGACCAGGTCAACCAGCAGGTCCAGCAAAAAGCCGTGGAAACCCTCGGCACCCAATACTCCCTCAACACCCGGCTGGGCGAACTGGCGATGCGCCACCCAGTGACCTGCTGCCCGTCCACCCCACTGCGCGAAGCCGTGAGCCTGATGCACGAACAGCAAGTCGGCAGCATCGTGGTGGTGGATGAACACAAGGCGCCGCTCGGCATCTTTACCCTGCGCGACCTGCGCCAGGTGGTGGCCGACGGCACCAGCGACTTCAACCAGGGCATCGAACGGCACATGACCCAGGCGCCGTTCGCCCTCTCGCCGGACCACAGCGCATTCGACGCCGCCATCGCCATGACCGAACGGCACATCGCCCACGTCTGCCTGGTCAAAGAACAGCGCCTGTGCGGCGTGGTTTCCGAGCGCGACCTGTTTTCCCTGCAGCGGGTCGACCTGGTGCACCTGGCGCGGACCATCCGCAACGCGCCACGGATCGACAACCTGGTGGCGATTCGCGGCGAGATCGGCCAGTTGGTGGAGCGCATGCTGGCCCACGGCGCGTCCTCGACCCAGATCACCCACATCATCACCCTGCTCAACGACCACACCGTGTGCCGGGTCATCGAACTGACCCTGGCCGACAAGGGCGACCCGGGCGTGCCGTTCAGCTGGCTGTGTTTCGGCAGCGAAGGCCGGCGCGAGCAAACCCTGCACACCGACCAGGACAACGGCATCCTGTTCGAAGCGCGCG
Organism: Pseudomonas sp. GW821-FHT02B10; assembly: GCF_059421865.1. NCBI lineage: Bacteria > Pseudomonadati > Pseudomonadota > Gammaproteobacteria > Pseudomonadales > Pseudomonadaceae > Pseudomonas > Pseudomonas sp. GW821-FHT02B10. The sequence goes on along the minus strand of NZ_JBWKVU010000002.1, from coordinate 688,473 downwards.
ACGCCGCTCATGCGGCAGAGATTCGCGGCAAGCTGCTGCCCCTGGCGCAGCAGATCAACCAGAGCCTGGCGCTGTGCGGCTTCTCCCTGTGCAAGGGCAACATCATGGCCGGCAACCCCGAGCTGTGCCTGTCCCGCGCCGAATGGGCACGGCGCTTCGCCGCCTTCATCCGTGAGGCCACGCCGGAGAACCTGCTGGGTTCGAGCATCTATTTCGACCTGCGGGTGGTCTGGGGCGACGAGCAGGGCTGCGCGCAACTGCGCCGCGGCATCCTCGACCAGGTCGGCGACAACCGCCTGTTCCAGCGCATGATGGCCGAGAACGCGCTGCGCCAGCGCCCGCCGGTGGGGCGTTTTCGCGAGTTCGTCCTGGCCAGGAAAAATGGCGAAAAAGCCACCCTCGACCTCAAGGTCCAGGGCCTCACCCCTTTCGTCGACGGTGCGCGCCTGCTGGCCCTGGCCAATGGCATCGATGCCAGCAACACCCTGGAGCGCCTGCGCCAGCTGGTGGCCAGGGAAGTCATCGAAACCCTCGACGGCGCCGCGTATGAAGAGGCTTATCACTTCATCCAGCAGACCCGCATGCAACAGCACCAATTGCAGACCCGGCAGAACCTGCCCTACTCCAACCGAGTCGACCCGGACAGCCTCAACCACCTGGACCGGCGGATCCTGCGCGAGTCGATGCGCCAGGCCCAGCGCCTGCAAAGCAGCCTGGCGCTGAGGTATCAGCTATGAGCCTGTTCGCCTGGTTGCGCCCGGCCAGCGCGGTACTCAGCGCCGAACAGCAACAACGCCGCGAGCGCCTGCCCGTCGCCCCGGCGCTGGGCGAATGCAGCCTGCGCGAACAGCGCTGGGTGGTGCTGGACCTGGAAACCAGCGGGCTCAACCTCAATCGCGACCAGGTGCTGTCCATTGGCGCGGTGGTGATAGAAGACGGCGCCATCGATTTGGGCCAGCAGTTCGAGCGCACCTTGCAACGTACCGATCACAAGCTCAGCCCCAGCGTGCTGATTCACGGTCTCGGCCCTAGCGCGATCGCCGCCGGCAGCGACCCGGTGGAAGCCTTGCTGGATTTCATGGCGTTCGTCGGCGACAGCCCGCTGCTGGCCTTCCATGCGCCATTCGACCAGCACATGCTCGGCCGGGCGCTGAAGGACAGCCTGGGTTATCGCCTGCAGCATCCGTTCCTCGACGTCGCCGAAATGGCCCCGCTGCTCTGCCCCCAGGCGCATATCCGCGAAGCCGGGCTGGATGACTGGATGGGCTACTTCAAGCTGCACGCCGGCGAACGCCACCATGCCGCCGCCGACGCCCTGGCCACCGCCGAGCTGGCGCTGATCCTGTTCAGCCGCGCCCGCCAGCAGCAGATCCACAGCCCGCTGAACCTGCAACAGCGGCTCAGCCAATGGAAACGCCGACAGCAGAGCCACTCCTTCTGACCCTGTAGCCGCTGCCGAGCCCTGCGAGGCTGCGATCGAGCGCATAGCGGTCGGCGGCCGGGGGCAGCGCGTTCTGCCTGGCACACTGCAAGCCCAGGCTTTGCGGTAACTGCGTTGCCGGTCGCAGCCTCGCGTTGCTCGGCAGCGGCTACAGGTATCGGCCCGAAACATTGGCTATCCACCCCGCCGACCGGCGCCCATTGCGCGGCTCTTTGCGCCCTGCCACAATCGCGAATAATTCTCGTTAGTTTCAACTTCTCGATTGGGATACCCAGGTGCCGTCAGCCCAAAGCCCCCACAGTGACCTCGTTGGTGCGTTGTATCGCGACCATCGCGGCTGGCTGCTGGCCTGGCTGCGGCGCAACGTGGCCTGCCCGCAACGGGCCGAGGACCTGAGCCAGGACACCTTCGTCCGCCTGCTGGGCCGCGACGAACTGAAAGCCCCGCGCGAGCCGCGGGCGTTCCTGGTGGCCATCGCCAAGGGCCTGCTGTTCGACTACTTCCGCCGCGCCGCGCTGGAGCAGGCCTACCTCACCGAACTGATGCTGATCCCGGAAGAGGAACACCCCTCCCCGGAAGAACAGCAATCGATCCTCGAAGACCTCAAGGCCATCGACCGCCTGCTGGGCAAGCTGTCGAGCAAGGCCCGCGCCGCCTTCCTCTATAACCGCCTCGACGGCCTCGGCCACGCCGAAATCGCCGAACGCCTCGGGGTGTCCGTGCCGCGGGTCAGGCAGTACCTGGCCCAGGGCATTCGCCAGTGCTACGTCGCCCTGTACGGTGAGCCGGCATGAGCCCGCTCAACGCCAAACCGGTGTCCGCCCGGGTGCTGGACGCGGCGATTGCCTGGCAGTTGTCGCTGGATTCCGGCGAAGGCAACCCAATGGCCCGCGAAGAATTCGCCAAATGGCACGCCGCCGATGAAGAACACGCCCGCGCCTGGCGCCAGCTGGGCATGCTCGACCAGCGTTTCAGCGTCGCCAGCGGCCCGGCCCGCAGCGCCCTGCTGCAATCGCGGGACGGCATCCGGCGGCGCGTGCGCAAGCTCGGCAGCGGGCTGGCCAGCGTCGCCCTGCTGCTGGGCCTGGCCCTGTTCGCCGGCGACCGTTACGGCCAGCTGGATTACTGGCTCGCCGACCAGCGCACCGCCACCGGCGAGCAGCGCACCCTGCGCCTGGCCGACGGCACCGTGATCAACCTCAATACCCACAGCGCCGTGGATATGCGTTTCGACGAAAAGCAGCGACGCATCGTGTTGCAGGAAGGCGAGATCCTGGTCGAGACCGGCCACAACGACGCCCGCCCCTTTATCGTCGAAACCCGCGAAGGCCATATGCGCGCGCTGGGCACGCGCTTCCTGGTCAAGCGCGAGGAACAGGGCACGCGCCTGAGCGTGCTGCAATCGGCCGTGGCCGCGCGGCCTGAATCCAGCCAGGACGAGCAGATCCTCAAGGAAGGCCAGCAGGTGCTGATGCGCCGCGACGGCCTCGGCCCGCTGCTGGCCCTGAACCCCGGCGCCGACGCCTGGACCCGCGGCATGTTGGTGGTGGACAACGCACGCCTGGCGGATCTGGTCAGCGAACTGGGGCGCTACCGCCGCGGCCATCTGGGGGTGGCCGACGAGGTGGCCGACCTGCGCATCACCGGCAGCTTCCCGCTGCACGACACCGACCTGGCCCTGAGCGCGCTGCTGCCGACGCTGCCCGTGGCCATCGAGCGGCATACGCCCTGGTGGGTGACGTTGGTGGCGCGGACCGAGAGCAAGGCCAAGCCCTAGGCAGCACGATTTTTATCGCGAGCAAGCTCGCGAAAATTCCAACTGACGCCGCCTGCCCCAACCTGAAATGTCCCTCTTATTTTCGTGAATCGAAATTATTTTCAGTCCGCCCTATCACTTTTGGAGTCTCGTCCGGCACATAGGCAATTGAGAAATGTTTCCATCCAGGAGCCGCCGTATGTCCCGCTCGCTAGACACCCTGTTGCGCCCCAGCCTGTTGGCCGTGGCGATTGCCCTTTGCGCCCCGCTGGCCAGCACCCCGCTGATCGCCGCCGAACAGGCGTCCAGCGTGCGCGCCTACAACCTGCCGGCCGCGCCCCTGGCCCGCACCCTGAACCAGATCGCCAGCCAGTCGGGCCTGGCCCTGAGCCTCAACCCGAGCCTGGCCGCCGGCAAGACTTCGGCCCCGGTCAAAGGCCAGTTCGACGCCGCCGGCGCCCTGCGCGAGGCCCTACGCGGCACCGGCCTGCAACTGGAACAAAGCAGTGCCGGCACCTACAGCCTGGTGGCGATTCCCGACGGTGTGGTGGCCCTGCCGGAAACCAGCATTACCGGCCAGCAGGCTTATGAGAGTGCCTGGGGGCCGGTGGACGGTTACCTCGCCACGCGCACCGCCGCCGGCACCAAGACCGACACCTCGCTGGTCGAAGCGCCGCGTTCGATTTCCGTCGCGACCCGCCAGCAGATGGAAGACCGCAACGTGCAGAATCTGGACGATGCCGTGCGTTACATGCCCGGTATCGTTTCCGCCAGCTACGGCAGCGACACCCGTTATGACTGGATGCGCGTGCGCGGCTTCGAGCCCACCCAATTCCTCGACGGCCTGCCGCTGCCCCGCGGTGTGTATGCCAACCCGAAAGCGGAGACCTGGAACCTCGACCGCCTGGCCCTGCTGCGCGGCCCGGCTTCCTCCGTCTACGGCCAGACCCCGCCGGGCGGCCTGCTGGACATGGTCAGCCGGCGCCCCAGCGCTCAATCGAGCAATGCCATCCAGCTGCAGTACGGCAGCGACAACTACCGCCAGATCAACTTCGCCAGCACCGGCAAGATCGACGATGAAGGCCAGTTCCTCTACGGCCTCAGCGGCGTGGTGCGGGATGCCGGAACGCAGGTCGATCACATCGACAACAAGCGCTACAACATCGCCCCCAGCCTGACCTGGAACATCGACACCGATACCAGGCTGACCCTGCTTTCGCAGTTCACCCGCGACGACACCGGGGCGACCAGCCAGTTCATGCCGATCCAGGGCACCAAGATCAAGTCGCCACTGGGCGATGTCTCCCATCACAAGAACCTCGGCGACCCGGACTACGAGTTCTACGACCGTACCTACTACGCCCTGGGCTATGCCTTCGAGCACCGTTTCAACGATGTCTGGCAGTTCCGCCAGAACCTGCGCTACACCAAATCGGAGCTGTCCTTCCAGCAACTGACCGTGGGTTCCTACGCCTACTCCCCGGCTGACGCGGCAGGCAATATCAGCCGTACCTCGACCAACGTCGACGAGGACATCAGCCAGTTCGCGGTCGACAACAACTTCCAGGCCGACTTCGCCACCGGCGACATCACCCACACCGTGCTGATCGGCCTGGATCACCAACGGACCGACACTTCCTACCTGTCGATTTACGGCGACGGCGGGACCACCAACATCTTCAATCCGGTTTATGGCCAGCCGATCGTGCGCCCGGCGCGCTCCAGCGCTTACTACGACTACAACCAGAAAACCGTGCAGACCGGCCTCTACGTGCAGGACCAGATGGCCCTGGACAAATGGCGCCTGACCCTGGGCGGTCGTGAAGACTGGGTGCACCAGGGCACCACGTACTTCAACAAGAACGACGTGACCAACACCGACCGCAGCAAGAACTTCAGTGGCAACGCGGCACTGAGCTATGTGTTCGACTCGGGCCTGGTGCCGTACCTGTCCTACGCCGAATCCTTCCAGCCCGCCAGCAACGCCAGCGTCTCCCCCACCGAGTCGTATAAACCCACGGAAGGCAAGCAATGGGAGCTGGGCATCAAGTACCAGCCGCCGGGCTCCAACACCTTGCTGAGTGCGGCGGTCTACGACTTGACCCAGAAAAACGTGCTGGTGACCAGCATCGGTGCCGGTGGCGAGTCGGTCACCAACCAGACCGGCGAAGTGAAGGTCAAAGGCCTGGAACTGGAAGCCGTGTCCGACGTGACCGACAACCTCAAGGTCATCGCCGCCTACACCCTGGCCAAGTCCGAGGTGCAAAAAGGCATCTACAAAGGCAACCGCCTGCAACTGATGCCCAACCAGCAAGCCTCCCTGTGGACCGACTACACCTGGCACAGCGGTGTGCTCGACGGTTTCGGCATTGGCGCCGGTGCCCGCTATACCGGCAACACCTACGGCGACCAGGCCAATACCTGGCTGGGCAAGGCCAATGCCTACACAGTGTTCGATGCCGCCGTGCATTACGACCTGGGCCGCCTGGACAGCAGCCTCAAAGGCGCGTCGCTGAAACTCAACGCCACCAACCTGTTCGACAAGGATTACCTGTCCACCTGCGATGGTTCCTACTGCTATTTCGGCGATCAGCGTAGCGTGGTCGCCAGTGCCACCTATCAGTGGTAATCGGCTGAGTTAACAACCAGGCCGTCCTGCAAGGACGGCTTTGCTGTGTCTGAAGGCTAAGAAATGAAAAGCAAAACCATTCGCCGCTGGTCCTTTATCCACACCTGGACCAGCCTGATCTGCACGGTGTTCCTGCTGATGCTGGCCCTGACCGGCCTGCCGCTGATCTTTCACCACGAGATCGATCAACTGCTGGGCGACGCACCGCAGCTGCGGGAAATGCCCGCCGACACCCCGCAGCTGGATCTGCAGCAGCTGGTGCGCGCCGCCGAGGCCCATCGGCCGGGCGAGGTCATGCAGTACTTCGGCTGGGACGAGGAAGACCCCAACGGCGTGCTCACCATCATGGCCAGGACCGCCGGCACCGAGCCCAACTCGTCCCACACCTTCATGCTCGACGCGCGCACCGGCGAAGCCGTGGAAACACCCTCGGCCAATGGCGGGCTGATGATGTTCATGCTGCGCCTGCACGTGGACCTGTTCGCCGGCCTGCCGGGCAAGCTGCTGCTGGCGTTCATGGGGCTGCTGTTCGTGCTGGCGATCGTCTCCGGCGTGGTGCTGTACCTGCCGTTCATGCGCCGGCTGGAGTTCGCCACGGTGCGCCAGGACAAGTCCACCCGCCTGCGCTGGCTGGACCTGCATAACCTGATCGGCGTGGTGACCCTGACCTGGGCCCTCGTGGTCGGCGTCACCGGGGTGATCAGCGCCTGCGCCGACTTGCTGATCGCGGCCTGGCGCAACGACAGCCTCAGCGCGATGATCGAGCCTTACCGCGAGGCCCCGCCACTGACCCGACTGGCCCCGGCCAGCCGCCTGCTGGAGATCGCCAAGGAAGTGGCGCCGGGCATGCAGCCGGACTTCATCGCCTTCCCCGGCACACGTTTTTCCAGCGAGCATCACTACGCGGTGTTCATGAAAGGCAGCACCCACCTGACCTCGCACCTGCTGACCCCGGTGCTGATCGACGCCAGCACCCTGGAGGTCACCGCGGTGGCCGAACGTCCCTGGTACATGGACGCCATGGGCATGTCGCAACCGCTGCACTTCGGCGACTACGGCGGCCTGCCGATGAAGATCCTCTGGGCGACCCTGGATGTGCTGACCATCATTGTCCTGGGCAGCGGGGTGTACCTGTGGCTGGTGCGGCGCCGCGCGGCCCGGCCGGCATTAGGCGAACCCGCCGCGGTGGCGCCATGAAGCCGCGGCAATCGAATTTCTGGAAGGTCTTCGGCGCGCCGTTGTTCATTGCCGTGCTCTGTGCCGCGGGGCTGTTCTCCGCGCTGCTCGGCGACGGCATCTGGGACGCCCTGAGCTGGCTCGGCCTGGGCGCTCCGGCCCTGATCGCCCTGCGGGGTCTGTTCAACCGCCCGCCACCGGCCTGACCCCGGCGGCGGGGAAACCGCGCCACAGGTACAGCGCCAGCCCCAGGCCGATCGGCAGCACCGGGATGAATACGCGGTTTTCCTGCTGCGCCTCGGCGGCCACCAGTACGCAGAACAGCGCCAGCCCCAGCAGCGGTACGTAGCTCGCCGCCAGGCCCCAGCGCCAGGGCCGGGTCACCGGGCCGGGGCCCCGCAGACTCAGCAGGGCACAGCCCAAAGCCGGCAAGGCCAGCGCCGGCAGCGCCCAGTACCAGGCCATGTAGGCGAACGCCATGATCAGTTCCGGCTCACCCTCGCCGTGGCGGCGAAACTCATACTGCAAGGCCAGGTACACCGCCAGCGCGCCCGACAGCGTCAGGACCAGGCTGTACAACCCGTGCCGAAAATAACACCTGCGCATTCATCACTCCTTGTCTGTCCTGCATGCCGCCCCTGTGGCCGGGGCCAGAGGCTGCGTTAAGATCCCCGGGGCGGCGAGCCTGCGCTCCACTTCCACCTTCGAGGAATATTCATGTCCACCCCCAGCATGACGCTGTTCCACAACCCGGCATCACCTTATGTGCGCAAAGTCATGGTGCTGCTGCACGAGACCGGCCAGCTGGACCGCGTGGTCCTGCAAGCCAGCCAGTTGACCCCGGTGAACCCGGACACCGCCCTCAACCAGGACAACCCGCTGGGCAAGATTCCCGCCCTGCGCCTGGCCGACGGCAACGTGCTGTACGACAGCCGGGTGATCCTCGACTACCTCGACCAGCAGCATGTCGGCAACCCGCTGATCCCCCGCGAAGGCTCGGCCCGCTGGCGGCGCCTGACCCTGGCGGCGCTGGCCGACGGGATCCTCGATGCCTCGGTGCTGATCCGTTACGAACTGGCCCTGCGCGCCCCCGAGAAACACTGGGAGCAGTGGCTCGACGGCCAGCGCGACAAGATCCGCCGCGCCCTGGCCGTGCTCGAGGCCGATGCGATCGCCGAACTGGCCAGCCACTTCGACGTCGCTTCCATCGGCGTCGCCTGTGCCCTGGGTTACCTCGATTTCCGCCACCCCGACCTGCGGTGGCGCGACGCCCAGCCCCAACTGGCGGCCTGGTACGCCGAGGTCAGTCGACGCCCTTCGATGCTGGCGACCCAGCCGCCGGTTTGAAGGCCCCGGGCGCGGTCATCACCTGAAGCATGGTGGCGGCCGGTCCGGCCCTATCGCGAGCAAGCTCGCTCCTACATGGAACAGCGCAGTACCTGTAGGAGCGAGCTTGCTCGCGATGGCCGCCCCACGGAGCTTCAGGCAGCAACCCGACTATCCATGCCAGCAAGGCTTCCGCTGCCTGCTGGTCCTCGCGCAACCCCAACGACCTACTCATGGGCCACCTGCGCCTCGAACGTCAGCGGCTGGGCCGGTTTGGCCTGGCCTACGCCGTACCAGTCGAGTTTGCGGGTCAGCACCATGAACACACCCAGCAGGCCGAACAGCAGCAGCGAGCCCATCAGCAGCGCGTAATCCTCGGCGCTGAGCAAGCCGTACAACAGGCCATACAAAGCGGCCAGGCCGGCGGCGAAACTCAGGCCGTGGCCCAGGCTGCGCAACACATGGCTGACGTAGAAGCCGATCAGCGCCACACAGGCCCCGGCCGACAGCAGGTAGGCCAGGGCGAAGCCGATGTGCTCCGACAGCGACAGCAGCAACAGATAGAAGAACGCCAGGGCCACGCCCACCAGGGCGTATTGCACCGGGTGCACCGCCAGGCTCTTGAGCACCTCGAAGAGGAAGAAGCCGGCAAAGGTCAGGGCGATGAACAGCAGCGCGTATTTGATCGCCCGGTCGCTCTTGAGGTACTGGTCCACCGGGTCGATGAAACTCACGCCGAAGGAGCGGTTCTTGAACTCCTTGCACTGCCCGCTGGCCAGGCAATTGATCAACGCGCTTTCCAGGTTGGTGGAGAAGAACGAGGTCTGCCAGTTGGCGGCGAAGCCCAGGTCGGAAATCTCACGCTGGGCCGGCAGGTAGTTGCCGATAAAGCTCGGATGAGGCCAGTCGGCACGCAGGCGCACCTTGCTGGTCTTGCCCACCGGCAGCACCTGCAACTGACCGGTGCCTTGCAGTTGCAGATCGAAGGCGAAGTCCAGGTCGGTGCTGCGCTTGCCGTCCAGCAGCGGCAGGTTGACGTGTACGCCCTCCCCGAGCCAGTCAATCCGGCTGCCGGGAGCGAACGGCAGGTTCTGTCCGTTCAGTTCGAGGGCCAGCGCTTGTTCGATACCGCGAATGTCGCTGATGCCCACGGCGAGAAACGGCTGCTCGAATTTGTAGTCGACGAAGTCTTCCTTGATCCCCAATTGCTCGGGCAGCGCAAACTGGCCGCTGATGCGGTTGTTGGCATGGAACAGCCGGGCCTGGTAGATGCCCCGGGCACGCAATTCGGTCCGTACCTGGCCATCGAGTTCGAAGTGCTCCGGCAGGAAATACAGCTGCCCGCGCTCTTCTCCCAGCTCCTGGTAACGCTTGTTGGTCTTCTCGTTGGTTTTCCAGGTGCGCACCACCTTGCGATAAGGCACCACCAGCAGCGGGCCGCTCAGTTGCTGGCTGTAGCTGGAGCTGCGGGCGATATCGGTCAGCACACCGTCGCGCAGTTCCTGGCGCTCCTGGATCAGCCCGTCGATCATCAACAGCGGGACCAGCAGCCCCAGGATCAAAAGGGCGATAGCCCCCAGCTTTATGGTCAGATTGCGATTCATGGGTTCTCTCCCTGTTCGAATGAGGGAGAGTCTGGGCAGCCCATGTGGGGGTTTTATGGGGGCTGTGTGGAGACTGTGTGGAGATTGCCCCTCGCCCTTTGCAGGAGCGTCTATCGGTGGCCCCATAGAGATGGGGTGGCTGGCAGATCTGGCGGCTGCTTCGCGCCCGATCGCAGGCTGCGCCAGCGGCTACACAGATTCCGTGCATCTTGCAGCCGCTGGCGCAGCCTGCGATCGGTCTGCGAAGCAGCCGCAAAACGGTACACGCAGGGAATCAGGCCGGGAACTGCAAGGTCACTTCAACGCCGCCTTCCACATTGCCGATCCGCATCTGGCCGCCATGCAGCTGCACCACCTCTTCGACGAAGTTCAGCCCCAGGCCGGTGCTTTTGCGCCCGCTGTCAGGCCGTGGCAGGGAGTAGAAACGTTCGGTCAGGCGCGCCAGGGCGTAGTCCGGGATGGGCTCGGCCTGGTTGAACAGGCTCAACCGCAGCTGGTCGCCCGTTCTGCTGGCGCTCAGGCGCAGCACACCACCGGCGGGGGTGAAATCCAGGGCGTTTTCCAGCAGGTTGCCCAGGGCCTGGCGCAACAGGAACGCTTCTCCCGACAGCTTCAGCCCCGGGTCGATACGCTGCTCGACCTGCAGGCCCTTGCCCTCGATCCGTGCCTTCTGGCTGTCCAGCACCTGGTTCGCCAGGTCCGCCAGCGGCACCGCCTCCCGCTCTTCCAGGCCATGACGCTGCTCGACCAGCGCCAGGTTCAGCAAACGCTCGATCAAGTGCTGCATGCGCGCGCTTTCGCTGTCGATGTTGCTGACGAAACGTGCGCGCTGTTCGCCGGGCATATCGCTCTGCAACAGCTCCGCCGCCCCGCGAATCGCCGCCAGCGGGCTTTTCAGTTCGTGGGTCAGGGTGTGCACATAACGCTCGACATAGGCCTTGCCCTCCAGCTGGGTGCGCATGTCCTCCACCGCCGTGGCCAGCTGTTCCAGTTCGCCGCCGCGATAGTGCGGCAGCTCGGCGCGACGGCCTTCGCTGACCGCCTGGGCATAACCGGTCAGGCGGCGCAGGGCAGCGCTCAGCCACCAGGACAGCAAGGCACCGAACAGCAGGCCCAGGCCGATCAGGCCGGCGCCGTACCACAGCAGGCGGCGCTCGGTGCGGTCGACGTAGGGTTGCAGGGAACTGTTGGGCTTGGCCACGGTGACCACGCCGATGATCCGGCCGTTGTCGCGAATCGGCGCGCCGACATGCATCACCGAGGAGTTCGGGTCATCGGCCACGCTGCGCGAGGAGCGCGCGCCGTATTGGCCGCGCAGGGTCAGGTACACGTCGTTCCAGCGCGAATAGTCCTGGCCGACCGCCAGGCCGCTGGAGTCCAGCACCACTTTGCCCTGGGCGTCGGTGACGTAGATGCGGTGGTTGACCTGGTTCTTCGGCAGGCCCCAGATGGTCGCCGCCGGCTGCCGCTCGCCATAGGCCTTGAGCAACTGCGGCCAGCGGTTCTCGCTGAGGGTGCCGGCCTTGAAGTCATCGCGCAGGATTTCCGCCAGCAGGTTGGCGGTGTCCACCAGGGTTTCTTCGGTGGACTGGCGCACGCCCGGGCGGATCTCCTCCATCACCGTGCTGAGCACGAAATAACCGGTCAGGCCGACGAACAGGACGTAGACCAGGAAAATCCGGATTCCCAACGGCATCAGCTGTGCCCCGGGCTGTAGCTGTAGCCCAGGCCGCGATGGGTCTGGATCGGCTCGGCATCGGCCGCCACCAGGCGCAGCTTGGCCCGCAGGCTCTTGATATGGCTGTCGATGCTGCGCTCGTAGCCGGCATCCGCCGCCACCCCCAGGGCGTCGAGCAACTGCTCGCGGCTGAACACCCGCTCGGGTTGCTCCAGCAGGCAATGCAGCAGGCGGAACTCATGGCGGGTCAGGCTCAGCAACTGGCCGCGATAGCTGATCTGGAACTTGTCGGTATCGACCTGAAACGGCGAAGCCGGCGCCTCGACCACCGCCCGCGGCGCCATGCGCTTGAGGATGGCCTTGACCCTCGCGGCGACCTCGCGCGGGCTGAAGGGCTTGACCACGTAATCGTCGGCGCCGATTTCCAGGCCCACCACCCGGTCGATTTCACCGTCCCGGGCACTGAGGAACATCACTGGCACCTCGCTGAAGCGCCGCAGTTGCTTGCAGGTTTCGAAGCCGCTGATGTCCGGCAGGCCAATGTCGAGAATCAGCAGGTCCGCCGGTGTATGGCGCTGATAGTCCAGCGCCGCCTGCCCGAGATTCAGCCAGGTGGTGCTGAAACCTTCACCCTGCAGGGCAAAAATCAGCGTATCGGCAATCGCCGCTTCGTCTTCGACAATCAGGATATGAGGCATGGCATCCAAGCACGGGAGGTAAGTGCCAGAACGGTGCCGGATGCCTCATGCGCCGTCAATCAGGTCTGATCAGCAGTCGGGCTTGTCCGCGGTGTAACGCCGGGCCGGGTTCACGGCGGCGCCGAACTCGCGCAGGGCCTTGGCGCCGATCAGCAGTGGGTAGTTGAAGCTGCTGCGGTCGGTCAGGTTGACCTCGACAGTGCGCTTGACGTTACCCAGGCACATTTCCAGGTCGACCACCGGACGCTTGGCCACCTGGGCCTCTTCCTTGTCTTCGTCTTCATCGGCGCGGTTCTTGATCTTGCTGATCCGCGCCACCTTGTGTTCGTAGACCTTGCCGTCGGCATCCTTGGTCGCCAGGCGGAAACGTACCCACTCCTCGCCATCGCGGGTGAAGGTCTCGATGTCCTTGGCCGACAGCGAGGCGGTCAGGGCGCCGGTGTCCATCTTGGCCTTGAGGGTTTCGCCGATTTCCGGCAGTTGAATGTATTCGTAGCGCCCGTAGAGGGTCGGCTCGGCGGCCATGACCGGCAGCGCCAGCAGGGACAGGAGTGCAAGGACGGATTTCACGTGAGCAGGTTCCTTGGAAAGTGGGCAGCAGGATTTTAGACCGTGGCCGGGCAATTGGTTCGGCCCGCGAGAAAACCCGCAGCCGCCACGGTCGGCGAAATTGACCGCCAGCATATCCCGGTATACGTGAAACATTCGTCAGCACATCAGGATTTGGCCAGCCCGGCCAAGGTGCTTATCATGGCGCGCCCAAAGGTTTTCAAGAGTTCCTTATGCGCCGCCTGCTCACCGGCTGTTTCGTCACCCTGCTGCTGTTGCTCAACACCCTGGTCCTGTTCGGGCCGCTGATGGTGTTCGCCCTGCTCAAGCTGGTCCTGCCAGGGCGCCTGCGCGACTATGCGTCGAAGGCGGTGATGTGGATTGCCGAAACCTGGGCCGAAATCGACAAACTGATCTTCGCCCTGTGCATTCCCACCCAGTGGGATATCCGCGGCGGTGACGAGCTGCGGGGCGACACTTCTTACCTGGTGATCAGCAACCACCAGTCCTGGGTCGACATCCCGGCGCTGATCCAGACCCTCAACCGCCGTACCCCCTTCTTCAAGTTCTTCCTGAAAAAAGAGCTGATCTGGGTGCCCTTCCTCGGCCTCGCCTGGTGGGCCCTGGATTATCCCTTCATGAAGCGCTACAGCAAGGCGTTCCTGGCCAGGAACCCGGAGCTGCAAGGCAAGGACCTGGAAATCACCAAGGCCGCCTGCGAGCTGTTCAAGCGCCAGCCGGTCACGGTGGTCAACTACCTGGAAGGCACCCGCTTCACGCCGGCCAAGCGTGAGCAGCAGCAATCCCCTTTCAAGCAGTTGCTCAAGCCGAAGGCCGGCGGCGTGGCCTTCGTACTGGCGGCCATGGGCGAACAGCTCGACGCCATCCTCGATGTGACGGTGGTCTATCCGCAGCAGAAGATTCCCGGTTTCTGGGACCTGATCAGCGGCAACGTGCCGCGGGTGATCGTCGATATCCAGACCCGTGAGCTGGACCCGGCGTTGTGGCAGGGGGATTACGAAAACGATCCGGCGTTTCGCCAGACCGTCCAGAACTGGGTCAACCAGCTCTGGACCGAAAAGGACCAGCGCATCGACGCCTTGCGCGCCGAGCGCCGTTGATCAACTGCCGCTGCCGACGCCCCAGATCCCGCCCAGGCTGTTGAGCAGCGAACCGCCCACGCCCTGCTGACCCAGGTATTGCAGGAGCACCGGGGCGAACTGGCCGATCATGCCGCTGTCCATGCCCAGGGCGCTGAATGCGCTGTTCAGGTCATTGGTGTTCTGCACGTTACCCAACGCACTCTCCAGGCCGGCGGTCTTGTTGCCACCGCTCTGCCCCAGCAGGCCACTCAAGGCGCCCAGGCTGCCCAGCGCGTTGCCGCCCGAGAGCTTGTCCAGCCCCGGAACGCTTTTGCTCAGTTGCGAGTAATCGGTGCTGCTCAGCTGGTTCTTCGCCAGGCCCAGCATCGCGCCGGTACCGCCGATGGCCTGCTCCGGCGTGACATCCAGCTGCGAAAGGGCACTGAGCAGATTGGCGGTCTGCGAGGTTGGAGCGGCAGCGGCGGCCTTGTCGCCACCCTGCATGCTGGACACCGCATTGGCGGCATCGCTCAGGCTGAAGCCTGCGGCAAAAACCGGGCTGGCTCCCAGGGTCAGCAACGTAGCCAGTGCAACACTGCGGGAAATTTTCATCGAGACAACCTCTTGAGCATGAAAACCACCCGATATTGGGTGGGAAAAAGCAGCCATTTGACTGGTGGCCAATAGGAATGTTCCCGGTCGCCGATCACAGATCACCACAAGGTTACCTCCCCAGCGCGAAACCAGGTTTTCCGAAGATCGACCTTTAGCCCCGCACGACAAAACCTGAATCAATGTCGAGCAGGTTTTATTGCGGGCAGGCTCGCTTCTACAGCGCAGAAGCGGCCCCTGACCGATAACCTGGCAAAGACGTTTCTGAAAAGTCTCAGCATGGTCCCCATGCAACCGGGTCTATGATTTCGCTGTTTTCGTCAAAGCAGCCATAGCAAACCACAATGAAAAAAATCCTGTATCCACTCTTGGCCATTGCACTCATCTCCATCGTGGCCTGGCGCGTCTGGTCGCCGGTCGATGATTTGGCATGTGCGGGCCAAACCGCAGCCAACGGCCCGCTGAGCCGTTTCGTTACCGACTACTTCAAGCAAGGTAATGAAAGAGCCTGGCAAGAAGACACCAACGTCTTCGATATCCTCGCCGAACCCACGGCCAGCAGCATCACCCAGCAGCCGCAAGCGTATTACTGCGAAGCGCTCGGTCTGCTTGAAAGCCCGACACGCACACAGTCGGAGAAGGTCTATACCTCGATCCTGATGCTGAAGCTGCCCATCAACCATTACCTGAGCCTCATGGATCACAGCCACAGGTTTTATAAAGAGGGGCGGATCGATGACACAGTGCTGGGCTTTGTCCTTAAGCCCAGAGGAACCGCGCTCAACTATTGGTGGCTTCCGCAGTGGCGCTCCCGCTTCAACCGAGATGCGCCGTCTGTGTTCCCGCCACCCGACATTGCAGAAATACTGTCCGGGAAATACTGGCTCCACTATCCAGGCGCAGGTTTCTGAACATCGAAAACAGGCATAAAAAAGGGCAACCCGAGGGTCGCCCTTTTTACTGCGCCAAAGCCTTAGGCCGCACTGAACAGCTTGTGCGGGTCGATGACGAATTTCTTCGGCACGCCGGCATCGAACTCGCCGTAGCCACGCGGTGCGTCGTCCAGGCTGATGACCTGCACGCCGACCACTTCGGCGATGTTGATGCGGTCCCACATGATGGCTTGCATCAGTTGGCGGTTGTACTTCATCACCGGGGTCTGGCCGGTGTGGAAGCTGTGGGACTTGGCCCAGCCGAGGCCGAAGCGGATGCTCAGGCTGCCCATCTTGGCCGCGGCATCCACCGCGCCCGGGTCTTCGGTGACGTAGAGGCCCGGAATACCGATCTTGCCGGCGACCCGCACCACGCCCATCAACGAGTTGAGCACCGTGGCCGGCGCTTCGTGCTGGGCACCGGAATGACCATGGCCGCGGGCTTCGAAGCCCACCGCGTCGACCGCGCAATCCACTTCCGGCTCGCCGAGCAGCGCGGCGATCTGTTCGTGCAGCGGGGTGTCCTTGGACAGGTCGGCGATTTCAAAACCCTGGGCCTTGGCGTGGGCCAGGCGCACCGGGTTGACGTCGCCAACGATCACCACCGCCGCGCCCAGCAGACGGGCGGACGCAGCCGCGGCCAGGCCTACCGGGCCGGCACCGGCGATGTAGACGGTGCTGCCCGGGCCAACGCCGGCCGTTACCGCGCCGTGATAGCCGGTCGGCAGGATGTCGGACAGGCAGGTCAGGTCGCGGATCTTCTCCATGGCCTTGTCGCGGTCCGGCAGCTTCAGCAGGTTGAAGTCGGCGTACGGCACCAGCACGTACTCGGCCTGGCCACCGGTCCAGTCGCCCATGTCGACGTAGCCGTAGGCACCGCCGGCGCGGGCCGGGTTGACGGTCAGGCAGACCCCGGTGTGTTGCTCCTTGCAGGAACGGCAGCGCCCGCAAGCCACGTTGAACGGCACCGAGACCAGGTCGCCGAGCTTCAGGTTCTCGACGTCGCTGCCCTTCTCCACCACCTCGCCAGTGATTTCGTGACCCAGGACCAGGCCGACCTGGGCAGTGGTACGGCCGCGCACCATGTGCTGGTCCGAGCCGCAGATATTGGTGGATACCACGCGCAGGATGACGCCGTGCTCAATCTTCCTGCCACGCGGGTCCTGCATTTTTGGATAGTCGATTTTCTGTACTTCGACCTTGCCGTTGCCGAGATACACGACACCACGATTACCAGACATGCTTTCACCTCGCTGTTGTTTTTATGAAACCGCGTTGCCGGAAAAAGGCAGCGCGTAGAGTGCTCGGGTACAGATGCTGTTTCGTTCTTCAAAATCGCTTCGCTGTAGCCGCTGCCGCAGGCTGCGATAAGTCCGGGCCACGTTGGTCGAAGGGCCCTCAAGGGCGGCGCCCCCTACGGGGTCGATCGCAGCCTGCGGCAGCGGCTACAGGTCATAGAACCACCGTCCGGTTGGCGTTCAGAAACACCCGCCGTTCGATGTGATAACCCACAGCCCGCGCCAGGGTCAGGCCTTCGATATCGCGCCCCTTGGCGATCAGGTCCTCGGGGTAATGACTGTGGTCCACCACTTCCACGCCCTGGGCGATGATCGGGCCCTCGTCCAGGTCGTTGTTGATGTAGTGCGCGGTGGCGCCCACCAGTTTCACGCCCTTGTTGTAGGCCTGGTGATAAGGCTTGGCGCCCTTGAAACCGGGCAGCAGGGAGTGGTGGATGTTGATCGCCTTGCCATCGAGCTTGCGGCACAGCTCCGGCGACAGCACTTGCATGTAGCGCGCAAGGATCACCAGTTCGGCGCCGGAGTCCTCGATCACCTGCCACACCTGGCGCTCCTGGGACGGCTTGTCGTTGGGGTCCAGGGGGAAGTGGTAGTACGGGATCTGGTGCCAGTCGGCCAGGGGCTTGAGGTCCGGATGGTTGGACACCACCGCCACCACGTCCATCGCCAGTTGGCCGATGCGCTGGCGGTAGAGCAGGTCGTTGAGGCAGTGATCGGCCTTGGAGACCATGATCACCACTTTCGGCCGATGCTGCGGCGGGGTCAGCTCGACGTTCATGTCGAAAGCCCGGGCGCGCTCGGCCAGACCGTCGCGCAGGCCCTGCTCGTTGAAGTTCTCGGGCTGGCGGAATTCCACGCGAATGAAAAAACGCGCCGAAAGCCGGTCATCGAAGGAGTGGTGCTCGGTGACGTAGCAGCCCTGCTCGAACAGAAAGCGGGTCACCGCGTCCACCGTGCCGAGCACGCTGGGGCAGTCGGCAGTGAGAATCCAGGTATCGGGTGCGCGACTCATGCGGGGTGACTCCTGTTCGTAAGTACACTTCTGTAGCCGCTGCCGCAGGCTGCGATAAGTCCGGGCCACGTTGGTCGAAGGACCTTCCAGCGCCCTCAAGAGCGACGCCCCCTGCGGGGTCGATCGCAGCCTGCGGCAGCGGCTACAGGGATTCGCGTCAGGCCTGGACGCTGAGGCCGTATTCGGCGGCGGCATCCTGCAGCCACAACCACCAGTAATCGGAGAAGCTGCGGCGGATCACCAGTTCCCAGGTGTCTTCGCCCATGCGGCGGATCACCAGTTGCGACTTGGCGAACACAGTGCCAACGGCCTTGCCCACCGGGAAGTTGTTGGGGTGCACGTCGTAGCTGGTGGACTTCATCAGCACCTGGCGCACGTTCGGGCCGGACAGTTCGAGAATCTGCTGGCCGCCACTGACGTTGACGATCTGGATGTGCAGGTCGCCCAGCGCTTCGCGCAGTTTTTTCTCGGCGGCGAATTCTTCGCCGCTCGGCACCACCAGCAACCACTCGTCCGGCCCCATCCACTGCAGGCTGGTTTCGCCCTTGGCGACCACGGTCAGGGCCACCGGCAGCTCCAGGCCCAGGGCCTTGTGCACGCCGGCAGCGAAGGCCGGGTCATGAGCATCGCCACGGATGGTCAGGTGGCCGAGGAGTTTCTTCTCGCGCAGGGTCACGCCTGCGTTCTTGCGGCCCTTGCCCACCAGGCTGGCGAGGTCGGCATGGTGCAGCGACGACTCGGCTTTGGCGCCAGTGGTCGGGCGCTGTTGGTAAACGTTGACTGCGGTCATAGAGCACCTGTCTTGAAATTCTGTTGTGCGAAAACCACCGATCCTGTAGCCGCTGCCGCAGGCTGCGAACGACTGCGAAGCAGGCGCCGCTCTTGATGGCGCCGGAAGGTTCTTCGAACCTTATCGCAGCCTTCGGCAGCGGCTACAGGACCTTTGTTAAACGTTCTGGCGATCGCCTTTCGGATCGAAGAACACCGAAGAAACGATTTCCGCCTCGATCACCGTGCCGTCGGCCAATGGCGCGAACACCCGCTCGCCCATCCGCTTCAGGCCGCCCTTGACCACACCCATGGCAAACGAATAACCCAGGGAGTTATGGGCATAGCTGGAGGTCACGTGACCAACCATGCTCATCGGGATCGCCTGCTTGGTGTTGAACACCAGTTGCGCGCCTTCCGGCAGCCACTGGTTCGGGTCGATCGGCTTCAGGCCCACCAGTTGCTTGCGCTGGTCGCGCACGCAGTCTTCGCGGTTCATGCCACGCCAGCCGATCCACGAGAACGGTTTGGTGCGACCGACACACCAGCCCATGTTCAAGTCATCCGGAGTCATCGAGCCGTCAGTGTCCTGGCCGACGATGATGAAGCCCTTCTCAGCCCGCAATACGTGCATGGTTTCGGTGCCGTACGGGGTCAGGTTGTACTTCTTGCCGGCCTCGACGATCTGCTCCAGCACGCCCATGGCGTAATCGGCCTGGACGTTGACTTCGTACGACAGCTCGCCGGTGAAGGAAATGCGGAACACCCGCGCCGGCACGCCGCCCACCAGGCCTTCTTTCCAGGTCATGAACGGGAAGCCGTCCTTGTCCAGATCGATATCGGTGACTTCGCTGAGCAGCTTGCGGCTGTTCGGCCCGGACAGGGTCATGGTCGCCCAGTGGTCGGTGACCGAGGTGAAGTACACCTTGAGGTCCGGCCATTCGGTCTGCTGATAGATCTCCAGCCATTGCAGGACGCGCGCGGCGCCGCCCGTGGTGGTGGTCATGATGAAGTGGTTTTCGCCGACACAGGCGGTCACGCCGTCATCGAAGACCATACCGTCTTCCTTGCACATCAGGCCGTAGCGCGCCTTGCCCACGTCGAGCTTGGTCCAGGCGTTGGTGTAGATGCGGTTGAGGAACTCACGAGCGTCCGGACCCTGGATATCGATCTTGCCCAGGGTCGAGGCGTCGAGCAGGCCGACGCTGTCGCGCACCGCCTTGCACTCGCGCTTGACCGCGGCGTGCAGGTCTTCGCCATTCTTCGGGAAGTACCAGGGGCGCTTCCACTGGCCGACGTCCTCGAACTCGGCGCCGTTCTTCACGTGCCACGCATGCAGCGCGGTGAAACGCACCGGCTCGAAGATGTGCCCGCAGTGACGACCGGCCACGGCGCCGAAAGTCACCGGCGTGTAGTTCGGACGGAACATGGTGGTGCCCATCTGCGGGATGCTCACGTTCAGCGAACGGGCCGCAATAGCCAGGCCGTTGACGTTGCCGAGCTTGCCCTGGTCGGTACCGAAGCCCAGGGCGGTGTAGCGTTTGACGTGCTCGACCGACTCGAAGCCCTCGCGGGTCGCCAGTTCGATGGCGGCGGCGGTGACGTCGTTCTGCAGGTCGACGAACTGCTTGGGTGCCCGCGCGGTGCCTTTCTCATGGGGCACCTGGAACAGCGCCAGGGTCGGTTCTTCCACACGGCTGAGGGCCTTGGGCAGTATCGCTTCCACGGCCTTGAAACCCGCTTCGCTGGCGGCACGCACGCCACCTTCGAAACCGTCGGCCAGGGAATCGCCGAGGCCATAGACGCCGTTGATGCCGCCGACACACACGCGTTTCTGCGGTGCTTCGCCCGGTACGAAACCGAGGATGTCTTCACGCCAGATCGGCTTGCCGCCCAGGTGCGACGCCAGGTGCACCACCGGGCTGTAGCCGCCGGAGCTGGCAATCAGGTCGCAGTCCAGCCACTCGCCCGGGCTTGTGACCTTGTGAGCCTTGACGTCGATCGCCGCGACGCGGGCGCCGGTCACATGCTTGCTGCCACGGGCTTCGATCACCGCACTGGAAGTGAGGATGCGAATGCCCTTGGCGCGGGCTTCTTCCACCAGCGCGCCGCGTGGGTTGTGACGGGCATCGGCGATGGCCACCACTTGCAGGCTGGCGTCGAGCCAGTCCAGGGCCACACGGTAGGCGTGGTCGTTGTTGGTGCTCAGCACCAGCTTCTTGCCCGGTGCCACGCCGTAGCGGCGCACGTAGACCGAGACCGCGCCGGCCAGCATGTTGCCCGGCACGTCGTTGTTGCCGTAGACCAGCGGACGCTCGCAGGCGCCGGTGGCCAGTACCACGCGCTTGGCGCGCACCCGGTGGATGCGCTGGCGCACCTGGCCGATTGGTGCGCGGTCGCCGAGGTGGTCGGTCAGGCGCTCGTGAATGGTCAGGAAGTTATGGTCGTGGTAGCCGTTCACGGTAGCCCGTGGCAGCAGGGTCACGTCTGGCAGCGACTTCAGCTCGGCGACCACGGTGGCGATCCACTCGGCCGCCGGCTTGCCGTCCAGGCTTTCGCGGCTGTCCAGCAGGCTGCCGCCGAATTCTTCCTGCTCGTCGGCGAGGATCACCCGCGCACCGCTGCGCGCAGCCGCCAGGGCCGCGGCCAGGCCGGCGGGGCCGGCACCGACGATCAGTACGTCGCAGTGCTGGTTCATGTAGTCGTAGGTGTCCGGATCGTTCTCGGTCGGCGAGCGACCCAGGCCCGCGGCCTTGCGGATGTACTTCTCGTAGGTCATCCAGAACGATTGCGGGTACATGAAGGTTTTGTAGTAGAAGCCCGGCGGCATCAGCTTGCCACCGACCTTGCCGAGAATCCCCATCATGTCGTTGTTGACGCTTGGCCAGCCGTTGGTGCTGGTGGCGACCAGGCCCTGGTACAGCGCCTGTTGGGTGGCGCGCACGTTGGGGATCTGGGTGGCTTCGGTGGCGCCGATCTGCAGCACCGCGTTCGGCTCTTCGGCACCGGCGGCGAAAATGCCGCGCGGCCGGGAATACTTGAAGCTGCGACCGATGATGTCCACGCCGTTGGCCAGCAGGGCGGCGGCCAGGGTGTCGCCTTCAAAGCCTTTGTAGGTCTGGCCGTTGAAGGTGAAGCTGAGGACTTTGTTGCGGTCGATGCGTCCGCCGTTGGACAGGCGATTGGACTGGCTCATACCTTCTCTCCCAGAGCCTGCGTGGCCGCTTTCGGGCTATCGGTCTTGTCGGTGAATTGCGGCTTGGTACCGATCTTGTAGGTTTCGAGAATCTCGTAGGTCACGGTGTCGCGGGTGGCGTTGAAGTACTGACGGCAGCCGGCGGCATGGATCCACAGCTCGTGATGCAGGCCGCGAGGGTTGTCGCGGAAGAACATGTAGTCGCCCCACTCCTCGTCGGTGCAGTTGTTCGGGTCCAGTGGACGCGGGATATGCGCCTGGCCGGACGAATGGAATTCCTCTTCGGAGCGCAGTTCGCCGCAGTGAGGACAGAAGATGTGCAACATAGGGATTTCTCCTGTTAGTGGGCGACAGCTGCAGCGCCGTGTTCGTCGATCAGCGCACCGTTGTGGAAACGGTCGATGGAGAAAGGTGCGGCCAGCGGGTGCATTTCACCCTTGGCCAGGCTCGCGGCGAATACGTTGCCCGAGCCAGGTGTTGCCTTGAAGCCGCCGGTGCCCCAACCGCAGTTGAAGAACATGTTCGGCACCGGGGTCTTGGAGATGATCGGGCAGGCGTCCGGGGTGGTGTCGACGATGCCGCCCCACTGGCGGTTCATGCGCACCCGCGAAAGGATCGGGAACATCTCGACGATGGCCTGGATGGTGTGCTCGATCACCGGGTACGAACCGCGCTGGCCGTAGCCGACCCAGCCGTCGATACCGGCGCCGATCACCAGGTCGCCCTTGTCGGACTGGCTGATGTAACCGTGCACCGCGTTGGACATGATCACGCTGTCGATGATCGGCTTGATCGGCTCGGACACCAGCGCTTGCAGCGGGTGCGATTCGATCGGCAGGCGAAAGCCGGCGAGCTTGGCCATGTGCCCGGAGTTACCGGCGGTGACCA
The DNA here is from genome assembly GCF_059421865.1 of Pseudomonas sp. GW821-FHT02B10. Classification (NCBI taxonomy): domain Bacteria; kingdom Pseudomonadati; phylum Pseudomonadota; class Gammaproteobacteria; order Pseudomonadales; family Pseudomonadaceae; genus Pseudomonas; species Pseudomonas sp. GW821-FHT02B10. Next base: position 665,828 of record NZ_JBWKVU010000002.1, on the reverse strand, counting down.
CGCCGACGCGCTTGGCGCCGATGAAGCCCTTGTTGGTTTCCACGCCGATGCACACACCGTTTTCCTTGCGGAAGCCGATCACTTCGGTCTGCTGGATCAGGTCCACGCCCAGGGCGTCGGCGGCACGGGCGAAGCCCCAGGCCACGGCGTCGTGACGGGCCACGCCGCCACGGCGCTGGACGGTAGCGCCCAGCACCGGGTAGCGAGTGTTTTTCGAGCAGTCCAGGTACGGAATCTCGTCCGCCACCTGCTTGGCGTTGAGCAGCTCGCCGTCCACGCCGTTGAGGCGGTTGGCGCTGACCCGACGCTCGGAATCACGGATGTCCTGCAGGGTGTGGCACAGGTTGTAGACGCCGCGCTGGGAGAACATCACGTTGTAGTTGAGGTCCTGGGACAGGCCTTCCCACAGTTTCATCGCGTGTTCGTACAGGTGCGCCGACTCGTCCCACAGGTAGTTGGAACGCACGATGGTGGTGTTGCGCGCGGTGTTACCGCCGCCCAGCCAGCCTTTCTCGACCACGGCGACGTTGGTGATGCCGTGCTCCTTGGCCAGGTAGTAGGCGGTCGCCAGGCCATGCCCGCCACCGCCGACGATGACCACGTCGTAGACCTTTTTCGGGGTCGGCGTGCGCCACATGCGCTGCCAGTTTTCATGGTGGCTGAGGGAGTGCTTGAAGAGGCCGAAGCCCGAGTAGCGTTGCATAGTCATTTACTCCAAAACCGCACTCAGCGATAAACCGGGAAGTCCGCGCACAGGGCCGATACCTGACGAGCGACATTGGCCTCGACATCGGCATCGCCGAGGTGATCGAGGATGTCGCAGATCCAGCCGGCCAGCTCCACGCACTGGGTAACCTTGAAGCCGCGGGTGGTCACCGCCGGGGTGCCGATACGCAGGCCGGAGGTCACGAACGGCGACTGTGGATCGTTCGGCACGGCGTTCTTGTTCACGGTGATGTGCGCGCGACCCAGGGCGGCGTCCGCCTCCTTGCCGGTGAGGCCCTGACGGATCAGGCTGACCAGGAACAGGTGGTTGTCGGTGCCGCCGGACACTACATCGTAGCCGCGTTTGATAAAGACGCCGGCCATGGCCTGGGCGTTGTCGATCACTTGCTGCTGGTAGGCCTTGAAGCCAGGCTCCAGCGCTTCCTTGAAGCACACCGCCTTGCCGGCGATCACGTGCATCAGCGGGCCGCCCTGGGCGCCCGGGAAGACCGCGGCGTTGAGCTTCTTCTCGATTTCTTCGTTGGCCTTGGCCAGGATCAGGCCGCCACGCGGACCGCGCAGGGTCTTGTGGGTGGTGGTGGTGACCACGTCGGCGTAAGGCAGCGGGTTCGGGTACAGGCCAGCGGCGACCAGGCCGGCGACGTGGGCCATGTCGACGAACAGCAGCGCGCCGACCTTATCGGCGATCTGGCGGAAGCGTGGGAAGTCGAGGGTCTTGGAGTAGGCCGAGAAGCCGGCGACGATCATCTTCGGCTTGCACTCGACGGCCAGGCGCTCGACTTCGTCGTAGTCGATCAGCCCGGTGTTGGTGTCGATGCCGTACTGCACGGCGTTGTACAGCTTGCCCGAGGACGACACCTTGGCGCCGTGGGTCAGGTGGCCACCGTGGGCCAGGCTCATGCCCAGGATGGTGTCGCCGGCTTGCAGCAGGGCCAGGTACACGGCGCTGTTGGCCGAGGAACCGGAGTGCGGCTGGACGTTGGCGTAGTCGGCGCCGAACAGTTGCTTGGCGCGTTCGATGGCCAGGGCCTCGACCTTGTCCACGTGCTCGCAGCCGCCGTAGTAGCGCTTGCCCGGATAACCTTCGGCGTACTTGTTGGTCAGGCCGCTGCCTTGCGCTTGCATCACGCGCTTGCTGGTGTAGTTCTCCGACGCGATCAGCTCGATGTGATCTTCCTGACGTTGCTCCTCGGCATTCATGGCCGCCAGCAGTGCATCGTCATAACCCTGGATTTGGTCTTGCTTGCTGAACATCGCGTCTCTCCCAGCGGCGGCGGTGCGCCTTTCGTCTCGGTGAGGCACGTACCCTGCGGTAGTGCCCTTTGGATGCGATGGTATGACCGGCGCTGACCGGCCAAATGCCTATGGACGCCACGCAAAGGTGCGTTTACGACATGGCCTGGCGCAGAGAGACAAATGCTTGCGGGCGCCACGCGCCGAAGGCTCTATGTCGGTGGCTTGCCCGCGACCGCCAGCACCCGCCACCGACCAGTGGCGCGACGGGTTTCGGGTTGGCGTGTCGCCTCTGTAGCCGCTGCCGAGCCTGCGAGGCTGCGCTCGAGGACGCAGTCCTCGCAAAACCTGAGCACGCGATATGCCTGGAAGAACAGGTTGCCTGGTTTTACGACCGCTTCGCGGCCGAGCGCAGCCTCGCCAGCTCGGCAGCGGCTACAGGGCGTTCGTAGCGACAACGGTTCGCCGTCAGGCCAGCAGGTTGCGCAGCATCAGCAGCAGGAGGAAATGCCCGGGATACAGCAGATAGGCCCAGCGCCGCATCGGTGGCGGCGAAAAACCGCGCATCCGGCGCAGGATCGCCAGCCCCAGCCACGGCGCCAGCACGCAGGCGAGCAGCGCCCAGGCGGCCACCTGACTGCCCAGGCGCGCCGCCGGCAGCAGGCTTTGCCACTGGTTGGCCGCCAGGCACAGCAGCCCCGGCAGCAGCGCCCAGTACCAGCGGCGCAGCAGCACCAGCAACATCGCCAGCGGCAGCAAGACGCCGAACAGGCCGAACATCAGGTACCGGTCGAACAGCCCGCCGAGCAAGGCCGCGCCGATCCCCAGCCACAGCGCCAGCCCGCCGCGACGCTGCCAGGCGCGGGCCACCAACAGGCCCAGGGCCAGGGTCGGCAGCACATTCAGGGTGTCGGGGTCGGGAATGTACAGCCGGTACGGCACCTCGCTGAGCAGGCTGAACAACAGCAGCCAGCCCAGGTAACGCCATTGCCCCGCGCCCTCGCGACCCACCGCGCCGGCCCGCGCCACATTGGCCGCCAGCGCCAGGCAGAACCAGGGAAACGCCAGGCGCCCGGGCACATACAGCAGATCGAGGCTCCAGCCGACGTAGCGCAGGTGATCGAGCACCATGCAAAGCAGCGCCAGCCACTTGAGCAGGTCCAGGGCGCCATCGCGTCGGGCGGCCAGCGGGGTCAGCAGCGGGTCTGGCATATATCCTCATGGCCTGTGCATTTTTCACCCATAAACAGAGCGTGTGCTCCCCCCTCAATCTTGGGTAAAGTGGCGCTCCACCGATCTCTGCGGGGCCTGCGCTGTCCTGCCGGCCCAGACCTCGTTGCGGACGCTTTACCCAAGGGCTCCTTACCCAGGAGCGCCTTATCCGGAGCCCTTTATCGAAGGACTCCCCTCTCGGACCCTTAGCACGGAAGACGGCCATGACCGACAAGAGCCAACAATTCGCCAGCGACAACTATTCCGGCATTTGCCCCGAGGCCTGGGCGGCCATGGACCAGGCCAACCGCGGCCACGAACGCGCCTATGGCGACGACCAGTGGACCGCGCGCGCCGCCGATTATTTCCGCAAGCTGTTCGAGACCGACTGCGAGGTGTTCTTCGCCTTCAACGGCACCGCCGCCAACTCCCTGGCCCTGTCGTCGTTGTGCCAGAGTTACCACAGCGTCATCTGCTCGGAAACCGCCCACGTCGAAACCGACGAATGCGGCGCGCCGGAATTCTTCTCCAACGGCTCCAAGCTGCTGATCGCCGGCACCGAGAACGGCAAGCTGACCCCGGACTCGATCTGCGACATCGCCCTCAAGCGCCAGGACATCCACTACCCCAAGCCACGGGTGGTGACCCTGACCCAGGCCACCGAGGTCGGCAGCGTCTATACCCCGGAAGAAATCCGCGCCATCAGCGCCACCTGCAAAGAGCTGGGGCTGAACCTGCACATGGACGGCGCGCGCTTCTCCAACGCCTGCGCCTTCCTTGGCTGCTCGCCCGCCGACCTGACCTGGAAAGCCGGGGTCGACGTGCTGTGCTTCGGCGGCACAAAAAACGGCATGGCGGTGGGCGAGGCGATTCTGTTCTTCAACCACAAGCTGGCCGAAGACTTCGACTACCGCTGCAAGCAGGCCGGCCAGCTGGCCTCGAAGATGCGCTTCCTGTCGGCGCCCTGGGTCGGCCTGCTGGAAAACGACGCCTGGCTCAAGTACGCCCGCCACGCCAACCATTGCGCGCAATTGCTGGCCGAACTGGTGGCGGACATTCCAGGGGTGGAGCTGATGTTCCCGGTGCAGGCCAACGGCGTGTTCCTGCAACTCTCGGAACCGGCCATCGCCGCGCTGACCGCCAAGGGCTGGCGCTTCTACACCTTCATCGGTAAAGGCGGCGCGCGCTTCATGTGCTCGTGGGACACCGAAGAAGCGCGGGTCCGCGAACTGGCCGCGGACATTCGCCAGGTCATGGCCGGCTGAATGCCCTCGCCGGCCTGCCGCCTCCTGTCGAGATCGGGAGCGGTGGGCCGGCGCTGCGTGACATCAGTTCACAAATTCCTGAACTGATTATTTCCCTCCACTGATTCAACATCACAGGCGTATATCCGAGACTCCGGGGTCAATTTATAAAAACAAGGCACTGCCCCATGACCAGCCTGCCCGCGGCAACGGAAAAAGCCCCGTCCCCCAGCCTCAAGATCGAAACCCGCTCCATCGACTACGTGCCGCGCCACGAGCGCCACGGCAAGGTCTGGCACCAGGGTCCGTTCTGGTTCACCGGCAACTTCGTCCTGACCACCATGGTCACCGGCTTCACCGGCGCCGCCCTCGGCCTGAGCCTGCACTACTCGATCCTGGCCATCGTCATCGGCGTGTGCCTGGGCACCTTCTGCATGGCCTTCCACGCCAACCAGGGACCACGCATGGGCCTGCCGCAGATGATCCAGTCGCGGGCGCAATTCGGCCTGCGCGGGGCCATCGTGCCCTTCACCGCGGTGGTCTTCGTCTACATCGGCTTCAACGTGTTCAACGTGATCCTCGCCACCGACGCCATCAACACCGTGGTCCCCGGCGCGCGGGCGCCCTGGTACAGCCTGATGATCATCCTCGCGGTGATTATCGCCGTGGTCGGGCATGACCTGCTGCACGCCGTGCAGCGCTGGCTGACCTACATCATGATCAGCGTGTTCACCGTGCTGACCATCAGCGCGCTGATGACCCTGCAGGCCGACGCCGCCGTGGCCGACGCGCACTTCTCCTGGTCGGCGTTCCTGATCCAGCTGTCGGCGGCCGCCGGCTACCAGATCAGCTACTCGGTGTATGTCTCGGACTATTCGCGCTACCTGCCGCACAAGACCTCGTCGCGCCAGGTGATTTTCTGGACCTACCTGGGCGCCGCGGGCTCGGCGCTGTGGCTGATGTCCCTGGGTGCCTTCCTCGCCTCCGCCCTGCCGTCCCCGGACGCCATCGGCAGCGTCCGCGAAGTCGGCAATCAGATGATCCCGGGCTTCGGCACCTTTACCGTGCTGATCGCCGTGCCCGCCCTGGTCGGCATCATGGCGGTCAACTGCTACGGCGCGATGCTCACCGGCATCAGCGCCATCGACGGCTTCCTGCAGATCCAGCCGAACCTCAAGAGCCGGGTGGTGGGCATCGCCCTGGTGGCGGTGGTGATTTTCCTGATCGCCATGAACATTCCCGACAGCTACCTGGCGAGCTTCAATACCTTCGTGCTGCTGATGCTGTATTTCCTGGTGCCCTGGACCGCGGTCAACCTGGCGGACTTCTACGTGGTGCGCAAAGGTCACTACGCCATCAGCGACATCTTCAACCCGGCCGGCATCTATGGCCGTTGGGCCATGCCCGGGCTCATCGCCTATTTCCTCGGCCTGGTCGCGATGATTCCGTTCATGTCCCTGAGCTTCTACCAGGGCCCTGTGGCCCAGGCGCTGGAGGGCGCGGACATTGCCTTTGTCATCGGCCTGGCCGTGGCCGGCGTGGCCTACTGGGCGCTGACCCGGGGCCTGGACCTGGACGCCGAGCGCCTGGCGATCCAGGCCAGCGAACGCCAACTGGAAGGAGCCGGCCAATGACTGGATTGCCCACCCTGAAAGTCGCCTGCCAGCAGATCGCCCCACGGGTGGGCGAGCTCGACTACAACCGCGAGCTGGGCCAGCGGGCCATCCGCGAGGCCGCAGCCCAGGGCGCCCAGGTGGTGGTGCTGCCAGAACTGGTGCAGAGCGGTTATGTGTTCACCGATCGGCAGGAGGCGCTGACGCTGTCCGAGGCCCTCGATGGGCCGACGCTGACCCTGTGGAAGGCCCTGGCCGCAGAGCTGCAGGTGGTGATCGTTGGCGGTTTCTGCGAGCGCCTGAATGCCGGGCAAGTGGCCAACAGCGCCGCGCTGGTCGAGCCCGAGGGGCGGGTGACGGTGTATCGCAAGGCCCATCTGTGGGACCGGGAAAAGCGGGTCTTCACCGTGGGCGAGCAGCCGCCGCCGGTGATCGAAACCCGTTTTGGCGCGATCGCGATGCTGATCTGCTACGACCTGGAGTTCCCGGAGTGGGTGCGCCTGCCCGCGCTGGCCGGCGCCGCCCTGCTCTGCGCCCCGGTCAACTGGCCGGACGGGCCGCGTCCGGCGGGCGAACGCCCGGCGGAAATGGTCCGGGTCCAGGCCAACGCCGCGGTCAACCGCATGTTCATCGCCGCTTGCGACCGCTGCGGCGACGAGCGTGGCGTGGCCTGGGTCGGCGGCTCGCTGATCGTCGACGCCGACGGATATCCGCTGGCCGGCAGCGCCCGTCAGCCCCAGCAGCAACTGCTGCTGGCGGAGCTGCCCCTGGCGGACGCCCGGCACAAGCACATCAGCGCCCATAACCACGTACACCTGGACCGCCGCCCGGCGCTGTACTGAGCCCTCCCCGGCCGCGGGCAACACTCGCGGCCCTTCGCCTTTTCGCCCCTGATCCACGCGCGCCGCCAGACATGAACTAGATTGTCTGGCGAGCCGCTGTACCCGCTCGGATAACGACAATAATCAGGAGCGCATCCATGTCCTTACAAGGCAAGACCCTGTTCATCACCGGCGCCAGTCGTGGCATCGGCCGTGAAATCGCCCTGCGGGCGGCGCGGGACGGGGCCAATATCGTGATCGCGGCGAAAAGCGCCGACCCCCATCCCAAGCTGCCCGGCACCATCTTCAGCGTGGCCCGCGAGGTCGAGGCGGCCGGCGGCCAGGCCCTGGCCTTGCAGGTGGACGTGCGTGACGAAGAGACGGTGCGCCAGGCCCTGGCCAAGGCCGCCGAGCAGTTCGGCGGCATCGATGCGCTGGTCAACAATGCCGGGGCGATCAAGCTGACCGGGGTGCAGCACATCGAGCTCAAGCGCTTCGACCTGATGCACCAGATCAACACCCGCGCCGTGCTGCTGTGCAGCCAGGCGGCCCTGCCCTACCTGAAAACCAGCGGTGGGCACATCCTCAACCTGTCGCCGCCGCTGAACCTGGCGAGCAAATGGTTCGCCCAGTACAGCCCCTACACCGTGACCAAGTACGGCATGAGCATGCTGACCCTGGGCATGAGCGAGGAATTCAAGAACTACGGCATCAGCGTCAACTCGCTGTGGCCGCAGACCATGATCGCCACGGCTGCCATCGAGTTCCAATTGGGTTCGCGCGAGTCGTTCAAGCATGCGCGCACGCCGGCAATCATGGCCGATGCGGCCCACGCGATCCTTTCCAGCAGCCAGCGCCGCATCACCGGGCGCTTGCTGATCGACGAAGAAATACTGCGCGAACAGGGGGTAAGCGACTTCGCCCATTACCGCTTCGATCCCGACAGCAGTGAAACGCTGCTGACGGATCTGTTTATCGATTGAGCGAGCGGATCAATCTGTAGCCGCTGCCGAGGTACAAGGTTGCGATCGACTGCAAAGCAGTCGCAAACCCAGCCCCTCGATAGGTCAGAAGCACCGAGAGCTCCGGGTTCACGGTTGCTACGCAACCGATCGCAGCCTCGTGCCTCGGCAGCGGCTACGGGTTACGGGTCCGCCGCTCAATACTCGACCCGCACATCCCCCTTCGGCACGCTGCAGCAGGACAGGATGTAGCCTTCGGCTTCGTCTTCCTCGGTGATCCCACCGTTGTGGTCCATCTCCACTTCACCGCCCAGCTTGAGCACCTTGCAGGTGCCGCAGATGCCCATACCGCAGGCCTTGGGGATCATCAGGCCGAGCTTGGCCGCGGCGGCGTGGACGGTCTCGCCCGGCGCCACGCGGATGCTCTTGCCGGACGCGGTGAACTCCACCTGGTGCAGGTCGGCGACGTCGATTTCCGGCGCCTCGGCGGCCTGCTCGGCCTGTTCCACCGCATCGGCCCGGGCTTCCGCCGGCGTCGCGCCGAAGGATTCCTCGTGGTAGCGCGACATGTCGAAGCCGCTGGCTTCGAGCAGGCGCTTGACCGCGTTCATGTACGGCGTCGGGCCGCAGCAGAACACCTCGCGCTCGAGGAAGTCCGGCGCCATCAGCTCCAGCATCTTGTGGTTCAGGTAGCCGCGATAACCGGCCCAGGGCTCGCCCAGACCATGTTTCTCGCAGATCAGGTGCAGGCTGAAGTTGTCGATCCGCGACGCCATGTGCTCCAGCTCGCGGTGATAGATGATGTCCTTCGGCGAACGGGCGCTGTGGATAAACACCATGTCGACATTGCCGTTGGTGTCGTAGAACCAGCGCGCCATGGACATCACCGGCGTGATGCCGACGCCGCCGCTGAGGTACAGGACTTTCGGGCTCGGGAAGTCGATGGCGTTGAACAGCCCCACCGGCCCGTGCACCGCCAGCTCCTGGCCTTCGTGCAAGGTGTCGTGCAGCCAGTTGGAGACCTTGCCGCCCGGGACGCGCTTGATGGTCACCGAGAAGCTGTACGGCACCGAGGGCGAGCTGGAAATGGTGTAGGAACGCATGATCGGCTGGCCTTCGATCTCCAGCTCCAGGGTGACGAACTGCCCCGGCTTGAAGAAGAACATGATCGGCTGGTCGGCCATGAAACAGAAGGTGCGCACGTCCCAGGTTTCCTGGATGACTTTGACGCAACGGACGATGTGTCGGCCATTGGCCCAGGTCTGGGTGGTTACCGGGTTCAGGAAGTTGTTGGACATGCTGATCTCCACGGCCGACTGCCGGCCTTTATGGTGGCGATTGTGCGCAGGCCCATAAACACCCATTTACCTATCTGCGACATTCACATACTTATCGCGACCAGCCCCCAACCACCGGGGCTTGCGCGTCGGGAACAGATTGGGCCATGTCGCCCATGGATAAGGTTCCGGGCCGCGCCGGCCCCACACTCGCCTCAACTGATAACCGCTGATTTTTCAGCCTTGCGTCGTAACCGTGGCCGGTGTGACGGGCTTGTGCGGAGCAAGCCCGTTACACCGGCCACACAGCCACTTTCGCCGGCCACACAGATGGCCATGAGGACCAAAACGATGGACGTCACCGCAACCCTGAGCCTGGGCGATCCGCTGGAACCCGCACGCAAGGCCACCGCACAAATGCTCCAAGAACGCGAGCGGACCTTTTCCCTGCCGCAGCCGTTCTACTGCGACGAGCGCCTGTTCGATATCGACATGCAGGAGATCTTCCAGAAGGAATGGCTGATCGCCGGCATGACCTGCGAGATTCCGACCAAGGGCAACTACATGACCCTGCAGGTCGGCAAGAACCCGATCATCGTGATCCGTGGCGCCGACGGCGTGGTCCATGCTTTCCACAACGTCTGCCGCCACCGCGGTTCGCGCCTGTGCACCAGCGACAAGGGCAAGGTTGCCAAGCTGGTCTGCCACTACCACCAGTGGACCTACGAGCTGGACGGTCGCCTGCTGTTCGCCGGCACCGAGATGGGCGCCGACTTCGACATGAAGCAATACGGCCTCAAGCCAGTGAACGTGAAGACCGCCGGTGGCTACATCTTCATCTCGCTGGCCGAGAACCCGCCGGCCATCGATGACTTCCTGGCGACCCTGACGCACTACATGGAACCCTACGACATGGAGAACACCAAGGTGGCGGTGCAGACCACCTTGATGGAAAAGGCCAACTGGAAGCTGGTGCTGGAAAACAACCGCGAGTGCTACCACTGTGGCGGTTCGCACCCGGAGCTGCTGAAGACCCTGCTGGAGTGGGACGACGTCACCGACCCGCGCGCCGACCAGGCGTTCAAGGACCACGTGGCCGCCTCCGCCGCCGCCTGGGAAGCCGAGAAGATCCCTTATGCCCACGCCAGCTTCGGCTTGCGCAACCGCATCGTGCGCATGCCGCTGCTCAAGGGCACCGTGTCCATGACCATGGACGGCAAGCAGGGCTGCGCCAAGCTGATGGGCCGGATCAAGAACCCCGACCTGGGCTCGATGCGCATCCTGCACCTGCCGCACTCGTGGAACCACTGCATGGGCGACCACATCATCGTGTTCACCGTGTGGCCGATCAGCGCCCAGGAAACCATGGTCACCACCAAGTGGCTGGTGCACAAGGACGCGGTCGAAGGCGTGGACTATGACGTCGCGCGCATGCGCCAGGTGTGGGACGCCACCAACGACCAGGACCGTCGCCTGGCCGAGGAGAACCAGCGCGGCATCAACTCCACCGCCTACCAGCCAGGCCCGTACTCCAAGACCTACGAGTTCGGCGTGGTCAACTTCGTGGACTGGTACAGCGAACGCATGCTGAGCAACCTCGGCGCCGAACCGGCTCCGTACCTCAAGGGCGTGCCGGTTCACGGCTAAACGCGCTGTCCCGACCATAAAAAACCGCGAGCATGCTCGCGGTTTTTTATGACGTGAAGTGGCTACTACCAGTTCCAGGCGTGAATGATGTCCTGCGCTGTATCAAAGATATTTCCCAAGTCTTCGATATTGGGCGCACGCTTGTAATTCGGATCGATACGTCGTTGCAAATCGTCATACAAGCCGTCAATTCTTTCCTGGGTTTTCTTTTTATCGTGCTGCCGAAGTACATCGAGCCGGGCCTTGTTAGCAGCCAGCGCTCTACCTTCCTCGATATAAAAAGCCCTGTCCCACTCAGGCTGGTGATTATCAATAAAAGGCGGTGGACCGACAGGTTTGCTCATAGCCACCCCACTATTTCAGCTGGTCAAGAGAACCAGCCAGTGACCCAACTGACGATCGAGTTGAATGTATTAGTGATTTTCTCCCAGACGTTCTTCAACCAATTGAGGATATTCTTGCCAATCTCGGTGAAAAACTCGCTGACCTTGTCCAGCACGGTATTGAACAGGCCACCGAAAGTTTCCATGAACCCAACCACCGCATCAGCGCTTTGGGGGTATTGGTCCAACTGCTCGATCGCCGCGTCATACATCTTGTCGATGCGTTTATCTGCTGATTCCTTGTCCCGCTTACGCAACTCTTCGAGCTTTTTCTTGTAGTCCGTGGTGTCGGTCGAACCCGAGTTCTGGAAACTTTCCGTAGCCTTGACCAGCTCGGACTCCGACTGATCAGCTTGGCCTTCCCCCACTTCCCGGGCCTGAGGCTCGAGGTTCCGCACCGCAGGATCATTGGAACTCTTGGTGACATAGAGACTGCGCAAATGAATCTGCTGCAGGTGAGGCGAAGCCATCAGCAGGCCCCTGGCCTCGCCCGACAATCGTCTTTTCGCATGCACACGCATTTCGTTGAGTAACTCGACATAGGCTTCCTTGCCTTGTGCAGCAACAGGCTTGGCCTTGGTTTTTGCTTTGGATGCTTCGGACATTTCAATAACTCCTTGTAATTTAAACAACCGGCACTCTTGTGCCTTTCACTCGCGGGAACGGTAACGTTCATAACGCCCGCAATTCTCCCGAGTCCATCACTCAGAATCAGCCTTTATTAATTCCAAAAATCAATCGTGGACTTCATCAACCGGAAGGACGTTGGAGATAGCACTTTCACCGATCAACCAGACTCGGTATCAGCTATTAGGGAAGTGCAGAAACAAAAACATGCTTTTCATGTTTGACTCCTGTCATGGATTATCTTGAAGTGCAGCCGGAGAACTCGACTATTGCCCTTGAAAATCCGCCCCACTCCTTGTGTTTGAAAGAGTAAAGCCGCGTGCCCATCAGGCGTCAAACAGCCACTTATACCCATAGGAAACTGCATTTATGCAGGCTGAATATATAAACCAAACCTCACTCAGGTTTTATCCGAGCCCGAAACAAACGAGAGGGTAACCCCCAAGCTGTATAAAAAATGATCGCCCCCGTCGAGATACCACCCGCCAAGGCTTACAGAAGACCGCGAACAAGTTATCCACACCTCCACCCACAGCAAATGTGGGCAACTCGGCTTTCAGCCGGCGGATTCACTGGCAGAACCTGAAGAAAATCCGTGACTTATCCGGAAAGGCCTTTTCCACAAGGCTTTGATCATTTTTTGAACAGCGCTCTATAAGCCACGTATTTAAAGGCCCGCAGATGAAGGCGAACACCTTATCCACAGAAGCGCCAACAGACTTTGGGGGCAACTTTGCGGCCAAGGGCCGCGAGCTGTGGAAAACCGCCAATAGCGCGAAATATCGAGGCTTCAGTGCCGCCGGCGGGGCAAAACTTCGGATTTGCCTGTTTTTTGATCAGACCTCTGCAGACCACTATTTATAAGGCTCTCAGCGGAGAGCGAACATCTTATCCACAAAGAGGCCAACAGACTTTGGGGGCAACTCGGCAGCGGCAGAGGACCGAGGGAGTTCCTTATCCACAGAAAAACCTTAGGAAAAACCTCGACTTAGCTTGATCGTTTTTCGTACAACGCGCTGTAGCGCTTGATTGGCGAGGCTTGTAGAAAGGGACGAACATCTTATCCACAGAGGCGCGCACAGGGATTGTGGGTAACCGTGGATACAGGAGGGAAATCAGTCGCTGGCAAGCCGCGCCCCTGTAGGAGCGAAGCTTGCTCGCAATAACGATAGTGCGACAAGCCAAGCCCTAACGGACCACGCCTTCTTCGATCAACAGCTTGAGGATGGCCTCGGCCCCGGCTTCGGCGCTGACGCCCTTGAGCACCTGGCCGCCACCGCCGCTGGCCTTGGCGGTCGCGGCTTTCATGCGGTCGGCGCCGCTCTTGGCCTTGATCACTTTCAGGCGCTTGGGCCGCGGTTTGGCCGGTTGCAGGGTGGCGCTGGTGAATAACTCATCGTCGAGCACTTCCACCTGCCGCGCCTGCAGCACCCCACGCCGGGCCGGGCCGTAGGCGCTCTGCCGTGGCTTGGGCGCGGCGTTATCCACAGTGGCGAGGAACGGCAGGCGCACCTTCAGCCGACGGCGCTGGCCGCGCGGCAGGGCTTGCAGCACCAGGGCCACGCCACTGTCGATGGATTCCACCTGGGCCAGGCCCACCACCAGCGGCCAGCCGAGGTTTTCCGCCAGCAGGAACGGCAGCATGCCCGAGCCTTCGCCAGTTTCCGCCTGGCTGCCGGTGAGCACCACTTGCGCCCCGGCATCGCGCAGATAATCGGTCAGCGCCGGCAGCGCATCGGCACCGGCCGATTGCTCCAGCACATGCATCTGTTCCAGGCCCATGCCCAGGTAGGCGCGCAGGGCCGGCTCGGCGATATCGCCGGCGTGCAGCACCTGCAGCCTGTCCCCGGCCAGTTGCAGCCCCAGCTCGACCGCCCGCGCATCCTGCTCGGCGCGCCGTGGCCGGCCGGAAGTCGGGTGGGCGCCGATGGACACCAGGCTGATCACATTGGTACTCATAAGCTCTGTCCTTCCCTTAAGCCGCATCGCGCTTGGCGCCGTTACGGTAGGCCTCTACCGCCGCGATCAAGGCTTGAAGCAGCTCGGCGCTTTCGCCAATCACCGACAGGTCGGCGCGTTTGATCATGTCGCAGCCCGGATCGAGGTTGATCGCCACCACCTTGTCGCAGGCACCGATGCCCTGCAGGTGCTGGATCGCCCCGGAAATCCCCACCGCCACGTACACCCGGGCGGTGACCCAAGTGCCCGAGGCGCCGACCTGACGGTCGCGGGCCATGAAACCGTCGTCCACCGCCACCCGCGACGCGCCTTCGGTGGCGCCCAGGGCCGCGGCGGTTTTGTGGAACAGCTCCCAGTCCTTGACCCCGTTGCCGCCGGAGAAAATGAATTCGGCCTCGGCCATGGGAATCGCCGCCGGGTCCACCGCCACCGCGCCCAGGTCCTCGATTCGCGCCAGGCTGCGCGCCACCGTTGTGGATAACTCCACCGGCAGGGCTTCGTGGCGGGTTTCACTGACCGGTTCCGCGCATTCGGCAGCGGCCAGGATCAAGCGCGCCAGCGGTCGAGCCAGGTCCTGCAAGCCGGCACCGGCGCGGCCGATGCATTGCTCGTCCTTGACCTGCCAGACCCGCGTAGCCGGGCGTTCGCCCAGGGCCGCGGCAAAACGCCGGCCCAGTTCGCCGCCACCGGTGCGGCTGTCGGGCAGCAACCAGTGACGTGGGCTGAACTGGTTATCCACAGCCCGCAGGCCCTGGACTCGCTGTTCCGGTGCATAACCGCTGAATTCGTTGCCTTCGAGCACCAGCAGGCGGTCGACGCCGGCCGTGGCGAAGGCGTTTTCCTTGTGCTCGCCAAACACCACCGCCAGCACCGCGCCGTCCTTGCCGGCCAGCTGATGGGCCAGGCCCAGCAGGTCGCGGTCGTGACTGCTCAGGCGGCCGCCGACCATGTCCGGCACCACGCTGATGTAGAACGCCGGCTGCGCCACCTGATGCAGCGGCAGCAGGACTTCGACCGCGGCGCTGCGCTTGACCGCCCCGCCCTGCTGGGCGCCGCTGCGGTCGATACGCTTGATGCCGTTGGGGCCGATGAAACCGATCCCGTGGGGGTTCTTGCGGAGGATGCCGTTGGGCCCCATCCAGCTGTGCTGCGCCGGCTGCATGGCCGCGTGCAGCGGGTGCAGGCGGTTACGGGCGATCCATTCGGCCCGCGGGTCGCGGCGGATAATGTCGCTCATCAGTGGGCCTCCGCAGGTTCACGTTTGGCCGGGGTCACCGGCTTGCCAGGCGCGGCGTCTTCGAGCAAGGCGTCGGCCACCAGTTCGGCGATGTCCTTGATCAGCGGCCGCGGCTCGACCACGCCTTCGAGCATCGCGGTGCACTGTGGACAACCCACGGCCACCAGCTCGGCGCCGGTTTCGCGGATGTCGTCCATGCGCATGTCGGGGATCCGCTGCTTGCCCGGGATGTCGGTGATCGGCGCGCCGCCGCCACCGCCGCAGCAGCGCGAGCGGAAACCGGAGCGTTGCATTTCCTTGACCTCGATCCCCAGGGCGCGCAGGACCTCGCGCGGCGCCTCGTACTCGCCGTTGTAGCGGCCCAGGTAGCACGGGTCGTGATAGGTCACGCTGTTGCCTTTGTGCTGGCCCAGATTCAGGGCGCCGCCGGCGATCAGCTCGGCCATGTAGGTGCTGTGGTGCTGCACCACGTACTCGCCGCCGAGGGCGCCGTATTCGTTTTTCAGCACATGGAAACTGTGGGGATCGCAGGTGACGATGCGCTTGAAGCTGTACTTGGCCAGGGTTTGGATATTGCGCTTGGCCAGCAGCTGGAAGGTCGCCTCGTCGCCCAGGCGCCGGGCCACGTCGCCGCTGTCACGTTCTTCCAGGCCCAGCACCGCGAAGTCGACCTTGGCCGCTTTCAGCACTTTGACGAAGGCGCGCAGGGTGCGCTGGTTGCGCATGTCGAAGGCACCGTCGCCCACCCAGAACAGCACGTCGGTGGTTTTCTTCTCGCCGAGCAGCGCCAGGTTGAGGTCCGCCGCCCAGTTCATCCGCCCACCCGGGGCGAAACCGCCCGGGTTGTCGGTGGCGATCAGGTTTTCCAGGACTTCGGCGCCCTTGTTCGGGGTAGCGCCCTTTTCCAGGGTCAGGTGACGGCGCATGTCGACGATGGCATCGACGTGCTCGATCATCATCGGGCATTCCTCGACGCAGGCGCGGCAGGTGGTGCAGGACCACAGGGTCTCGGCGTCCACCAGGCCGTTGACGATCGGCTGGTGCGGATTGCCGCTGTGTTCGCCAATGGCTTTGCCGGGATACGGGCTGCCAGCGAACTTGGCATCGGTACCGCCAGCCAGGCCAACGACCATGTCCTGGATCAGCTTTTTCGGGTTCAGCGGCTGGCCGGCGGCAAAGGCCGGGCACGCGGCTTCGCATTTACCGCACTGCACGCAGGCGTCGAAGCCCAGCAGCTGGTTCCAGGTGAAATCCTTGGGTTTTTCCACCCCCAGCGGGGCGTTCGGGTCTTCCAGGTCCAGCGGCTTGAGGCCGGTGGAGCGGCCGCCACCGAAGCGTTCGGCGCGGCGGTGCCAGGCCAGGTGCAGGGCACCGGCGAAGGCGTGTTTCATCGGGCCGCCCCAGGTCATGCCGAAGAACAGCTCGGACACGCCCCACAACACACCGATGCCGAGGATCGCGGCCAGTACCCAGCCGCCGAAGTTTTCCGGGAGGATCCCGGCCACCGGCAGGGTCACCAGGAAGAACGACGCCGAGAACGCCAGCAGGCTTTTCGGCAGGCGCATCCACGGGCCTTTCGACAGGCGCGCCGGCGGGTTGCGACGGCGCAGGTAAACGAAGATCGCACCGACGAACATCACCGCCGACATCAGCAGCAAGGCGTAGCCGAGGATGCGGTTATGCAGGCCGAAACCGTGCACCAGGATCGCCAGCACGATGGACGCCACGGCGCCACCGGCCGTGGCCACGTGGGTGTTGGCGATGTATTTGTCCCGCGCCACCACATGGTGCAGGTCGACCATGTAGCGCTTGGGCATGGCCAGCAGGCCGCCGATCAGGTCGACCTTGGACGCACGGCCCCGGCGCCACATGGCCACCCGCCGCAACGCGCCCAGGACAGCCAGGCCGATGGCTGCGAACAGCAGGATGGGAAGAAGGGTGTTCAACATGGTGGAGCTCCCAAAGACCAGCTCGGTCGTTGTAGCCGCTGCCGCAGGCTGCGATGAAGTCCGCAGGACTTCCCTGCGAACTCAAGAGCACGACTGCTTCGCAGTCGATCGCAGCCTTCGGCAGCGGCTACAGGTATGGCTTAGAAATCCTTGCAGATCCGCAGGGCGTCATAGATGGCCGCGTGGGTGTTGCGCTGCGCCACGCAGTCACCGATGCGGAACAGCAGATAACCGTCGCCCGCCTGGCTCAACGAAGGCTGCGGCTTGATCGCGAACAGCGCTTCGACGTCAACCTGGCCCTTGTTGCGCGAGCCTTCCTTGAGCGCGTAGTAGATCGCTTCGTCGGGCCGCACACCGTTCTCCACCACCACCTGGTCGACCACCCGCTCCTCCTTGGCGCCGGTGTATTCGTTCTCCAGCACCGCCACCAGCTTGTCGCCTTCGCGGTAGACCTTTTCCAGCATCATGTCGCCGGTCATGATCACTTCCTTGGGGTACATGCTGCGGTAGTAGGTCGGGAACGACGTACCGCCGATGGCCACGCCCGGCTTGATGTCGTCGGTGACGATCTCGACCTGGCTGCCCTTGTCGGCGAGGAAGTCGGCCACAGACATGCCGGTGAACTCGCAGATGGTGTCGTAGACCAGCACGTTCTTGCCCGGCGCAACCTTGCCGTCGAGCACGTCCCAGCTGCTGACCACCAGCCCTTCGGCGGCGCCCCAGTGTTCGTTCTGCTCAAGGAACGGATGCCCGCCGACGGCCAGCACCACGATGTCCGGACGCAGGTCGAGGATGGTCTCGGCATCGGCCGCGGTGCCCAGGCGCAGGTCGACCTTCAGGCGTGCCAGCTCCAGCTGATACCAGCGGGTGATACCGGCGATCTGGTCGCGCTGCGGCGCTTTCGACGCAGTGGTGATCTGCCCGCCGATGGCCTCTTTCTTCTCGAACAGGGTCACGTCGTGGCCACGTTCGGCCGCCACCCGCGCCGATTCCATACCGGCCGGGCCGGCACCGACCACCACCACCTTGCGTTTCGGCCCGGTGGACTTCTCGATGATGTGCGGCACGCCCATGTATTCACGGGAGGTCGCGGCGTTCTGGATGCACAGCACATCCAGGCCCTGGTACTGGCGGTCGATGCAATAGTTGGCGCCCACGCACTGCTTGATCTGGTCGACCTGGCCCATCTTGATCTTGGCGATCAGGTGCGGGTCGGCGATGTGCGCACGGGTCATGCCGACCATGTCGACGTAACCACCCTCGAGGATGCGGGTGGCCTGGTTCGGGTCCTTGATGTTCTGCGCATGCAGTACCGGAACCTTGACCACTTCCTTGATCCCGGCAGCCAGGTGCAGGAACGGCTCCGGTGGATAACTCATGTTCGGAATCACGTTGGCCAGGGTGTTGTGGGTGTCGCAACCCGAACCCACGACGCCGATGAAATCGAGCATGCCGGTATCGTCGTAATACTTGGCGATCTGCTTCATGTCCTCGTGGGACAGGCCGTCCGGGTGGAACTCGTCACCACAGATACGCATGCCCACGCAGAAATCGTCGCCGACTTCGGCGCGCACCGCCTTGAGCACTTCCAGGCCGAACTTCATCCGGCCTTCGAAGCTGCCGCCCCATTCGTCGGTCCGCTTGTTGACCCGCGGGCTCCAGAACTGGTCAATCATGTGCTGGTGCACGGCGGACAGCTCGACGCCGTCCAGGCCACCGGCCTTTGCGCGACGGGCAGCTTGCGCGTAGTTGCCGATCACCCGCCAGATCTCTTCCACCTCGATGGTCTTGCAGGTGGCGCGGTGCACCGGTTCGCGGATGCCCGACGGCGACATCAGGGTCGGCCAGTTGAAACCGTCCCAGCGCGAGCGGCGGCCCATGTGGGTAATCTGGATCATGATCTTGGCGCCGTGCTTGTGCATGGCGTCGGCCAGATTCTGGAAGTGCGGAATGATGCGGTCGGTGGACAGGTTCACCGAGCTCCACCATTCCTGCGGGCTGTCGATGGCCACCACGGACGAGCCGCCACAGATCGCCAGGCCGATACCGCCCTTGGCTTTCTCTTCGTAATACTTCACGTAGCGGTCGGTGGTCATGCCGCCATCGGTGGCGTAGACCTCGGCGTGCGCGGTGCTGAGCACCCGGTTGCGGATGGTCAGTTTGCCGATCTGGATCGGCTGGAACATCGCTTCGAAAGCCATTTTTCTTAACTCCGCTTACAACGGCTTGACGGTGAACAGGCCATCGTCGTGGCCTTCTTCGGAACCGCCGTAGACCTGTTCGGCGACGGTGCGGATCTTGCTGCCGCGGGCCGCCAGGATCTGGTCCATGGCGCCGGCGAACCAGCCGGTGAACATGTAGTCGACCTTGCGCCCGACCTTGCCGTACACATAGACGAAGGCCGAGTGTTCGAGCTTGACGCTGGCGGTGCCCTTGTCGAGGTCGATGTCCTGGATCTTGAACAGGCCCCAGCCGCGCTGCGACAGGCGCTTCATGTAGTGCTCGAACACCGCGACGCCTTCCAGGCCATGGCATTCGGCTTCTTTTTCACACCAGTGCCAGGCGGACTTGTAGCCGGCCTTGTAGAGGATCTCGGCGTAGGCGTCGGCGCCCAGCACTTCCTCGATGCCCATGTGGTTGTTGACGAAGAAGTGACGCGGCACGTACAGCATCGGCAGGGCGTCGGAGGTCCAGACACCGGTTTCGCTGTCGACTTCGATGGGCAGTTGCGGGGCGATCTTGGCCATGTTTCAAAACTCCGGAATTCTTTTGGATTGGTGCATCCGTAGCCGCTGCCGCAGGCTGCGATAAGGCTCGAAGAGCCTTCCGAGGGCCGCAGGAGCGCGTCTCCTTCGGCAGCGGCTACAGGTGTGTGCTGTGGAGGGTTGGCGTTATTCGCCCCAGACGTCCTTGAGGACGTTCACCCAGTTCTCGCCCATGATCTTGCGCACCACACGCTCGGAGTGACCGCGCTTGAGCAGGGTCTCGGTGAGGTTGGGGAACTCGCCCACGGTGCGGATGCCCAGCGGGTTGATGATCTTGCCGAAGTTGGTCAGGCGACGGGCGTAGCCCTTGTCGTGGGTCAGGTATTCGAAGAAGTCCTGGCCATGGCCCTGGGTGAAGTCGGTACCGATGCCGATGGCGTCTTCGCCGACGATGTTCATGGTGTATTCGATGGCCTCGGCGTAGTCGTCGATGGTCGAATCGATGCCCTTGGCCAGGAACGGCGCGAACATGGTCACGCCGACGAAACCGCCGTGGTCGGCGATGAACTTCAGCTCTTCATCGGACTTGTTGCGCGGGTGTTCCTTGAGGCCAGACGGCAGGCAGTGGGAGTAGCAGACCGGCTTTTTCGATTCGAGGATGACTTCCTCGGAGGTCTTGGAACCGACGTGGGACAGGTCGCACATGACGCCGACGCGGTTCATCTCGGCGACGATCTCGCGACCGAAGCCCGACAGGCCGCCATCGCGCTCGTAGCAGCCGGTACCCACCAGGTTCTGGGTGTTGTAGCACATCTGCACGATCCCCACGCCCAGCTGCTTGAACACCTCGACGTAGCCGATCTGGTCCTCGTAGGCGTGGGCATTCTGGAAGCCGAACAGGATGCCGGTCTTGCCCAGTTCCTTGGCCTTGCGGATGTCGGCGGTGGTGCGCACCGGCATCACCAGGTCGCTGTTCTCGCGGATCAGCTTCTGGCTGGAGGCGATATTGTTGACCGTGGCCTGGAAGCCCTCCCACACCGACACGGTGCAGTTGGCCGCGGTCAGGCCGCCCTTGCGCATGTCTTCGAACAGCTCACGGTTCCACTTGGCAATGATCAGCCCGTCGATAACGATGCTGTCGGCGTGCAATTCGGCTGGGCTCATCAGGCAGTCCCCTTATTGGCAATTCATGCGCCGAATCGTCTGCCGGCGCTTTGGGGTCAGCATATGCCTCGGTGCCCGGGCAGCCGGGTGCAAAAACGACAGGGGAATTGCCGAAAGCGTCAATCCGCGACAAAGGGTCTGCCGGGCGTCCCTTGCCCCATCTGTTCTTTGTCATGCGCATGGGCCAGAATCCGCCGCATCACTGGATTTAGAGGGGGCTGCGACGCAATGAAATCGATCTTCCTGGCTTTGGCACTGCTGGCGACGGGCGCACAGGCGGCTGAAGAAGCCGACAACTCCCCGTGCGACAGCGTCGAACAGGATCAACAGACTCTGGAATGCGCCACCTTCAACAAAACCACCGCCGAGCAACTGCTGAGCGACAACCTGCAGGGCCTGCTCGAACGCCTGGGCACGCAATACGGCAGCGACAAGGCGCAGCTGGCCGACATCACCGCCAAGGTGCAGAACGCCCAGCAGCTGTGGCAGAAACAGCGCGACGCCGACTGCGCCGTCGACACTTTCCCCGCCAAACCCGGCAGCAAGGCCTACGCCATTGCCCAGGCCGATTGCCTGGCGCGCATGAGCGATGAACGGTCGGAATTTCTTGAGTCGATCGGGCAGGAGTAACGAGTCGGCCGCAAGTTTTTCTACAACAGGAATACCGCAATCGCGGGCAAGGACTGGGCGTCCCCCCTGCTCCTACAGAAGCATGAGCAATACCCGGACAAGGTTCTCGCCTTGGCCCGCGAGCGAATATAAGCAAAGATTGATTAATCTTATAAAAGACTTATATTCGTTCATGAACAGCATCCTGTGGACCCGTAAGGCCGTCAAACAACTGCTGCGATTGCACAGCGCCCATCAGGTACAGATCCGTGACGCGGTGACCTTGCTCGGCGACATGCCCGACACCGGCAACGTCAAGACGCTCAGCGCTCACGCCTATGCCTACCGCCTGCGAGTGGGCAACTATCGAATCCTGTTCGACTGGGATGGCGCTATCAGAGTGGTCAGTATTCAAGAGGTCAAGAAACGTGACGAACGCACCTACTGACATCCAGATCATCAACGGCACGGACGGCAAGCCGGCGTTCGTGGTGATCCCTTATGCGGACTATGTGGCGCAACGCCAAGAGCCGGACCTGATCCCCCATGACGTGGTCAGCCGCATCGTTGACGGCGCCACGCCAATCCGCGCCTGGCGCGAGCACCTGCACCTGACCCAGGACGAGGTCGCCAGGCGCCTGGGCATTTCCCAGCCGGCCTTCGCCCAGCAAGAAAGCGTCGCCAAGCCCCGCCGCGCCACCCGCGAGAAGATCGCCGCGGCCTTCGGCATTCGCGCCGACCAGTTGGAACTGTAAGCTGCACGCCATTCATCGAGAAAAGGTTTTCCCATGAGCATCTGCGGCATCGAAATCAAAGGCAGCGAAGCCATCTTCGCCCTGGCCACCCTGCAAGACGGCACGGCGCAACACCTGGCCAACACCTGCAAGAAAATCGCCCTGGACGACGATGACGAAGCCGCCAACGTCAAAGCCTTCGCGGTCCAGGTGGCAGCCTTCGTCCGCGACAACGGCATCAGCCGCATCGCCATCAAGAAGCGCAGCAAAAAAGGCGAATTCGCCGGCGGCCCGACCACCTTCAAGATCGAAGGCGTGTTCCAGCTGCTGGACAACTGCGAGGTGACCCTGCTGTCGCCGCAGACCATCAATGCGCAGAACAAAAAGCACAACTTCGACCTGCCGGCGACGCTGAACAAGTATCAGCATGAGGCGTACAAGACCGCCTGTGCGGCGTTGCTGAAAAAGTAATCCTGTCTCTGTAGGAGCAGTCCTTGCTCGCGATGCAGGCAACGCGCTGGGTCAGGCAGACCGCCATCGCGGGCAAGCCTCGCTCCTACAGAATCGGGCAGCTCAGGCCTTCAGGCTTTGGCGCCGGTCTTCCCGCGGACACTGGGCAAACCGCGCGCGATAGCTGCGGGTGAAATACGAGGGTGATTCGAAGCCGCAGGCGATGCTGACTTCCAGCACGCTCATGTCGGTCTGGCGCAGCAGTTGCCGGGCCTTTTCCAGGCGCAGCCCCAGGTAGAAGTTGCTCGGGGTGTCGTTCAGGTGCAGGCGGAACAGGCGTTCGAGCTGGCGTCGGGTGACCTTGATCGACTCGGCCAGTTGCAGGGTGCTCAGGGGCGGCTCGCTGTGCTGCTCCATCTCGCCGATCACCTGCACCAGCTTCTTGTTGCGGATGCCGTAGCGGGTGGCGACCTCCATGCGCTGGTGGTCCTTGCGCGGGCGGATGCGCCCGAGCACGAACTGTTCGCTGACCTGGATCGCCAGCTCCGGGCCGTGGGCCTGGCCGATCAGGTCGAGCATCATGTCGATGGACGCGGTGCCGCCGGCCGAGGTGATGCGCCGCCGGTCGATCTCGAACAGCTCCTGGGTCACGCTGAGCTGGGGGTAGGACTCCTTGAACGCCTCGATCGCTTCCCAGTGCAGGGTCACGCGGTGGCCTTCGAGCAGCCCGGCCTGCGCCAGGACCACGCTGCCGGTGTCGATGCCACCCAGGGTCACGCCTTCCACATCCAGGCGGCGCAACCAGTGCACCAGCGCCGGGGTGACGAACTTCAATGGTTCGAAGCCGGCCACCACCAGCAGGGTCGCGCCCTTCTTCAATGGCTCCAGCGCCGCGTCGGCGTTGACCGACATGCCGTTGCTCGCCAATACCGCGCCGCCATCGGCGCTCAGAACATGCCAGCGATACAGCTCGCCGCGAAAGCGATTGGCCACGCGCAGCGGTTCGATGGCCGAGATGAACCCGATGGCCGAGAAGCCCGGCATCAGCAAGAAATAGAAATCCTGGGACATGGAACGCACTCGGATGACGGGCAGCGTGGCCACTGTGATACGCCGTTTCCACGCCGGGTTCAAGACGAAGGTCGCTGCAGTGCAAGAGCCGGTCGCCGCTGTGCGTTTTCAGCGCCCGCCGGCTGCGTAACGTGGCATCACCGGCGCACATAGACGCCGGAACCGACAATAACGACCTGCCGAGGAAACCTTCATGAAACGACTGATCAGCAGTTGCGTCCTTGCACTCAGCGGTACCCTCTTTCTCAGCTCCGGCGCCATGGCCGCCGACGCCGCCAGCTGCCAGAACGTGCGCCTCGGCGTGGTCAACTGGACCGACGTGATCGCCACCAGCGCCATGGCCCAGGTGCTGCTCGACGGCCTCGGCTACAAGACCAAGCAGACCAGCGCCTCGCAGCAGATCATTTTCGCCGGCATCCGCGACCAGCGCCTGGACCTGTTCCTCGGCTACTGGAACCCGCTGATGACCCAGACCATCACCCCCTTCGTCGACGCCAAGCAGGTCAAGGTGCTGGCCGAGCCCAGCCTCAAGGACGCCCGCGCGACCCTCGCCGTGCCCACCTACCTGGCGGACAAGGGCCTGAAAACCTTCGCCGACATCGCCAAATTCGAGAAGGAACTGGGCGGCAAGATCTACGGCATCGAGCCCGGCTCGGGCGCCAATACCCAGATCAAGGCGATGATCACCAAGAACCAGTTCGGCCTGGGCAAATTCCAGCTGGTCGAATCCAGCGAGGCCGGCATGCTGGCGGCGGTGGATCGCGCGGTGCGACGCAAGGAAGCCGTGGTGTTCTTCGGCTGGGCGCCGCACCCGATGAACGTCAATGTGCAGATGACCTACCTCACTGGCAGCGACGACGCCCTGGGCCCGAACGAAGGCATGGCCACGGTGTGGACCGTCACCGCGCCGACCTACGCCGAGCAGTGCCCGAATGTCAGCCGGCTGCTGAGCAACCTGACCTTCAGCGCCGAGGACGAGAGCCGCATGATGCAACCGCTGCTCGACCACAAGGACGCCCTGGAATCGGCCAGGCAATGGCTGGCCGAGCATCCGCAGGACAAGGCGCGCTGGCTCCAAGGAGTCACCACCTTCGACGGCAAGCCGGCCGCCGACAACCTGAAACTGACCAGCCAATAACCACCCCGAACTCCCTCTGCGCAGCGCCAAACGCCTGCGCAGCGACCCACCACGCCTGTAAGGAACCCGCACCATGAACCACGACGTCATCATCACCTGCGCACTCACCGGTGCTGGCGACACGACCGCCAAGAGCCCCCACGTGCCGGTCACCCCGAAACAGATTGCCGCCGCCGCGGTGGAAGCGGCCAAGGCCGGCGCCACCGTGGTCCACTGCCACGTGCGCAACCCGGACACCGGCAAGTTCAGCCGCGATGTCGCGCTGTACCGCGAAGTGATGGAGCGTATCCGCGAGGCGGACGTCGACATCATCGTCAACCTCACCGCCGGGATGGGCGGCGACCTGGAGATCGGCGGCGGCGAAAACCCGATGGAGTTCGGCCCCAATACCGACCTGGTCGGCCCGTTGACCCGCCTGGCCCACGTCGAGGAACTGCTGCCGGAAATCTGCACCCTGGACTGCGGCACCCTGAACTTCGGCGACGGCGACACCATTTACGTGTCCACCCCGGCGCAACTGCGCGCCGGCGCCAAGCGCATCCAGGAGCTGGGGGTGAAGGCCGAGCTGGAAATCTTCGACACCGGCCACCTGTGGTTCGCCAAACAGATGATCAAGGAAGGCCTGCTGGACGACCCGCTGTTCCAGCTGTGCCTGGGCATTCCCTGGGGCGCGCCGGCCGACACCACCACCATGAAGGCCATGGTCGACAACCTGCCGGCCGGCGCGGTCTGGGCCGGCTTCGGTATCGGCCGCATGCAGATGCCGATGGCCGCGCAGGCGGTGCTGCTGGGCGGCAACGTGCGGGTCGGCCTGGAGGACAACCTGTGGCTGGACAAGGGCGTACTGGCGACCAACGGCCAGTTGGTGGAGCGCGCCGGCGAGATCCTCAGCCGCCTCGGCGCCCGCGTCCTGACCCCGGCCGAGGGCCGGGCCAAGATGGGCCTGCGCAAGCGCGGCTGACCCCGAAGGCGGTTGCCTGTAGCCGCTGCCGAGCCCGCGAGGCTGCGCACGGTTGCAACACAGCCGCCACAAGGGCCACCACGAATGACCTGATTTACCGCGCCGTCTGGCCTTACGACTGCTGCGCAGCCGCACGCAGCCTCGCGTTGCCCGGCAGCGGCTACAGATATGTTCACTTTTGACTTTCAGGAAATGACCATGAGCTTTATCACCGAAATCAAA
The DNA here is from genome assembly GCF_059421865.1 of Pseudomonas sp. GW821-FHT02B10. NCBI lineage: Bacteria > Pseudomonadati > Pseudomonadota > Gammaproteobacteria > Pseudomonadales > Pseudomonadaceae > Pseudomonas > Pseudomonas sp. GW821-FHT02B10. The sequence goes on along the minus strand of NZ_JBWKVU010000002.1, from coordinate 639,884 downwards.
ACCTTCGCCGCCCTGGGCAGCGGTGTCATCGGCAGCGGCTGGGTATCGCGCGCCCTCGCCCACGGCCTGGACGTGGTGGCCTGGGACCCGGCGCCCGGCGCCGAGGCGGCCCTGCGCAAGCGCGTGGCCAATGCCTGGGGCGCCCTGGAGAAACAGGGCCTGGCACCGGGCGCGTCCCAGGATCGCCTGCGCTTTGTCGCGACCATCGAGGAGTGCGTGAAAGACGCCGACTTCATCCAGGAAAGCGCCCCGGAACGCCTGGAGCTGAAGCTCGAGCTGCACGCCAGGATCAGCGCCGCGGCCAAGCCCAATGCGCTGATCGGCTCCAGCACCTCCGGCCTGCTGCCGAGCGAGTTCTACGAGAGTTCCACCCACCCGGAGCGCTGCGTGGTCGGCCACCCGTTCAACCCGGTGTACCTGCTGCCGCTGGTGGAAGTGGTAGGCGGCAAGAACACCGCGCCAGAAGCCGTGCAGGCCGCGATCAAGGTCTATGAATCCCTCGGCATGCGCCCGCTGCATGTACGCAAGGAAGTCCCGGGCTTTATCGCCGACCGTCTTTTGGAGGCGCTGTGGCGCGAGGCCCTGCACCTGGTCAACGACGGCGTCGCCACCACCGGCGAAATCGACGACGCGATCCGTTTCGGCGCCGGCCTGCGCTGGTCGTTCATGGGCACTTTCCTAACCTACACCCTGGCCGGGGGCGATGCCGGCATGCGCCACTTCATGGCCCAGTTCGGCCCGGCCCTGCAGCTGCCGTGGACCTACCTGCCAGCCCCGGAACTGACCGACAAGCTGATCGACGACGTCGTCGAAGGCACCGCCGAGCAGCTCGGCACCCACAGCATTTCGGCGCTGGAACGCTATCGTGATGACTGCCTGCTCGCCGTGCTCGAAGCGGTTAAAACCACCAAGGCCAAACACGGCATGAGCTTCAGCGAGTAACCCTGACGCCCCCTGTAGCCGCTGCCGCAGGCTGCGATAAGGCTCGAAGAGCCTTCCAGGGGCCGCAAGAGCGCGTCTCCTGCGGAGCCGATCGCAGCCTGCGGCAGCGGCTACAGGTTCAGCCCGCCATTTTCGTGAGCCCATGACATGCCAGCACTCACCACCTACACCACCCGCATCAGCCCCGACTGGGTCGATTACAACGGCCACCTGCGGGACGCTTTCTACCTGCTGATTTTCAGCTACGCCACCGACGCCCTGATGGACCAGCTGGGCATGGACAGCAACCACCGCGAAGCCAGCGGCAACTCGCTGTTCACCCTGGAGCTGCACCTCAATTACCTGCATGAAGTGAAGCTCGATACCGAGGTCGAAGTACACACCCAAATCATCGGCCACGACCGCAAGCGCCTGCACCTGTACCACAGCCTGCACAAGGTCGGTGACGACCTGGAACTGGCCGGCAACGAGCAGATGCTGCTCCACGTCGACCTCGCCGGCCCGCGCTCGGCGCCGTTCAGCGAGCCGGTGCTGAACAGGCTGCGAGCCATCGCCGCCGAGCAGGCCGACCTGCCCGCCCCCGCCTGGATCGGTCGGGTGATTGCCCTGCCTCCGGAAAAGTAACCGCCCATAAACAGGAGCGCACCGTGAATACCTCCACCGCTTTTGCCGACTTCCGCAGTTACCCGTTGATCAGCGCGTTGACCGCCGTACAAGCCCAGGCGGACCGTGTTCAGGTGCAGTGGGCCGACGGTCGCTCGAGCCCCTTTCATCATCAGTGGCTGCGCGACAACTGCCCCTGCGCGCACTGCGTCTACAGCGTGACCCGCGAGCAGGTGCTGGAGATCGTCGACGTCGCCGAAGACCTGGCCCCGACCGTCAGCCGGATCGACGCCCAGGGCTGCCTGAGCATCGACTGGCAGGACGGCCACCTCAGCCGCTTCGATCCGGGCTGGCTGCGGGCCCACGCCTACGACGATGAAAGCCGCGCCGAGCGTCGCGCGCGTCGCCCGCACAGCCAGTTGTGGGACAGCCGGCTGCAACTGCCGGTGTTCGAGTACCAGGTGCTGATGGAGGACCCGCAGGCGCTGTTGCAATGGCTGCTGGCGGTGCGCGATATCGGCCTGACGCAGGTCCGCGGCGTGCCCACCGAACCGGGGTCGCTGGCCCAGGTCGCCAAGCGCATCGCCTTTATCCGCGAGAGCAATTTCGGCGTGTTGTTCAACGTGCAATCCAAGGCCGACGCCGACAGCAACGCCTACACCGCTTTCAACCTGCCGCTGCACACCGACCTGCCAACCCGCGAGCTGCAACCGGGCCTGCAGTTCCTGCATTGCCTGGTGAACGACGCCGAAGGCGGCGAAAGCATCTTTGTCGACGGTTTTGCCATCGCCGACGCCTTGCGCCGCGAAGACCCCGAGGCGTTTCGCGCGCTGTGCGAGATCCCCGTGGAGTTTCGCAACAAGGACCGCCACAGCGACTACCGCTGCCTGGCGCCGGTGATCGCCCTGGATGCGCTGGGTGAGGTCACGGAGATCCGCATGGCCAACTTCCTGCGCGGGCCATTCGAGGCCTCGGTGGACGACATGCCCCGGCTCTACCGCGCTTATCGACGTTTTATCGCCATGACCCGCGAGCCGCGCTTTCGCCTGATCCAGCGCCTCAACCCGGGCGAGCTGTGGTGCTTCGACAACCGCCGCACCCTGCACGCCCGCAACGCCTTCGACCCCGCCACCGGCGCGCGGCATTTCCAGGGTTGCTACATCGACCGCGACGAGTTGCTGTCGCGGATCCTGGTGTTGCAGCGCTAGACCGCGTCGCGTCAATCGCGAGCAAGCTCGCTCCTACAGAGGCGATGTCGTACCCAGCATCGTGCTACGACGCGAACCTGTAGGAGCGAGCTTGCTCGCGAAAAAATCTCCCAGGCAGCACCTTTTTCCCAGACAAAAAAAGACCCCGATCAAGCCGTGACAGGATCGGGGCAGAGGAGGTTTTCTGAGGAGCCGACACGAGGGTGACCAAACCTTCGATGACCGAGCTGGAATCCAGTGTGCCCAGTCGCCTTCAAGCCAAGTTAGCCGAAAACGACCTGTTCATAGGCATCCCGGCCATTGCGACAATTCGCCCTTGCCGACTGTCCGGGTGGCTACCAGAATCGGCTCACGACCACGCTCCCTGAACAAGGATAAGAGTCATGATGCACGCGGATCTGATTGACCAGGACGACCTGCTCGGCCAACTGAGGGCCCTGGGTTTTGAAATGCCGGCCGGCGCCACGGCCGACCAGGCCTGCGAGTGTGCGGTGCGCGGTTTGAGCGATGCCCGGGCCAAGGCCCTCAAGGGCATGGTCGAGCAGATGCTCACCGGCAATGCCACCATCCTGCCGGCCGTGCGCCAGGCCATCGACAAACAACTGTTGCCGGCTCTGGCCCAATTCCAGAACAGCCGCGCCTGAGCCTTCGCCGGGAGCGGGTCGCGGAGTAGAGTGCGGTGCCTGCACACCAAGGAGCCGCCCCCATGATTCGAATCGAACCCTGCCAGTCAGCCCATCAAGCGGACTGGCTGCCGTTGCGCCAGGCGCTGTGGCCCGACTGTCCGGCCGAGGAACACCGGGACGAAATCACCAGCTTGCTGGACGACCCGCGGCGCTATATCAACCTGCTCGCTTATACCGCCGATGGGCGGCCAGTAGGGTTGGCCGAGGCTTCGTTGCGCCACGACTACGTGAACGGCACCGAGCATTCGCCGGTGGTGTTTCTGGAGGGTTTGTATGTCAGCGCCGAACAGCGGCGCCAGGGCATTGCCGAACGACTGATCGATGCCGTCGCCCAATGGGGACGGGATCAGGGCTGCGTGGAAATGGCTGCGGATACCGGCCTGGAAAACCTGGTGAGCCAGACCGTGCACAAGGCGCTCGGTTTCGAGGAAACCGAGCGCGTCGTGTACTTCAGGAAAAGCCTGTGATTACAGCCTGACGCTGGCGAAGGTCGACTCGTTGCGTGCCTGGCTCAGCGAGGACATCGGGCCAGCCAGCACCAGCGCCTGCGGAATTGGCATCATCGCCACCTGTTGGGCGGTGTTGGAGCCCACGCGTTCGTCACGCGGAGGAATGCCGAAGTACTCGCGGTAGCACTTGGAGAAGTGCGGCGTGGAGACAAAACCGCAGACCGAAGCCACTTCGATGATCGACATCGGCGTCTGCTTGAGCAGTTGCCGGGCGCGGATCAGCCGCAGCTTCAGGTAGTAGCGCGATGGCGAGCAGTGCAGGTACTTCTGGAACAGCCGCTCCAGCTGGCGACGGGATACCGAAACGTAGACCGCCAGCTCGTCGAGGTCGATCGGCTCTTCCAGGTTGGCTTCCATCAGCGCAACGATTTCCTGCAGTTTCGGCTGGTTGGTGCCGAGCATGTGCTTGAGCGGCACGCGCTGGTGATCCTGCTCGTTGCGGATACGTTCGTAGACGAACATTTCCGAGATCGCCGCCGACAGTTCACGGCCGTGATCGCGGCTGATCAGGTGCAGCATCATGTCCAGCGGCGCGGTGCCGCCAGAACTGGTGAAGCGGTTGCGGTCGAGGGTGAACAGGCGGGTGCTCATGGCCACCCGCGGGAAGGCTTCCTGCATCGAGGCCAGGCATTCCCAGTGCACGCTGCAATCGAAACCGTCGAGCAGGCCGGCGCAGGCCAGGGCCCAACTGCCGGTGCAGACCGCGCCGAGGCGACGGGACTGGCGCGCCTGGCTTTGCAGCCACGACACATGTTCGCGGGTCACGGTGCGCTGGATGCCGATGCCGCCGCAGACGATCACGGTGTCCAGGGCGGGGGCTTTGTGCATGGAGGCGTCGGGGGTGATCTGCAGGCCATCACTGGCCCAGACCTGGCCGCCGTCGACGCTGAGGGTGGTCCAGCGATACAGCTCGCGGCCGGACAACTGGTTGGCCATGCGCAGCGGCTCGACCGCGGACGCCAGGGAAATCAGCGTGAAATTGTCCAGCAGCAAAAAGCCGATGGATTGAGGCGCACGGTTCTGGGGTTGAGCCCCGGAGTTGAACGACGTCATCGCGGTATCTCCTCACACAAAGCAGGTGATGGCCTCAGGCGGAGGCTCTTGTTATTGCCATCGTTCTCACGTGGGAGACGGGCTTTGTGAGGACAGAGCAATTGCCATGCCTAAAATTGAATGGCCATTCAATAACTCCTGAAAACGACGTCGCGATGCGTCTATATAAGCCGTGCGCAATGTGCGGGTTATCAGTGTCGAATCGGCCTGGAAGGGCCCTGGCCCGGTGGCTGTGAGCAAATCGGTAGCACTTGTGGGAACGGCGAGAAACGTCCCGGGAAAAGAGTGTCACCGCAAGCACAGGTGGGCGCTCAGCCGAGGTCAGTGAAAAACCTGACCGATGAGCCCTTGGACTTACCTGTTTGCGACGCTCCAAAAGGTGGCGAGGGCGTCGCGGGGTGTTCAATTTATGAGCAATGGATTGGAAACAGGCGGTGGACTGCGCAACAGTCCCGCTGTTAAAGCATCAACACTCCACAGCGCTGACCGCCAGCCCGCCGCGGGATGTCTCCTTGTATTTGTCGTGCATGTCGGCGCCGGTATCGCGCATGGTGCGGATCACCCGGTCCAGGGAAATGAAGTGCTGGCCGTCGCCGCGCAGGGCCATTTGCGCGGCGTTGATGGCCTTCACCGCGGCAATCGCGTTGCGCTCGATGCACGGCACCTGTACCAGGCCGCCGACCGGGTCGCAGGTCAGGCCGAGGTTATGCTCCAGGCCGATTTCCGCGGCGTTGCACAGCTGCTCCGGCGACGCCCCGAGAATCTCCGCCAGGCCGGCGGCGGCCATGGCGCAGGCCGAGCCCACCTCGCCCTGGCAGCCGACTTCGGCGCCGGAGATCGAGGCGTTTTTCTTGCAGAGGATGCCCACCGCCGCCGCACCGAGGAAAAAGTCCACCACGTTGGCGTCGGTGACGTCCTCGCTGAAGCGCATGAAGTAATGCAGCACCGCCGGGATGATCCCCGCCGCGCCGTTGGTCGGCGCCGTCACCATGCGTCCGCCGGCGGCGTTTTCCTCGTTCACCGCCAGGGCGAACAGGTTGACCCACTCCATGGCGCTCAGGGTCGAGCCGATCACATTGGGTTTGTTCAATTCCTGCAGGCTGCGATGCAGCTTGGCCGCGCGGCGCCGCACATTGAGCCCGCCAGGCAGGATGCCTTCGTGTTTCAGACCCTGCTCGACGCAATCCTGCATGGCCTGCCAGAGCTTCATCAGGCCCGCGCGGATCTCCTCCTCCGAACGCCAGACCTTCTCGTTGGCCATCATCAGTTCGGCCACCCGCAGGTTGTGCTTCTGGCACAGGCTCAGCAGCTCCACGGCGCTGGAGAAGTCATAAGGCAATTCGGTGCGATCCAGGTCCACCACGCCGCTGCTGGCCTGGGCCTGGTCGACGACAAAACCGCCGCCCACGGAATAATAGGTATCGCGGTGCAGCTCCCCGGAGTCGCCTTCGGCCACCAGGGTCATGGCGTTGGGATGGAACGGCAGGTTTTCGTCGAGCAGCAGCATGTCGCGCGCCCAGACGAAGGGAATCGGCAGGCGGTTGTCGAGCAGCAGGGTATTGGTTTCGCGCAGGGTCTCGATGCGACAGCCGATCTGCGACGGATCGATCGCATCCGGCCATTCGCCCATCAGCCCCATGATCACCGCGTTGTCGCTGCCATGGCCGATGCCGGTGGCCGACAGCGAACCGTAGAGCCGTACCTCGATGCGGCGCACCTGGCCCAGCAGGTCTTTCTCGCGCAGGGCCTGGACGAACAGCGCCGCGGCGCGCATGGGTCCGACGGTGTGGGAACTGGAGGGGCCGATGCCGATTTTGAACAGGTCGAAAACACTGATAGCCATGACTGCGAAACTCCTCGATGAGCACACGCCGGGCGCCAAAACGCCCGGTGGCGAAGCTGCTACGCTCAAGCAGTAATCCGCCGAGATACGCGCATCATCAGGCTTTTGCAGTGTCGTTCGACGTCTCACACCGACTCACTCATGCTCACCAACGCCGTGGCCCGCGGACCTGCGGTTCTGGCCGTTTTTTTGCGGTTCAGATGGGCAAAAAGTGCTGAAAAAAGCTGTAAGCGACCTCACCGACACTGGATGCGACCCTCCCTGTACTGGATACGACGCACCCTGTAGGCGTCAGATTTTCACTGGTACATGATCAGTCTCGACTCGATTGCAAGGCACTGTGGTAGAGCTGTCCCACTCGCCCCAACCGCAACACTTATAAGTGCGGTCAGACACACCGCCAGAAAACACCCAGGAGTCCACCCTATGAAAGGTTCCCCGTCGTTGTTGTTGGCCGCCATGCTGAGTCTGCCGCTTCTGGCGCACGCCGCAGAACCGGCGCAATGCAGCACCGTAAACTTCTCCGATGTCGGCTGGACCGACATCACCGTCACCACCGCGACCACCAGCGTCGTGCTCGATGCCCTTGGCTACAAGACCAAGACCACGATGATTTCCGTACCGGTGACCTACAAGTCCCTGGCCGACGGCAAGAACATGGACGTGTTCCTCGGCAACTGGATGCCGACCATGGAAAACGACATCAAGCCCTACCGCGATGCCGGCACCGTGGAAACCATCCGCGCCAACCTGGAGAACGCCAAGTACACCCTGGCGGTCCCGGAAGAGCTGTACAACAAGGGCCTGAAGGATTTCGCCGACATCGCCAAGTTCAAGAAAGAACTGGACGGCAAGATCTACGGCATCGAGCCGGGCAACGACGGCAACCGCATGATCCAGAGCATGATCGACAAGAACGCCTTTGGCCTCAAGGACGCTGGCTTCAAGGTGGTCGAGTCCAGCGAGGCGGGCATGCTGTCCCAGGTCGAGCGCGCGCAACGGCGCAGCACCGCGGTGGTGTTCCTGGGCTGGGAACCGCATCCGATGAACACCCGTTTCAAGATGAAGTACCTGACCGGCGGCGACGACTTCTTCGGCCCCAACTACGGCCAGGCGACCATCTACACCAACACCCGCAAGGGCTACGCCGAGGAATGCAGCAACGTCGGTCAGTTGCTGAAGAATCTGTCGTTCACCCTGAACATGGAAAGCACCCTGATGGGTAACGTCCTGGACGACAAGATGAAGCCCGAGGCGGCCGCCAAGGCCTGGCTGAAGAAAAACCCCGAGGTACTCGATACCTGGCTCGCTGGCGTGACCACCATTGACGGAAAACCTGGCCTGGAGGCCGTGAAAGCCAAGCTTGCACAGTAAGTCGCTTATGCCGGGCGGGGTCGCCCGCCCGGGCTGTTTATTCCTTGCATGCGGACGTTCAATACCATGCTCATTGATCAGAAAATCCCTTTAGGCCAGTACATCGCTGCCTTCGTCGAATGGTTGACGCAACACGGCGCCAACACATTCGATGCGATCGCATCGACCCTGGAAACGATGATCCACGGCGTGACGTTTGCGCTGACCTGGTTCAACCCACTGGCCTTGATCGGCCTGATTGCCTTGCTGGCGCACATCATTCAACGCAAATGGGGCCTGACCGCCTTCGTCGTGCTGTCCTTCCTGCTGATCCTCAATCTGGGTTACTGGCAGGAAACCATGGAAACCCTGGCCCAGGTGCTGTTCGCCACCCTGGTCTGCGTGCTCATTGGCGTGCCGTTGGGCATCGTCGCCGCGCATAAGCCGATGTTCTACACCATGATGCGTCCGGTGCTCGATCTGATGCAGACCGTACCGACCTTCGTTTACCTCATTCCTACCCTGACCCTGTTCGGTCTGGGCGTGGTACCAGGCCTGATTTCCACGGTGGTGTTCGCCATTGCCGCGCCGATCCGCCTGACCTACCTGGGCATCCGCGATGTACCACAAGAGTTGATGGACGCCGGCAAGGCCTTTGGCTGCTCCCGCCGTCAACTGTTGTCGCGTATCGAGCTGCCCCATGCCATGCCGAGCATCGCCGCCGGCATCACCCAGTGCATCATGCTGTCGTTGTCGATGGTGGTGATCGCGGCCCTGGTGGGCGCCGACGGCCTGGGCAAACCCGTGGTCAACGCACTGAACACCGCCGATATCGCCCTGGGCTTCGAAGCAGGCCTGGCAATCGTACTGCTGGCGATCATGCTCGACCGTATCTGCAAACAACCCGAAGCCAAAGTAGGGGGTGACGCATGAGCATAATCCGCTTCGATAACGTCGACGTTATCTTCTCCAAGGATCCACGCGAGGCGCTCAAGCTCCTGGATCAGGGCATGACCCGCAACGAGATCCTGAAAAAGACCGGCCTGATCGTCGGTGTGGAAAAGGCCAGCCTGGACATCGAGAAAGGCGAAATCTGCGTGCTGATGGGCCTCTCCGGTTCCGGCAAGTCGAGCCTGCTGCGCTGCATCAACGGCCTCAACACCGTCAGCCGCGGCAAGCTGTTCGTCGAGCATGAGGGCAAGCAGATCGACATCGCTTCCTGTACCCCGGCGGAACTGAAGATGATGCGCACCAAGCGCATCGCCATGGTGTTCCAGAAGTTCGCCCTGATGCCCTGGCTGACCGTTCGCGAGAACATCAGCTTCGGCCTGGAAATGCAGGGCCGGCCGGAAAAGGAACGGCGCAAGCTGGTGGACGAGAAACTCGAGCTGGTGGGCCTGACCCAGTGGCGCAACAAGAAGCCCGACGAGCTGTCCGGCGGTATGCAGCAACGTGTCGGCCTGGCCCGCGCCCTGGCGATGGACGCCGACATCCTGCTGATGGACGAACCCTTCTCCGCCCTCGACCCGCTGATCCGCCAGGGCCTGCAGGACGAACTGCTGGAACTGCAACGCAAGCTGAGCAAGACCATCGTGTTCGTCAGCCATGACCTCGACGAGGCCCTGAAACTGGGCAGCCGCATCGCCATCATGAAAGACGGGCGGATCATCCAGTACAGCAAGCCGGAAGAAATCGTGCTGAACCCGGCGGACGACTATGTGCGTACCTTCGTCGCCCATACCAACCCGCTCAACGTGCTCTGCGGCCGCAGCCTGATGCGCACCCTGGACAACTGCAAGCGCATCAACGGCTCGGTGTGCCTGGACCCGGGTGGCGACTCCTGGCTCGACCTGGCCGAGGGCAACACCATCAAGGGCGCACGCCAGAACGGCGCCAGCCTCGACCTGCAGAACTGGATCCCGGGCCAGGCGGTGGAAGGCCTGGGCCGCAAGCCGACCCTGGTGGACTCCAACATCGGCATGCGCGACGCCCTGCAGATCCGCTACCAGACCGGCAACAAGCTGGTGCTGCATGACAACAACAAGGTGGTGGGGATCCTCGGCGACAGCGAGCTCTACCACGCGCTGCTCGGCAAGAACCTGGGGTAATAGCGACACGCAAACAAAAACGCCGCGACATCGATCGCGGCGTATTTGTTTTATCGGAAATAAAGGGTGCAGGTTTGCTCCCTGTTGCGGGAGCGGGTGTTGCGCTGGATCAGGGATGGCGCTTCGCGAGCAAGCTCGCTCCTACAGGTCAAATGCAATCCTTGTAGGAGCGAGCTTGCTCGCGATACAGGCGGCGCGGTGTAACAGGGCTACACCGCGCCTCTCACGTCTTAGCTGTAGACCCGGCCAAGGAGCTGCCGATGGCTTTCGAACTGATCGAGCACGTCACGGGTGATCTGCTCCTGCGTGAAGCCCATCAAGTCGTATTCCTGACTGCCGTTGTGCAGGTAGACCTCGGCGCGGTAGTAGCGCGCACGCTCTTCGGGCGCATCGGCCGATTCGCTCGGCGCCGCCAGATAGCCGTCCAGGCTCACTTCATAGACAAAAGGGTTGCCCTCTTCCATCTCGATCCGCACGCCCATGCAACGCTTGGACTTGCCCAGCAGGGTTTGCACATCCAGGCCCTGGTTGCGCAGCTGGGTCGCGGCTTCTTCCAGTGCCGGCGTCACGTGCTTGTCCATGAAACGCTGGACCACCGCCTGGGTCGGCTGCAGGTCCAGCTGGGTCAGGCGCTCGCTGAAACCACGACGGCCACGGGCCGCCAATTCCGCCTGTTCCTGTTCGATCTGCGTGTCCTGGCGCATGGCCTTGTGCAGGCCGAACATGAAGCACACCAGCACCACCGAGAACGGCAGGCCGGCCAGCACCACCATGGTCTGCATGGCTTCGAAGTTACCGGCGAACAGCAGGCCGACGGTCACCAGGGTGATCACCACCGACCAGAAGATCCGCAGCCAGTGCGGGGCGTCTTCGTCGACGTTGCCGCCCTTGCAGGACAGGTTGGCCATCATCACCGCGCCGGAGTCGGCCGGGGTCAGGAACAGCACGAAGCCGACGAAAATCGACACGCCGATGACAATCTTCGACGCCGGGTAATGATCCAGCAGCTGGTAGATCGCCATGGACGGCTGTTCCAGCGCCGTCTTGCCGAGCTCCACCGCGCCATGGTTCATCACCAGGTCCAGGGCCGAGTTACCGAACACCGACAGCCAGGCCAGGGTGAAGCCCAGCGGAATCAGCAGCACGCCCGCCACCAGTTCGCGCACGGTACGGCCGCGGGAAATACGCGCGATGAACATACCGACGAATGGCGCCCAGGAAATCCACCAGGCCCAGTAGAACAGGGTCCACAGGCCCAGCCAGCGGTCGGACTTGGCACTGTCGCCTTCGTACACATAGAGGTCGAAGGTCTTGAGCACCACACCGTTGAGGTAATCGCCGACGTTTTGCACGAAACCGTTGAGCAGGTGCAGGGTCGGACCAAACAGCAGCACGAAGATCAGCAGGCCGCTGAACAGCACGATGTTCAGGTTGGACAGGCGGCGGATGCCGTTTTCCACACCGGATACCGCAGCGATGGTGGCCACAGTGCTCATGACGATGATCACGATCAGCAGGTTGGTGTTGCTGTGTTCCATGCCGAACAGGTTTTCCAGGCCGGAAGACACCTGCATCGAGCCGATGCCCAGGTTGGTCACCAGGCCCAGCAGGGTCACGAACATGCCGAAACCGTCCACCGCATGGCCGGCCGCGCCCTTGACCCAGCGCTCGCCCACCAGCGGGTACAACGCCGAACGCAGCGCCAGCGGCTGGTTGTGGCGGTAGGCGAAGTAGGCCACGGCCAGGCCGACCAGGGCGTAGATCGCCCAGCCGTGCAGGCCCCAGTGCAGGAACGTCAGTTGCAGCGCCGAACGCGCGGCCTGGTTGCTGCCCGGTACGCCTTCAGGCGGGTTGAAGTAGTGGTCCAGCGGTTCGGAAGCGCCGAAGTACAGCAGCGAAATGCCGATACCGGACGAGAACAGCATGCCGGCCCAGGCGCCATAGCTGAAATCCGGGGTGTCTTGCTTGGTCCCCAGCTTGAGCTTGCCGTAGGAGGAAAACGCCAGGCCGACGACGAAGACCAGGTAGGCGGCGATCACCACCATGTAGTACCAGCCGAAGCTGCGGGACAACCAGGCCTGGGCAATGCCGAGCAGTCTGCCGGCCTCTTGCGGGGCGATGATCAGAATGGCGGTCAGCAGCAGGATCAGCGCGGTGGAGGTGTAGAACACCCAACCGTTGACCCGCACCTTTTCCGGTGGGGTCTTTATAAGAGAGGCAGAACTCATGGCACAGATGCTCCAGGCAGTGCGAGAGAAGAACACAAGGCAACACGGCACCCGACCAATCGGTTAGTTGGCAGCCGACCGACGGGTGATATAAAGACACCCCGAAAAAAGCCGAACCCGCAGGGGTTGCGTTGAGAACCAGCGTCGAAGGCCTTGTGCAAACGTGCAGTTCGTCACCTGGCCTTAAGCGTCTTGCCCATTCAACACATCCGTCCTCGCTGGCTCACGCTGTGCCCTGCTTGGGTTTCAGACTTTTTCGGAGGTCACTTTTCCGCCATCTACACGCAGGAAGGACCTGGAGGCAGCGACGATTTGTCGCAGATCTTATTCTTTGTTGATTGAACGTTCAATCAAAACAAAATAGACTGGCCCTCACGCCGGTAGCCGTTTCACGACTGCCAGCAGGCCTAAGGAGATGTGCAAGATGCCCAAGGTCGGTATGCAACCCATACGCCGCCAGCAGTTGATCGAAGCCACGTTGCTGGCGGTCGATCAGGTCGGGATGGGGGACGCCAGCATTGCGCTGATCGCCCGTTTGGCCGGTGTCTCGAACGGCATCATCAGTCACTACTTTCAGGACAAGAACGGCCTGATCGCCGCCACGGCGCAGTATCTGATGAGTGTCCTCAGCGAGAACGTCACCGCGCGCCGTCAGGCGCTGGAGGACAGCAGCCCGCGGGCGCACCTCCAGGTGATCATCGAAGGCAACTTCGACGCCAGCCAGGTCAATGGCCCGGCAATGAAAACCTGGCTGGCCTTCTGGGCCACCAGCATGCACCACCCGTCTTTGCACAGGTTGCAGCGGATCAACGATCACCGCCTGTATTCCAACCTGTGCTGTCAGTTCCGCCGCGTCCTGCCGCTGGATGATGCACGCAGCGCGGCGCGAGGCCTGGCAGCCCTGATCGACGGTTTGTGGTTGCGCGGCGCGCTGTCGGGAGACGCTTTCGACACCGAGCAGGCGCACCGGATCGCTTACGAATACATGGATTTCCAACTGGCTAAGCAGGAGCGCTAGAGCACATTACAAGACGCTCGGCCCCCTGAACCGCCACTGACCAGCGCGCCCAGGCTACACGGCGCGCCCAGTGGTCAACGCCAACCACTCATGCACTTGCGAGGACTATCATGGCCCGTTTCGAACTGCAAAAACTCTACATTGACGGCGGCTACACCGACGCCGGCAGCGACGCCACCTTCGACGCCATCAACCCGGCCAACGGTGAAGTTCTCGCTCAAGTGCAACGTGCGACCTTTGATGACGTCGAGCGTGCAGTAGTCAGCGCCGAAAAAGGCCAGAAGATCTGGGCCGCGATGACCGCCATGGAGCGTTCACGCATCCTGCGTCGCGCCGTGGACATCCTGCGCGAGCGCAACGATGAACTGGCCGCCCTGGAAACCCTGGACACCGGCAAGGCCTACTCCGAAACCAAGTATGTCGACATCGTCACCGGCGCCGACGTGCTGGAATACTACGCGGGCCTGGTACCGGCCATCGAAGGCGAGCAGATCCCGCTGCGCACCACTTCGTTCGTCTACACCCGTCGCGAGCCGCTGGGCGTCGTGGCCGGTATCGGCGCATGGAACTACCCGATCCAGATCGCCCTGTGGAAATCCGCGCCAGCCCTGGCGGCCGGTAACGCGATGATCTTCAAGCCAAGCGAAGTCACTTCGCTGACCACCCTGAAACTGGCCGAGATCTACACCGAAGCCGGCGTTCCGGCTGGCGTGTTCAACGTCCTGACCGGTAGCGGCCGCGAAGTCGGCACCTGGCTGACCGAACACCCGCGCATCGAGAAAGTCTCCTTCACCGGCGGCACCGACACCGGCAAGAAGGTCATGGCCAGCGCTTCCAGCTCCTCGCTGAAAGACGTGACCATGGAACTGGGCGGCAAGTCGCCGCTGATCATCTTCGACGACGCCGACCTGGATCGCGCCGCCGACACCGCGATGATGGCCAACTTCTACAGCTCCGGCCAGGTCTGCACCAACGGTACCCGCGTCTTCGTACCGAGCCACCTGAAAGCCGCTTTCGAAGCCAAGATCGTCGAGCGCGTCGCACGCATTCGCGTTGGCAACCCGGAAGACGAAAACACCAACTTCGGCCCGCTGGTCAGCTTCGCCCACATGGAAAGCGTGCTGGGCTACATCGCCAAGGGCAAGGAAGAAGGCGCCCGCCTGCTGTGCGGCGGCGAACGCCTGACCGACGGCGCATTCGCCAAAGGCGCATTCGTGGCGCCGACCGTGTTCACCGACTGCACCGACGAGATGACCATCGTTCGCGAAGAAATCTTCGGCCCGGTGATGAGCATCCTGACCTACGAAACCGAAGAAGAAGTGATCCGTCGCGCCAACGACACCGACTTCGGCCTGGCCGCCGGTGTGGTAACCCGTGACCTGAACCGCGCGCACCGCGTGATTCATCAGCTCGAAGCCGGTATCTGCTGGATCAACGCCTGGGGCGAATCCGACGCCAAGATGCCGGTCGGCGGCTACAAGCAGTCGGGTGTTGGCCGTGAGAACGGGATCAGCTCGCTGAACAACTTCACCCGCATCAAATCGGTACAGGTCGAGCTGGGCGACTACGCCTCGGTGTTCTAAGACACCCAGCCTGAACGACAACCTGTAGCCGCTGCCGAGCTTGCGAGGCTGCGACAAGGCCCGCAGGGCCTTCGAGGGCCTCAAGAGCGCGTCCCGTTCCGGGCCGATCGCAGCCTTCGGCAACGGCTACAGGCCTATTGCTCGTCCGATCTGACCCCATCTCAAAGAGGGTGCATTCAATGTCCCAAGAATACGATTACATCATCATCGGTGCCGGCTCCGCCGGTAACACCCTGGCGACCCGTCTGACCGAAGACGAAGGCGTCACCGTGCTGCTGCTCGAAGCCGGCGGCCCGGACTACCGTTTCGACTTCCGCACGCAGATGCCGGCCGCGCTGGCGTTCCCGCTGCAAGGCCGTCGCTACAACTGGGCCTACGAGACCGATCCAGAGCCACACATGAACGGTCGCCGGATGGAGTGCGGCCGCGGCAAGGGCCTGGGCGGCTCGTCGCTGATCAACGGCATGTGCTACATCCGCGGCAACGCCATGGACTACGACGGCTGGGCAAAACTGCCAGGCCTGGAAGACTGGACCTACCTGGACTGCCTGCCGTACTTCCGTAAAGCCGAAACCCGCGACATCGGCCCGAACGACTACCACGGCGGCGAAGGCCCGGTCAGCGTGACCACGCCGAAAGCCGGCAACAACCCGCTGTTCCACGCCATGGTCGAAGCCGGCGTGCAGGCCGGTTACCCGCGCACCGAAGACCTCAACGGCTACCAGCAGGAAGGTTTCGGCCCGATGGACCGTACCGTGACGCCTAAAGGCCGTCGCGCCAGTACCGCCCGCGGTTACCTCGACGTGGCGAAAAAGCGTTCGACCCTGAGCATCGTCACCCACGCCCTGACCGACAAGATCCTGTTCGAAGGCAAGCGTGCCGTTGGCGTGCGTTACCTGGTCGGCTCCGCCGAAGAGCGCGTCGAAGCCCGTGCCCGCAAGGAAGTGCTGCTGTGCTCCGGCGCCATCGCCTCGCCACAGATCCTGCAACGTTCCGGCGTCGGCCCGGCCAAGCTCCTGGAAAGCCTGGACATCCCGGTGGTCCACGACCTGCCGGGCGTCGGCGAGAACCTGCAAGACCACCTGGAACTGTACCTGCAGTACGCCTGCACCCAGCCGGTCTCGCTGTACCCGTCGCTGCTCTGGTACAACCAGCCGGCCATCGGTGCCGAATGGCTGTTCAACGGCACCGGTATCGGCGCCAGCAACCAGTTCGAAGCCGGCGGCTTCATCCGCACTCGCGAAGAGTTCGAATGGCCGAACATCCAGTACCACTTCCTGCCGGTGGCGATTAACTACAACGGCAGCAACGGTGTGCAGGAGCACGGTTTCCAGGCGCACATGGGCTCCATGCGTTCGCCAAGCCGCGGCCGGATCCAGCTCAAGTCGAAGAACCCGCGCGATTACCCGAGCATTCTCTTCAACTACATGGCCACCGAGCAGGACTGGCAGGAATTCCGCGACGGCATCCGCCTGACCCGGGAAATCATGCAACAGCCGGCGCTGGACGCCTTCCGCGGCCGCGAAATCAGCCCGGGCATCGAGGTGCAGACCGACGAGCAGCTGGATAAATTCATCCGCGAGCACGCCGAAACCGCGTTCCACCCATCCTGCTCGTGCAAGATGGGCACCGACGAAATGGCCGTGGTCGATGGCCAGGGTCGCGTACATGGCATGCAGGGTCTGCGCGTGGTCGATGCCTCGATCATGCCGATCATCACCACCGGCAACCTGAACGCGCCGACGATCATGATGGCCGAGAAAATCGCCGACAAGATCCGTGGCCGTCAGCCTCTGCCACGCAGCAAGGCCGCCTACTACGTGGCGGGCGATGCCCCGGTACGTGGCAAGCCGGTACGTGAAGTGAGCGCTACCGCGCAGTAACTTCGAACGGCGCCGATCGCAACGATCGGCGCCCTTTTGCTGTATCCGGCCTGTAGCCGCTGCCGCAGGCTGCGATCGGCGGCGCAGCCGACGTAAACCAGCCACCACGATTCACCAGGCAAGAACCCGATTGCCGAATCACAGCCCTTGGCCACAACTACAGTTCTCCAACATTTCCCTGCGCCTCCCTGCTTGATACCGCCCACCGCACGGGCCTAATCTAGGCGCTCGCAGCATTCCCCAGCACCTTTTCCGACCTGGCTTCAAAGCCCTTCGGGCTTTATCGCGAGCAATCGAGCGTCGACCGGCTGCTCCTTACAGAAAAACCCTGGCCCAACGCCCGCTTGCTCTCGATAAGGCCTGCAACAGCCAGACTGTTCACATGGAGGTTCCTCAGATGTTCGATTTCCACCCCCAGCTCAAGCAGCGCTTCGCTGCCTTGCGCACGGGCGCCGAATTCTTTTCCCTGCGCTACGTGCGCGAATCCGGCCAGTACCTGTCGGTGCGCAAGAACGTCGCGGAGCCGCCGAGCCTGAGCCGCGATGAAGGCGCGATGCTCACCGTGCGGGTCAATGGCGTCGAGGCTTACGCCGCCACCAACGACCTGTCGCAAAACGGCTTGCAGGCCGCGCTGCAACGCGCCGAACAGCAAGCCCGGCTGATCGCCGCCCACGCCCTGCTCGATCTGCGCGAGCACGCGGTATCCAGCGACCGCGCCGATTACTTCTCGCCAGACCTCGACCAGCCCTTTGCCTCGCTGAGCGACTGCTACCAACTGCTGGGCGACGAGTCCGCGGCCGTGCCCAGGGACGAACGCCTGGTGAACTGGCAGGTCAGCCTGGGCATCACCCAGGTCGAGCAGATCTACCTCAACAGCGCCGGCGCCGAACTGCGCCAGGCCCAGCGCTTCGTCTACCCGGGCATGGATGTCACCGCCTACGACGGCCATGACAGCCAGACCCGCAGCCTGGGCCGCGAGAACTTCGGCCAGCAGGGCGGCACCGACGTGATCGGCCGCTGCGGGCTGATCGGCGCCGGGCCCAAGGTCGCCGACCAGGCGCTGCAACTGCTGCTGGCGCCCAATACGCCACAGGGCCCGCGCGACCTGTTGCTGATGCCGGACCAGATGATCCTGCAGATCCACGAATCCATCGGCCACCCGCTGGAACTGGACCGTATCCTCGGCGACGAGCGCAACTACGCCGGCACCAGTTTTGTGAAAGCCAGCGACTTCGGCAGCCTGCAATATGGCTCCAGCCTGCTCAACGTGACCTTCGACCCGGAGATTCCCGAGCAACTGGCCAGCTATGGCCATGACGACGACGGCACAGCCGCCAGCAAGCAGTTCCTGATCAAGCAAGGCTTGCTGCTGCGCCCGCTGGGCGGCGCGCTCTCGCAGTTTCGCGCCGGCCTCGACGGCGTCGCCAACAGCCGCGCCTGCAGCTGGAACCGCCCGCCCATCGACCGCATGGCCAACCTCAATATCGAGCCCGGCGACCAGCCGCTGGAACAACTGATCGGCGGCATCGAAAACGGCATCCTGATGGCTACCAACCGCTCCTGGTCCATCGACGATGCGCGCAACAAGTTCCAGTTCGGCTGTGAATGGGGCCAGTTGATCGAGAACGGCGAACTCAAGGGCGTGGTGAAAAACCCCAACTACCGGGCGATTTCCGCGCACTTCTGGAAAAACCTCAGCGCCGTCGGCGACGCCAGCACCTTCAAGGTCCTGGGCACGCCGAACTGTGGCAAGGGCGAACCGAACCAGGTGATCCGCGTCGGCCATGCCTCGCCGGCCTGCGTGTTCAGCAATGTCGATGTATTTGGAGGAGACGCCTGATGAGTACGTCCCTGAACCAGGCCGAGCAGTTCCAGGCGTTGGTGCAATGGCTGCGCGATGCCGTGCGCGGGCCCGAGCAGTTCACCCTGAGCTACGCCGCCGAGTCTTCGCAGTTCATCCGTTTCAACCACGCCAAGGTGCGCCAGGCCGGGCAAGTGCAGCAGGCCAGCCTCGGCTTCAAGCTGATCGACAACGGGCGCCACGCCGACCTCGACATCACCCTTGCCGGCGATCCGCAGGTCGACATCCAGCGCCTGGCCGAAGGCCTGCAACAGTTGCGCGAAACCCTGCCGCTGCTGCCCCGGGACCCGTATCTGCTGCTCAACCCCGACGCCTGGAACACCCACAACGTGCAGCAGCAGCCGCTGCCCAGCAGCGAGCAGGTGGTGGCCGAAATCGGCCAGGCCGCCGCCGGGCTGGACCTGGTGGGGTTCTATGCGGCAGGTCCCATCAGCCGTGGTTTTGCCAGTTCCTCGGGGGCCTTTGGCTGGCACCAGGCCAACAGCTTCAACTTCGACTTCAGCCTGTTCCACGAAAACGGCCAGGCCGTCAAAGCCAGCTACGCCGGGCACGAATGGAGCAGCCAAGGCTTCGCCCAGCGCTTCCAGCAGGCCCGGGAACAACTGGAATTTCTCGGGCGGCCGCTGCGCACCCTGGCGCCCGGGCAGTATCGCGCCTACCTGGCACCGGCGGCCCTAGAGGAAATCATGGGCATGCTGTGCTGGGGCGGGTTTTCCGCGCAGTCCATCGCCAGCAAGCACAGCCCGCTGCAGAAGCTCTATGCCGGCGATGCCAGCCTGAGCCCCCTGGTGTCGCTGGACGAGCGGGTGACCGGCTCGTTGAGCCCGGCGTTTTCCGATGAAGGCTACCCGCGCAGCGACCTGTCGCTGATCGCCGACGGCCTCGCCCAAGGGCAACTGATCAACTCGCGCAGCGCCGCCGAATACCGCCTGGCCGCCAATGGCGCCAGCAGCGGCGAATACCCCAGCGCACTGAACATGGCGCCCGGGCAGTTGTCGCAGCAGGAGATTCTCAAGCAACTGGGCACCGGCCTGTACATCAGCAACCTGTGGTACCTGAACTACTCGGACCAGCCGGCGGCGCGCCTGACCGGCATGACCCGCTTCGCTACCTTCTGGGTGGAGAACGGCGAGATCCAGGCTCCGGTCAGCACCATGCGTTTCGATGACAGCGTCTACAGCCTGCTGGGTTCGCACCTGGAAGGCCTGACCCGGGAGCGCGAGCTGCTGCTGTCGGCCAGTACCTACAGCCAGCGCCAGACTGCCTCGGCGCAATTGCCGGGCGCGCTGGTGAGCCGGCTGACGTTGACCTTGTAACCGCTGTCGCACGCAAATCTCGCTCCTACGGGATGGCGTCTGTAGGAGCGAGGCTTGCCCGCGATGCGGTTGCAGGGGGGATAGGTGTTCACCACAAGAAAGAGGTCCCATGCCCAACCGTGCCGAACTTGACGCCACCACCGCCCGCTGGCTGCCGTGGGTGGTGGCCATCGCCTTTTTCATGCAATCCCTCGACGGGACCATCCTCAATACCGCCCTGCCGGCCATGGCCCGCGACCTGGCGGAAGATCCGTTGCGCATGCAGGGCGTGGTCATCGCCTACATGCTCACAGTGGCGCTGCTGATCCCGGCCTCGGGCTGGATCGCCGACCGTTTCGGCACCAAGAAGATCTTCTTCGGCGCCATCCTGCTGTTCAGCATCGGCTCGTTGCTCTGTGCCCTGTCCAACTCCCTGAGCATGCTGGTCGGCGCCCGGGTGATCCAGGGCCTGGGCGGCGCCCTGATGCTGCCCGTCGGCCGACTGGTGGTGCTGCGCGCCTACCCGCGCTCGGAACTGGTACGGATCATGGGTTTCATCACCATTCCCGGGCTGCTCGGCCCGCTGATCGGCCCGACCATGGGCGGCTGGATGGTGCAGTACCTGACCTGGCACTGGATCTTCCTGATCAACCTGCCGGTGGGCGCGATCGGCTGTTATGCCGTCTGGCGCTTCATTCCCGACCTGCGCGGCAGCGAGCGCACGCGTTTCGACGGTCTGGGCTTTTTGCTGTTCGGCGCGGCGATGGTGCTGATCACCATCGCCATGGAGGGCTTGGGCGAACTGCACCTGCCGCACCTGCGGGTGATGTTGCTGCTGTTCGGCGGCCTGGCCTGCCTCGCGGCCTACTGGCTGCGGGCCGGGCATATCGACAACCCGCTGTTCGCGCCTTCGCTGTTCAAGGTGCGGACCTTTGCCGTAGGCATCCTCGGCAACCTGTTCGCCCGCCTCGGCAGCGGCGCCCTGCCGTTCCTGGTGCCGCTGCTGCTGCAAGTGGCCCTCGGTTATTCACCGTCACAGGCCGGGATGAGCATGCTGCCGCTGGCCGCCGCGGCGATGCTCGCCAAGTCCATCGCCCGTCCGCTGATCGAACGCCTGGGCTACCGCATCGTCCTCACCGGCAATACCCTGGCGCTGGGGATCATGCTCGCCAGCATGGGTCTAGTGACGGAACAGACGCCCTACCCGCTGCTGCTGGGCATGCTGGCGGTGCTGGGGGCGATCAACTCGCTGCAGTTCACGGCGATGAACACCGTGACCCTGATCGACCTCGACGACGCTTCCGCCAGCAGCGGCAACAGCCTGCTGTCGGTGGTGGCGCAACTGTCCCTGAGCCTGGGGGTGGCCTGCGCCGGCGCGCTGCTCGGCGGCTTCACCGCCGAAGTCGGCAACGATGGCGTGAACACCGTGCTCGGCGCCTTCCAGCTGACCTTCCTCACGGTGGGGATCATGGCGATGCTGGCGGCGGCGATCTTCCTGCAGCTGTCGCCCAGGGACGGCCGGCGGGCGAAGAAGGTCCAGGAGCATATCGAGCACTGAGGCGCATCGGATAAAACATGCAGCTCGATTGACGTCGGCTGCGGCTACAGGAGCGAGCGATGGCTCGCTCGTCCAGAAATTGCAGGTAAAGGGAGCGGGACTGATACACTGCGCGACATTTTGTTTTGCAGGCCCGTCCCGTGACCACCATTGCCACCGCT
This sequence comes from Pseudomonas sp. GW821-FHT02B10, assembly GCF_059421865.1. Taxonomy (NCBI): domain Bacteria; kingdom Pseudomonadati; phylum Pseudomonadota; class Gammaproteobacteria; order Pseudomonadales; family Pseudomonadaceae; genus Pseudomonas; species Pseudomonas sp. GW821-FHT02B10. The sequence continues at coordinate 617,992 of NZ_JBWKVU010000002.1, read as the reverse complement.
TTTAATACTTTGCCGCTGTCCGCCGCCATGCTGGCTAACCTCGACTCACTCGGTTATGCCCAGATGACGCCGGTCCAGGCGCAAAGCTTGCCGGTGATCCTCAAGGGGATGGACCTGATCGCCCAGGCCAAGACCGGCAGCGGCAAGACCGCCGCGTTCGGCATCGGCCTGCTGAACCCGATCAATCCGCGCTACTTCGGTTGCCAGGCCCTGGTGATCTGCCCGACCCGCGAGCTGGCCGACCAGGTGGCCAAGGAAATCCGCCGCCTGGCCCGCGCCGAAGACAACATCAAGGTCCTGACCCTGTGCGGCGGCGTGTCCTTCGGCCCGCAGATCGCCTCGCTGGAACACGGCGCGCACATCATCGTCGGCACCCCGGGCCGCCTGTCCCAGCACCTGCGCAAGGGCTCGCTGAAACTCGACGGCCTCAACACCCTGGTCCTCGACGAAGCCGACCGCATGCTGGACATGGGCTTCTACGACCCGATCGAAGAAATCATCGCCTACACCCCCGAGCGCCGGCAGACCCTGCTGTTCTCCGCCACCTACCCGGTGGGCATCAAGCAGTTGGCCTCGAAGTTCATGCGCGACCCGCAGCAGGTGAAGGCCGAAGCCCTGCACGCCGACAGCCAGATCGAACAGCGTTTCTACGAGATCTCGCCGGAAGAACGCATCGACGCGGTGGTCAAGGTGCTGAACCACTTCCGTCCAGAGTCCTGCGTGGCCTTCTGCTTCACCAAGCAGCAGGTCCAGGAAACCGTCGACCACCTGACCGCCAAGGGCATGTCCGCAGTGGGCCTGCACGGCGACCTGGAACAGCGCGACCGCGACCAGGTATTGGCGATGTTCGCCAACCGCAGCACCTCGGTGCTGGTGGCCACCGACGTGGCCGCCCGCGGCCTGGACATCGATGCCCTGGACATGGTGATCAACGTCGAGCTGGCGCGGGATTCGGAGATCCACATCCACCGCGTCGGCCGCACCGGTCGCGCCGGCGAAAAGGGGCTTGCCGTCAGCCTGGTGGCGCCGTCCGAGGCGCACCGTGCCCAGGCCATCGAGCAATTGCAGAAGTCGCCCTTGAACTGGGAACAGATCGACAGCCTGAAATCCCAGGGCGGCGGCCCGCTGCTGCCGGCCATGAGCACCCTGTGCATCGGCGCCGGGCGCAAGGACAAAGTGCGTCCGGGCGACATCCTCGGCGCCCTGACCGGTGAAGCCGGCATCCCCGGCACCCAGGTTGGCAAGATTGCGATTTTCGACTTCCAGGCCTATGTCGCCGTGGACCGCGGCATCGCCAAGCAGGCCCTGCAACGCCTGAACAGCGGCAAGATCAAGGGCCGCTCGCTGCGCGTGCGCATCCTGTAATACCACCGCTTGACCTGTAGCCACTGCCATAGGCTGCGATCGATCTGGGCGGCACTCCGTACGAAGGGGCGCGGGATCTTGAGATCGCTGAAGGCCTTCGGCCTTATCGCAGCCTGCGGCAGCGGCTACAGGGTTGTTTGCCCCCTATTGAGGACACCGTTTTGCGCTCTACCGAAGTCGTGATCATTGGCGCTGGCGCCGCAGGGTTGATGTGCGCGCTGACCGCGGCCGGTCGTGGCCGCCAGGTGCTGCTGCTGGACCACGCCAACAAGGCCGGCAAGAAGATCCTCATGTCCGGCGGCGGGCGCTGCAACTTCACCAATATGTACACCGAGCCGGGCAATTTCCTCTCGCACAACCCGCACTTCTGCAAGTCGGCCCTGGCCCGCTACACCCAGTGGGATTTCATCGGCCTGGTGGCCAAGCACGGCGTGCCGTACCACGAGAAAAAACTCGGCCAGCTGTTCTGCGACAACAAGTCCAGCGACATCCTCGGCATGCTGCTCGACGAGTGCGACCAGGTCGGCGTCCAGCTGCACCTGGACACCTCGATCCAGCAGATCGAGAAGCTCGACAGCGGCTACCTGCTGGAAACCACCCTCGGCCAGCTCCAGTGCCAATCCCTGGTGATCGCCACCGGCGGTCTGTCGATTCCGACCCTGGGCGCCACCGGCTTCGGCTATCAGGTGGCCAGGCAGTTCGGCCACGAGCTGCTGCCGACCCGCGCGGGCCTGGTGCCGTTCACCATCACCGACCAGCTCAAGGAGCTGTGCGGCGAGCTGTCCGGTACCTCGGTGGACTGCCTGGTGAGCTGCAACGACATGAGTTTCCGCGAGAACATCCTGTTCACCCACCGTGGCCTGAGCGGTCCGGCGATCCTGCAGATTTCCTCGTTCTGGGAATCCGGCGACACGGTGGAGATCAATCTGCTGCCGGACCACGACGCCGCAAGCTGGCTGCAGCAGCAACAGGCCGAACGCCCGAACAGCGAGCTGAAGACCCTGCTTGGCGAGATATTCACCAAGAAGATGGCCGGCCTGCTGGCGGACAACTGGTTCGTCTCCAAGCCGATGAAGCAATACACCCACGCCGAACTGGCGCAGATCGCCGAGCAACTGGCGTGCTGGAAAGTGGTCCCGGCCGGCACCGAGGGTTATCGCACCGCCGAAGTGACCCTGGGCGGCGTCGACACTCGCGAGGTGTCGTCCAAGACCATGGAGTCGCTGAAGAGCCCGGGGCTGTATTTCATCGGCGAGGTGCTGGACGTCACCGGCCACCTGGGCGGCTTCAACTTCCAGTGGGCCTGGGCCTCCGGCTACGCGGCCGCGCAGTACGTCTGATCCGCCGTTCACCTGGCCTGTAGCCGCTGCCCCAGGGGCCGCAGAACCGGCCACTGCGGTGGGACAGGCCGAACACTGTCGCCTGTTATGCGGCCGCTGCGCGCCCGATCGCAGCCTCGCGGGGCTCGGCAGCGGCTACAAGGCTTCCCCGTATCCTGTAGCCGCTGCCGCAGGCTGCGATAGGTCCGCAGGACCTCGGGGGGCGCCAGATCGCTGCGCCCCTTCGGGTCGATCGCAGCCTTCGGCAGCGGCTACAGGTACCGATGAACATCAGCGCGAACAGAATTTGCTGTCGGATGTGACGACCCCATTGCGCGGTCGTCAATACTGGCTCAATTTAGCGGCATCGCCCCGGAAGGCTTTCTCACTTCATGTCATCGACCAGCTTTCGTCAGTCACTGCGGCGCCTTTGGGCGCTGGATAAATTCAGCTACAGCGTGCGGGTGTTCATCGCTCTGACCGGGAGCATGGCGCTGTGCTGGTACCAGGACGAAATGGCCTTGCTGATCCCCTTGTTCCTGGGGATTATCGCCAGCGCCCTGGCCGAGACCGACGACAGCTGGCAAGGCCGGATCAATGCCCTAGCCGTGACCCTGGTGTGTTTCAGCGTCGCCGCCCTTTCCGTCGAACTGTTGTTCCCCTACCCCTGGATCTTCGTCATCGCCCTGGCGCTGGCCAGCTTTGGCCTGACCATGCTCGGCGCCCTGGGCGAACGTTACGGGGCGATTGCCTCCGCAACCCTGATCCTGTCGGTCTACACCATGATCGGCGTGGACCAGCGCGGCGGCGCCGTCACCGACTTCTGGCACGAACCGCTGCTGTTGGTGGCCGGCGCCGCCTGGTACGGCCTGCTGTCGGTACTCTGGCAGGCGATGTTTTCCAACCAACCGGTGCAGCAGAGCCTGGCGCGCCTGTTCCGCGAGCTGGGCTATTACCTCAAGCTCAAGTCGTCGCTGTTCGAGCCGATCCGCCAGCTGGACGTGGAAGCACGCCGGCTGGAACTGGCGCAGCAGAACGGCCGGGTAGTGGCGGCCCTGAACGCCGCCAAGGAAATCATCCTGCACCGGGTCGGCAACGGCCGGCCGGGCTCCAAAGTCAGCCGCTACCTGAAGCTGTACTTCCTCGCCCAGGACATCCACGAACGCGCCAGCTCGTCCCACTATCCCTACAACGCCCTGGCCGATGCGTTCTTCCACAGCGACGTACTGTTCCGCTGCCAGCGCCTGCTGCGCCAGCAGGGCAAGGCTTGCCGGGCCCTGGGCGAATCCATCCAGCTGCGCCAGCCCTTCGTCTACGACGCCAGCTTCGCCGAGGCCCTGAGCGACCTGCACGCCTCCCTGGAACACCTGCGCATCCAGAGCAACCCGGCCTGGCGCGGCCTGCTGCGCTCGCTGCGGGCGCTGGCCGCCAACCTCGGCACCCTCGACCGCCTGCTCAGTGACGCCAGCAACCCCGACGCCCTCGCCGACGCCACCGACAGCAGCCTGCTGGACCGTTCGCCGCGCAACCTCAAGGACGTCTGGACCCGCCTGCGCACCCAGCTGACCCCGACGTCGCTGCTGTTTCGCCACGCCCTGCGCCTGCCCCTGGCCCTGAGCATCGGCTACGGCATGGTGCACCTGATCCACCCCTCCCAGGGTTACTGGATCATCCTCACCACCCTGTTCGTCTGCCAGCCGAACTATGGCGCCACGCGGCGCAAGCTGGGCCAGCGGATCATCGGCACCGCCATCGGCCTGGTGGTCGCCTGGGCGCTGTTCGACCTGTTCCCCAGCCCGCTGGTGCAGTCGCTGTTCGCGATTGCCGCCGGGGTGGTGTTCTTTACCAACCGCACTACCCGCTACACCCTGGCCACCGGCGCCATCACCATCATGGTGCTGTTCTGCTTCAACCAGGTGGGCGACGGCTACGGGCTGTTGCTGCCACGCCTGTTCGATACCCTGCTGGGCAGCCTGATCGCCGGCCTGGCGGTGTTCCTGTTCCTGCCGGACTGGCAGGGCCGACGCCTGAACAAGGTGCTGGCCAATACCCTGACCTGCAACAGCATCTACCTGCGGCAGATCATGCAGCAGTACGCGGCCGGCAAGAGCGACGACCTGGCTTACCGCCTGGCCCGGCGCAACGCCCACAACGCCGACGCGGCGCTGTCCACCACCCTGGCCAACATGCTGATGGAGCCCGGGCATTTCCGTAAGGAAGCGGACGTGGGCTTTCGCTTCCTGGTGCTCTCGCACACCCTGCTCAGTTACCTCTCCGGCCTCGGCGCGCATCGGGAAACCCAGCTGCCGGCGGAAGTCCGCGAGCACCTGATCGGCGGGGCCGGGGTCAACCTGGCCAGCAGCATCGATGAAATCGCCCAGGGCCTGGCGAGCAAGCAGCCGGTGGCGATCCAGAGCGATGCCGAAGAGGCCCTGGCCAACGAGCTGGAGCAGATGCCGGACGAGATCGATGAAGGCCAGCGGCTGGTGCAGACCCAACTGGCGCTGATCTGCCGCCAACTGGGCCCCTTGCGGACCCTGGCGGCGCATCTGATCAAGGACACCGGCGAAGAACAGGCCGCGTAGCCGCTGCCGCAGGCTGCGATCGCCTCCGCAGGAGGCGCAAGCTTTCAAGAACGCCACAGAGGTTTCAGCCTCGGCGCCCAGCCTGCAGCAGCTTTAATGGCGCCGTTTCACATCCCGTGCTGGCGCAGCAAGCGGTCGTAGCTGCCGTCGGCTTTCATCGCCTCGATCTCTCGATCGAACCCCGCCACGATCTGCGCATGCGCGGGGTTCTTCAGGCTGACCAGGATATGCAGGCCGTTCTCGCTCAGGGAATTGGGCAGGAACTCCACCGCGTTACGCACCCGCGGCGACTCCCGCGCCAGGTAATAGCGGGCAACGTACTCGTCCTCCAGGGTCAGCTTGACCCGGTTGGCTGCCAGCATGCGCACCGCCATCGCGAAGTTGTGCACCAGGACCTTCTGCAGCTCTGGATCGTTGTCGAAATCGGGGGAGTAGGCATAACCGCGCACCACCGCGATGGGGTACTGGTGCAGTTGCTTGAGGGTGGTGTATTCGATGGGGGCATCCTTGCGCCGGATGAAACGCACCCGATTGACCAGGTACTCCGAGGAGAATTGCCCCAGCTGGGTGCGGGCCTCATTGAACCAGGCATTCACCAGCACGTCGTAACGCCCCTCGCCGACGCCAAGCAAGGCCCGCGCCCAGGGCACCTGTTCGAACTCGCTGGCATAACCGGCCCGCGCCAGCGCGGTGCTGACGATGTCGGTGGCCAGCCCGCCGTTGACCAGGGTCGCATCCGTGAAGGGCGGCCAGGCGTCGGCGACCAATCGCAATTTTTCCGCATAAGCGCTCTGGCCCAGCAACAGCAATCCGATCAAAGCAAAGGCTCGATGCAATCGCGGCATGCTAAAAGATCCTTAGCGGGCGGACAGCCCTGCGTGTTTTTTGCCCAGACTCGAGGTTCTCCGGCCGGTGGACGGCCGCGACCCAGCTCCTAACAGTAGCTTATGGGCGCCACTGCACAGCGCTTCAGCGCAGATTACACAAAGAAGACCGCCACGAACCAATGCGATGATGGCATTTTGACCTACCTCACAGAAACGCCACTCCAGCGCCAGACAAGACAAGCCACCCGCCAGGCGCTTAACATCCGGGCACCGCTTTCCAAAGGATGAAACGATGACAATCGAATGGGTCTGCAAACACCACACCGATCTGGGCAAGGAGCAGCTGTACGCGATCCTGCAGTTGCGTACCGAAGTCTTCGTGGTCGAGCAGAAATGCGCCTACCAGGAAGTCGATGGCCAGGACCTGGAAGGCGACACCTGCCACCTGATGGCCTGGGATGATGACCAGCTGGTGGCTTATCTGCGCCTGCTCGACCCGACCTCCCAGGGCGGCGACGTGGTCATCGGCCGCGTGGTGATCGCCCCGCAAGCGCGGGGCAAGGGACTGGGCCATGAACTGATGGAGCACGCCCTGAAACAGGCGCAAAAACGCTGGCCGCAGATGCCGATCTATCTGTCGGCCCAGGCGCATTTGCAGGGGTATTACGGGCGCTACGGCTTCAACGTCGTGGGCGAGGAGTACCTGGAAGACGATATCCCGCATATCGGCATGCGCCGGGCCTGACAGGACAATCGCAAGCCTGCTGGCGCCAGCGGGCTTGCATTCAGATCGAATCCCTCAGGGATACTCCAGCACCGTCTTGATCCGCGACAGGTTCGCCTCGATCCAGCCCTTGTCGATCGCGCCCCAGCTTTTGATCCGATAGCTGCCGGCATGATTGCGCGCGCCGTCCTGCTGCTCGAACTCACAGACGATATCCAGATCCGCCAGGGCGGCGATGGTGTCCTGCGCCGTGCGCCGCGGCATGCCGGTGGCCTCGGTCAGGGCCGGGACATTGCTGGCCAGGTCGCTGTCGATCAGGTACGCCACATACAGCCGGCGGTAAAAGCTGCTCTTGGTCTTACTCACGTCCATCGCCCGTTCCTTGTACAGGGTTACTCGGAACCACCTGCCCTGGCTTGCAGGTCGCGCCAGGTCAGGTAGACCCGCAGGTCGAATTCCAGTTGGTGATAGCCCGGCAGCATGTGCTCGCAGAGCTTGTAGAACGCCTTGTTGTGCTCGCTTTCCTTGAAGTGCGCCAGCTCGTGGACAACGATCATGCGCAGGAACTCCGGTGCCGCCTCCTTGAACAGCGAAGCGATGCGGATTTCCTTCTTGGCCTTGAGCTTGCCGCCCTGGACCCGCGAGATCGTGGTGTGCAGGCCCAGGGCGCGGTGCGTCAGGTCCAGGCGGTTGTCGAATAGCACCTTGTCGATGGCCGGGGCGTTGCGCAGGTACTCCTGCTTCAACTCCAGGGCATAGCCGTACAGCGCCTTGTCACTCTGCACCCCGTGTTTGCCGGGGTACCGCTGGCTCAGGTAATCGCCCAGCCGCCCTTGCGCAATCAGCTGGCGCACTTGCTCTTGCAGGGTGGCGGGATAGGCCTGGAGGTATTTCAACGCGGTCATGGGGCGCCAATGCAATCACGAAAGGCCGCCAGTGTAGCGAATTCAACCCGGCAACGCGCTCCAGTCGAAAGGCTCGGCAAAGCGCTCGGCATCCGCGGCGATCAACGGCCGGGCCACCAGGAAGCCCTGCACGTACTCGCAGCCGTTGGCCTGCAGCCAGCGGTACTGCTCCAGGGTCTCCACGCCCTCGGCGATCACCAGCACGCCGAACGCCTTGCACAGGTCGATCACGCAGCGCGCCAGCGCCGCATCCCGTGCCGAATCCGGCAACCTGGCGATCAGGTGACGGTCGAGCTTGAGGGTATCGAGCTGCAGATCCCGCAGGTGGGCCAGCGAACAGGCGCCCGAACCGAAGTCATCCAGCGCCACCCGCACCCCGAGACTGCGCAACAGGCGCAGCTGCTTGCGCGACTCGTCGAGGTCCTGGGTCAGGGCGTCTTCGGTGATCTCGACCTCCAACTGCCGAGGTTCCAGGCCATGACGCTCCAGGACCTGGCGCAGTTCGGTGGCGAGGTTCGGCATGGCGAACTGGTTGCCGCTCAAACTCACACCCAGCACGGTCTGCTCGGCGAACAGCGTTTTCCAGGACGCCCGCTGGCTCGCACTCTGCTGATAGATCCAGCTCCCCAGGCGGCTGATCAGCCGCGCCTCCTCCAGCAGCGGCAGAAACAACCCCGGCGGCACATCGCCGACGCTCGGATGCCGCCAACGCAACAGGGCTTCAAAACCGCGCAGGCGCCCATCGGCAATCGCCACCTGGGGCTGGTACACCAGGTTGAACTCCTTGTGCTCGACCGCGCTGCGCACGCTTTCCTCGAGCATCAGCCGCGAGCGGGCACGGCCGTTCATTTCGTGGTCGTAATAACGATATTGCTGGCGCCCGGCACGCTTGGACTCGTACATGGCGATGTCCGCCGCGCGCATCAGGCCATCCAGATTGGAACCGCAATCGGGGTAGATGGCGATACCGATACTGGCCCCCAGCGCGACCTCCAGGCCATCGAACTGCTGACAGATCGATATGCGCTCGATGAGCTTCTCGGAAATCTTCGCCGCCTGTTCTGGAAACTCCAGCTCCAGCAAGGCGGTGAACTCATCGCCGCCTATGCGCGCCAGGATGTCGAAGGAACGCAGGCAGGCCTTTATCTGTTCGGACACCCAGCGCAGCACCCGGTCCCCCGCATCATGCCCCAGGGAGTCGTTGACCCGCTTGAAGCCGTCCAGGTCCAGGTACAGCAGCACCAGCGACTTGTCGGAGCGCTCGCTGCGCAACAACAGGCTTTCCACGGTCTGGTAGAAGCCACGACGGTTGAGCAGGCCGGTCAGCGGATCGGTCACTGCCTGGTATTCCAGTTGCTGGTGCAGATGACGGACTTCCGACATGTCGAGCAGGGTCACCACCATCGCCTTCTGCTCGCTCGGCAGTGGCGCGCAGGACAACGCCACCGACACCTGCTGGCCCGGAGCCGTACGCAACGTGGCGTCGTGCAGGCGGTAGGTCTCGCCCTTGCGATAGCTGGCATACAGCTCGGATTCGGCCCACTGCGGCACATGGGGCTTTTGCAGATAGTCGAGCAGCCACGCCCCCTCCAGCTCATTCACCGGAGCGTTGAGCAAGCGGGAAATCGCCGGATTGGCAAAGCGGATGACTCCGCCCTCATCCACCACCAGAATCCCCTCCGCGGCGTTCTCCAGCACCGAGGCATTGAAGGCCCTGGCGCTCTCCAGGTCATGACTCAGGCGCTGCAGCGCGCGGCGATTGCGCTGCTGCTCCAGTAGCGCCTGCACCTTGGGCTTGAGGATCTGCGGATCGAACGGCTTGAACAGATAATCCACCGCGCCGCTGGCGTAGCCCTTGATCACCGCGTCCTTGGACTGCTCGTTGGCGGTCAGGAAAATGATCGGGGTCAGCCGGGTTCGCTGGCTGCCGCGCATCAGGCGGGCGACTTCGAAACCGTCCATTTCCGGCATCTGTACATCCAGCAACACCAGATCGATGTCGTGTTCCAGTAACAGACCCAGGGCCTCGACACCCGAGGCGGCAGTCATGACCTGCCAGTCGTGGCGCTGCAGGAGTGCACGCATGCTGAGCAGATTTTCGGGGTAATCATCAACAATCAGTAAGACCGAGCGGGCTTCACCTGGCCGAGTTTGCGCGCATTCCATGCTGCTTCTCTTGTCTGTGTAGGGTCGGCCTGCGAACAAGACCGGACAAATACTGAGACTTCACTCTAGACCTGGATCCAATAAAGCAGAAGCTGTCACAGCGCCATCATTTAGCCAAAGCCCGAGGCACCCGACTAACGGTCAGCCCCATAGCTGCTGAAACCGCTGGAGGCGTTTTTTCGACAGATGGTTGACGCCAATTATCCGCCGGACGGGCATTAACAAAAGTCCCTTCTACGCTTATAAAGATCGCCTTCAAAAGCGCAGGCTAAAGCCTTTGTCGGTTTTTTATCCGGCATCACATCGGGAAGCTTTGACTATGATCGACCTCGCAACCTGGAATCTGAGCATTCCCGAAGGCAGTCCACCGGCGACTATCGACACCCCCCGACTGGTGGAGGGCTTCAAGGATCAATATTTCCATTCCGACACCGGCACCCTGTTCTTCTGGTCGCCTGTCACCGGCTCCCGCACCGCCAACGCCATCTACCCACGCAGCGAGCTGCGTGAAACCTATTCCAACGGCACCCTGAAGAACTGGACCTACCCGGAAGCCGACAACCTGCTTTACGCCACCCTGGCGGTGAATCAGGTGCCGTCCACGGGCAAGATCGTCATCGGCCAGATCCACGCCTACAACAGCACCAAGCCCCTGGTGAAGGTCGAGTACCAGTACAAAACCACCACCCAGAGCGGCAACATAGTCGCCAAGGTCCGCATGCATCCGGACGATACCGATAGCCGGGTAATCATCGTCGCCGAAAACGTGCCGCTGGATCGCGAGTTCTCCTACCTGATCCACCTGAGCCCGGGCGGCGCCCTGGGCGTCAGCGCCGCGGGCTATCAATGGGACACCCAGCTCAGCAGCACCTGGCGCGACAAACCGCTGTACTTCAAGGCCGGGGTGTATGTGCAGGACAACACCGGCTACACCACCGAAGGCGGCAAGGTGACCTTCTACAAGCTGGATATCGATCACAACGAAACCTGACCTTCTGTAGGAGCGAGGCTTGCCCGCGATAGCGGTCTGCCTGGCGACATCCATGGCGAATGTCAGGCCCTCGTCGCGGGCAAGCCTCGCTCCTGCACGATGAGGTGTTTGCCACAGGCACAAAAAAGCCCGCATCGCTGCGGGCTTTTTCGTTCAACACAAAGGCTTAGTTGACCTTGGCGTTCAGCTCACCTTTGAGGTAACGCTGGAACATCGCTTCCAGGGAGATCGGCTTGATCTTCGAGGCGTTGCCAGCGGTGCCGAAGGCTTCGTAACGGGCGATGCACACGTCGCGCATGGCGGTTACGGTGGCGCCGAAGAACTTGCGCGGGTCGAACTCGCTCGGGTTGGTGGCCATCAGGCGACGCATCGCACCGGTGGACGCCAGGCGCAGGTCGGTGTCGATGTTGACCTTGCGCACGCCGTACTTGATGCCTTCGACGATTTCTTCAACCGGCACGCCGTAGGTTTCTTTGATGTCGCCGCCGTACTGGTTGATGATCGCCAGCCACTCTTGCGGAACCGAAGACGAACCGTGCATCACCAGGTGGGTGTTGGGGATGCGCTTGTGGATCTCTTTGATGCGGTCGATGGCCAGCACGTCGCCGGTAGGCGGCTTGGTGAACTTGTAGGCACCGTGGCTGGTACCGATGGCGATGGCCAGGGCGTCGACCTGGGTCTTCTTGACGAAGTCCGCGGCTTCTTCCGGGTCGGTCAGCATCTGGCTGTGGTCCAGCACGCCTTCGGCGCCGATGCCGTCTTCTTCACCGGCCATGCCGGTTTCCAGGGAACCCAGGCAGCCCAGCTCGCCTTCCACCGAAACGCCGCAGGCGTGAGCCATGGCCACGGTCTGCTGGGTCACGCGAACGTTGTACTCGTAGTCGGTCGGGGTCTTGCCGTCTTCGCCGAGGGAACCGTCCATCATGACCGAGGAGAAGCCCAGCTGGATCGAACGCTGGCAGACGTCAGGGCTGGTGCCGTGGTCCTGGTGCATGCACACCGGGATATGCGGGAATTCTTCGATCGCCGCCAGGATCAGGTGGCGCAGGAAAGGCGCGCCGGCGTATTTGCGGGCACCGGCCGAAGCCTGGACGATCACCGGAGAGTCAGTCTTGTCAGCGGCTTCCATGATGGCGCGCATCTGTTCAAGGTTGTTGACGTTGAAGGCTGGAACGCCGTAGCCGAATTCGGCTGCGTGGTCCAACATCTGGCGCATGCTGATGAGTGCCATTGTGTGTATCTCTCCCGGTCGAGGGTCGTTAATCGTGCAAGCCTGCCGTAGCGGCGGCTGCTATTCAAGTGATTGCAGATCGGGGGTCAACCCGGCCTGCCGGCATTATTACTACTGTAGGAGCGAGCTTGCTCGCGATGGGCTTCGGGACAACGCGATCATCCAGACGGATGGCGTTATCGTTGACGATCATCGCGAGCAAGCTCGCTCCTACAGGCCTACGGCGCTTTACAGCCGCGGCCGATCAAATCGTTGGTGGCGACCCAGTAAACCAGGCCTTCGTCACCTTTTTCGTGAAACGCCAGCATGTCGTTGCTGTACAGCGAACCGGAACCGCTCGGCTCCAGCTTCAGGCGATAGACCTGATCGGCCCCGCCCAACCGCACATCGACTTCCTTGCGGCTGCTGTCGGTATAGCGCCAGACCACTTGCGCCTGGCTGTCGCACACCCAGGTCGTCCAGTTGTCCGTCTCGGCCGACTTGAACAGGTCGAAGTTGGCGCAACCTGCCAGCAATCCCAGCGCAGCCACGGCGATAAAGCCTTTCATCGGTGTTCCTCGGCTGACGGCCCACGGCCGCCAGCACAACGCGTTATCGAATCAGACCCGTCAAGGGCAACCATGTTCCTTGGCCTTGGCTGGAGTCTCGTACTTGTCCAGACCATCGGGCCCCATGCGCTTGTTGATCACAGGCGCAGTCTCGGCCTGCCAGTCGGCCTGATAGCAACCTCTCTCAGGCTCTCCCGACTCGGGCTCCGACTGGGCAGGCTGACTACCGCAACCGGCCAGCAAGCCCGCGACGATCAACAGCGGTAACGTCTTGACCATATGAACACTCCTTTGCCTGGCCATCGGGACTTCAGGCTTTGGCCCGGCTTTCCAGGACTTCGACCGCCGGCAGCACCTTGCCCTCGACGAATTCGAGGAAAGCGCCACCGCCGGTAGAAATGTAGGAGATTTGCTCGGCCACGCCATATTTATCGATGGCCGCCAGGGTGTCGCCGCCGCCGGCGATGGAGAACGCCGCGCTTTCCGCGATGGCCTGGGCCAGCACCTTGGTGCCATTACCGAACTGGTCGAACTCGAACACGCCGACCGGACCGTTCCACAGGATGGTCTTCGACGACTTCAGCAGCTCGGCGAAGTTCGCCGCGGTTTGCGGGCCGATGTCCAGGATCATGTCGTCGGCCGCCACCTCGGCAATCAGCTTGACGGTAGCGGTCGCGCTTTCGGCGAATTCCTTGGCCACCACCACGTCCACCGGCAGCGGCACGCTGACCTTGGCGGCGATGGCGCGCGCGGTATCCAGCAGGTCCGGCTCGTACAGCGACTTGCCGACCGGGTGACCGGCAGCGGCGAGGAAGGTGTTGGCGATGCCGCCGCCGACGATCAGTTGGTCGCAGATCTGGCTCAGGCTATTGAGCACGTCGAGCTTGGTCGACACCTTGGAGCCGGCGACGATGGCCGCCATCGGCTTGGCCGGGGCGCCCAGGGCCTTGCCCAGCGCGTCCAGCTCGGCAGCCAGCAGTGGGCCGGCAGCCGCGACCTTGGCGAACTTGGCCACGCCGTGGGTCGAACCCTCGGCGCGGTGCGCGGTGCCGAAGGCGTCCATCACGAACACGTCGCACAGGGCGGCGTATTGCCGGGCCAGTTCGTCGGCGTTCTTTTTCTCGCCCTTGTTGAAGCGCACGTTCTCGAACAGCACGATGTCGCCGGCCTTGACGTCGACGCCGCCCAGGTAGTCGGCCACCAGCGGCACTTCACGACCCAGGGCACGGCTCAGGTAGTCGGCCACTGGCTTGAGGCTGTTCTCGGCGGAGAACTCGCCTTCGGTCGGACGGCCGAGGTGCGAGCAGACCATCACGGCCGCGCCTTTTTCCAGGGCCAGCTTGATGGTCGGCAGCGAAGCCAGGATACGCGCATCGCTGGTGACAACACCGTCCTTGACTGGGACGTTGAGGTCTTCGCGGATCAGTACGCGCTTACCTTGCAGATCGAGGTCGGACATCTTCAACACGGTCATGGGTCGCAATTCCTGGGTTACTGTTTTTTTGGAAACGGGAAGTTAAGAGACAGCTTTGGGTGCGGCTGTTTGCAGATAGTGTCCTGCAACGTCCAGCATTCGGTTGGCAAAACCCCATTCGTTGTCGAACCAGGCCAGGATGTTCACCAGCCGCGGGCCGGAAACACGGGTCTGGCTGGCATCGACGATGGCCGAATGCGGATCATGGTTGAAATCACAACTGGCGTGCGGCAACTCGGTATAGGCCAACAGGCCCTTGAGCGGACCGCTGGTGGCGGCCTCGCGCAGGATCCGGTTGACTTCGCCGGTGTCGGTATCGCTCACGGTCTGCATCGTGATGTCGAGGCAGGACACGTTGACGGTCGGCACGCGCACAGCTTTGGCCTGAATTCGCCCGGCAAGTTCCGGCAGCAGCCGTTCGATACCGCGCGCCAGACCAGTGGACACCGGGATCACCGACTGGAACGCCGAACGGGTGCGGCGCAGGTCTTCATGGTGATAGGCGTCGATCACCGGCTGGTCGTTCATCGCCGAGTGGATGGTGGTGATCGACACGTATTCCAGGCCAATGGCCTGGTCCAGCAGGCGCAACAGCGGCACGCCGCAGTTGGTGGTGCAGGACGCGTTGGACACCAGCAGCTCGGCGCCGGTCAGGCAGTCCTGGTTGACACCGTAGACGATGGTGGCGTCGACATCCGCCTCGCTGGCCATCGGCTGGGAAAACAGCACCCGCGGCGCACCGGCGTCGAGGAAACGCTGGCCGTCTTCACGGGTGTGATAGGCGCCGGAGCATTCGAGCACCAGATCGACGCCCAGGGACGCCCAATCGATGCCTTCGGGGGTGGCACTGCGCAGGACCTTCACGCAGTTGCCATTGATATGCAGACAGTCGCCGTCGACCTTCACTTCGCCGGGAAACCGGCCGTGGGTGGAGTCGAAGCGTGTCAGGTATTCCACGCTGGCCATGTCGGCCAGATCGTTGATCGCGACAATCTCGAACCCGGCCGCAGCCCCCCGTTCGAGCAGGGCACGCAAGACACAACGACCGATCCGGCCGTAGCCGTTGAGTGCAACTTTGTAGGGACGCGGTTGAGGCATGGGGTTCTCGTTAGCCGACAACTTCATGAGCGATACAAAACCATTGTAGGAGCGAGCTTGCTCGCGATGGACTTCAGGACGACGCGGTTATCCAGATAGCTAGCGTTATCGTTGACGACCATCGCGAGCAAGCTCGCTCCTACAAAGTGATGCGGCGACCAGAGGCCACCGCATTCGCGCTTTTTTAGTCTTCCAGCAGCTCTTCGGCCTGACCCAGGATGTTTTCCAGGGTGAAACCGAACTCTTCGAACAAGGCCGGCGCAGGCGCCGACTCGCCGTAGGTGGTCATGCCGATGACGCGACCTTCCAGGCCGACGTACTTGTACCAGTAGTCCGCGTGAGCGGCCTCGATGGCGATACGCGCGCTGACCTGCAGCGGCAGGACCGACTGCTTGTAGCCGGCGTCCTGGGCATCGAACACGCTGGTGCATGGCATGGACACCACGCGCACCTTGCGGCCCTGCTCGGTCAGCTTGTCGAAAGCCTGCACCGCCAGGCCGACTTCGGAACCGGTGGCGATCAGGATCAGCTCAGGCTCGCCTGCGCAGTCCTTGAGCACGTAGCCGCCACGGCTGATTTCGGCGATCTGCACGGCATTGCGGGTCTGATGCTGCAGGTTCTGGCGGGAGAAGATCAGCGCCGAAGGGCCGTCCTTGCGCTCGATCGCGTTTTTCCAGGCCACCGCCGATTCCACGGCATCGGCTGGACGCCAGGTGTCGAGGTTCGGGGTGCAGCGCAGGCTGGCGATCTGTTCGATCGGCTGGTGCGTCGGGCCGTCTTCGCCCAGACCGATGGAGTCGTGGGTGTAGACATGGATCACGCGCTGCTTCATCAGGGCCGACATGCGTACCGCGTTGCGCGCGTATTCCATGAACATCAGGAAGGTCGCGCCGTAAGGCACCAGGCCGCCGTGCAGGGCCACGCCGTTCATGATGGCGGTCATGCCGAACTCGCGAACGCCGTAGTACATGTAGTTGCCGCTGGCGTCTTCGGCGCTGACGCCCTTGCAGCCTTTCCACAGGGTCAGGTTGGAACCGGCCAGGTCGGCCGAACCGCCGAGGAATTCCGGCAGCAGCGGGCCGAACGCGTTCAGGGCGTTCTGGCTGGCCTTACGGCTGGCGATGGTTTCGCCCTTGGCCGCGACTTCGGCGATGTAGGCATCGGCCTTCTCGGAGAAATCGGCCGGCAGGTCGCCGCTCAGGCGACGCACCAGTTCGTTGGCCAGCTCAGGGAATTCGGCGGAGTAGGCGGAGAAACGCTGGTCCCACTCGGCCTCGACGGCGCGACCGGCTTCCTTGGCATCCCATTCGGCATAGATGTCGGCCGGGATTTCGAACGGACCGTGGTTCCACTTCAGCGCGGCGCGGGTCAGGGCGATTTCCTCGGCGCCCAGTGGCGCGCCGTGGCAGTCTTCTTTGCCTTGCTTGTTCGGCGAACCGAAGCCGATGGTGGTCTTGCAGCAGATCAGGGTCGGCTGCTCGCTTTTACGCGCGGTGTCGATCGCGGTCTTGATCTCTTCCGGGTCATGACCGTCGACGTTGCGGATCACCTGCCAGTTGTAGGCTTCGAAACGCTTTGGCGTGTCGTCAGTGAACCAGCCTTCGACTTCGCCGTCGATGGAGATGCCGTTGTCATCGTAGAAGGCAATCAGCTTGCCCAGGCCCAGGGTGCCGGCCAGGGAAGCGACTTCATGGGAAATGCCTTCCATCATGCAGCCATCACCCAGGAACACGTAGGTGTGGTGGTCGACGACGTTGTGGCCGGGACGGTTGAACTGCGCCGCCAGGACCTTTTCCGCCAGGGCGAAGCCCACGGCATTGGCCAGACCTTGGCCCAGCGGGCCGGTGGTGGTCTCGACGCCCGGGGTGTAGCCGAATTCCGGGTGGCCCGGAGTGCGGCTGTGCAGCTGGCGGAAGCTCTTCAGGTCGTCGATGGTGACGTCGTAGCCGGTCAGGTGCAGCAGCGAGTAGATCAGCATCGAGCCGTGGCCGTTGGACAGCACGAAGCGGTCACGGTCGGCGAAGGATGGATTGCTCGGGTTGTGCTTCAGATAGTCACGCCAAAGTACTTCGGCGATATCCGCCATCCCCATGGGGGCGCCGGGATGGCCGCTGTTGGCTTTTTGCACGGCATCCATGCTGAGGGCACGAATGGCGTTGGCACGCTCACGACGGCTTGGCATCGCTGATCTCCTGGGGGTTATCTAAGTCGGGTTGAATAAAAACGAATCGGAAAAAGGCGTGCATTTTCCCTCAGCCGGTAGGCGGGGGCAATGACAGATAATGACTCTGGCGCGTTTTTCCGGTCGATAAAGGGGCAATCGCCTGATGAAACCATTCCGCAGTTCGTTTGTAGAACACAGGGACCTGCGTTAAGTGCCATCTATCTACCAATATCAAAACTTTTTGATATTGGTCTTGCGAGGTTGGGGGTGCGTCACTAGACTGCTGGCCTTATGAATTTACGCGCGCCCTCCATGAACCATGACGACTGCGACGAGCTGGCGGCCCTGTGCAAGGCCGGCGGCGATCCGCTGCGGCTGAATGTATTGCGCGCGCTGGCCAACGACTCGTTCGGCGTACTGGAACTGGCACAGATCTTCGCCATCGGCCAATCCGGCATGAGCCACCACCTGAAGGTCCTGGCCCAGGCCGACCTGGTGGCAACCCGCCGCGAAGGCAACGCGATCTTCTACCGGCGCGCCCTGCCCCACACCGAACTGCTGGGCGGCAGGCTGCACGCCGCCCTGCTGGATGAAGTGGACAACCTGACGCTGCCCGGCGAAGTGCAATCGCGTATCGGCCTGGTGCACCGCCAGCGGGCGGCCGCCAGCCAGGACTTTTTCTCACGGGTCGCGGAGAAGTTTCGCGCCCAGCAGGACCTGATCGCAGGACTGCCCCAGTACCGCGAAAGCGTGCTGGCGCTGCTCGACAAGCTGCACTTCACGGACACCGCCACGGCCATCGAAGTCGGCCCCGGGGATGGCAGTTTCCTGCCGGAACTGGCCCGTCGTTTCGCCCGGGTGACCGCGTTGGACAACAGCCCGGCCATGCTCGAACTGGCACGCCAGGTCTGTGAACGCGAAACGCTGGCTAACGTCAGCCTGCAATTGGCCGATGCACTGAATGGCGTGAGCCTGGCGGCCGATTGCGTGGTGCTGAACATGGTCCTGCACCATTTCGCCGCGCCGGCCGATGCGCTGAAACGCCTGGCCGGCTTGCTGCAACCGGGCGGCAGCCTGTTAGTGACAGAGTTGTGCAGCCACAACCAGAGTTGGGCCAGGGAGGCCTGCGGTGATCTCTGGCTGGGGTTTGACCAGGATGATCTGGCCCGCTGGGCCACCGCTGCGGGACTGGTTCCCGGAGAAAGTCTGTATGTAGGTTTACGTAATGGTTTCCAGATCCAGGTCCGCCACTTTCAGCGACCGGCTGGCGACACTCACCATCGGTAAATTTTAGGAAACCGTCGAGATGAGCGAATACTCCCTTTTCACCTCCGAGTCCGTGTCTGAAGGGCATCCGGACAAAATCGCCGACCAGATTTCCGATGCGGTGCTGGACGCCATCATTGCCCAGGACAAGCACGCCCGCGTAGCGGTGGAAACCCTGGTCAAGACCGGTGTGGCCATCGTCGCCGGCGAAGTCACCACCTCGGCCTGGGTTGACCTGGAGCAGATCGTTCGTGACGTCATCACCGACATCGGCTACACCAGTTCCGACGTCGGTTTCGACGGCGCGACCTGCGGCGTGCTGAACATCATCGGCAAGCAGTCCCCCGACATCAACCAGGGTGTCGACCGTGCCAAGCCTGAAGACCAGGGCGCCGGCGACCAGGGCCTGATGTTTGGCTACGCCAGCAACGAAACCGACGTGCTGATGCCGGCCCCGATCACCTTCTCGCACCAACTGGTGCAGCGCCAGGCCGAAGCCCGCAAGTCCGGCCTGCTGCCGTGGCTGCGTCCGGATGCCAAGTCCCAGGTCACCTGCCGCTACGAAGGCGGCAAGGTGGTCGGCATCGACGCCGTGGTCCTGTCGACCCAGCACAACCCTGACGTGTCGTACAAAGACCTGCGCGAAGGCGTGATGGAACTGATCGTCAAGCACGTGCTGCCGGCCGAGCTGCTGTCCAAGGACACCCAGTTCCACATCAACCCGACTGGCCAGTTCATCATCGGCGGCCCGGTCGGCGACTGCGGCCTGACCGGTCGCAAGATCATCGTCGACAGCTACGGCGGCATGGCCCGTCACGGCGGCGGCGCGTTCTCCGGCAAGGACCCATCGAAGGTCGACCGTTCGGCCGCCTATGCCGGTCGTTACGTGGCCAAGAACATCGTCGCCGCCGGCCTGGCCGAGCGCTGCGAGATCCAGGTGTCCTACGCCATCGGCGTGGCGCAACCGACTTCGATCTCGCTGAACACCTTCGGCACCGGCAAGATCAGCGACGACAAGATCATCAAGCTGGTGCGCGAAGTGTTCGACCTGCGTCCGTACGCGATCACCACCATGCTCGACCTGCTGCACCCGATGTACCGCGAGACCGCGGCCTACGGCCACTTCGGCCGTACCCCGCAAACCAAGACCGTGGGTGATGACACCTTCACCACCTTCACCTGGGAAAAGACCGACCGCGCCGAAACCCTGCGCGCCGCTGCCAACCTGTAATCCCGGCAGCGCTTACCCAAGCCCCGCACGGCTCGCCTTGCGGGGCTTTTTTGTGGCTGAAGGTTTCATGATTTGCAGGGCGCTCCTACGGGGTCAGCCTGATTCCTGCGGGTATAAGCCGGATCGCGAAAAACCGGCGCATCGTCCAACCAGCCCGCGAAATACCCGGCAATCCATACGCCCTTTCTCCCTCCCGCCCACCCCTCTAGCCTGCAGCCTGACTCCCCCGAGCAAGGATGCTCCCCATGCCCTACAGAGCAACGCTATTGGCCGCAATCCTCCTGAGCGCCATCGCCCTGCCGAGCGCCGCCAGCCCATGCCCCGACTGGACACCTGCCCAGGCGCAAACCGAAACGGCCACCCTGCAACAGCAAATCAATCGCTGGGACGACAGCTACCACCGTGAAGGCCTGTCGCCGGTGACTGACGAGCTCTACGACCAGTCCCGCGCCCGGCTCGAACATTGGCAAAGCTGTTTCCCCACCGTCAGCGCAGACCGCGCCAACCCGCTACGCACCGCACGCGGTGCTGTCCCGCACCCCATTCCCCATACCGGCGTGGAGAAACTGGCCGATGAAAGTGCCGTACGCCAGTGGCTCGCCGGGCGCGAGGAGGTCTGGGTACAGCCCAAGATCGACGGCGTGGCCGTGACCCTGGTCTATCGCCAGGGACGCTTCCAGCAAGCCATCAGCCGCGGGGATGGCCTTCAGGGCCAGGACTGGACCGGGCCCGCGCAACTGATAAGCGCCATCCCCAAACGCCTGCCCGAACCGCGAGACCTGCTGCTACAGGGCGAGCTCTATTGGCGCCAGAGCGATCACATACAGGCCAAGGCCGGCAGCCTGAATGCCCGCGGCCAGGTCGCCGGCCTATTGGCGCGCAACCAGCTGGACCCTCGGCAAGCCAGCCGGATCGGCCTGTTCGTCTGGGACTGGCCCCAAGGCCCGAGCACCCTGGCGCAGCGCCTGGCCGGCCTCAAGGCCCTGGGGTTCGCCCACAGCAGCGAGTACAGCCAGCGCGTCAGTACGTTCGCCGAGGTCCGGCACTGGCGAGAGCACTGGTATCGCTCGGCCCTGCCCTTCGCCAGCGATGGCATCGTCCTGCGCCAGAGCCGACGTCCAGAGGCGCAACGCTGGCAGGCCAAGGCGCCCTACTGGATCGCCGCGTGGAAATACCCGTTCGCCCAGGCCCTGGCCAGGGTGCGCAAGGTCGACTTCAAGATCGGCCGCACTGGCCGGATCACCCCGATGCTCGAGCTGGAGCCGGTCCTGCTCGACGACCGGCAGATCAGGCGGGTCAGCGTCGGCTCGCTGCCGCGCTGGCAAAAGCTGGATATCCGCCCTGGCGACCAGGTGTCGATCAGCCTCGCCGGCCTGACCATCCCGCGCCTGAACGCGGTGATACTGCGCACGCCCCAGCGTGTTCCGCTGCAGGTTCCGGATGCCTCGGCCTTCCATGCGCTCAGTTGCTGGCACCCCCTGCCCGGCTGTGAGAGCCAGTTCCTCGCACGCTTGACCTGGCTGAGCGGAAAATCCGGGCTGGACCTGCCCCATGTCGGCGCCGGCACCTGGGAGAAGCTGGTGGACGCCGGACTGATCAACGGCTTGGTCGATTGGTTGACCCTTGAGCCTGCAGAGCTTGCTAACATTACCGGCCTTGGCGAACGCAGCATCGCGCGTTTGCTGAACAGCCTGCACAGCGCCCGCCGGCAGCCGTTTCATCGCTGGCTCAAAGCCCTTGGACTGCCACCGACCGGCGACGCCAGGCTCGAAGATGGCTGGACGGCGCTGGCGGCCAGAACCACCGAACAATGGCAGGCCCAAAGCGCTATCGGCCCGGGACGCGCCGCTCAGTTGAGCGCCTTTTTCCGCGATCCGCAGGTCCTGGCCTTGAGTGAAGAATTACGTGCCGCCGGAATCGAAGGCTTCTGAGGCTTTTACAGCCGGCGGCGTTGAACCCCGGGGACGCAGATGGCTCAAACAGCCCATCGCCCCACTCCTGCTATTCATCTTTTCACATGGAGCCTTTATGAAATTTCTTGCACCGCTCACCCTCTTCGCCGCATTCGCCCTGACAACCCCAGCCCTGATGGCCGCCGAGCAGGCCCCGGAACTCACCGGCTGCGCCGCCAAGCGCCAGGCCATCAGCACCCAGCTCGAACAGGCCAAGGCCCACGGCAACAGCGAACAACAGGCCGGCCTGGAAAAGGCCCTGAGCGAAGCCACCGCGAACTGCACCGACGCCTCGCTGAAAAAGGAACGCGAAAACAAGGTGCTGGACGCCAAGCACGAAGTCAGCCGGCGCCAGACCGACCTGGACAAGGCCATGAAAAAAGGCGACGCCGAGAAGATCAACAAGCGCAAGGACAAGCTGGCCGAGTCCCGCAAGGAATTGCAGGAAGCCCTCGACGAACTGGACAAGTAAGTTCGAGCCGCTGCGGCAGATGTGCCCGCCGCAGACACCTCAGGCGACAGGATCAGTGATTGCGAAACTCTTTATGGCAGGCGCTGCAGGCATCTTCGACTTTCTGTACCGCCGGCCCCAGGTTGCTGGCCTTGTACGGCTGGACCTTGCTGGCGATCACCAGTTCACCGGTGGCCGCCTCGAGGGTGCGGGCCAGTTCCTGGAAACGTGCCTGCTTCTGCCAGACATCGTCAGTCGCGCTGCTGTGCTCCTGTTCCTTGACCTGCGGGAAGTGCTTCCAGGGTTCGTGGGACAGGTTGTCCAGCTTGATCGCGCCTTCGGTAAAGCGCGGGCCGTCGAACGGGATACGCCCACGGAGCATGCCGCCCAGGTCTTCACCGGTCTTGAGCATCTGTTTGAAGATCGCCTTGCGCTGACCCAGCGGGGAGTTCGGATCGACACCGCCGCAGGCGGACAGCGTCAGGCAGGCCAGCAATACAACAGAGAGTCTTTTAAGCGTCATGGTGGCTTCGGGTCACGGGAAACGGCCGCCAGTATCCTCGCCTGTCCGGCAAAGACCAATAGCCCTATTAACAATATGGATTGCCTGACGCTGCCATGCGCCCAGTCAAGCCGCAAAGGAAGTACCCAATGAACACCCGTTTCAAGCTGTGGCGTCGACACCTGGCCTGGGCCTTGCCGACCGCGATCCTGCTGGCCGGATGCAATGGCGGCGAAGTCGGCAAGCCACCCCAGCCCCATGCCATCGCCACCTATACCAGCGCCAGTTGGGAAGCCTTGCCCACTGTGTCCGACGACGACCTGCTGGCCGGCTTCGGTTCCTGGCGCAGCGCCTGCACCCGGCTGAAAGCCGACCCGGTGTGGGGCCCGACCTGCGCGACGGCGGCCAATGTGCCGCTCACCGCCCTCGATGTCCGCAGCTTTCTCAAGCAGCACCTGGACGTCTACGGCCTGCGCTCGGCCAGTGGCAGCAGCAATGGCCTGATCACCGGCTACTACGAGCCGGTCTATCCGGGCAGCCTGACCCAGACCCAGGCCGCGTCAGTACCGGTCTATGGCGTGCCGGAAGACATGATCATCGTCGCCCTCGACAGCATTTATCCCGAACTCAAGGGCAAGCGCCTGCGCGGCCGCCTCGAAGGCCGGGTGCTGAAACCCTACGACGATGCCGCGACCATCGAGACCAAGGGGGTCAAGGCGCCGGTGATCGCCTGGTTGACCGACCCGATGAACCTGCAATTCCTGCAGATCCAGGGCTCGGGCCGCATCCAGCTGGAAGACGGGCGCCAGTTGCGCATCGGTTATGCCGACCAGAACGGCCACCCCTACCGCCCCATCGGCCGCTGGCTGGTGGATCAGGGCGAGCTGAAGAAAGAAGACGTGACCATGGGCACCATCGCGGCCTGGGCCAAGGCCAACCCCAATCGCATCCCGGAACTGCTGGGCAGCAACCCCAGCTATGTGTTCTTCAACCGCAACCCGGATAGCAACGAAGGCCCGCGCGGCTCGCTGAACGTACCGCTGACGTCCGGCTACAGCGTGGCGGTGGACCGCAAGGTGATCCCCCTGGGCAGCCTGTTGTGGCTTTCCACCACCCGGCCCGATGGCAGCAGCCTGATCCGCCCGGTGGCGGCGCAAGACACCGGTGGCGCGATCGCCGGCGAAGTTCGCGCCGACCTGTTCTGGGGCACCGGCGACGCGGCCGGGCAACTGGCGGGAGACATGAAACAGCAGGGCCAGATCTGGATGCTCTGGCCCAAGGGCGCCACGCTGCCGAAAGTGCCTGAAGTCACCGACAGCAAATAGCCCTGGCACCGCTGCCGCCTCTTCGAGAGGCGGCGGCAGTGACGAAGGTCAGATCGAAACGAAAAAGAAGCTGGCAATCAGCGCCATGCCGACGAACCACACCAGCGACCGCAGGATCGCCCAGTCCGCCAGGTAGCAGATGATGTACAGCAGGCGGCTGGTGATGAACAGCACCGCCAGCACATCGATGGTCACCAGTTCGGCGACGTTGGCGATGTGGGCAATGATCACCCCCGCGGCAAAGGCCGGGGTCACTTCAAAACTGTTGAGCTGCGCCGCTTGCGCCCGCCGGGCAAAACCCTCGAGGGTTTCGAGGTAGGCCCGCGGGTCATGGTTCTGCCGCAGGCCAAAGTTGCCCCCGCTGAACTTGGCGATGCTGTTGCACAGGTACGGCAGGAAGATGGCGATCAATACACACCAGAAAGCGACGGTCATGGCAGAGTCCTTTTTAAAGTCATGAGGGGAGCGGGGTCAGAACTTCATCACCAGCATGCCGATCAGCACCAGCCCACAAGCTAAGAGCCGAGGTCGGCCGAAAGGTTCTTTCAGGTAACGCATACCGAACAACACCACCAGGATCACGCTGATTTCCCGCAGCGCCGCCGCCTCGGCGATCGATCCCAGCTGCATGGCCCACAGCACCAGAGCGTAGCTGAACAATACGCAGAACCCGACGCTCAACCCCAGCCTCCATTGTTCGCGCCAGAACAGGCTGAAGGCCGCACGCTTGCGCAACAGCGCCAGCAACGGAAAGGGCCAGGCGCTGAGCAGCGTCACCCACACCAGGTAATCCAGCGGATGGGACCAGCGGCGCAATGCCTGGCCGTCGATAAAGGTGTAGCAACCGATGCACAGGCCGATCAGCGCCACCACCGGCAACATCGACCATGGCAGGCGGTCGCCGCCACCGCCCTGCCACAGCAGGCACAGCATGCCGAAAGGGATCAACAGGATGCCGAGGATCTGCTGGGGGCTGAGCACCTCGCCCGCGAAGATCAGGGTCAGGGCCAGCACCACCAGGGGCGAAAGGCCGCGCATCAGTGGATAAACCAGGCCCAGGTCGCCGACTCGATAGGCCTGGATCAGCAGGTAGCGGTAGAGCAACTCGAAAACCGCCGACGCCAGGATCCACGGCCAGACCTGTAACGGCGGCCACTCGACGAACCCCAGCATCAATGCCACGAACAACAAGGCGACGCTGTCCATGCAGGCCACCACCAATAACCGCTCGCCGCTGAACTTGATCAGGGTATTCCACGCCGCATGCAGCAGCGCCGCCACCAGAACCAGAGTTGTCGCCAGCACCTCACACTCCCTGTTTACTAAAAGAGAATCGATTCACCTAAGTGCCTCGGCTGTCTATACTGACGCCGACCACGCCGCACTCAGTTGCGCATATCCATTCCAATAATTCCTGCCGCTGCCCGATCCGCCGGACCTGATCCGATGGAGGCGCAATGCCGGCATGCGTATGCCTGATCAGGGCGTCAAGACTACAGACAGAGAATCCTCGCATGCCACTCGCCTTGCTCGCACTGGCTGTTGCCGCCTTCGGCATCGGTACCACTGAATTCGTCATCATGGGCCTGCTGCCCGATGTCGCCCGCGACCTGTCCGTCAGCATTCCCCATGCCGGCCTGCTGATTACCGGTTACGCCCTGGGCGTGGTGTTCGGCGCGCCGATCCTCGCCGTCGGCACCGCCAACATGCCGCGCAAGGCCACGTTGCTGGGCATGACCCTGATGTTCATCCTCGGCAACGTGCTCTGCGCGCTGGCGCCGAACTACGCCACGCTGATGGCCGCGCGGGTGATCACCGCGCTGTGCCACGGTGCGTTTTTCGGCATCGGTTCGGTGGTCGCCGCCAGCCTGGTGGCGCCGAACAAACGCGCCCAGGCGATCGCCATGATGTTCACCGGCCTGACCCTGGCCAATGTGCTCGGCGTGCCGCTGGGTACGGCACTGGGGCAATACGCCGGCTGGCGCTCGACCTTCTGGGCGGTGTCGGTGATCGGGGTGCTCGCCGCCATTGCCCAGTGGTTCTGGCTGCCCCGGCACATCGCCATGGACAAGGCCAACCTGGCCAGCGAGTTCAAGGTCCTGGGCAAGACCAACGTGCTGCTGGCCCTGGGCATGAGCGTGCTGGCCTCCACCAGCCTGTTCAGCGTCTTCACCTATATCGCGCCGATCCTGCAGGACGTCACCGGCGTCAGCCCACATGGCGTAACCATCATGTTGCTGCTGTTCGGCGTCGGCCTGACGGCCGGCAGCATGCTCGGCGGCCGCCTGGCCGACAGCCGCCTGCTGCCGTCGCTGGTGGCCATGGCGCTGGCCGTGGTGTTGGTGCTGGCTGCGTTCAGCCAGACCAGCCACATGCTGATCCCGGCGGCGATCACTTTGCTGCTGTGGGGAATCTTCGCCTTCGCCCTGTGCCCGATCCTGCAATTGCTGATCATCGACCAGGCCCATGAAGCGCCCAACCTGGGCTCGACCCTGAACCAGAGCGCCTTCAACCTGGGTAACGCCGCCGGCGCCTGGATCGGCGGGCTGGTCGTCGCCAGCGGTGCCGACCTGGCCGACCTGCCGTGGACCGGCGCACTGGTCGGTGGGCTGACGGTGCTGACCGCACTGCTGTTCATTCACCTGCAACGTCGCCAGGCGGCCGCGATCAATGTATCCGGCTGAGCCCCGACGAGCGCGCGACTGACCCACGGTCGCCTGCAGAACCGCGCACTGACCGACCGGCTCACCGACAGAAGAATCTGAACTTTCCTTGTCGGTGTGCCCCGGGCCGCCAGTGGCCCATCAAACCCTTGCCCGATGGCTTTCGGGCTTTCTTTTCACGTTTCTATCCAAGGGACTCCGGATGCTTGAACTCGTTGCCGCCTTCATCTGCCTGACCACCCTGCTCACCTACGTCAACTTCCGCTTCATCGGCCTGCCGCCGACCATCGGGGTAATGGTCACAGCCCTGCTGTTTTCCCTGCTGCTGCAAGGCTTGAGCTTCCTCGGCTATCCCGGCCTGGAAGAGCATGTGCAACAGCTGATCGGCCAGATCGACTTCGGCGACCTGCTGATGAACTGGATGCTGTCGTTCCTGCTGTTCGCCGGCGCCTTGCACGTCAACCTCAACGACCTGCGCAGCTATCGCTGGCCCATCGGCCTGTTGGCCACGGTCGGCGTGCTGATCGCCACGTTCGTCATCGGCAGCCTGGCCTACTGGATCTTCGGCCTGTTCGGCTGGCACGTGAGCTTCCTCTATTGCCTGCTGTTCGGCGCCCTGATCTCGCCGACCGACCCGATCGCGGTGCTCGGCGTGCTGCGTACCGCCAACGCCTCCAAGCCGCTGAAAACCACCATCGTCGGCGAGTCGCTGTTCAATGACGGCACCGCGGTGGTGGTGTTCACCGTGCTGCTGGGTATCGCCCAGCTCGGCGAAACCCCGACCGTCGGCGCCACCGCCCTGCTGTTTGCCCATGAGGCCATCGGCGGCGTGGTGTTCGGCGGACTGATCGGCTACCTGGTGTACCTGATGATCAAGAGCATCGAGCAACACCAGATCGAGGTGATGCTGACCCTGGCCCTGGTGATCGGCGGCTCGGCGATGGCCAGCGAACTGCACGTCTCGGCACCGATCGCGATGGTGGTGGCGGGCCTGATCATCGGCAACCTGGGGCGCAACCTGGCGATGAACGACATGACCCGGCGTTACCTGGACGGTTTCTGGGAACTGCTCGACGACATGCTCAACGCCCTGCTGTTCGCCCTGATCGGCATGGAGCTGTTGCTGCTGCCGTTCAACTGGCTGCACCTGCTGGCCGCGAGTCTGCTGGCGGTGGCGATCGTGCTGTCGCGCCTGCTCACCGTGGCTCCAGCCATCGTCCTGCTACGCCGCTGGCGCAGCGTGCCGCGCGGCACTATCCGGGTACTGACCTGGGGCGGCCTGCGCGGCGGGGTTTCGGTGGCGCTGGCCCTGGCCCTGCCATTGGGCCCGGAGCGCGACCTGGTGCTGAGCATCACCTACATCGTGGTGCTGTCGTCGATCCTCCTGCAGGGCCTGACCATCGGCAAACTGGTGCGCCATGTCACCCAGGATGCACCGACGGTCACCCAGGACGCTCACTGATCGTTTTTTGATCGATCGCGGACCCGCCCAGGGTCCGCAGTCGTTTTTGGCAGGCCACTTTCACTGCGCACCTGGGCATGGCTGATCAGGGCGAAGATGAAGCTGCCGCCGATGATGTTCCCCGCCAGCGTCGGCCCGGCGAACACCCACCAGAAATCCCGCCACGGCAACTCGCCGGCAAATACCAGGTACGAGACCTCCACCGAACCGACCACGATATGGGTGAAGTCCCCCAGGGCCATCAGGTAGGTGATCAGGATGATGATCCACATCTTGGCGCTCTCCATGGACGGGATCATCCAGACCATGGTGGCGATCATCCAGCCGGAGACGATGCCCTTGGCGAACATCTGTCCAGCATCGTTCTCCATGACCTTGCGCCCGATATCGAGGAAGGCCAGGTCGGTCCTGGCGTCGAAAATCGGCAGGTGCAGCATCACGTAGGCCACCAGCAGCGTGCCGCACAGGTTGCCCACCAGGACCACGCCCCACAAGCGGCACAGGCGCGCGAAATTGCCCAGGGTGGGTTTGCTCATGATCGGCAGCACAGCCGTCAGGGTGTTTTCGGTGAACAGTTGCTGGCGCGCCAGGATCACCGCCAGGAAACCCGCGCAGTAACCGAAACTGGCAATCACCTTGAACCCTTCGCCGTCGGGCAGGCGCGAGTCGAGCAGGCCCATGCCCATCAGCGACAGGCCCATGGTCAGGCCGGCGGCCAGGGCCGACCACCAGAGCGCCGCGACGCTGCGCTCCAGCTCCTTGTCGCCCTGGGTGCGGATGATCTCGTGCAAGACCGCCGCGCGGGGCGGCTGGTTCTTGTCTACGTCGTGCTGCTCTTCGGGAGAAAGGCCCGGGGTCTTGCCGTCTGTCTGCACGTTAATGGCTCCTGAACCTGTGGGTACCTTGTCAGGTACGACATCCGGGGTTCAGGGCTCGTTCAGTGCCCTCATGCAGGAGCAGACAGACTCACGCCCACAGCGGTCAGGCGATGGGTTCGTCGTCCTTGAACTGGTCTTTCACGTACCGGATCTCGGTACGACCGTGAGGAGCCGGCAAGCCGTCCTCGCCCAGGTTGACGAAGACCATCTTCTCGACGGTGAGGATGCTCTTGCGGGTGATCTTGTTGCGCACTTCACAGGTCAGGGTGATCGAGGTCCTGCCGAACTCGGTGGCGGTGATGCCCAGCTCGATGATGTCGCCCTGGCGCGAGGCACTGACGAAGTTGATTTCGGAAATGTACTTGGTGACCACGCGCTGGTTGCCCAGCTGGACGATGGCGTAGATCGCCGCCTCTTCGTCGATCCAGCGCAACAGGCTGCCGCCGAACAGCGTGCCGTTGGGGTTGAGGTCTTCGGGTTTTACCCATTTGCGGGTGTGGAAATTCATACTCACTCCTGACCGTCTTGCCGATTGATGCCGGCATCATGGCAGACCCCGGCGCAGAGCTCTATTGAGCTTCTACTATGGTCGCGATAACCGTTCGATCATCGTCCGACAGAAATCCTTGGGAAGTCGCTGGCAGACGGCTATAATCGCCTCCGTTTCAAAACGGTAACGATCACCTGATACCGTTTTCCCGCCACCTGTCCGAGGGGCGCTGCAGCAGGTTCGACCTGTCAGGCTCGGATGGGGCGTTGTCTGGCCGTGAGGGTTCGGTCAGTCACTAAACGCACAACGGCGCCCATTCGCATACTTACGAATGGAGGCTCTTCATGAGCGCTGTCATCACGCCTGCAGATTTTACCGACTACAAAGTCGCCGACATGTCCCTGGCCGCCTGGGGCCGTCGCGAAACCATCATCGCCGAATCGGAGATGCCGGCCCTGATGGGTCTGCGTCGCAAGTACGCTGCTGAACAACCGCTCAAGGGCGCGAAGATTCTCGGCTGCATCCACATGACCATCCAGACTGCCGTGCTGATCGAAACCCTGGTTGCCCTGGGTGCCGAAGTACGCTGGTCGTCCTGCAACATCTTCTCGACCCAGGACCAGGCCGCTGCCTCCATCGCTGCCGCCGGTATCCCGGTATTCGCCTGGAAAGGCGAGACCGAGCAAGAGTACGAGTGGTGCCTGGAGCAGACCATCCTCAAGGACGGCAAGCCTTGGGACGCCAACATGATCCTCGACGACGGCGGCGACCTGACCGAGCTGCTGCACAAGAAGTACCCGCAGGTGCTGGATCGCGTCCACGGCGTGACCGAAGAAACCACCACTGGCGTGCACCGTCTGCTGGACATGCTGGCCAAGGGCGAGCTGAAGATCCCGGCCATCAACGTCAACGACTCGGTGACCAAGAGCAAGAACGACAACAAGTACGGCTGCCGTCACAGCCTGAACGATGCGATCAAGCGCGGTACCGACCACCTGCTGTCCGGCAAGCAAGCGCTGGTCATCGGCTACGGTGACGTGGGCAAGGGCTCGGCCCAGTCCCTGCGCCAGGAAGGCATGATCGTCAAGGTTTCCGAAGTCGACCCGATCTGCGCCATGCAGGCCTGCATGGACGGTTTCGAACTGGTTTCGCCGTTCATCGACGGCATCAACACCGGCACCGAAGCGAGCATCGACAAGGCTCTGCTGGGCAAGATCGACCTGATCGTGACCACCACCGGTAACGTCAATGTTTGCGACGCAAACATGCTCAAGGCCCTGAAGAAGCGCGCCGTTGTCTGCAACATCGGTCACTTCGACAACGAAATCGACACCGCTTTCATGCGCAAGAACTGGGCATGGGAAGAAGTGAAGCCGCAGGTGCACAAGGTTCACCGCACCGGCCCAGGCGCTTTCGACGCCCAGAACGACGACTACCTGATCCTGTTGGCCGAAGGCCGCCTGGTGAACCTGGGCAACGCCACCGGTCACCCAAGCCGTATCATGGACGGTTCGTTCGCCAACCAGGTTCTGGCGCAGATCTTCCTGTTCGGCCAGAAGTACGCCGACCTGTCGCCAGCCCAGAAAGCCGAGCGCCTGACCGTTGAAGTACTGCCCAAGAAACTCGACGAAGAAGTGGCCCTGGAAATGGTCCGCGGCTTCGGTGGCGTGGTCACCCAACTGACCAAGCAGCAGGCTGATTACATCGGCGTCACCGTCGAAGGCCCGTTCAAGCCGCACGCTTACCGGTACTAAGAGCAGTTGCAAGCCTTGAGCTTCAAGCGGCAAGCAAAGGCCACAAGCCGTGCTTGCCGCTCGAAGCTTTCGGCTTCGTCCCTATTTGCTTAAACAGTTTCAAGCAGCCCGTTCCAGGCACAAGAGCTGAGCGCACCTCCGCTACTCTTGCAGCTTGTGGCTTGCAGCTTGTAGCTGGAGGTTCCCTCCATGTCCCAAGACCGTCGCTACAGCTTCGAGTTCTTCCCGACCAAGACCGATGCTGGGCATGAAAAACTGCTCGCCACTGCCCGCCAGCTGGCCAGCTACAACCCCGACTTCTTCTCCTGCACCTACGGTGCCGGTGGCTCGACCCGCGACCGCACGATGAACACCGTGCTGCAGCTCGAAAGCGAAGTGAAAATCCCCGCCGCACCGCACCTGTCTTGCGTGGGTGACAGCAAGGCCGACCTGCGTGGCCTGTTGACCCAGTACAAGGCCGCCGGCATCAACCGTATCGTCGCCCTGCGCGGCGACCTGCCTTCGGGCATGGGCATGGCCAGCGGCGAGTTGCGTCACGCCAACGACCTGGTGAGCTTCATTCGTGAAGAGACTGGCGATCACTTCCACATCGAAGTGGCGGCGTATCCGGAAATGCACCCACAGGCGCGCAATTTCGAAGACGACCTCAACAACTTCGTGCGCAAGGCCAACGCCGGCGCCAACAGTGCGATCACCCAGTACTTCTTCAACGCCGACAGTTATTTCTACTTCGTCGAACGCGTGCAACAAATGGGTGTGAACATCCCGATCGTGCCCGGCATCATGCCGATCACCAACTACAGCAAGCTGGCGCGTTTCTCCGACGCCTGCGGCGCGGAAATCCCGCGCTGGATCCGCAAGCAACTGGAAGCCTACGGCGACGACAGCCAAAGCATTCAGGCGTTCGGCGAACAGGTCATCACCGAAATGTGTGAGCGTTTGTTGCAAGGCGGTGCGCCAGGATTGCACTTCTATACTCTGAACCAAGCCGAGCCAAGCCTGGCCGTCTGGAACAACCTGAAGCTGCCGCGTTAACCGCCCGACAGCATCGGAAAAAGGCCTTGGCGAAATCCAGGGCCTTTTTTTTAACCCCCATACATCCGAAGGATCGCCGTAGATGTCCACAGGCAGCACCGCAGCACGCCCACAATTGATCTATCTGGTTTACGGCGCCGCGACCTATCACCAGGAAGCCGCGTTCAGTATTGCCAGCGCCCTGGCCGGGCTGCGCGAAACACCGGGCGAAGCCCTCGATATCCAGGTCTTCACCGACAATCCCGCGCCTTACCGCGACCTGCCTGTGCGCGTGCGCCCCTTGGACGAAAACACCCGCCAGGCCTGGATCGCCCCACACGGCTACCACTTTCGCGCCAAGCACGTGGTGATGCAGCAGGTGCTGCAAGAGTCCGAACTGGCGTTGCTGATCGACACCGATACCTTTTTCCACTGCTCGCCGCTGGAGCTGTTTCGCCGCATCCAGCCCGGCACCCTGCTGTGTAACGCATTCGGCATGTGCTACGGCGCCAACAAGGAGTCCGGCCTCTACCAGTCCCTGGCCGGCTTGCTGCAGGAACGCAAACTCGCCGACGACCAGATGCCATTGCTGAACTCCGGCGTGATCGGCCTGCACCGCGCGGACGCCGACGTACTGGACCGCTCCATCGCCCTGATGGACGAGCTGTACCCGCTGGCCAACGGCGCCTACACCCTCGAAGAGTTCTGCCTGTCGGTGGCGGCTTATCGCACCAAGAAGGTCCGCGAATGCCCCGACCTGATCCACCACTACTGGAGCCGCAAGCAGCTGTTTCGCGCCAAGATCAAGGCCTGGCTGGACAAGCACGGCGCAGCGCCCACCCACACTGTCGCCCTGGACGAAACCCGCCTGGTCACCGCGACCCTGCCACGCCCGCCGGCGTTGCAACGCCTGGCCTACAAGATCGTGACCCTGGCCCTGCCCGGGCACCAGCGGCAGTTCATGCGCGAAATCCTCTACGGCTGCTACCGCCACACCAACGAATTCGACCAGGCCTGCGCCCCGGTCTGGTGGGAGAAAGCCCGGGAAAACGCCGAAGGCCGCCTGAAAAAACCGCTCAACAGCCATCAACTCGAGCGCTGGTTCAACCACCCGGTGATTCGCCTGGTACTGGGCCAGCGGCGCAAGGCCATCTACCTGCATCTGATCGAGACAAAGGCTGACTGAGGCTTGAGCTAGACGGCCTCTAGCATTGGACGACCTCCCGTCGTAATCTCCAGTGATGCCCGTCATTGCCCAGCTGCTGACAGCCTTTATCTGCGCTTGCCTGAGCCTCGCCGCCCATGGCGAGAAGCTGCGCATTGTCACCGAGCCCTGGGCCCCTTATGTCTATGAGGAACAGGGCAAGGCCCAGGGCCTGGATTACGAAACCACGGCGATCGTTTTCCAGCGCCTGGGGATCGAAGTCGAATGGCAGTTCCTGCCCTGGAAACGTTGCCTGGCCATGCTCGAACAAGGCCAGGCCGACGGTGCCCTGGACATCTTTCACAGCAACGAACGCGAAAGCAGCCTGCTCTACCCCAGCGAGCCGCTGTCGGACGTCGAGTTCGTGATGTTCTATGCCAACGCCCGGCCCTTTCCGTTCCGTACCCTGGAAGACTTGCGCGGGCTGACCGTGGGTACCTCACCCGGCTACCTGTACAGCCAGGACTTCAGGGAATCCACCCTGTTCAAGCACGAACCGGCGCCGACCCACGAAGCCAACTTCGGCAAGCTGCTGCGCGGCCGTATCGACCTGCTGATCACCGATCGGCGGGTCGGCCAGCACCTGCTCGACCAACTGAATATTCGCCAGCAGATCACCGAGAACCCGGTGGTCATCAGCCGCCAGAGCCAGTTTCTCGCGGTGCGGCGCAATGCCGGCATGGACTTGCTGGTGCAGCGTTTCGGCGCCGAACTCAAGCGTTTCAAGCGCGAGCCGGCCTACGCCGAACTGAGCGCCCGCTATGGTGCGGCGCCGGCCATCGCCGACTCAAGCGCAATGCCGCCCGGCACACCGCGCAAAACCGTTGAGCAGCAGGAAAGCAGCGCACGCTGATTGCTCTGTTATACTCCGGCCTTCCCGCCAGGCTCACGCCCGGACGCTCGATCCTGTTCAAGGCATCTCGATACCGCTACAGCGCAGCCACAAGGCCCGCGCGAGCCCTCGCCGATGAGCCTTCAGGAGCCAGCAGGACCGGACGGGATTGCGTCCTCTTAAACGCCATTCGCGCCAGGCAAGACTATCCCTCTGGGCCAAGCCCTCACTAAAACAGGATTACTCATGTCCTTTGCTTCCCTCGGTCTCTCCGAGGCTTTAGTCGGCGCCATCGAAGCCGCCGGCTACACCCAGCCTACTCCGGTGCAACAGCGGGCCATTCCCGCCGTGTTGCAAGGTCGCGACCTGATGGTCGCGGCACAGACAGGTACTGGTAAAACCGGCGGTTTCGCCCTTCCGATCCTGGAACGGTTGTTTCCCAACGGTCACCCGGACAAATCCCAGCGTCACGGCCCGCGCCAACCGCGCGTACTGGTCCTGACCCCGACTCGCGAACTGGCCGCGCAAGTGCACGAGAGCTTCAAGGTCTATGCCCGCGACCTGAAGTTCGTCAGTGCCTGCATCTTCGGCGGCGTCGGCATGAACCCACAGGTTCAGGCCATGGCCCGTGGCGTCGACGTGCTGGTGGCCTGCCCCGGCCGCCTGCTCGACCTGGCCGGCCAAGGCAGCGTCGACCTGTCCCACGTGGAAATCCTCGTGCTCGACGAAGCCGACCGCATGCTCGACATGGGCTTTGTCCATGACGTGAAGAAAGTCCTCGCGCGCCTGCCCGCCAAGCGCCAGAACCTGCTGTTCTCCGCGACCTTCTCCAAGGACATCACGGACCTGGCCGGTAAGCTGCTGCACAACCCCGAGCGCATCGAAGTCACGCCGCCGAACACCACGGTCGAGCGTATCGAGCAACGGGTGTTCCGCCTGGCCGCCAGCCACAAGCGTGCCTTGCTGGCCCACCTGATCACCGCCGGCGCCTGGGAACAGGTGCTGGTCTTCACCCGCACCAAGCACGGCGCCAACCGCCTGGCCGAGTACCTGGACAAGCACGGCCTGACCGCCGTCGCCATCCACGGCAACAAGAGCCAGAACGCTCGTACCAAGGCCCTGGCCGACTTCAAGGCCGGTGAAGTGCGGATCCTGGTCGCCACCGATATCGCCGCCCGTGGCCTGGACATCGACCAGCTGCCACACGTGGTCAACTTCGAGCTGCCGAACGTCGACGAAGACTACGTGCACCGTATCGGCCGTACCGGCCGTGCCGGTCGTTCGGGCGAAGCGATCTCGCTGGTCGCGCCGGACGAAGAGAAGCTGCTCAAGAGCATCGAGCGCATGACCAAGCAGAAGATCCCCGACGGCGATCTGATGGGCTTCGATGCCAGCGCCGTGGAAGCCGAGAAACCGGAAGTGCGCGAGCGTCCGGACGTGCGTAACCCACGCAATTCCCGTGGCCCGCGTGGCGACGGTCCGAATGGCGGCGGTGGCGGCGGTCGTAAAGACAAAGGCAAGGACAAGGGCAAGGACAAACCGGCCGCTCGCGGCGACCGTCCGGCCCGTGAGCAGAAGCCTCGCGAAGGCACCCCGGCCCGCGAACAGCGCCAGCCGACGCCACGCGCCGACCGCGCCCCGGATGAGTTCCTGGACGACGACGTGGATAACTTCGGCAATCGCGCCGACTACGTCAGCCCGTACCAGAACAAGAACAACCAGGGCCGCGGCCGTCGTCCTGGCGCGCCAGCCCAGGGTGCAACCAGCAGCAACGCGCCACGCAGCGGCGGCCAGGGTCGCTCCGGCGGTCCGCGCACCAGCAACGGTGCCAGCACCGGCACCCCGCCTGCCAAGCGCAACGGCCCACGCAGCGGCGCTCCACGTGACGGCCAGGCCCGTCGCGAAGAGTCGCGCAATCGTCGTCCGGCCCGTGACGACCAGGCGCGTCAGGAGCCGGCGGTGCAGAACCCGCGCGGCAACCAGCCGAAGATCATGCACAAGGAGTCGAAAGCCGACCGCTTCCCGACACCCGAGCAGCTCGATCAACTGCCAAGCCGTCCACGTGGCGAGAAACCAGCCTTGCTGACCCGCAATCGCTGAAGTTTTCGCGACAATAAAAACGCCCCTGATCTCGCGATCAGGGGCGTTTTTTTATGATCTCTGTAGCCGCTGCCGAACCTGCGAGGCTGCGGCTACAGGCGAAGCATTACTTCGCTTTCACACCTTCGAAGGTGATGTACAGCTGAACGGTGTCGGACTGCGGGCCAACATCCATCCCGTCCTTGTTGAACTCTTTACGGCTGATGCTGGTGGTGCCTTCAAAACCGGCACGGTAGCCGCCCCATGGATCCTTGCCTTCACCCAGGAAGGTGGCCTTGACCACGATAGGCTTGGTCACACCGTGGAAAGTCAGGTCGCCAGCCACATCGGCGGTCTGCTTGCCATCAGCATTCTTGCCGGTTGGCTTGACGCTGGTGGAAACGAACTTCGCGTCAGGGAATTTGCCCGACTCCAGGAAGTCCTTGCTGTTGACGTGCTTGTCACGCTCGGCGTGGTTGGTGAACACGCTGGCGGTGCGCACGTTGACTTCGATCTTGGCGTCTTCAGGCTTGGCCGCGTCGAAGCTGAACTTGCCGTCCAGGTCCTTGAAAGTACCGGTGATGAAGCTGTAGCCCAGGTGGCTGATCTTGAAGTCGACGAAGGCGTGCTGGCCTTCCTTGTCGATCACGTAGTCCGCGGCCATCGCCTGACCGGCAGACAACAGAGCAGAACCGATTGCCAGAGCGGCGAGAGTCTTTTTCAACATGCTTTCTATTCCTTTTGAGTCGAGGTTGAGCATCAGGCTTTGCGCCCCAGCATTCGAGCCAGGGTCGCGTCACGATCGATAAAGTGGTGTTTCAAAGCGGCCAGAGCATGCACTCCGGCGAAGATCACCAGGGCCCAGGCCAGGTACAGATGCACCTCGCCAGCCACATCTGCCTGGTCCGGTAGACCGGAAACCAGGGCAGGAATTTCAAACAGGCCAAACACCGGGATCCCGACACCGTCTGCGGTGGAAATCAGGTAACCGGCAATCATCACAGCGAACAGACTGAGATAAAGGAAGGCATGGCCGAACTTGGCACCCAGGCGCGTCAGGCGACCGTGGTTGGCCGGTGCCGGCGGCGGCGGGCTGACAAAGCGCCACAGCACCCGCAGCAACATGATCGCGAACAGCGTCAAGCCAATGCTCTTGTGCAGGTCCGGCGCATCTTTGCGCCAGGCACTGTAGTAATCCAGGCCGACCATCCACAGGCCCAGGGCGAACAATCCAAAGACTGCCAGCGCCACGCTCCAGTGCAGAAAAATGCTTACCCAGCCGTAGCGGGAAGAAGAGTTACCTAGCTGCATCACTTGAATCCTGTAAGAACTGCTGCCCAAGACTATCGATTTAACTATCGAATTAAAGCGGAAATTTTCGCTTTGAAATATCGAGAAATACGATGTTGATCCTACGAACACTAAATTAACCAGGCATTAAGGTCTACGTGGGGAAAACGTGACAGACCGTCCTGCGACCGCGACCAATTCGCCCTTCCGGGCATGCAATGGGTTGTGACACGGCCTGGCATTGCATAGGCTTGCGCGATTGTTTGCTCGCGTACTTCGAGCCGCCTCCAGGAGACTGAACATGGGCCTCAACAACCAGTGGATGCAACGCGATCTCGCGGTGTTATGGCATCCCTGCACCCAGATGAAAGACCACGAGCAGCTGCCGCTGATCCCGATCAAGCGCGGCGAAGGCGTGTGGCTGGAGGACTTCGAAGGCAAACGCTACCTCGACGCGGTCAGTTCCTGGTGGGTCAACGTGTTCGGCCACGCCAACCCGCGCATCAACCAGCGCATCAAGGATCAGGTCGATCAACTGGAGCACGTGATCCTCGCCGGCTTCAGCCATCAGCCGGTGATCGAGCTGTCCGAGCGCCTGGTGAAAATGACTCCCGAAGGCCTGACCCGCTGCTTCTATGCCGATAACGGCTCGTCGTGCATCGAAGTGGCGATGAAGATGAGCTTCCACTACTGGTTCAACCGCGGCCAGAAGGACAAGAAGCGCTTCGTCACCCTGACCAACAGCTACCACGGCGAAACCATCGCCGCGATGTCGGTGGGCGACGTGCCGCTGTTCACCGAGACCTACAAGGCCCTGCTGCTGGACACTATCAAGGTGCCAAGCCCGGACTGCTACCTGCGCCCCGAAGGCATGAGCTGGGAAGAACACTCGCGCAACATGTTCGCGGCCATGGAGCAGACCCTGGCGGAACACCACGACAGCGTTGCCGCGGTGATAGTCGAGCCGCTGATCCAGGGCGCCGGCGGCATGCGCATGTACCACCCGGTGTACCTCAAGCTGCTGCGCGAGGCCTGCGACCGCTACGGCGTGCACCTGATCCATGATGAGATCGCCGTCGGCTTCGGCCGCACCGGCACGATGTTCGCCTGCGAACAGGCCGGCATCCGCCCGGACTTCCTCTGCCTGTCCAAGGCCCTGACCGGCGGCTACCTGCCGCTGGCCGCGTGCCTGACCACCGACGAAGTCTACAGCGCCTTCTACGACGACTACCCGACCCTGCGCGCCTTCCTCCACTCCCACAGCTACACCGGCAACCCGCTGGCCTGTGCGGCGGCGCTGGCGACCCTGGATATCTTCGAGCAGGACAACGTCATCGAGAACAA
Organism: Pseudomonas sp. GW821-FHT02B10; assembly: GCF_059421865.1. Classification (NCBI taxonomy): domain Bacteria; kingdom Pseudomonadati; phylum Pseudomonadota; class Gammaproteobacteria; order Pseudomonadales; family Pseudomonadaceae; genus Pseudomonas; species Pseudomonas sp. GW821-FHT02B10. Next base: position 578,858 of record NZ_JBWKVU010000002.1, on the reverse strand, counting down.
CCGGGCGCTGGCCCAGCGCATGGCCAGCTCGACCGCGCACCTGGCGGACCACCCGCACGTTGCCGAAGTGCGCCAGACCGGCATGGTGCTGGCCATCGAGATGGTCCAGGACAAGGCCAGCAAGACCGCCTACCCGTGGCAGGAACGCCGTGGCCTGAAGGTCTTCCAGCACGCCCTGGAGCGTGGCGCCCTGCTGCGTCCGCTGGGCAGCGTGGTGTATTTCCTGCCGCCCTACGTGATCACCCCGGAGCAGATCGACTTCCTCGCCATCGTTGCCAGCGAAGGCATCGACATTGCTACCAACGACAAGGTCAGCGTGGCGGTGCCCAAGGACTTCCACCCAGGCTTCCGCGATCCAGGTTGAGCCCCTCGCCGGCAAGCCCGCCCTTTTGCAGAAGCGGGCTTGACGCAAAGATCCATTGACCCACCTCGAACCGAATTTTCCCAGAGAACCACCATGAGACTGTCCCGCTTCTTTATCGACGCCCCCCTGAGCCTCGGCGAGCACGAGCTGCCGGAAGCCCAGGCCCACTACATCGGGCGCGTACTGCGCATGGCCGAGGGCGACGCGCTGCAGCTATTCGACGGTTCGGGCAACGAATTTCGCGGCACGCTGCTGGAAGTCGGCAAGAAGCGCGTGGTGGTCCGGCTCGATGAAAGCTTCGCCGGACAGGTCGAGTCGCCGCTGCAGATCCAACTCGGCCAGGGCCTGTCCCGGGGCGAGCGCATGGACTGGGCGATTCAGAAGGCCACTGAACTGGGGGTGAATGAAATCACCCCGATCTTCAGCGAACGCTGCGAGGTGCGGCTCAAGGACGAGCGCGCCGACAAGCGCCTGGCCCACTGGCGCCAGGTGGCCGTCAGCGCCTGCGAACAATGCGGGCGCTCGCGGGTGCCGGTGATTCATCCGCCGGTGCTGCTGGCCGACTGGATCAAGCAGACCCAGGCCGACCTCAAGCTGGTGCTGCACCCGGTGGCCGAGCCGCTGGTAAGCCACGCCAAGCCTGCGACCCTGGCGTTCCTGATCGGCCCGGAAGGCGGTTTGTCCGATGCCGAAGTGGACCAGGCCCAGGGTGCGGGCTTCCTGCCGGCGCGCCTCGGGCCGCGGGTGCTGCGCACCGAAACCGCGCCAGTAGTGGCGCTGGCCGTGGCGCAGCAACTGTGGGGCGATTTCTAACCCGCCCCCGCCTCTGTAGGAGCCAGGCTTGCCGGCGATGGTGGCGCTGCGGTGAGTCAGACAAAACGCTTCGCGGGCAAGCCTCGCTCCTACAGAGGCGACTCAACGCTTACTCCACCGGATCGCTTACCGGTTTGGCGATGATCGCCTTCAGCTCGCTGGTCATCGGAAATTCCAGGTTCAGGCCCTTGGGCGGAATCGGCTGTTCGAACCAGCGCTGGTAGATGCCGTTGATTTCCCCTGAGCGGTACAGGTCCGCCAGGGTGGCGTTCACCAGTTCCAGGAACTGCGGATCGTCCTTGCGCACCATGCAGCTGTAGATTTCCCGCGACTGCTCCTCGCCGACTACCACCCAGTTGTGCGGATCGCGGGCCTTGGCCCGTTCGCCGTAGAGCAGCGCGTCATCCATGTAGAACGCCGCGGCGCGACCCGATTGCAGCATCTGGAAGGCTTCGCCGTGGTCCTTGGCGCTGATCACGAACATGTCGATCTTGTGCTCGACGTTGTAGCTCTTGAGGAAGCGCTCGTTGGTGGTGCCGGCGGTGGTCACCACGTTCTTGCCGCGCAGGTCGGCAAAACTCTTGATCCCACTGTCCCTGGCGGTCAGCAACTGGCCTTTGACGTAGATGAAGCCGTAGGAAAACGCCACCTGCTTCTGCCGTTCGGCGGTCACCCCGGTGGAGCCGCATTCCAGGTCCACGGTGCCGTTCTGCACCAGCGGAATGCGCGTCTGCGACGTCACCAGGTTGTACTTCACCGCCAGTTGCGGCAGCGCCAGCTTGTCGCGGATGCGTTCGACGACCTTGCTCGCCAGGTCCACCGAATAGCCCATGGGTTTGCCACTGTTGTCACCCACGTAGGAAAACGGCACCGAGGCATCGCGATAACCCAGGGTAATACTGCCGGCGGTGGCGATCTTGCCCAGGGTGCCGGTCAGCGGCGCCTCGCTGGCGTACAGCGGGGAGCCGAGCAACAGGCCCAGGGTGCAGCCGAGCAACGTGATTTTTTGCATTGTTATTCTCCGTTGTGGGTGAAGGCGTTAGCGGCGAACCGCGATGACAGTGATTTCCACCAGGATGTCCGGGCGCGCCAGGGCGGCCTGCACCGTGGTGCGGCTTGGCGCCTGGCCCGGGGACAGCCAGGCCGACCAGACCTCGTTCATCGCGGCAAAGTCCTGCTGGATGTTTTTCAGGTAGAGGGTCGCACTGAGCAGATGATCCTTGTCGCTGCCGGCCTCGGCCAGCAAGGCGTCGATCTTTGCCAGCACTTCGCGGGTCTGGCCGGCGGCATCGGTGGCCTGGCCCGGCACCTGGCCGGAGAGAAACAGCAGATCGGCAAAACCCACGACAGCGCTAAGGCGGTCATTGCTGTGGAGACGCTGGATGGTCATGGGACAGCTCCTTGTACGTGAAAGAAATCAGGCGGCATGGGGCGCGAGCCCCTGCATGTCGATGGAAGTGCGGCGCTGGCCGATCAGCTCGGCCAGCAGGCGCCCGCTGCCACAGGCCAGGGTGAAACCCAGGGCGCCGTGGCCGAGGTTGAGCCACAGGTTGCGGTAGCCGGTGGCGCCGATCAGCGGTACGCCGCTGGGAGTCGCCGGGCGCATGCCGGCCCACTCGATGGCGGCATCGTAGTCACCGGCATTGGCGAAGGTTTCCCGGGCCTGGCGCTGCATCAGGGCCAGGCGCCTGGGGTCCAGGGCCGGGTCGAAACCGACGATATCGACCATGGCCGCCACCCGCAGCTGCTGGCCGATCCGCGCGTAGACGATCTTGCGGTTGTAGTCGGTGATGCTGATTTCCGGCGCCCGGTGCCCCGCGCCGATCGGCACGCTGAGGCTGTAGCCCTTGAGCGGATACAGCGGCAGCTTCAGCCCGGGCAACGCCAGTTCGCCACTGCGATGACCGGCGGCGAGTATCAGTTGGTCCACCGCCAGCACCTCGTCGCCCAGCTCGATGGCCTGCACCTGGCCGCCGGCCTGACGAATACCGGTGACCTGGCGCCCGGTCAGCAGCTGGCAACGGCCGGAAGCCTGCAACCGCGCCACCAGTTGCTGGCAGAAGGCGTGGCAGTCGGCCACTTCTTCGTCCGGGGTGAAGATGCCGCCGACAAAGGGCGCGCCGCCAAGGGTCGGCTCCAGTTCCGTGCATTCACCAGCGGACAGCACCTGCTGCTGGCGCGGATCGGCCAGGCCGTGGCGGGCGTGCTCGAAGCTCGTGGTTTCACGAAAGGTCACCAGCTTGCCGTTGCGCCGCCAGTGAAAACCGTCGAGCCGGTCCTCCTCGCGCCAGCTCTGCAAGGTGGCCTGGCTCAGCAGCGCCAGGCGCAGCAGATGGGCACCGTTGCGGCGGTTGACCGAGCCGCGGCAGGCCGCCAGGAACCCGGCCATCCAGCGCCACTGCGCCGGGTCCAGGCGCAGGCGCAGCTTCAGCGGCGAGTCGCCACGCAGCATCCAGCCCAGGGCCTGCCAGGGCACGCCGGCATCGGCCAGCGGCGCCACGTAGCGGTACGACAGCTGGCCGCCGTTGGCGAAGCTGGTCTGGCTGGCGAAGGCGTCGCGCGCCTCCACCAGGCTGACGTCGAACCCCTCGCGAACCAGGGCGTAGGCGCTGGCCAGGCCAATGACCCCGCCGCCGATGATGCAAACCCGCTGTGCCATGTCAGTCCTTAAAGCCTTGTTGAGCGGGCTTCAGGTTAGGACCAGGTGACAGGCCCTGGACAATGAATAAAGATGGACCACCCATAAACAAAGGTTATGGACTCATCATGCGACTGCGCCATATCGAGATTTTCCAGGCCATCCGCCAGACCGGCTCGATCAGCGGCGCGGCGCAACTGCTGCACGTCTCCCAGCCGGCGGTGACCAAGGTCTTGCAGCACGCCGAGCAGCAGCTGGGCTTCCCGCTGTTCCTGCGGGTCAAGGGCAAGTTGCAGGCCACCCCGGAAGCCCTGGAACTGGAGCGCGAGGTCGACAAGGTCAGCGAAAGCCTGCAAGGGGTGCGGCGCCTGGCCCAGAGCCTGCGTCGCGAGCCGGGCCACAGCCTGCGGATCGGCGCCACGCCGGCGCTGGCCTTGTCCTTGCTGCCGCCGGCCATCAACCAGTGGACCCGGCGCTACCCGGACATCGTCTGCGAGCTGTCCAGCGCCCACAGCCGCGAGCTGGTGCAGAACCTGCTGATGCGCGAGATCGATGTGGCCCTGACCCTGCAACGCCCGGATCATCCGGGGCTGACCGCCCAGGCCCTGGCCAGCGGGGTGCTGGTGGCGCTGGCGCCGCTGGATTACTGGCCCCAGGCGGCCAGGGGCACGCCACTGCCGTTGATGGAGCTGGCGGGGGCACCCTTGATCGGCCTGTCCAGCGCCGACCCGCTGGCGGCGAAACTCGACGGTTACCTGAAAGCCGTGGAACCGGCGCCACGGGTCAGCATCGCTGTGCAGACCTACTCCCTGGCCCGGGCCATGGTCGAATCCGGGGCCGGGCTGGCAGTGATCGACCCCTTCACCGCCCTCGGCGCCTCGCCCGCCAGCACCGCGATTCGCCCGCTGACCCCGGCGCTGCCGATCACCCTGTATGCCGTGACCCGCGCGGCGGAGGCCCTGCCGCACACCTTGAGCAGCCTGCTGGAGATCTTCGGTGGCCGGGCGCAGGAGCAGCTGGATCGGTTGATGACCGGGGATTGAGGACACCTGTCAGGACGTCATCGCGAGCAAGCTCGCTCCTACAAGGATGTACGCTACCCGTTGTAGGAGCGAGCTTGCTCGCGATAAACGATAACGCGCTCGCCGATCAGAGCACGTAGAACAAGATCGCCACGAAGTGCAGCAGGCTGCCGGCGATCACGAACAGGTGCCAGATCCCGTGAGCATGGCGCAAACGGCTGTCGAGGGCGAAGAAGATGATGCCCACGGTGTAGAGCACCCCGCCCGAGGCCAGCCAGGCGAAGCCGGCGGGGCCCAGGGCCGCCAGCAGCGGCTTGACCGCCACCAGCACGATCCAGCCCATCACCGCGTAGATCACGATGGACAGGATGCGCGCCTCGGAGCGCGGCTTGATCTCCTGCAGGATGCCGATCAGCGCCAGCCCCCAGACGATCCCGAACAGCGTCCAGCCCCAGGGCCCGCGCAGGGTCACCAGGCAGAACGGCGTATAGCTGCCGGCGATCAGCAGGTAGATGGAGAAGTGATCGACCTTCTGCATGATGCTTTTCGCCCGCCCGCGCACGCTGTGGTACACGGTCGAGGCGCTGTACAGCACCAGCAAGGTGAAGCCGTAGATCGCCACGCTGACGATTTTCCAAGGGCTGCCGTCGAGGCTGGCCAGCACCACCAGCCAGATCCCCCCGACCAGTGCCGCAATCGCGCCCACCAGATGCGTCCAGGCGTTGAGTCTTTCCCCGTGATACATGTGCCACTCACCTCCCAAGGCGAAAATCTGCGCAAGGCTCAGGCCTGTAGCCTGAAAGCGCAATGTTTCCAAATAAAGCCATGGACGAAAAAACCTCCAGCCAAGTCATGACCCGGCAGGCACAATCGAAGCATTCGAATAAGAGCGCCCATCATGCTGATCGATGAAGAGTTGACCCTGAAAAAGCTCGAAGTGTTTCTGGCGTTCATGCGCACCGGCAATCTGGCACGCGCCGCCGCCGAGTTGCAGACCAGCAATGTCAGCGTGCACCGGGCCATTCACTCCCTGGAAAGCGCCCTGCGCTGCCCGCTGTTCAAGCATGAAGGACGTAACCTGACGCCGCTGGAAAGCGCCTTCGTCTTAGAAGAACGGGCGCAGAAGCTGATCCAGGACGTACTCGAAAGCGTGCGCCTGACCCGCGAAGCCGCTGGTTTCTCGGCGGAACGCTTCAAGCTCGGCTCGTTGTATTCATTGACGGTGAAGACCGTGCCGCAGCTGATCATGGGCCTGAAGCTGCGCCGTAGCGAGCTGAATATCGACCTGATCCTGGGCTCCAACATCGACCTGCTGTACAAGCTGAAGAACATGGAGGTCGACGCGATCCTGGTGTCCCTGGACGACAGCGTCAGCGACCCGGACTGCGAGCAGATCCCGCTGTTTTCCGACGATATCTTCCTCGCCACGCCGGCCGACTCGCCGTTCGCCCGGCAGGCGGAAGTCGACCTCAGCGATGTGCGCGACGCGACCTTCATCACCCTGACCCAGGGCTTCGCCACCCATCAGGACGGGGTGCGGGTGTTCAAGCAGGCGGGGTTCGAGCCGAAGGTGGCGATGCAGGTCAACGACATCTTCACCCTGCTGAGCATGGTCAGCTCGGGGGTGGGCTATGCCCTGCTGCCGGGAAGGATTGCCGCGGTGTACGAAAACCGCGTGAAGCTGATTCCGCTGCAGGCGCGCTACCGGCTGCAACAGCATATCGGCGTGGTGTTCCTCAAGGCCAAGGAGCGCGACCCGAACCTGCTGGCGCTCTTGGCGGAGTGCCGGATGTATTCGCGGGGGTCATAAAGACGCTATCGCGGGCAAGCCTCGCTCCTACAGAGGTATGCAATCACCTGCAGGAGCGAGGCTTGCCCGCGATGAGGCCAGGAGGCCCTACCCCACCAACCCGCGCACGATGAAGAACAGCAACGAAGGCCCGAGCAGGCAACCCAGCCCGGTATGGAAGGTCGCGGTCAGCGCGCCATAGGGCACCAGGCGCCGATCGGTCGCCGCCAGGCCCGCGGTCACCCCGCTGACGGTGCCGGCCAGGCCGCCGAAGACCATCGCCGAACGCGGGTTGTCCAGGCCCATCCAGCGCGCCGCCATGGGCGTGCCGACCATCACCAGGATCGCCTTGATCAGTCCCGTGGCGATGGACAGCGCCACCACATCGGAGCTGGCGCCGATCGCCGCCCCGGTCACCGGGCCGACAATGTAGGTCACCGCGCCGGCGCCGATGGTGGTCATGCTCACCGCATCGCGATAGCCGAAGGCCCAGGCGATGCTCGCCCCGACAATGAACGGCAGCACCGTGCCGAGAAACAGCGCGATAGCGCCGATCATCCCGGCCTTGCGTGCCTCGGTGGCCTGGACCTCGAAGGCCGTGGCGACAATCGCGAAATCGCGCAGCATCGCGCCGCCCATCAGGCCGATGCCGGAGAACAGCGCCAGGTCCGCCAGGCCCTTTTGCCCACCGGTGACAGTGCCACCAACCCAGGCCAGCACCAGGCCGATGACGATGGCGATGGCCGAGCCGTGCACCCGGCCGAACGTCAGGCGCTTGGACAGCAGCACCGAGACCCACATGATCACGCCGACGAAGGCGAAGGCGGTGACCAGGCCGTTGTGTTCCAGGCCTTTCTCGATCAGATCCCACATATCAACGTCCCCCTGCCGGAGCAGCACCAGGGGCGACAGCGTCCGGTTCGTCCGGCAACGGTTCGCCTTTGTTGGTGCGGCTGATCAGGGCGATGGTGCAACCACAGAGCACCACCGAACCAATGGCCGCCAGCACCGCCACCGGGCCGCCGTGCAGGGCGGTCACCACGTTCTGTTGCGCGGCCATGGCCACCACCACCGGGATGTACATGGCGCCCCAGAAGCCGACGCCCATCTCGCAGTCCTTGGTCATGCCGCCGTGCCTGTGCATCCACAACCGCGCGCAGATCAGCAGGATCATCGCGATGCCCACACCGCCGACGTTGGATTTCACCCCCAGCAGGACGCCGAGCATGTCACCGATAATCACCCCTGCCAGCGTACAGATCGCCAGCAGCGCCACACCGTAAATAATCATTGTTGTAGTCCTCAAAGTGCATCGTCGAAGTTGTTGTTCTTGTGCTTCGCCAGCTTGAGTCGGTGTCTAGGGTTGGCGGTTTCCCTCCTCACGCAACAGCGCTTGCAGGGTGTCGAGCCGGGCCCCGTCGCAGGCCATCACGGTGCCCTGCTCGAACACCCGGCGCGCCAGAGCGGTCAGCACCGCGCCGGGCGGCAGTTCGATCTGCAGCCGCACGCCGCGCTCGTAGGCGCTTTGCACGGTGCCGCGCCAATCCACCACCCGGCACATGTTGAACGCCAGGTCGTCGCGCAACTGCTCCGGCGTACGCAGCGGCCGCGCGCGGCTACCGCTCAGGTAACCCAGGCGCGGCGGCTGCAACGCCACCCTGGCGAACGCCTCGGCCAGGGCCTGGGCCGGCTGCTCCAGCAGCGGGCAATGGGACGGCACACTGACCGCCAGACGCTTGGCCACGCCGACACCGCAGCCGCGGGCCAGCTCGGCGACCTGGCCCATGGCGGCATCGCTGCCGGCGATCACCACCTGGCTATCGGCATTGATATTGGCCAGGTACACCGGGTTGTCCGGGCTGTGCACCCGGGCCAGCAAGGCCTCCACCGTCGCCAGTTGCAGGCCGACGATCGCGGTCATGCCATAACCCTGTGGGTAGGCCTGCTGCATCAGCTCGCCGCGCAGGCTGACCAGACGCAGCGCATCACCAAAATCCAGGGCGCCGGCCACCACCGCGGCGGGGTAGGCGCCAATCGACAAGCCCGCCACGTAATCCGCGCCCGGCCCGTTCTCCAGCAGCACCCGGGCATGGGCCACGCCGGCGATCAGCAGGCACAGCTGTACCGCCCGGGTGGTGGCCAGGGCCTGGGGCGAATCCAGGGCCAGGGCATCCTCGCCCAGGACCTCGCTCGCCTGTTGCAGGCAGGCCTCGGCCAGGGCGCTGGGCGGCAACCGGTGCAACATCCCCGGCTGCTGCGCGCCCTGGCCCGGAAACACCAGCAGGCTGCTCACGCCACCTGCTCCAGGGCCTGCCACGGATCGCCGACCAGACGCGCGCCACTGGCGCTTTTCAGCAGCACCCGCGCCGATGTCCCGGCCCACTCGCGCAGGGCCACGGCGCCGTTGGGTGTCTGCATTTGCAGGTCCACCGGGCAGACGGCGGCGTCGAGCAGCGCCAGCAACGCCCGGGCCTCGGCCCGGTCCATGGGCTGCGCAGTGCGCAGGATCAGGTCCAGGTCGCTGTGTCGATGCAGCGCCGACACGCCGCTAGCCAGTTCAAAACCGGCGCTGCCGCTGACACCCCAGGCCAGGCCGAGGGCATCCAGAGGTTCACGCAACCGAGCCAGTGCCTGGAGTGCTGGCCAGGCCCGATCCGACTCGATATAACGCAGCGCTTCCGGCCGCACCCGGCGCTCGATGGCCGTCACCGTCATCAGCGTCCCGTAGCGCTGTTCCCGCAGCCGCCCACGCACGCCCACCGCCACCTGCCCGGGCGCGGTCAACGCACGGCGCACCACCACCGGTTGCCCGGCGGCCATGGCCGCCACCGCCCAGGCCGGGGCATCGGCGGGCAACTGCCGAGGGGACAGGCCCCACAGCAGGTCATGGGGCAGCAAGGCGCTGGTCATGGCGCTCACCATTGCTCGCGCAACAGCTGGCGGACCCGACTGGAGGCGCCACGGTTGCTGGCCCCCAGGCGCCCTGACAGATCGCGACCATGGGCCCGCACATCGGCAATCGCCTGGCCCAGGCATTGCCGTACCAGGGTCAGGTCGTCGGCGCTCGGCTGTTCGATCTGGCTGACCGACAAGGTCTCCCAGAGCAGGCCGAGGCTGGCATAGCTGTCGATGTCATAAGCCATGGGCGGCACGCTGGCGGCCAGGGCCTCCAGTTCCTCGACGCTGCGCAAGGTGACCCGCGCCGCCGAGACTTTGCCCATGGCGTGCACCATCACCCCCGGGTCGCGCAGGGCGATCAGGCGGTTGGCCTGGTAACCGTGGGCCAGGAAGGCCCCGGACATGGCCTTGCCCACCAGCAGGCCGATCACCGGATGCCCGGCCAGCCGGGCCCGGGCATAGCTGTCGGCGGCCGCGGCCAAGGCCTGATGGATGCCCAGGGCCTCTTCGCGACGCCCATAGGCCTGGCTCGGCACATCGACTATGGCGATCAGCGCACGCTTGAGGCTCTGCTCGCGGTCGGCCTCGATCGCGTCGTCCACCGCCTTGGCCAGGCCCCAGCCTTCCAGCAGGCCGACCTCACCATTGCGCGCCCGCACAAAAGGGTTGGCCGGGTCGGCGACCACGGCGATAAACCGCACCGGTTGCTGCTCCAGCGTGGCGTCCGCCACCTTCAACGAGGCCGGCAAACCCGCTACCGGGGCGGCGCCCGCGCTCAGGGCCGTGAACCAATGCAGGCCCCGCAGGGAATAAGCACTCATGAGCGGTCTCCTCGATACAGCTGGCGAACCGTCGCCGGGTCGATCTGTGGATGGCTGTCCAGCCGGGCCAGGCGTTGCAGGTACAGCTCGGCCTGCCGGCTGCGTTGCGCGCTGGGCAGGCCCTGGGCCAACAGTTCGCCGACCTGTTGGCGGATCTGCGCCACGTCATCGGCCACATAGCGGTCCGCCAGGCCGCTGGCGAAACGCTGCTCGCCGCCGGTCAGGCTCCAGATAAAGGGTCGGTCGCGGGAGTCGTATTCCTCGAGGCCGGCTTCCTGCTCGATCACCTGCGGGCCGTTGAGGCCCAGGCGCGCCTCCTGGGTCACCAGCAGGTAGCTGCACAGCCCGGCAGCAATCGACATACCGCCAAAACAGCCGACGCTGCCAGCCACCACACCGATCACCGGCTGGTACTGGCGCAGGTCGACGATGGCCGCGTGAATGTCGGCAATCGCCGCCAGCCCGAGGTTGGCTTCCTGCAGGCGCACGCCACCGGTTTCCAGCAGCAGTACGGCGCGGGTAGCAATGCCCTTGCGGTTGTCTTCGGCCGCCAGCTCCAGGGCGCCGGCAATCTTCGCCCCGCCGACCTCGCCGAGGCTGCCGCCCTGGAACGCGCCTTCGATGGCGGCGATCACCACCGGCAGGCCGTCGATGCGGCCCTTGGCGATCACCACCCCGTCATCGGCCTGGGGCACCACGCCCTGGCGGGCCAGCCACGGCGACATCACGCGCTGGAACGGATCAAGCAATTCACGAAAGCTGCCGGCGTCGAGCAAGGCCTTGGCCCGCTGCCGGGCACCGAGTTCGACGAAACTGTGCTTGTTGAGCAAACGGGCGCTGTCAGTCATGGCCGATCTCCTCGAAGCCCTGCTCCAGGCGCAGGCGCACCACGCCCGGGGTGGCGCCAAAATCATGGATATCGATGCTCAGGGCCGGCGGCGTCTGGCCGTCGAACATGCGCTCGAACAGATGCTGCCAGCGCGACGCGCTGCCGTTGACCGAGGTCTGCACCTGAATGCTCAGCTTGCCGGGCTGCCCGGGTTCGAGCAGCACCTCCAGGTCGCCCGAGCCGACACAGCCCACCAGCGCCCGGCCCCGGGCGGGTTGCCCGGCGGGAAATTCGAAAGACAAGGTTTCCATCACGCTGCTCCCTGGATAAAGGCGGCGCCGGAGGCGATCCGGTCGATCAGCAGGCAGGCCGCGAGCAAGTCCGCGGCGCCACCGGGCGAGGCGTTCAAGGCCACCAGGCACTGGTCCAGCTCATGCAGGCGGCGACGCCCGGCCAGGCTGGCGCTGCCGCCGGCGTCGAGCACCGCCTGGGCACCCTGTTGCATGGCCCGCAGGCCCGCCTCGCCAGCGCGATAGAGCACGCAGGTATCGGCCAGGCCGGTCATGATCGCCAGCAGCGCATCGAGCCGGGCGTTCTGTTCACCATGCCCCTGGGCACGGCTGCGTTCGAGTTGCGGCAGGCCCCGTTGCAGCACCGCTGGAAAACCCAGCTGGGCTTCTTCGCGGGCGCCGCGCACGCCATAGCGCAGCGCCACTTGCGCGCCGTGGCTGAGGGGCCGCGGCGCGTAACGATCGTCCAGCAGCGCCAGGCGCGCGGCCCGCAGGCACAGGGCGCCGGCGCTGTTGGCCTGAGGTTGCAGCGCGGCGGCGGCCACCAACAGGCCCAGGGCCCAGATCGCGCCACGATGAGTGTTCACCCCGTGAGTCGTAGCGAGCATCGCCGTTTCGCCTTCACGGCCGATGCGGCCCAGGGCTTCGCGCAGGGGCAGACCAACCGCGCCGAACACGCTGGCGTCGGCCATTTCCTTGAAGGCCGGCCACAGCGACAGCGCCGAGGCGTGCATCAGCCCCAGGTGCAGATCGCTATGGGCGCCGTTGCCGCGACGGTCGACCAGGGCCGGTTTCGGCGACAGGTCGGCTTCGTCGATCAGCGCGTCCACTGCCAGGTCCGCCAGGCGCTCGGCCAGGCTCAGGGGTTTGCTTTGCAGGTTGAAGGCGTGCATTTACCAGCTCCTGAACTTGGCGGGCGGGTTGTACAGGCCACCCGACCACTCCACCAGATCGGCGACGCTTTTCGCCGCCAGCAGCTCGCGGCTGGCGTCGGTGCGGCGGATACCGAGGTCTTCGGGCAAGGCGATCAGGCCTTCGCGGCGCATGCGCGCTGTGTCTTTCGGGTTGTGGCGCAGGCCGATGGCAGTCACCCCGGCCACCGCCGCGATCATCGCCTGGCGCTCTTCCAGGGAACGCGCCTTGTACAGGTAGGCGATGCCCTCCTCGGTCAGCAGGTGGGTGACGTCGTCGCCATAGATCATGATCGGCGCCAGGGGCATGCCGCTTTTCTTCGCCACTTCCACGGCGTCGAGGGTTTCGACGAAGGTCGGTTTGCCGCCTTCCTGGAAGGTCTCGACCATCTGCACCACCAGCTTCTTGCCTCGCTCCAGCATCGGTTGTTGCGAGTCGTCGTGGCGCATATCCAGCCAGGCCGGGGTGCCGTGGCGCCGGCCACGGGGGTCGTGGCCCATGTTCGGCGCACCACCGAAGCCGGCCAGGCGGCCGCGGGTCACGGTGGAGGAATGGCCGTCGCCATCGACCTGCAGGGTCGCACCGATAAACAGGTCCACCGCGTACTGCCCGGCCAGCTGGCAGAACATCCGGTTGGAACGCAACGAACCGTCGCGCCCGGTAAAGAACACATCCGGCCGCGCAGCGATGTAGTTTTCCATGCCCAGTTCGGTGCCGAAGCAATGCACGCTTTCCACCCAGCCGCTTTCGATGGCCGGGATCAGGGTCGGGTGGGGGTTGAGGGTCCAGTTGCGGCAGATCTTGCCTTTCAGGCCCAGGGATTCGCCGTAGGTCGGCAGGATCAGCTCGATGGCCGCGGTGTTGAAGCCGATGCCGTGGTTGAGCGACTGGACCTTGTGTTTTTCATAGATGCCGCGGATCGCCATCATCGCCATCAGCACGTGCACCGGCTTGATGTGGCGCGGGTCGCGGGTGAACAGCGGCTCGATGTAGAACGGCTTGTCGGCCACCACCACGAAGTCGACCCAGGACGCCGGGATATCCACCCGCGGCAACTCGCTGACGTCGTCCACCAGCTGGTTGACCTGGACGATGACGATGCCATCGCTGAACGCCGCCGGCTCGATCAGCGCCGGGGTGTCCTCGGTGCTCGGCCCGGTGTAGATATTGCCCGCGCGGTCGGCCATGAACCCGGCCGAGAGCACCACGTTGGGGATCAGGTCCACCACCAGCCGCGCATAGAGCTCGATGTAGGTATGGATCGCGCCGATTTCCAGCAGGCCGTCTTCCAGCAACTGGCTGATGCGCAGGCTCTGGGTGCCGGCGAAGGAGAAGTCGAGCTTGCGGGCGATGCCGCGCTCGAACAGGTCCAGGTGCTCCGAGCGGCCGACGCTGGGCATGATCATGTGCAGGTCGTGCAGGCGGCCCGGGTCGGCCTTGGCCAGGGAGCGGGACAGGAAGTCCGCCTGCTTCTGGTTGTTGCCCTCCAGCACCACGCGGTCGCCGGGCAGAATCAACGCCTCCAGTGCCGCGACTATCTTGTCGGTGGGCAACACCGCGCCATCGGCGAGACCCCGCACCTGCTCGAGACGCCGCTGCTTTTCAGCGCGCCGCCGCGTCCAGCGCGAGTCGGGGGATATTGTTGTTGTCATGCTCACTCCACGGGTTCGCTGTCGTGGCCGCTACCTTAGGAGCGCAGGAGGCATGGCATCAATCAAGCAGAGTGATGGATCGTTACGGTGAGGGTAATGATCAAGGGCGTAGCCATTTCGCCTACGCCCGGAAACAACGCTGCGCTTAACCCACGATCCGCCACTGCAACGCATCCAGCGCATCGCAGCCATCCTGCAGCAGCAGATGGGCTGCATTGACGATGTGTTGCAAGTCCTGGTCGTGGACGCCTTTGAGGCTCAGGCAGTTGAGGCTGTGCATCAGGTCGCGGGTGGCCTTGAGGCGCTGGACGGCACAACCGTGCAGGTCGGATGCCGGAGCGTTGGGGTTGAGGTAGAGCACGGGGGTGTTGGTGAGATTGCTGTGTAGCGGGGTGAACTCAGTCATGGGTCTAGCTCCTTGGCCGGTCGAGAAACAGGTAAAACACCCATTCCATACTTGTCTGCGCACGACCGTAAGTGAGAAAAGACAACTCCGTCTTCGGAGATATCTATGGGTCCGTGAACAGTTTCGACCGGCTAAGATCGGCCACCGATGCAGCGGCGGCAAACCCACTATGGCTATGCAAAAAACCAGCGACAACCCGCAATGTGTTGCCATTGCCTTCAACAAAACCAGATCTGCCCCACTCCCCCCTGATGCCTCCCCAAACCTGTAGCCGCTGCCGCAGGCTGCGATAGGACCGAAGGTCCTCCAGCGGTTTCAAAATCCCTGCGCCCCCTGCGGGGTCGATCGCAGCCTCGCAGGCTCGGCAGCGGCTACAGGAGTTAGCGCCGACCGGTAGGTCGCGCATGGCGCAGCTTTGGCTTTTGATTTTGATCTACCCGCCCCATCCGGAGCGAGGGAACCTGAGCGCAGCGAAGGCCGTACGCAGGGGCAAGCGTTTTTTGGTTACTTTTTGCTGGGCCGGCATTCCGGCGTTTGAAAAAAAGTGACTCGCCGTAAGGGCGAAACCGCCAGCCGCCGTTACCGCAGGAATGGATATGCACCCCGTCCAAAAAATGCAGCGCCAGGATGGGCGCCATCGCGAGCAAGCTCGCTCCTACAGGTCCGATGTCACACCAAAAACCAGAGGCTACGTCGCCCAACATAGTTGCCCCCATCAGTCCCAAATAGGGACCGATCAAGCCGCTCGACAGGACCTAGGACAACCCCGCCTTCACCAGCATCTCCTCCAACCCCAACAGATCCGGGATCTTCGCCACCTGCTCCCCCACCTGCACCGCCGCCTTTTCCAGCCGGCACAACGGCACATCGACGTAGCTCAGCTGGCTGTCGAGCCGGCAGGAGCGCGGGATGCCCTGGATCACCAGAGCGATGAACTTCAGGCGCTCGCGGCCGCCCAGGGTATTGAGCACGACAATGCGGGCGCGCTCGCCGATGGCCAGGGGCTGGCCGCAGGCGGCCTCGAAGCTGATCAGCGGCAGTTGGCGGTCGCGCCAGGCAACAGAACGCAGGTACCAGGGTGGCGCGTCGCTGGCCGGCTCGCCGCGTTGATAGTCGATCAATTCGGCCACCGCGACGTTGGGCAGGATCAGGGTGCGGTCGGCCAGGGGCAGCAGCAGCCCGGTGAGGAAGCTGGCGCGGTAGTCATGCATGGGGTCTGCTCCACTGGGCGATGCTCTCCAGCAGCACCGACTCCTGATAAGGCTTGCCGAGGTAGTCATTGACGCCGATGGCCATGGCCCGGTCGCGGTGTTTCTGGCCGGTGCGCGAGGTGATCATGATGATCGGCAGCTGGTGCAGGCGCGGGTCGGCGCGCACCTGCATCGCCACCTCGAAGCCATCCATGCGCGGCATTTCGATGTCCAGCAGCATCAGGTCCGGGGTGTGTTCCTGCAGCAGCGCCATGGCGTCGACCCCGTCCTTGGCGGTCAGCACGTTCATGCCGTGGCGTTCCAGCAGGCGGCTGGTGACCTTGCGCACCGTCACCGAATCGTCGACCACCAGCACCAGCCTCGGCCGCAATGGTTCGACCTCGACGCTCACTTCATCGCCGGCCGCCATGCGCGGCGCCGGCAAGCGCGTTTGCAGGGCGCGGATATGCGCCAGCAGATCGAGGATCAGCACCACCCGGCCATCGCCGAGGATGGTCGCGCCGGACAGCCCCTGCACCGCCGCGAACTGCGGCCCCAGGCTCTTGACCACGATTTCCCGGGTGCCGGCCATGGCATCCACCTGCACGGCGATCCGGTGTTCGTTGTAATGCACCAGCAGCACCGGCAGCGGCAGGCTCTGCCCCAACAGTTTCGGCCGGGCCACGGTGTGCAGCAGCTCGCCGAGGTAACACAGCTCATAACGCTGGCCGGCGTACTGGTAATGGGGCGAGTCGAGTTGGTAGTAGCTTTCCAGTTCGTTGGGCAGCACCCGCACGATGCCTTCGATGGTGTTCAGCGGGATCGCGTACTGCTCCTCCAGGCACTGCACCATCAGCGCGCGGTTGACCGACAGGGTGAACGGCAGGCGGATGCGGAAATGCACGCCCTGCCCCGGGATCGAGTCGATGGTCATCGAGCCGCCGAGCTGGCGCACCTCTTCATGGACCACATCCATGCCCACCCCGCGCCCGGAAATCTGGGTGATTTTCTCCGCCGTGGAAAACCCCGGCTGCATGATGAATTGCAGCACGTCACGGTCGCTGATCTCGGCATTGGGGGCGAGCAGGCCACGCTTGATCGCCTTGCGCCGCACCGCCTCCAGCGGCACCCCGGCGCCGTCGTCGCGCATGTCGAAAACGATATCGCCGCCTTCGTGGGACAGGTCCAGGGTGATCCGCCCCTGCTCGGGCTTGCCCGAGGCGCGCCGCACCTCGGCGGACTCCAGGCCATGGTCGACGGCGTTGCGCAGCATGTGCTCCAGGGGCGCAACCATGCGCTCCAACACGTTGCGGTCCATCTCGCCCTCGGCGTTGCCGACGCTGAACGAGACGTCCTTGCCCAACTCCTCGGCCACCTGGCGGACGATGCGCTTGAGGCGCGGCACCAGGCGCTCGAACGGCACCATGCGTGTGCGCATCAGGCCTTCCTGCAATTCGGTATTGACCCGCCCTTGCTGCTGCAA
The DNA here is from genome assembly GCF_059421865.1 of Pseudomonas sp. GW821-FHT02B10. Lineage (NCBI taxonomy): Bacteria > Pseudomonadati > Pseudomonadota > Gammaproteobacteria > Pseudomonadales > Pseudomonadaceae > Pseudomonas > Pseudomonas sp. GW821-FHT02B10. The sequence goes on along the minus strand of NZ_JBWKVU010000002.1, from coordinate 561,751 downwards.
CAGGTTTTCCGCGTCCTGGTTGCGCCGGTCCAGGGTTTCCTTGAGGTCGAGCAGGTCGGACGCCGACTCGAACAGGGCCCGCGACAGTTGCTGCAACTGCGAATGGCGGTCCATCTCCAGCGGGTCGAATTCCTCGTAGCCCAGGCGCTCGGCCTCGACCTGCTGGCGGCTGAGAATCCGCCCCTGGGTTTCGGTGTCCAGGCGGCGCAACTGGTCACGGATACGCTCGATGGTGGTTTCCATTTCGCTCAGGGCCACCCGCGCATCGTTGACCTGTTGCTCGATGCGCCCGCGGAAGATCGAGGTTTCCCCGGCCAGGTTGACCAGGTCGTCCAACAGCTCGGCCGAGACCTTGACCATATCCCCGGCCACCGCCGCTTCCGCCTGCGCCACCGGCGGTTCGGGCTTGCTCGGCGGGCTAAGGTCGGGCAGCAACAGAGGCGGCGCTTCGGCCTGGGCCGGATGAGTAAAGCCGCGAATCGCCTCGATCAGGCTGTCGGCCGGCTTGATCGGTTGCTCGGCGCGGGCGGCGTCGAGCATCTGCGCCAGGCGGTCCTGGCTTTTCTGCAACAGGCCGAACAGCGCCGGGCTCGGTTGCAGCAGGCCCGCGGACAGGCCTTCATAGAGAAACTCCAGTTCATGGGCCAGGTCGCCGATCGGCACGATCTCCACCATGCGCGCACCGCCCTTGAGGGTGTGCAGGTCACGCAGCAGGGTTTCCACTTCCTGGCGGCTGGCCGGCTCGGCCTGCCAGCGCGTCAGCGCCGCCCCCGAACTGTCGAGGATGTCGAAGCCTTCTTCGAGGAAGATCTCCAGCAGCTCCGGATCGTGGGCCGCCGAATCGTCGGTCACCGCGGCCTCGGGCACCTCGCTGGTGACCCCGCTGCGCTGGCGAAAACCGCGAATCGCTTCGATCAGCGCCTTGGGGTCGCTCAGCGTTTGCTGTGCCTGCAATTGCTGCAACAGCAGCGCCAGTTGCGCATGGCTGCGTTGCAGCAGGTCGACCAAGGCCTCGCCATGCTGGTACCGGCGATCCACCAGGCCTTCGTAGAGATTCTCCAGTTCCTGGGCCAGGTCGCCCACCGGCCCGACTTCGGCCATGCGCGCGCCGCCCTTGAGGGTGTGCAGGTCGCGCTGCAGGGAAGACAGCGGCGCACCGTTGTCCGGGTCGGCCAGCCAGCGCTGCAAGGCCTGGTCGGCGCTTTCGAGAATATCCATCGCCTCTTCGAGGAAGATCGCCACGATTTCATCGTCCGGCCCCTCCACCTCGATCTGCGCCCCCTGCTCCATCTCGGCGGTGGCACTGGCCAGGTCGGTGATGCTCAGGGTGCGGCTGCCGTCGCTGCGGATCAGGCCCATGGCCGACGGGTCGAGGCTTTCCTCGAGCAGTTCGCGCAAGGCCCGGACCATGGCCGGTTGTGGGCTGACTTCCTGGCCGGCGGCCAGTTCGTCGAGCATGTTGATCAGGGCTTCGTGGGCGTTTTCCGCCTCATGGAAAAACCGTTCGCCCACCGCCAGGCTGCTTTCTTCCACGGCGCCGTACAGGTCCAGCAGCGCTTCGCACAGCTCATCCATCGGCTGCAGGTCCGCCAGGTGCGCGCCTTCGCCAAGGGTGGTTAGTTCGTCGAGCAGCGCGCTGAGCTCCTGGCGCTCGCCGGGGTGCTGTTGCCAGCGGCGCAGCAGGTTTTCGGCATCCAGCAGGATGTCCATGCCCTGGGCCAGGAAACTGCTGATCAACTGCGCATCGCGCTTGACCCGCAGCCCGGTATTGGGCGCGTTGAGCAGGGCTTCCAGGCGCTCGGCGGTCAGTGCCTTGACCCGTTCGATCAGGTCGGCGGCGCCTTCGATGGGCGCCAGCGGATCGCTGCCCAGCTGTTGCAGGCCGCGGCGAAACAGGCCTTCGGCTTCCAGCAGCAGTTCGACCTCGTCCAGGTCCAGGGCCATCAGGTGCGCGCGATATTCCCGGGCCAGCAGGTCCAGCGGTGCCGCCAGCTCGGCGATCGGCAGCACGCCGGCCATGTAGGCGCTGCCCTTAAGGGTGTGCAAGGCGCGCTGCAATTCGTCGCTGGCCTGCAGCGGCAGATGCTCGGCAGCCTGATCGAGAAAGCGCTTGATGCTCTCCAGATGGGTTTCGGCCTCGTTGCGGAAGATCTCCAGCAACTGCGGGTCGAGCTCGTCTGCCAAGCCGTCTAGCGACGCCGTGTCGCCCTTGGCCAGGGCATGCGCCCGGGCAGCCAGGCGGTCGACATCGCCGCGCTGGCGCTGGGCCTGGGCGGCGAACTCGGCGACCAGCTCCGGCAGCAACTGCACGACCTCTTCAAGCAATTGCCGCACCTGCGGCCCCGGTTCCACGCTGTGTTCCAGGACCCGGTTGAGCAGGTTCTCCACGGCCCAGGCCAGCTCGCCCAGCACCAGCGCGCGCACCATCCGCCCGCTGCCCTTGAGGGTGTGGAAGGCCCGGCGCAGTTCGCCCAGCGCCGCCTTGCCGTGGGGCTCGGCGACCCAGCGCGGCAGGTACTCGCGCAGCACGTCGAGCACTTCGTCGGTCTCTTCGAGGAAGACTTCGCGCAGTTCGTCGTCCACCGGCGCTTCATCGCCCGGCGGCGGCAACAGGCTGCCCGGCGTGTCCAGCGCTGGCGGGTTGAGCGCCGAGACCGGGCTGGCCAGTACATCGGCCAGGGACTGCGCCACTTCCGGGCTGTCCAGCTCCTGCAGGTCCTGCATCACCAGGGCTTCGTTGGGGCTGAGCACATCGCTGAGCAGCGGCACCTGTTCGTTCGGCAGCCACTCGTCCGGCGCCCGCTTTTGTGGCGCATAGCCCAGCGCGGCCAGGCCCTGCTCGGCCACGTCGAGAATCTTTTCCCCCGGCGCCTGGGGATCGTCGCTCAGGCGCTCCAGGTAATACTCGATGCTGGTGATCACGTCGGCCAGATTGTCCAGCTGCTGCCAGCCGGGCTGGCGCGGGTCCAGCAGCAGGTGTTCGCGCACAAAGCCGATGCAGGCTTGCAGCAGGCCCGCCGCACGGCCCAGGGGAATCATCGCCAGGGCGCCGCGCACCTGGGTCAGCAGCTCCGGCAGCGCCTGCAAGTGTTCGCGGTCCCAACCGGCGTCGATGTAGTCGACGATCAGGTCCTTGGCCTGTTGCAGGCAGATCCGCGCCTCCTTGATCACCAGTTGGTGGATCTGGGTCAGGTCGGTGGTCGGCAGGCGGCTTTCTTCGCGGCTCTCGGGTTCAGCCGGGCCGACCATGCCGGCCAGGGTTGCCTCGACATACAGCAGGGCCCCGGCCACATCCATCAGCACCGCGTCATTCGGTTCGCGCTGGCCCTGGGCCAGGCTCAGCACCACCGCCAGCTGGTCGATGATGACCTTGCGTGGCTGGCCGAAACCCAGCACCGCCAGGGTGTCGGCGATCTGCCGCAGGGGCGCCAGCAGGCTGTCCAGGTCCGACGCGTGCTGGCGGTCGCTGCGCACGAACAGGTCCAGGCGTTCCTTGACCCGCACCAGCTCTTCGCACAGGGCCGCCAGCACCGAGCGCATGGCGTCCCGGTCGGGGCCGGCCATGCGGGCCCGCTCCTGGTCGACCAGCGCATTGTCGGGCAAAGCGTCATCGAGTCCGTAGGTGTCTTTCATGGTCTGCATCTGCGCGGTGGGGTAGCGGGCCTTGGCGATGTAAAACAGCAGGCTTTTCAGCAGTTCGTCGGGGGCCGCCTGGTTGACCCCGGCGATGCCTTGTTCATAGAGACGCTTGAGTTCGCGGTCGGCATCCTTGAGCAGGCTGCGCACCGCCGGGCTGTTGGCGATCGCCCCGCTGCCCATGCCTTCCACCAGGGCCAGGGCGATCTGCCACAAGGGCCCCAGCGGGGCGTTCTGGCACAACACCTGGAGGCGCTCGAAGACCTTGGCCATATAGCCCAGGCTGTTTTTCACATCCTGTTCGCGCAGCAGGTCGACCAACGCGGTTTGCAGCATGTGCCGCAACTTGCGCAGCAGGATGGTCAGGTCGGGGGGCGCCAGGCGGTTCAGTGCCGCCTGGTCCAGCGCCGGCAGGTCCGGCAGCTGCGGGCTGAACAGGCTGGTTTCGCTCAGCAGGCCTTCGCCCCGGGCGCTGCGCAGGTCGTTGAGCAGCGGCAACACCACCAACGGCAGGTCGCGGCGCGCGCTTTGCACCCGGTCGAGGTACTGCGGCAACTGGCTGATGGCTTGGCGCAGCAGATAGATCGCCTCGTCCCGCTGGGCCACGCGGTGCTCGCGCAGGGCCAGGGTCAGGGCTTCCATTTCTTCGGCGAGCAGCGCCGCACCATAGAACTCGACCATCTGCAGGCTGCCGTGGACCTGATGGATGCACTCCAGGCACTGTTCGAGCGCTTCCACCGCCTGCGGCTCGTCGACCAGATGATCGAGCGCCTGGTGGGCCTGCTTCAGCGTTTCGGCAATTTCGCCCTTGACCCATTCCAGGGCCACATAGTCGTGCCGATCACCCATTACCATTCCCATCAAAGTCGTGCTCCGGCCTCAGCGGTTGTCCCGCGGCGTCTGCTCGCGACTGGCCGGCAAGGTGAAACCGGACACCGAGCGCCGCAGCTGGCTGGCCATTTTCGCCAGGTTACCGATGCTCTCGGCCGTCGCGGTCGAGCCGGACGAAGTCTGTGAAGTGATCTGCTGGATCACGTTCATGGTCAAGGATATCTGTCCGGCCGACGACGTCTGCTGCTGGGCGGCGTTGGAGATGCTCTGGATCAGCGCCGCCAGGGTCTTGGAGACGCCTTCGATTTCTTCCAGGGCCACCCCGGCATCCTGCGCCAGCCGGGCGCCGCGCACCACTTCCGAGGTGGTCTGCTCCATGGAGATCACCGCCTCGTTGGTGTCGGTCTGGATCGCCCGCACCAGGGTCTCGATCTGCCGGGTCGCCGCCGAAGAACGTTCCGCCAGGCGCTGCACCTCATCGGCCACCACCGCGAAGCCGCGCCCGGCATCCCCGGCCATGGAGGCCTGGATCGCCGCGTTGAGGGCGAGGATATTGGTCTGGTCGGCAATGTCATCGATCAGGCTGACAATGTCGCCAATTTCCTGGGACGACTCGCCCAGGCGCTTGATGCGCTTGGCAGTATCCTGGATCTGCTCGCGAATGTTGTCCATGCCGTGGATGGTGTTGTGCACCACCTCGTTGCCCTTGTTGGCGATCTCCACCGAACGCTCGGCCACCGCCGAGGACTCGGCGGCGTTGGCCGACACCTGATCGATCGACTGGGCCATTTCGTTGATCGCGGTGGAGGCTTCGGAAATCTGCTGGGCCTGATGCTCCGAGGCTTCGGCCAGTTGCATCGCGGTGGCCTGGGTTTCCTGCACCGCGCCGGCGACCTGGCCGGCGGTGAGGTTGATGGTCGCCACCAGGTCGCGCAGCTGGTCCACGGAATAGTTGATCGAGTCGGCGATGGTGCCGGTGAAGTCCTCGGTCACCGAGGCGGTCACGGTGAGGTCGCCGTCGGCCAGGTCTTCGATCTCGTCCAGCAAACGCATGATCGCGTTCTGGTTGCGTTCGTTCTTCTCCGCGGTCTCGTGCAGTTGGCGATTGGTTTCGCGGACCATCACCAGGCCAATGAGGATGATCGAGGCCAGCGCCGCCAGGCCCAGGACATAACCGCCGATGGTGTCCAGCGAACGGCCGCCGGCCAGGTTCTCGAAGCCGATGGCCAGGTGCGAGGCCTCGTCGAGCAGGGTCTGCGACAGGCTGAAGATATTGCTCGCCGACTCGCGGACCTGGAACAGCTCGGGGGAGGTTTCGAGGATTTCGTCCACCGAGCCGGAGACGAACTGGAACAGCTCGCTGATCTCGGTCAGGCGCGCCCGCGCATCGCGGTCCTCGACCTGGCTGATCTTCAGGGTCGGGTTGCCCTGGAGCATGCCGCTGAGCACCTGGCCGAAGCGCGCCGCGTCACGGCCGAAGACATCGGCGGCCTGCACCGCGTTTTCGTCGCCGGCCAGCACAGTATTCACCGCACCGAGAATGCGCTCGGCGAGCAACGACTGGCGTTGCGCCATGGCCACCTGGGCGGCCGGAGCGCCGCGCTGCAGGAGGATTTCCACGACCTTTTCATACTCGACCTGCAACTGCGGCACGGTTTCCGCCAGGGTCGCGGCCACCTGATGCAGGGACAATACGGTCTGTTCGCTGGCCAGGATCGCGTCGGCGTTGTGCAGCAGCTTGTCCCAGTCCTGCTGCACCGCGCGCATTTCCTGACGCACCGCCACCGGCGCGGCGGGCAGCCCGGTGGCCGGGTCGCCTTTTTTCAGGTAGCCCCAGCGCTGGGCGAAATCGTTGCGCGCATCGCCCAGCAGCTTAAATGCCGCGGCCTTGCCCGCCGCGGCTTCCGTGGCGTTCTTGGCGATGCGCTGGGACAGCACCCGCAACTCGCCGGCGTGGCCGATGTACTGCTTGTCGTACGTGGCCTGGGTGTTGAGGTAAGCGAAGTTGGCGAACAACAGCATGATGAACACGATCAGGGCGATGAACAGCACGATGATCTGCGAGCGGCTGCGCGATCCTTCCATTGGCTTGCCTGGGTTGGCTTTTAGCATCTGCACACCTGAATTCCGGTTGTTCTGTTGCCCGCGATGAGCATCATGCGGTGAACCTGCAAAACCGCGTCATCCGTTTCGCGGGCAAGGGCTAGGCGCCCCCCTGCTCCTACAGCGCCACATCCAGGAACCCCGGCGACTGCGCCAGGGCGAAGGGACTGAATACCCACCAGACCGGCTCACACGGGAAATACCCCCGCAGGTACGGCGTGATGGCGCCCTGCTCGCTAGCGTTGGCCGCGGTTTCCAGGCTGCTCTGCTCGAAGTGCTGCATGCCGGCCACCTCGTCCACCATCAAGCCGGCGAACACCTCTTTGTGCTCGACCACCAGCACCCGCCGCTGCTTGCGCAGGGCCGACAGCTCATGGCCGAAGAACCCGCACAGGTCCATGATCGGCAGCAGCCGTCCGCGCAGGTTGGCCACGCCTTTCACCCAGGGCTTGACCCCGGGCAGCAGGGTGTAACGGGGCTCGTGCAGGACTTCGCTGACTTCGCCCATCGGCGCCACATACCAATGCTCGCCGATGCGAAAGCCGATACCGCTCCAGCCGTGCTGGCGGGTTTCCTGGGAAGGCAGGTCGGCTGCCAGCAGGCGGCAGCGCTGGTCGATCTCGAGCAGCAGTTCGAAGGCGGTTTGCGACTCGGCCATGGCGCGGGCGGTCAGCCGGCCAGGACGCTGTTCAGGGTCTTGATCAGGGTGTCTTCGTCGACCGGCTTGGTCAGGTAATCCTTCGCGCCCTGGCGAGTGCCCCAGACCTTGTCGGTTTCCTGATCCTTGGTGGTGATGATAATCACCGGGATATGGCTGGTTTCCGCATCCTTGGTCAACTGACGGGTCGCCTGAAAACCATTGAGACCGGGCATGACGATGTCCATCAGGACCGCGTCGGGCTTTTCCTGGCGCGCCAGGGCCACGCCGTCGGCGCCGTTTTCGGCCTTCAGGACTTCATGGCCATGCTTTTCCAGCATGCCGGTCAGTTTGTACATTTCAGTCGGCGAGTCATCGACGATCAGAATACGAGCCATGGTCTTCCCCATACGAATAGGCGTGCGGCCCGCTGGCCGAACCTCAATGTGCTTGTTCTACTGCGGCGAACCCCGGCACATGGGCCTTGATCGCGCTCAGCAGCTCTTCCTTGCTGAAAGGCTTGGTCAAAAACTGGTCAGAGCCGACGATGCGACCCTTGGCCTTGTCGAACAGACCGTCCTTGGAGGACAGCATAATCACCGGCGTGGACTTGAACGCGCTGTTGTTCTTGATCAACGCGCAGGTCTGATAGCCATCGAGCCGCGGCATCATGATGTCGACGAAAATGATGCCCGGGTGGTTGTCGGCGATCTTGGCCAGGGCCTCGAAACCGTCGACCGCGGTGATGACTTCACAGCCCACATTCTTCAGCAGCGTTTCGGCCGTGCGGCGAATCGTCTTCGAATCATCGATCACCATCACCTTGAGGGCGCTGGATTGCTGTTCCATATCTGCTCTACCATCGCCACAGCGAATCGATTTTCTGCCCGTACTGGTGGCCAATGCCTCAAGCCCTTGATGTTCAAGGCCTGAGCACGGCATGCGAGCCTTTTTAGCATACTCTCCCCATGCAATCTATCGGCCGACCGGCGCGGTGGTTTTTCCTTGACCGGGAACCGCCCGGACGCCACTCTGACGCCAATTTTGCAAGCCATTGCGCCCACTAATTTTCGAGGAAACCGCCCATGAGCGTTCGCGTCGGGATTGTCATGGACCCTATCGCCAGCATCTCCTATAAGAAGGACAGCTCGCTGGCCATGCTGCTGGCCGCCCAGGAGCGCGGCTGGACCCTGTTCTATATGGAACAGCGCGACCTGTACCAGGCGACCGGTGGCGTGGCCCGGGCGCGGATGCGCCCGCTGAAGGTGTTCGCCGACCCGCACAAGTGGTTCGAACTGGAAGCCGAGACCGACAGCGCCCTGAGCGAGCTGGACGTGATCCTGATGCGCAAGGACCCGCCGTTCGACATGGAGTTCGTCTACTCCACCTACCTGCTGGAGCAGGCCGAGCGCGACGGCGTGCTGGTGGTCAACAAGCCGCAGAGCCTGCGTGACTGCAATGAAAAGCTGTTCGCCACCCTGTTCCCGCAGTGCACGCCGCCGACCATCGTCAGCCGTCGTCCGGACGTGTTGCGCGAATTCGCCGACCATCACGGCGACGTGATCCTCAAGCCGCTGGACGGCATGGGCGGCTCGTCGATCTTCCGTCACACTGCCGGCCACCCGAACCTCTCGGTGATCCTCGAAACCCTGACCCAGCACGGCAAGCAGCAGATCATGATCCAGGAGTACCTGCCGGCCATCGTCGATGGCGACAAACGCATCCTGATGATCGACGGCGAACCTGTGGATTACTGCCTGGCACGGATTCCCGCCCAGGGTGAAACCCGTGGCAACCTCGCTGCCGGTGGCCGTGGCGAAGCCCGGCCGCTGACCGAGAAAGATCGCTGGATCGCCGCACAGGTCGGCCCGACCCTGCGCGAGAAAGGCCTGCTGTTCGTGGGGCTCGACGTGATCGGCGAGCACCTGACCGAAATCAACGTCACCAGCCCGACCTGCATCCGCGAGATCGACAACGCCTTTGGCACCAACATCGGCGCAATGCTGATGGATGCCATCGATCAGAAGCTCAAGGCTCGTTGATCCAGAACTGCCAAGCACAAACCAACATTGCGTTATCATGCGCCGCCTGTGAAACGCGCGATGTTGGTCTTGTGATGCTTTTTGTGATGTTGAACCGCTGATGACTTTTGTGAACCGCTGATGGCTCTCCCTTCCGATCTGCCCCCCGAGCTGGCTCACAGCGGCGTGCGCCCGGCCGATCGCCTGGGGTTTACCCTGTTCCTGGCCGCCCTGCTGCATATCGCGCTGATTCTCGGCCTGGGCTTCTCCTTCGCCGAACCCAAGCAGATCAGCAAGACCCTGGAAATCACCCTGGCCACCTTCAAGAGCGAGACCAAGCCGAAGAAGGCCGATTTTCTCGCCCAGGAAAACCAGCAAGGCAGCGGCACCCTGGACAAGAAAGCGATCCCGAAGACCACCGAAGTGGCGCCGTTCCAGGAAAACAAGGTCAATAAGGTCACCCCGCCGCCTCCGGCCAAGACCGAGGTCAAGGAAGCCGCGCCCAAGGCCGCGGTCGCCACTACCGCGCCGAAGCCGAAAAAGACCGTCACCAAACGTGAAGAGGTCAAGACCGAGGCCAAACCCAAGGTTCCCGTACCGACGTTCGACAGCGAGCAGCTGTCCAGCGACATCGCCAGCCTGGAGGCCGAACTGGCCCAGGAGCAGCAGCTGTACGCCAAGCGCCCGCGCATCCACCGCCTGAGCGCGGCCTCGACCATGCGCGACAAGGGCGCCTGGTACAAGGACGAGTGGCGCAAGAAGGTCGAGCGCATCGGCAACCTCAACTACCCGGAAGAAGCCCGGCGCAAGCAGATCTACGGCAACCTGCGGCTGATGGTCTCGATCAACCGCGACGGTTCTCTGTACGAGGTGCTGGTGCTGGAGTCCTCCGGCCAGCCGCTGCTGGACCAGGCGGCGCAACGCATCGTACGCCTGGCGGCACCGTTCGCGCCCTTTACCGGTGACCTGTCGGATATCGACCGCCTGGAGATCATCCGCACCTGGAAGTTCGCCCGCGGCGACCGGCTGTCCAGCAACTGATTCCCTACCTCTTGTAGCCGCTGCCGAGCCTGCGAGGCTGCGTACGGGCGCGTAGCGGCGGCAAAAAATGTCCATGCAGTGTGCCAGGCAAACCGTGCGGGCAGATTTGCGCCTGCTGCGCAGTCGTACGCAGCCTCGCAGGCTCGACAGTGGCTACAGGATTCATGGGGAATGAGAGCATCCCCAGCTTGTCAGTTCGCCCCTCCACCGCCACACTAGCGCTCATGAAAAACGTCAGCCCCAGCTACCTCAAGCATCACTTCCTGATCGCCATGCCGCACATGGCCGACCCGAACTTTGCGCACACCTTGACCTACATCGTCGAGCACAATGCCAATGGCGCCATGGGGTTGGTGGTCAACCGTCCGCAGGACCTGAACCTCGCCGATATCCTCGAGCAATTGCGCCCCGAGATCGACCCGCCAGCGCTCTGCCAGCATGTGCCGATCTTCATCGGCGGCCCGGTGCAGACCGATCGCGGTTTTGTCCTGCACCCCAGCGGCCCGACCTTCCAGGCCACGGTCGAGCTTGATGGCCTGTCGCTGTCGACGTCCCAGGACGTGCTGTTCGCCATCGCCGATGGCGTCGGTCCGGCCAAAAGCCTGATCGCCCTCGGTTATGCCGGCTGGGAAGCCGGGCAGCTGGAAGCCGAGCTGGCGGACAACGCCTGGCTGACCTGCCCGTTCGACGCCGACATCCTGTTCAACACCAGCAGCGAACTGCGCCTGGAAGCGGCGGCCAGGCACCTGGGCATCAACCTCGCCCTGCTGACCAGCCAGGCGGGCCACGCCTGATGACCCTGCGACTGATCCTCGGGTTCGACTACGGCACCAAGCAGATCGGCGTGGCGGTCGGCCAGGCCATCACCGGCCAGGCCCGCGAGCTGTGCACCCTGAAGGCGCAGAACGGCGTGCCGGACTGGAATCAGGTCGAAGCCCTGATCAAGGAATGGAAGCCGGATGCGGTGGTGGTCGGCCTGCCATTGAACATGGACGGCACCCCGAGCGAGATGTGCGTGCGCGCCGAGAAATTCGCCCGGCGCCTCAATGGCCGCTACAACCTGCCCTTCTATACCCATGACGAACGCCTGACCACCTTCGAGGCCAAGGGCGAACGCCTGGCCCGCGGCGGCCAGAAAGGCAGTTACCGCGACAACCCGGTCGACGCCATCGCCGCCGCCCTGCTGCTGCAAGGCTGGCTCGACGAAAACGCAGCGCTGTTGAACAACTGAAACGCCGAATCCTGAAGATGCGTGGTCAACCCCCGGCCACGCGCCTCCTGGCCACAACACCAGCCGTAAGACCCTGCGCCTTGCTGCATGCAACCAGGCGCGGGCCCACGAAGGAGCAATCATGAGCCTGCCCAATCCCGCCGAACTGATCAGCCAGATGGCCGTGCGTCTCACCGCCCACCTGGAACAACGCGCCATCAGCGAGCCCCGCTATATCGGCATCCGTACCGGCGGCGTCTGGGTCGCCCAGGCCCTGCTCGCCGAACTGGGCAGCGACGCGCCGCTGGGCACCCTGGATGTGTCCTTCTACCGCGACGACTTCAGCCAGAACGGCCTGCATCCGCAAGTGCGCCCTTCCGAGCTGCCGTTCGAGATCGAGGGCCAGCACCTGATCCTGATCGACGACGTGCTGATGAGCGGCCGCACCATCCGCGCCGCCCTCAACGAGCTGTTCGACTACGGCCGCCCGGCCAGCGTGACCCTGGTCTGCCTGCTGGACCTGGACGCCGCCGAGCTGCCGATTCGTCCGAACGTGGTCGGCGCCACCCTGTCGCTGGCCGCCCACGAGCGGGTAAAATTGTCCGGTCCTGCGCCGCTTCAACTCGAGCTTCAAGACCTCGCCCTTTAATTCGCCCCTCTAAAGAGTCCATTGCGATGACGCCTCTAGACGCCAAGCGCCCGCTGCAGCTCAACGATCAGGGCCAGCTGCGCCACTTCCTCTCGCTCGACGGTCTGCGTCGCGAGCTGCTGACGGAAATCCTCGACACCGCCGACTCCTTCCTCGAAGTCGGCGCCCGGGCGGTGAAGAAAGTCCCTCTGCTGCGCGGCAAGACCGTGTGCAACGTGTTCTTCGAAAACTCCACCCGCACCCGTACCACCTTCGAACTGGCGGCCCAGCGCCTGTCGGCGGACGTGATCACGCTCAACGTGTCCACCTCCTCGGCCAGCAAGGGTGAAACCCTGCTCGATACCCTGCGCAACCTCGAAGCCATGGCCGCCGACATGTTCGTCGTGCGCCACGGCGACTCCGGCGCTGCGCACTTCATCGCCGAGCATGTGTGCCCGCAGGTGGCGATCATCAACGGCGGCGACGGCCGCCACGCCCACCCGACCCAGGGCATGCTCGACATGCTCACCATCCGTCGGCACAAGGGCGGTTTCGAAAACCTCTCGGTGGCCATCGTCGGCGACATCCTGCACTCACGGGTGGCGCGCTCGAACATGCTGGCCCTGAAAACCCTGGGTTGCCCGGACATCCGCGTGATCGCGCCCAAGACCCTGCTGCCGATCGGCATCGAGCAATACGGGGTGAAGGTCTACACCGACATGGCCGAAGGCCTGAAAGATGTCGACGTGGTGATCATGCTGCGCCTGCAGCGCGAGCGCATGCAGGGCGGCCTGCTGCCGAGCGAGGGCGAGTTCTACCGCCTGTTCGGCCTGACCACCGCGCGCCTGGCCGGCGCCAAGCCGGACGCCATCGTCATGCACCCGGGCCCGATCAACCGCGGCGTGGAGATCGAATCGGCGGTGGCCGACGGTCCGCACTCGGTGATCCTCAACCAGGTGACCTACGGCATCGCGGTACGCATGGCCGTACTGTCCATGGCCATGAGCGGGCAAACCGCCCAGCGACAATTCGAGCAGGAGAACGCCCAGTGAAGCTCAGCATTCTCGGCGCCCGTGTCATCGATCCAAGCAGCGGCCTGGATCAAGTCAGCGATATCCATCTGGAAGCCGGCAAGATCGTCGCCATCGGCGCCGCGCCCGCCGGTTTCAGCGCGGTTGAAAGCCTCGACGCCAAGGGCCTGGTGGCCGCGCCCGGGCTGGTGGACCTGAACGTCTCCCTGCGCGAGCCGGGCTACAGCCGCAAAGGCACCATCGCCAGCGAAACCCGCGCCGCCGCGGCCGGTGGCGTCACCAGCCTGTGCTGCCCGCCGCGCACCAAGCCGGTGCTGGACACCTCGGCGGTGGCCGAGCTGATCCTCGATCGCGCCCGCGAGGCCGGCAACACCAAGGTGTTCCCGATCGGCGCCCTGAGCAAAGGCCTGGACGGCGAACAGCTGGCCGAGCTGATCGCCCTGCGCGACGCCGGTTGCGTGGCCTTCGGCAACGGCCTGGATGGCTTTCGCAGCACCCGCACCCTGTGCCGGGCGCTGGAGTACGCGGCGACCTTCGACCTGACGGTGATTTTCCACTCCCAGGACCGCGACCTGGCCGAAGGCGGCCTGGCCCACGAAGGCGCCACCGCCAGCTTCCTCGGCCTGCCGGGCATTCCGGAAACCGCGGAAACCGTGGCCCTGGCCCGTGACCTGCTGCTGGTGGAGCAAAGCGGCGTGCGCGCCCACTTCAGCCAGCTGACCAGCGCCCGGGGCGTGGCCCTGATCGCCCAGGCCCAGGCCCGTGGCCTGCCTGTGACCGCCGACGTGGCCCTGTACCAGCTGATCCTCACCGACGACGCGCTGATCGACTTCTCCAGCCTCTATCACGTCCAGCCGCCGCTGCGCTCACGCGCCGACCGCGAAGGCCTGCGCGAGGCCGTGAAGTCCGGGGTGGTCCAGGCCATCTCCAGCCATCACCAGCCCCACGAACGCGACGCCAAGCTGGCGCCTTTCGGCGCCACCGAGCCGGGCATCAGCAGCGTCGAGCTGCTGCTGCCGCTGGCCATGACCCTGGTGGAAGACGGTCTGCTCGACTTGTCGACCCTGCTGGCCCGCCTGAGCAGCGGCCCGGCCGACGCCCTGCGCCTGCCAGCCGGCAAGCTGGCGGTGGGCGCTCCGGCGGACCTGGTGCTGTTCGACCCGAGCACGTCCACGGTGGCTGGCGAACACTGGTTGTCGAAAGGCGAGAACTGCCCGTTCCTCGGCCATAGCCTGCCGGGCGTGGTGCGTTACACCCTGGTGGATGGACGGATCAGCCACAAGGGCTGACGGCCATGATCGCGAGCAAGCTCGCTCCTACAGGTACGGCGCAGACCCCATTGGCGCCGCACTTCTTCTGTAGGAGCGAGCTTGCTCGCGATGGCGCTCCTGTATTCAACGCCGCTGCGCGTTACGCAACGACACCTGGTCATTCAGCGTCCAGAAGTCATACAAGACCCCCAGAAAGAACACCCCGCCAGTCAGCAAGTACAGCAGGCCGCTGATCCATTTGCCCTGATACATGCGGTGCACGCCGAAGATCCCGAGAAAGGTCAGGAGGATCCAGGCGACGCTGTATTCGATGGGTCCCGGGGTAAAACGCAGGTCGGCCTCGCGGTCCATGGCCGGGATCAGGAACAGGTCGATCAGCCAGCCGATGCCCAGCAAGCCCAGGGTGAAAAACCAGAGGGTTCCGGTAACCGGCTTGCCGTAATAGAAGCGGTGAGAGCCGGTAAAACCGAAAATCCACAACAGGTAACCGATCACCTTGCTGTGGGTGTCATGGGTCGAACCGTCCGGGCGATAGGTGTTCATTGAGTACCTCGCTCCACGCAATAGATAAATTTTCTTTAATTCTTTGTGACTTTTTTACAGGCAGCCGACGTGTGGCAAATGTTAAGGTCGCTGCCATGAAACCCTTGTACTGCCTGACTTCTGTCGGACAATTGCGTCAATTTGCCGCCTCTTCAGCGAATTTGACCTCCAGGTTGAATCGACCAACGGCCTGAGAAGTGACAAAAAAGCTGTTATAAAGTTGCGCGCTAACCCATATGAGCCTTGCCTAATGCGTCCATTTTTCAAGACATGGCTAACCATTTGCCTATTGATGCCACTGGCTGCCCACGCCACCAATCGTGAGCAACGTCTTCCCAACGTGAACGGCTTCACTCCAAAAGCCCACGTCACCCAAATCAGCAAGAACAGCTCCAAGAACAAGCTGTCGGTCAAACGCCCGACTCACCTGAGCAGCGTCAGCAGCAAGCCGGTACCGCAGATGGCGGCCAAGCAGAGCAGCACCGTGCTCAGCCGTGCCGTCAACGTACTGGGTACTCCTTACCGTTGGGGCGGCAGCAGCCCAAGTAAAGGCTTCGACTGCAGCGGCCTGGTGAAATACGCCTTCAATGACGTCGCCGCCGTCGATCTGCCGCGCACCTCGAACGCCATGGCCAGCGGTCACGGGCAGAAAGTCGAGCGCAAGGACCTCAAGCCTGGCGACCTGCTGTTCTTCAACCTCAAGAGCCGCCGGGTCAACCACGTCGCCATCTACCTGGGCAACGATCGCTTCATCCACGCGCCGCGCCGCGGCAAGTCGGTGACCATCGATACCCTGAAGAAGCCGTACTGGGACAAGAACTACGTAGTGGCCAAGCGGGTCCTGCCAAAAGAGCAGAACACCCTGCGCATCGTTCAGCGCTGATCGCCCTCCCTGATCGCGAGTCATCGAGCCACCACGCTCGATGGCTCGCGATTGCATTGGCCGTCCCGATACCTCTTCAAATACTGTCCGGCGCCCGCGCCTTTTCCCGGGCGTGCTCCCGGCTGACCAGCCCCGCATCCACCAGCGCCTTCAGGCTCATGTCCAGGGTCTGCATCCCCAGCGCCCCGCCGGCCTGGATCGCCGAGTACATCTGCGCCACCTTGTCCTCGCGGATCAGGTTACGGATCGCCGCACTGCCCAGCATGATCTCGTGAGCCGCTACCCGGCCTCCGCCGATACGCTTCACCAGCGTCTGGGAAATCACCGCCTGCAGCGATTCCGAGAGCATGGAGCGGACCATCGCCTTCTCCTCGGCCGGGAATACGTCCACCACCCGGTCCACGGTTTTCGCCGCCGACGTGGTGTGCAGGGTGCCGAACACCAGATGCCCAGTCTCCGCGGCGGTCAGCGCCAGGCGGATGGTTTCCAGGTCGCGCATTTCCCCCACCAGAATCACATCTGGGTCTTCGCGCAGGGCCGAGCGCAGGGCCGTGGAGAAGCTGCGGGTGTCGCGATACACCTCGCGCTGGTTGATCAGGCACTTCTTCGATTCGTGGATGAACTCGATGGGGTCCTCGATGGTGAGGATGTGCTGGTGCCGGTGCTGATTCAGGTGATCGATCATCGCCGCCAGGGTAGTCGACTTGCCCGAACCGGTCGGCCCGGTCACCAGCACCAGGCCGCGGGGCACTTCGCTGATGCGGCGAAACACCTCGCCCATGCCCAGTTCGTCCATGCCCGGCACCTTGGCCGCAATGCTGCGAAAGACCGCGCCACCGCCGCGCTGATGGTTGAAGGCATTGACCCGAAAGCGCGCCAGGCCCGGCACCGCGAAGGAAAAGTCGATCTCCAGCGCGGCCTTGAACTCGGCCCGTTGCGGATCAGTCATGCTGGCCAGGATCAGCTCATGCACCTGTTGCGCCTCCAGCACCGGCAGGTTGATCCGGCGAATATCGCCGTCGATGCGAATCATCGGCGGCAAACCGGCCGAGAGGTGCAGGTCCGAAGCGCCCTGTTTGACGCTGAAGGCCAGCAACTCAGTGATATCCATAGCGTTCCCCAATTCCAGTAGAATGCCGCGAACCCAAGACCCGCTGGCGTACATCGAATGTCCACGATAGCAGACAACATCGCCCTGGTTAGCGCACGGATCCGTGCCGCGGCGCAGGCCTCGCAACGTGACGAAAGCAGCATCCATCTGCTGGCCGTGAGCAAGACCAAGCCCGCCGCGGCGCTACGTGAAGCCTACGCGGCCGGTCTGCGCGACTTCGGCGAGAACTACCTGCAAGAAGCCCTGGGCAAACAGGCGGAACTTGGCGACCTGCCCTTGAGTTGGCACTTCATCGGCCCCATTCAGTCGAACAAGACGCGAGCTATCGCCGAGAACTTCGCCTGGGTGCATTCCGTGGATCGCTTGAAAATCGCTCAACGCCTGTCCGAGCAACGCCCGGCCGACTTGCCGCCGCTGAACATCTGCATTCAGGTCAATGTCAGTGGCGAGGCCAGCAAATCTGGCTGCACACCGGCCGACCTGCCCGCCCTGGCCAGCGCCATCAGCGCCTTGCCGCGCCTGAAACTGCGCGGGCTGATGGCGATTCCCGAGCCGACTGAAGATCGTGCCGCCCAGGACGCTGCCTTCGCGGCCGTGCGCAACCTGAACGACAACCTGCGCGAAAGCCTGGACCTGCCAACCGACACACTTTCCATGGGCATGAGCCACGACCTCGAAGCGGCCATCGCCCAAGGCGCCACCTGGGTACGTATCGGTACCGCCCTGTTTGGTGCCCGCGATTATGGCCAGCCATGACTGTGGCGGCCTCACCTCTGAATAAGGACCTGTCATGAGCAAGACTCGTATCGCCTTTATCGGCGCCGGCAACATGGCTGCCAGCTTGATCGGCGGCCTGCGCGCCAAGGGCCTGGACGCCAGCCAGATCCGCGCCAGCGACCCGGGCGCCGAAACCCGCGCCAAGGTCCAGGCCGAGCACGGCATTGAACTGTTCGCCGACAACGCCGAAGCCATCGACGGCGTCGACGTGGTGGTGCTGGCGGTCAAGCCACAGGCCATGAAGGCCGTGTGCGAAGCCCTGCGCCCCAGCCTGAAACCGCACCAGTTGATCGTGTCCATCGCCGCCGGCATCACCTGCGCCAGCATGAACAAGTGGCTCGGCGAGCAGCCGATTGTGCGCTGCATGCCCAACACCCCAGCCCTGCTGCGCCAGGGCGCCAGCGGCCTGTACGCCACCGCCGCGGTGAGCGCGGCGCAACGCCAGCAGGCCGAAGAACTGCTGTCGGCCGTGGGCATCGTCCTGTGGCTGGAACAGGAGCAGCAACTGGACGCGGTGACCGCGGTGTCCGGTAGCGGCCCGGCGTATTTCTTCCTGCTGATCGAAGCCATGACCGCCGCCGGCGAAAAACTCGGCCTGCCACGGGAAACCGCCCGCCAACTGACCCTGCAAACCGCGCTGGGCGCGGCGCACATGGCGGTGTCCAGCGACGTGGACGCGGCCGAACTGCGCCGCCGCGTGACCTCGCCGGCCGGGACCACGGAAGCCGCGATCAAGTCGTTCCAGGCCAGTGGCTTCGAAGCCCTGGTGGAAAAAGCATTGGGTGCCGCCGCGCACCGCTCGGCCGAGATGGCCGAACAACTGGGCCAATAAGGAGCCAATGATGATTGGATTGAACACTGCGGCAGTGTACGTGCTGCAAACCCTGGGCAGCCTGTACCTGCTGATCGTGCTGCTGCGCTTCGTGCTGCAACTGGTCCGCGCCGACTTCTACAACCCGCTGTGCCAGTTCGCCGTGCGCGCCACCCAGCCGCTGCTCAAGCCGATGCGCCGGGTCATCCCGAGCCTGTTCGGCCTGGACATGTCGTCGCTGATCCTGGCGATCCTCGTGCAACTGCTGCTGATGGCCCTGACCCTGCTGCTGACTTACGGCACCACCGGCAACCCGCTGCAACTGCTGATCTGGTCGATCATCGGCGTGACCGCGCTGTTCATGAAGATTTTCTTCTTCGCCCTGATCATCAGCGTGATCCTTTCCTGGGTCGCCCCGGGCAGCCATAACCCGGGCGCCGAGCTGGTCAACCAGATCTGCGAGCCGGCCCTGGCGCCGTTCCGTCGCATCCTGCCGAGCATGGGCGGCCTGGATATCTCGCCAATCCTGGCGTTCATGGTGCTCAAGCTGATCGACATGCTGGTGATCAACAACCTGGCGGCCATGACCATGATGCCGGAAATCCTGCGTCTGCTGATCTGACCCGGCCTCTGTGATGAGTTACTTTCGCTGGGACGGCGACGACCTGATCCTGGAGTGCCACCTGCAACCTGCGGCCCGTAGCGATGATTTCGCCGGGCTGCATGGCGAGCGCCTGAAGATCCGCCTCACCGCGCCGCCGGTGGAGGGCAAGGCCAACGCTTATTTGATGGCGTTCCTGGCCAAGGCCTTCGGCGTGTCCAAGAGCCAGGTCAGCCTGATCAGCGGCGAGTTGAACCGGCAGAAACGGGTGCGGATCAACGCACCGAAAAAACTCCCGGATCTGCCCGGACTGCAGCGTCCATCCTGATCACTCTCTGTAGCCGCTGCCGCAGGCTGCGATAAGGGCCGAAGGCCCTTCCTGGGCCCTGAAAAGCAGCGCCCGCTTCGCGGTCGATCGCAGCCTTCGGCAGCGGCTACAACGATTGGCGCAACCCACACAGGCCTTTGCTTGCCGCTGGGGGCAGCGGTCTTTAGACTTACGCCTCATTTAAACGAGAGCAGGGTCGATGCCAACTGCCTTTCCCGCCGATTCCGTTGGTCTGGTGACGCCGCAAGTGGCGCATTTCAGCGAGCCCCTGGCCCTGGCCTGCGGCCGCTCCCTGCCAGCCTATGATCTGATCTACGAAACCTACGGCCAGCTGAACGCCACGGCGAGCAATGCCGTGCTGATCTGCCACGCCCTGTCCGGCCATCACCACGCCGCCGGCTACCACAGCCCCGACGACCGCAAGCCGGGCTGGTGGGACAGCTGCATCGGCCCGGGCAAGCCGATCGACACCAACAAGTTCTTCGTCGTCAGCCTGAACAACCTCGGCGGTTGCAATGGCTCCACCGGCCCGAGCAGCATCAACCCGGACACCGGCAAGCCGTTCGGCGCCGATTTCCCGGTGCTGACCGTGGAAGACTGGGTGCACAGCCAGGCGCGCCTGGCCGACCGCATCGGCATCCACCAGTGGGCCGCCGTGATCGGCGGCAGCCTGGGCGGCATGCAGGCCCTGCAATGGACCATCACCTACCCGGACCGGGTGCGCCATTGCCTGGCCATTGCTTCGGCGCCCAAGCTGTCGGCGCAGAACATCGCCTTCAACGAAGTGGCGCGCCAGGCCATCCTCACCGACCCCGAATTCCACGGCGGTTCGTTCCAGGAACAGGGCGTGATCCCCAAGCGCGGGCTGATGCTGGCGCGGATGGTCGGGCACATCACCTACCTGTCCGACGACTCCATGGGCGAGAAATTCGGCCGTGGCCTGAAGAGCGAAAAGCTCAACTACGACTTCCACAGCGTCGAGTTCCAGGTCGAAAGCTACCTGCGTTATCAGGGCGAGGAGTTCTCCGGGCGGTTCGACGCCAACACCTACCTGCTGATGACCAAGGCCCTGGATTACTTCGATCCGGCGGCGAACTTCGACGATAACCTGGCGAAAACCTTCGAAGGCGCCAAGGCCAAGTTCTGCGTGATGTCCTTCACCACCGACTGGCGCTTCTCCCCGGCCCGCTCGCGGGAGCTGGTGGATGCCCTGATGGCCGCGCGCAAGGACGTCAGCTACCTGGAAATCGATGCCCCACAGGGCCACGACGCCTTTCTGATTCCGATCCCGCGTTACCTGCAGGCGTTCGGCAACTACATGAACCGTATAACACTGTGAGGACGCCATGAGAGCTGATCTGGAAATCATCCAGGAATGGATCCCCGCCGGCAGCCGCGTGCTCGACCTCGGTTGCGGCAATGGCGAACTGCTGAGCTGGCTGCGCGATCACAAGCAAGTCACCGGCTACGGCCTGGAAAACGACCCGGACAACATCGCCGAGTGCGTGGCCAAGGGCATCAACGTCATCGAGCAGGACCTGGACAAGGGCCTGGGCAACTTCGCCAGCAACAGCTTCGACATCGTGGTCATGACCCAGGCCCTGCAGGCCGTGCACTACCCGGACCGGATCCTCGACGAAATGCTGCGGGTCGGCCGCCAGTGCATCATCACCTTCCCCAACTTCGGCCACTGGCGCTGCCGCTGGTACCTGGCCAGCAAGGGGCGGATGCCGGTCTCCGAATTCCTGCCGTACACCTGGTACAACACGCCGAACATTCACTTCTGCACGTTCGAGGACTTTGAAGAGCTTTGCCGCGAACGTGAAGCCAAGGTCATCGATCGCCTTGCGGTGGATCAACAGCACCGGCACGGGTGGGCCAGTAAGCTATGGCCTAATCTGTTAGGTGAGATCGGCATCTACCGCGTCAGCAGCCCCGGCCTGCAGGATCACCAGATCGCGGTATAAACCAGGTTCAAAAGGAGAACGATCATGGGTCGCTTGGTTACTTTTCTATTGGCAGCGTGCCTGAGCGCATCGGCAATGGCCGCCGAGCCCATCAAGGGCGAGCGCCAGGAAGTGTTCGGTGACGTGACCGTGCACTACAACACCTTCAACTCCACCTTCCTGCAACCGGATATCGCCAAGGCCGCGGAGCTGGTGCGCAGCAAGAACCAGGGCGTGATCAACGTTTCCGTGCTCAAGGCCGGCAAACCGCTGATCGCCCAGGTCACCGGGACCGTCAAGGACCTGACCAGCCAGTCGGTGCCGCTGAAATTCAAGCAGGTCACCGAACAGGGCGCGATCTACTACATCGCCCAGTACCCGGTGGAACAGCAGGAAACCCGCACCTTCGAAATCAAGGTGCAGACCGGTGACGCGATCAACACCATCAACTTCAACCAAGAGCTTTTCCCCGGCGAATGATGACTTTTACCCAACTCGTACTGGCCAGCCATAACGCCGGCAAGCTCAAGGAACTCCAGGCCATGCTCGGCGACTCGGTGCACCTGCGCTCGATCGGCGAGTTCAGCAGCGTCGAACCGGAAGAAACCGGCCTGTCGTTCGTCGAGAACGCCATCCTCAAGGCCCGCAACGCTTCGCGCATTTCCGGCCTGCCGGCGCTGGCGGACGATTCCGGCCTGGCGGTGGACTTCCTCGGCGGCGCGCCAGGCATCTACTCGGCGCGCTACGCCGACGGCCAGGGCGACGCGGCGAACAACGCCAAGCTGCTGGACGCCCTGAAGGACGTTCCCGAGGCCGAGCGCGGCGCGCAGTTCGTCTGCGTCCTGGCGCTGGTGCGACATGCCGAGGATCCGCTGCCGATCCTCTGCGAAGGCCTGTGGCACGGGCGCATCCTCACGGCCGCCAGCGGCAAACACGGTTTCGGCTACGACCCGCTGTTCTGGGTGCCGGAGCGCAACTGCTCCAGCGCCGAGCTGGACCCGATCCAAAAGAACCAACTCAGCCATCGCGCCCGCGCCATGGCCATTCTGCGGCAACGCCTGAGCCTGTAATGACCATTGATTCGTCCGCGCCACCGCTGATTCTCGGCGGTGCGCAAACGCCCCGGGCGGCCCTGCCCCAGCTGCCGCCCCTGGCGCTGTACATCCACATCCCGTGGTGTGTACGCAAATGCCCTTACTGCGACTTCAACTCCCACGCCGCCAGCCCGGTGCTGCCGGAAGAAGAGTACGTCGACGCCCTGCTGGCCGACCTCGACCAGGACCTGTCCGCCGTCTACGGCCGCGAGCTGAGTTCGATCTTCTTCGGCGGCGGCACGCCGAGCCTGTTCAGCGCCCAGGCCCTGGGCCGGTTGCTCAAAGGCGTGGAGCAACGCATCCCGTTCGCCCGCGACATCGAGATCACCCTGGAAGCCAACCCCGGGACCTTCGAACAGGAGAAGTTCACCGCCTATCGCGCCCTGGGCATCAATCGCCTGTCGATCGGCATCCAGAGTTTCCAGGAAGACAAGCTCAAGGCCCTGGGCCGCATCCACAATGGCGACGAAGCCGTGCGCGCCGCCGGCATGGCGCGCCAGGCCGGGTTCGACAACTTCAACCTGGACCTGATGCACGGCCTGCCCGACCAGTCCCTGGACGACGCCCTGGGCGACCTGCGCCAGGCCATCGCCATGAAGCCGACCCACCTGTCCTGGTACCAGCTGACCCTGGAACCCAATACGGTGTTCTGGAACCAGCCGCCGACGCTGCCGGAAGACGACACCCTGTGGGACATCCAGGAAGCCGGCCAGGCGCTTTTGGCCGAGCACGGCTACGTCCAGTACGAAGTCTCGGCCTATGCCCAGCCCGGTCGGGCGGCCCGGCACAACCTCAATTACTGGAGCTTCGGCGACTTCATCGGCATCGGCGCCGGGGCACACGGCAAGCTCAGCCATCCAGACGGGCGCATCGTGCGCACCTGGAAGACCCGCCTGCCCAAGGACTACCTCAACCCGGCGAAAAACTTCAAGGCCGGCGAAAAGGACCTGAGCAATGAAGAGCTGCCGTTCGAGTTCCTGATGAACGCCCTGCGCCTGACCGAAGGCGTCGAGGCGCGGCTGTATCCGCAGCGTACCGGGCTGCCCCTGGAAAGCCTCGCCGAAGGTCGCCGCGACGCCGAACAAAGCGGCCTCTTACAGGTCGAACCGTCACGCCTGGCCGCCACCCCGCGCGGCCAGCTGTTCCTCAATGACTTGCTGCAGAAATTTCTAAGCTGATTTCAGCCCTAAGGGAAAACGAATGGATTTGATACTCGACCTGCTCGCTACCGTGTCCCGCTGGAGTCGCAGCAACCTTTCAGAAATCTCCCTGGCCCTCGTCGGCTGCCTGTTGGTGCTGTTCGGCGCCGATATCAAGGGCTGGGTCGAAGCACGCCTGGGCGGCCTCGCCGGCGCCCTGCGCGTCCCGATGATGGCGCTGCTGTGCATGATCGGCAGCGGCGCGGCGCTGATCTACGCCACGCCATGGATCGTCCGCGGCCTGAGCCAGTTCAACAACTACAGCCTGGCGCCGGTGCTGCTGGTGGTGCTGGTGCTGATCGGCGTGGTCGCCGACCGTCGCTGACCTGTAGCCGCTGCCGCAGGCTGCGATTGGCTGCGCAGCAGCCATAAACCCAGACACTGCGTTACACCTGACGTATCGCATCGACAGGCTTGGCGGTCGCTTCGCAACCGATCGCAGCCTGCGGCAGCGGCTACATGACTTATGCACAAGGATGAATATGAGCAGGAAAGCCGCCGAAGAAGTCAGCAAGTTCCTCAGCTACGTGCTGCGTCACGAGCCGCAGGCGATTGGCCTGCAGCTGGACAGCGAAGGCTGGGCCGAAGTCGAGGCCTTGATCGGCGGTGCAAGCAGGGAAGGACGCCAGTTGACGCCCGAACTGATCGCCGAGGTGGTTGCCAGCAACGACAAGAAGCGCTTTGCCCTGTCCGAGGACAGCCAGCGTATCCGCGCCGTGCAAGGTCATTCCAGCAAGACCGTGAACCTGCAACTGGCCGAGCAGCAGCCACCGGCCGTGCTTTACCACGGCACTGCCACGCGGTTCATCGACGCGATCAACGAGAAAGGCCTGATCCCAGGCTCACGTCATCACGTGCACCTGTCACAGGACCCGGCAACCGCCGAAGCAGTGGGGCAACGTTACGGGAAGGTGGTGATACTCAAGATCGCCGCACAGGATATGCAGGCGCAGGGCTTCAAGTTCTATCAGGCGGAGAACGGGGTCTGGCTGACCGATCACGTTCCCGTCGATTTCCTCTCGCCCCTGTAGGAGCGAAGCTTGCTCGCGATAGCGGACTTCGCAGCGCCGCTATCTTTCAGCCTGGCAGCCGATCGCGAGCAATCGAGCATCGATCGGATGCTCCTACACAGCAGGGCTCACGCCAGCTTTTCGAACTTCAGGTCCCACACCCCATGACCCAGGCGCTCGCCGCGGCGCTCGAACTTGGTGATCGGGCGTTCGGCCGGGCGTGGCACGCACTTGCCGTCTTCGGCCAGGTTGCGGTAACCCGGCGCGACATTCATCACTTCCAGCATGTACTCGGCGTAAGGCTCCCAGTCGGTGGCCATATGCAGGATGCCGCCGACCCTCAGCTTGCTGCGCACCAGCTCGGCGAAGGACGCCTGGACGATACGCCGCTTGTGGTGACGGCTCTTGTGCCACGGATCGGGGAAAAACAGCATCAGGCGATCCAGGCTGTTATCGGCGATGCAGCGGTTGAGCACTTCGATCGCATCGCAATCGTAAACCCGCAGGTTGGTCAGGCCCTGGGTCAGCACGCCGTTGAGCAACGCGCCGACCCCCGGACGGTGCACTTCCACACCAATGAAATCCTGCTCCGGCGCGGCCGCGGCCATTTCCAGCAGCGAGTGGCCCATGCCGAAGCCGATTTCCAGGGAGCGTGGTGCCGAGCGACCAAACACCTGATCGAAATCCACCGGCGCGTTGGCCAGCGGCAGCACATACAGCGGCGCGCCCTGCTCCAGGCCGCGCTGCTGGCCTTCGGTCATGCGCCCGGCGCGCATCACGAAACTCTTGATGCGGCGGTGTTGGCGCTCGTCGCCGGCTTCCGGCTGGATTGGCGTGTCGTTTGATTCAGTCATCAATGGCTCTTACTTGATCAGACCATCCAGCGGCGAGGAGGCGCTGGCATAGAGTTTCTTCGGCATGCGGCCGGCGAGGTACGCCAGGCGGCCTGCCACAATGGCGTGCTTCATGGCTTCGGCCATCAGCACCGGTTGTTGCGCATGGGCGATGGCCGAGTTCATCAGCACCGCTTCGCAACCCAGTTCCATGGCGATGGTGGCGTCGGAGGCAGTGCCGACACCGGCATCCACCAGCACCGGGACCTTGGCTTCTTCGAGGATAATCTGCAGGTTGTACGGGTTGCAGATCCCCAGGCCGGTACCGATCAGGCCGGCCAGCGGCATGACCGCGATGCAGCCCATTTCCGCCAGCTGGCGAGCGATGATCGGGTCATCGCTGGTGTACACCATCACGTCGAAACCTTCCTTGACCAGCACTTCGGCGGCCTTGAGGGTTTCCAGCACGTTGGGGAACAGGGTTTTCTGGTCAGCCAGTACTTCCAGCTTCACCAGATTGTGACCGTCGAGCAGCTCACGGGCCAGGCGACAGGTGCGCACGGCTTCGACCGCGTCATAGCAGCCAGCGGTGTTCGGCAGGATGGTGTAGCGATCCGGCGGCAGGATATCCAGCAGGTTCGGTTCGCCCGGGTTCTGCCCGATATTGGTCCGGCGCACGGCGACGGTGACGATCTCGGCCCCCGAGGCTTCGATGGCCAGGCGGGTTTCTTCCATGTCACGGTACTTGCCGGTGCCTACCAGCAAACGCGACTGGTAAGTACGACCGGCCAGGACGAAAGGCTTGTCGCTGCGAACGTTGCTCATCGGAAATCCTCTGTTGGGGTGAGGTTCTTGCAGAATTCGTGGGTGGGGCCAGCCCTGGCCCGGGTGGCTAGCCGCCGCCGATGGCGTGTACCACTTCGACCTGATCGCCCTCGTTGAGGGTGGTCTCGGCGTGCTGGCTGCGCGGGACGATATCCAGGTTGAGTTCGACCGCGATCCGGCGTCCGGTCAGGTCCAGACGGGTCAGCAGGGCCGCAACGGTTTCGCCGTCGGGCAGTTCAAAGGATTCGCCGTTCAACTGAATGCGCATGCCGAATGCCGCCATCATTTTTAGGGGCCAGCATTCTAGCCCGATCAGTCTGGCCGACCCAAGCCATTCGTCTCGAAATGGACCTGCCGGTCAGCTCAACCGCCAGGCGGCAAGACCCAGGCACAACCAGCCGACCAGGAAGGCCAGGCCACCGAAGGGGGTGACGATGCCCAGCTTGCTGAAACCGGTCAGGGTCAGCAGGTAGAGGCTGCCGGAAAACAGCAGGATGCCGATGGCGAACGAAGCGCCGGCCCAGGTCACCAGGCGGCCGGGGATCTGCGTGGCCAGCAGCGCCACGCCCAGCAGCGCCAGGGTGTGCACCAGCTGGTAGGTGACGCCGGTATGGAAAATCGCCAGGTATTCCGCGCTCAGGCGATTTTTCAGGCCATGGGCAGCGAATGCGCCCAGGGCAACGCCGGTAAAGCCGAAAAAGGCGGCCAGCATCAGGAAGCCACGCAGCATGAGGAACTCCAGTCAGAATCGTCGGTCGGGCCTGTATAATGGCGCGCTCAACGGGTTCGGCCAAGCCATCTCTATGCTGCGTTTATTTTTCCGTCGTTTCTCTAAAGCCCTGTTCTGGTTCGCCGTCGGCAGCGTTTTGCTGGTGCTGGTGTTCCGCGTCGTGCCGCCTCCGGGCACGGCCTTGATGGTCGAACGCAAGATCGAATCCTGGATCGACGGCGAGCCCATCGACCTGCAACGCAGCTGGAAACCCTGGGACGAAATCTCCGACGACCTGAAGGTGGCGGTGATCGCCGGCGAAGACCAGAAGTTCCCTGAACACTGGGGGTTCGACATTGGCGCGATCCAGGCCGCCTTCGCCCACAACGAGCGCGGCGGCTCGATTCGCGGCGCCAGCACCCTGAGCCAGCAGGTGGCGAAGAACCTGTTCCTGTGGGCTGGGCGCAGTTGGCTGCGCAAAGGGTTGGAAGCCTGGTTCACCGGGCTGATCGAGATCTTCTGGCCCAAGCAACGGATTCTCGAGGTCTACCTCAACAGCGTTGAGTGGGACGAAGGCGTATTTGGCGCCGAGGCCGCGGCGCGGCACCACTTCGGTGTCAGCGCGGGCTCGCTGTCGCGGCAACAGGCCAGCCTGCTGGCCGCGGTCCTGCCCAACCCTCGGGTATGGAGCGCCAGCCATCCGAGCAGCTACGTGGCACAACGGGCCGGCTGGATCCGCCGGCAGATGAGCCAGTTGGGTGGCGACAGCTACCTGCTGGGCCTGAACGATTCGCGCAAGGCGCTGTGGGCGCAGTGATGCCCAGGATCTGATCGCGCTACAGGCCCGCGTCTTCTTCTGTAGGAGCGAAGCTTGCTCGCGATAGCATCCCCACAGACACCACCGCTCCAACGCCACAAACAAAAACGCCCCGATCGGATCGGGGCGTTTTTTATTGCGTGGCGTATTACGCGGCAATCGACAGCTTGAGCTTGTTCATCGCGCTCTTCTCGAGCTGACGAATACGCTCGGCCGACACGTTGTACTTCTGCGCCAGGTCGTGCAGCGTGGCTTTCTCTTCCGCCAGCCAGCGCTGGTAGAGGATGTCGCGACTGCGGTCGTCCAGCACTTCCAGCGCCTCGTGCAGGTTGCTGGTGGAGTTGTCGGTCCAGTCGGCATCTTCCAGCTGACGGGCCGGATCGTACCGGTGGTCTTCCAGGTAGTTGGCCGGCGATTGGAAGGCGCTGTCGTCATCCGCTTCGGCGGCTGGGTCGAAGGCCATGTCATGGCCGGTCAGGCGGCTTTCCATCTCGCGCACTTCGCGCGGCTCCACACCGAGGCTTTCCGCCACACGATGGACTTCTTCGTTGTTCAACCAGGCCAGGCGCTTCTTCTGGCTGCGCAGGTTGAAGAACAGCTTGCGCTGGGCCTTGGTGGTCGCGACTTTCACGATGCGCCAGTTGCGCAGGATGAACTCGTGGATTTCCGCCTTGATCCAGTGCACGGCGAACGAAACCAGACGCACACCCATTTCCGGGTTGAAGCGTTTTACAGCCTTCATCAGCCCGACATTGCCTTCCTGAATCAGGTCGGCCTGGGCCAGACCGTAGCCGGAATAGCTACGGGCGATATGTACGACAAAACGCAGGTGGGCGAGCACCATCTGCCGAGCCGCCTCAAGATCCTGCTCATAGTAGAGACTCTCGGCCAGTTCACGCTCCTGCTCGGGCGTCAGCAATGGAATGCTGTTCACCGTGTGCACATAGGCCTCCAGGTTCGCACCCGGGACCAAGGCATAAGCAGGTTGCAAAGAAGTGGTCATACGAAAAAACCTCCGACTCACATAACTCGTGCTTATTCAGCACTGCTGAAAATTGACCGGAAACCGCAAAACAAGTTCCCAAAAATTCTAAAAGGTCAATACAAGCAAAAAGACACTATTTCGGCGCCAGCTCCCGCAAGTGGCGGGCGACTGCAATCCACGCACCGATATACCCCAACAACACCGCGCCAAGCAAGAGTGATAGACCATCGGCGACCGGCACGCCAGCCAGGGCAAAATCACTGCCGTACAAACCGGCCAGCCCCACTACCGCATCGTTCAGCCAATCGAGGCCGAACGCCAGAACACCCCAGGACAGAACCCCCGCACCGAAACCATACAGGGCGCCCATATAAAGGAAGGGACGCCGTACATAACTGTCCGTGCCGCCGACGAGTTTAATCACTTCTATCTCGGTGCGGCGGTTTTCAATATGAAGACGAATGGTATTGCCTATCACCAAAAGTAATGCAGAAACCAGCAACACCGTCAGACCGAAGACAAACCGGTCGCCCAGCTTGAGGATCGCCGCCAGCCGCTCGACCCACACCAGGTCCAGTTGCGCCTGTTGCACCTTGGGCATTTCTGCCAGGCGCTGACGCAAGGCTTCCAGGGTTGCCTTGTCCACTTCGTTCGGCGTGACCAGGACCACGCCCGGCAGCGGGTTCTGCGGCAACTCCTTGAGCGCCTCGCCCAGCCCGGACTGCTGCTGGAACTCGTCCAGGGCCTTGTCCTTGCTGATGAACTCGGCATCCGCCACGCCCGGTATGGCCTTGATCTGCTCGCTCAGGCTTTCGCCCTCGGTGGCGCTGGCGTCGAGTTCCAGGTACAGGGAAATCTGCGCCGCGCGCTGCCAGGACCCGCCCAGGCGCTCGACGTTGTTGAGCAACAACGACAAGCCCATCGGCAGGCTCAAGGCCACGGCCATCACCAGGCAGGTGAAGAAGCTGCCGATCGGCTGCTTGCCCAGGCGACGCAGGCTGTCCAGCAGGCTGGCGCGGTGGCTTTCGATCCAGGCATGCAACAGGGTGCCGAAATCCGGGCCGTCGTCTTCGTCGCGCTTTTTCTTCTGCGGCGGCTGGTCCGAGGCTTTCGGAGCCACGCGTTCGGCCACTTTGGGGCTACGGGTCGCACTCATACGCCAGCCTCCCCGTCGCCGATCAATCGGCCGCGTTGCAGGGTCAGCATGCGGTGACGCATGCGCGCGATCAGCGCCAGGTCGTGACTGGCGATCAGCACGCTGGTGCCCAGACGGTTGATATCTTCGAATACGCCCATGATTTCCGCCGCCAGACGCGGGTCGAGGTTACCTGTGGGTTCGTCCGCCAGCAGCAAGGCCGGGCGGTGCACGATGGCGCGGGCAATGCCGACGCGCTGCTGCTGACCGGTGGACAGGTCGCCCGGGTAGAGATCGGTCTTGTCCGAGAGCGCCACGCGCTCCAGGGCCGAGTCCACGCGCTTGGCGATTTCAGCCTTGGACAGGCCGAGGATCTGCAGCGGCAAGGCGACGTTGTTGAAAACGGTGCGATCGAACAGCAGTTGGTGGTTCTGGAACACCACGCCGATCTGCCGCCGCAGGAATGGAATCTGCGCATTGCTGATGGTGCTCAGGTCCTGACCGGCCAACAACAGCTTGCCGCTGGTCGGGCGCTCCATGGCCAGCAGCAACCGCAGCAGCGTGGACTTGCCGGCGCCGGAGTGGCCGGTGACGAACAGAAACTCGCCGCGACGAACCCGGAAACTCAGCTCGTGCAGGCCGACATGGCCATTCGAGTAACGCTTACCGACCTGTTCGAAACGAATCATGAACGCTCCCGCTCGGCAAACAGTGCCTGGACAAAGGGTTCGGCTTCAAAGGTACGCAGGTCATCGATGCCCTCACCGACGCCGATGTAGCGGATCGGCAGGCCGAACTGCTTGGCCAGGGCGAAGATCACCCCGCCTTTAGCGGTGCCATCGAGCTTGGTCAGGGCCAGGCCGGTCAGCTCGACCGTCTGGTTGAACTGCTTGGCCTGGTTGATGGCGTTCTGGCCAGTACCGGCATCGAGCACCAGCAGCACTTCGTGCGGCGCGTCAGCGTCCAGCTTGCCGATCACCCGGCGAACCTTCTTCAACTCTTCCATCAGGTTGTCTTTGGTGTGCAGGCGACCGGCGGTGTCGGCGATCAGCACATCGATGCCACGAGCCTTGGCGGCCTGCACGGCGTCGAAGATCACCGAAGCCGAATCGGCGCCGGTGTGCTGGGCGATGACCGGGATCTTGTTGCGCTCGCCCCAGACTTGCAGCTGTTCCACCGCCGCGGCGCGGAAGGTGTCGCCCGCGGCGAGCATGACCTTCTTGCCTTCGAGCTGCAGCTTCTTGGCCAGCTTGCCGATGGTGGTGGTCTTGCCGGCGCCGTTGACGCCCACCACCAGAATCACGAACGGCTTGGTTTGCGAAGCGATCCGCAGCGGCTGCTCCACCGGCTTGAGCATGCTCGCCAGTTCGGCCTGCAGCGACTTGTACAGCGCATCGACGTCGGTCAGTTGTTTGCGCGCGACCTTCTGGGTCAGGTTCTGAATGATCACCGCGGTGGCTTCCACGCCCACGTCGGCGGTCAGAAGACGGGTTTCGATATCTTCCAGCAGTTCGTCGTCGATGGTCTTCTTGCCCAGGAACAGGCTGGCCATGCCTTCGCCGATGCTGGCGCTGGTCTTGGACAGGCCCTGCTTGAGGCGGGCGAAGAAACCGACCTTGTTTTCCTCGGCACGGGGCGGCTCGACGGCAGCGGGCGCTTCGACCGCCGCGACTGGAGTAACTGGAGTAACTGGAGTAACTGGAGTAACTGGAGCAGCGACAACCGGGGCAGGCTCCGGTTCTGGTACAAGTTCGGGCTTCACGAAAGCCGCGATCACCGGTTGTGGCACATCCTCTTCTTCAATCTGCGCCTGGGCTTCAGCTGGCTCGCTGCTGTGTGCCAACTCGGCCACCAACAGCTCGGCGGCTTGCTGCAGATCGGTCGCGGCCGGAATCGGCGGGGTGATGTGCGGCGCCTGCTCGTCTTCCACCAACGCCACCGGTTCTTCCGCCACCGGCAGGGTCAGCCAGGGCTTGTGCTCGGGATCGGGGGTCAGCGGCAGTTCCGGCGCGGGAGCAGGCTCGGCCGCTGGTGCGGGCTGTTCAGGCTGCCGAATCGGATCGGCGATCGGCGACACCACAGGAGCGGCGACTTCGGCAACCGAGGCTTGCTCTATCACGGGAGCGGGAGCCGGGGCAGGCTCGACAGGGACTTGTGGCTGTTCGACGACGGTTTCCTGCGGCTTTTTGCGCAGCCATCCGAACAGGCCTTTCTTTTCGCCAGCCGCGGCTGGGGTCTTCTTGTCGTCGTTGGAACCAAACATGGAGGACGGCTATCTCAAGGTAGCGACGCGCCATCAAGGCGCACCGGCAAATAAATATTCGATGCAGAACAGACTGCGTTTCCGCCGGCTTGTTCACGCGCAACATTTTGTCGAGGTGCCCAATGGCATCTCAAGGATCGATTTTACTAAAGGACTGAAACGGCAAAATCGGCGAAAAGTCGAAGTCTAGTCGATAAAACAGCACTTCTTGCCGGGAACCCATACAACCTGCTCAAGCACACATTGATCCATGCGAGCCTGATAGGCGTGGCCGCCAGTAAAACGGATCAGTATCCTAGCATCTCCTCGCCCGCCGACGCTAAGACCAAGCGGGCAGTCCAACAGGTTTAAAAAACGAATGAATGCTCTAGCCCGCCGCGCCGCAGGCCTGCTGCTCAGTACGGTTTGTCTGCCCCTTTCAGCCTTGGCTGCCGATCCACAACCCACCCACGAATTCACCCTCGATAACGGCCTCAAGGTCGTGGTCCGCGAAGACCATCGGGCTCCGGTCGTGGTCTCCCAGGTCTGGTACAAAGTCGGCTCCAGTTACGAAACCCCGGGCCAGACCGGTTTGTCCCACGCCCTGGAACACATGATGTTCAAAGGCAGCGAAAAGGTCGGCCCCGGCGAAGCCTCGCTGATCCTGCGCGACCTGGGCGCCGAAGAGAACGCCTTCACCAGCGACGATTTCACCGCCTATTACCAGGTGCTGGCCCGTGACCGCCTGGGCGTGGCCTTCGAGCTGGAAGCCGATCGCATGGCCAGCCTGCGCCTGCCGCCCGACGAGTTCAGCCGCGAAATCGAAGTGATCAAGGAAGAGCGCCGCCTGCGCACCGACGACAAGCCGATGTCCAAGGCCTTCGAGCGCTTCAAGGCGATGGCCTATCCGGCCAGCGGCTACCACACGCCGACCATCGGCTGGATGGCCGACCTCAACCGGATGAAGGTCGAGGAACTGCGCCACTGGTATGAATCCTGGTACGTGCCGAACAATGCCACCCTGGTGGTGGTCGGCGACGTGACCCCGGACGAAGTCAAAACCCTGGCCCAACGTTATTTCGGCGCCATTCCCAAGCGCGCCGTGCCCGCGGCGAAGATTCCCCTGGAACTGGCCGAGCCCGGCGAGCGGCAGATCACCCTTCGGGTGAAGACCCAGCTCCCGAGCGTGATGCTGGCCTTCAACGTGCCGAGCATCGCCACCGCCGAAGACAAGCATTCGGTGCACGCCCTGCGCCTGATCGCCGCGCTGCTCGACGGCGGCTACAGCGCCCGCATCCCGACCCGCCTGGAGCGCGGCGAAGAGCTGGTGTCCGGCGGCTCGTCGAGCTTCGACGCCTACACCCGCGGCGACAGCCTGTTCCTGCTTTCGGCCATGCCCAACAGCCAGAAGAAGAAAACCATCGCCCAGGCCGAAGCCGGGCTGTGGCGCCTGCTCGAAGAGCTGAAAACCACCCCGCCGACCGCCGAAGAACTGGAACGCGTGCGCGCCCAGGTGATCGCCGGCCTGGTCTACGAACGTGACTCCATCACCAGCCAGGCCACCGCCATCGGCCAGCTGGAAACCGTCGGCCTGTCCTGGAAACTCATGGACACCGAACTCGCCGAACTGCAAAGCGTGACCCCTGAAGACATCCAGAAGGCCGCTCGTACCTATTTCACCCGCGAACGCCTGAGCGTTGCCCACGTATTGCCTGAGGAGTCCGCTCATGAGTAAGCGCAAAAGCGCCAGCCCGGTCCTGCTCGGCCTGGCACTCGTGGCCCTGATCACCGCCGCCGGCCTTTATCTGCTGCGCGCGGACCCATCCGACGCCAGCCAGGCGCTGGACAAGGCCAAGAGCAGCCAGAAGCTGCAATCCTTGACCGAGCTCGACGGTAAGGCCCCAAGCCGCCGCAGCCTCGACATCAAGACCTGGAGCACCGCCGAAGGCGCCAAGGTACTGTTCGTCGAAGCCCATGAGCTGCCGATGTTCGACATGCGCCTGACCTTCGCCGCCGGCAGCAGCCAGGATGGCGACGCGCCAGGCCTGGCGATGCTGACCAACGCCATGCTCAACGAAGGCGTGGCCGGCAAGGATGTCGGCGCGATCGCCGAAGGTTTCGAGGGCCTGGGTGCCGATTTCGGCAACGGTGCCTACAAGGACATGGCCATCGCGTCCCTGCGCAGCCTCAGCGCGCCGGACAAACGCACGCCGGCCCTGCAGCTGTTCGCCGATGTCGTCGGCAAGCCGACCTTCCCGGCCGACTCCCTGGCGCGCATCAAGAACCAGATGCTCGCCGGCTTCGAGTACCAGAAGCAGAACCCCGGCAAGCTGGCGAGCCTGGAACTGATGAAACGCCTGTACGGCAGCCATCCGTATGCCCATTCCAGCGATGGCACCGCGCAAAGCGTGCCGCCGATCAGCCTGGCCCAACTGCGGGCGTTCCACGCCAAAGCCTATGCCGCCGGCAACGTGGTGATCGCATTGGTGGGCGACCTGTCGCGCAGCGATGCCGAGGCAATTGCCGCGCAGATCTCCGCCGCCCTGCCCAAAGGCCCGGCGCTGGCGAAAATCCCGCAACCGAGCGAGCCACAAGCCAGCATCGGCCATATCGAATACCCCTCCAGCCAGACCAGCCTGCTGCTGGCGCAACTGGGCATCGATCGTGACGACCCGGACTACGCCGCGTTGTCCCTGGGCAACCAGATCCTTGGCGGTGGTGGTTTTGGCACCCGGCTGATGAGCGAAGTGCGCGAGAAGCGCGGCCTGACCTACGGCGTCTATTCCGGCTTCAGCCCGATGCAGGCCCGTGGCCCGTTCATGATCAACCTGCAAACCCGTGCCGAAATGAGCGAGGGCACCCTCAAGCTGGTGCAGGACGTGCTCGCCGACTACCTCAAGACCGGCCCGACCCAGAAGGAACTCGACGACGCCAAGCGCGAACTGGCCGGCAGCTTCCCGCTGTCCACCGCCAGCAACGCCGACATCGTCGGCCAACTGGGCGCCATCGGCTTCTACAACCTGCCGCTGAGCTATCTTGAAGACTTCATGCAGCAGTCCCAGAGCCTGACCGTGGAGCAGGTCCGGGACGTGCTGAACAAGCATCTGGGCGCCGACAAGATGGTCATCGTCACCGCCGGCCCGACCGTGCCGCAAAAGCCGTTGCCGGCCCCAACTGACAAACCCGCCGAGCAGCCGCTCGGGGTTCCGGAGCACTAATGGCCAGCCCATCGCGTCCCAGCAAGAAACCCGTCCATAACCAGCACAACGGTGTGGGCCAACTGCGCATCATCGGCGGCGAGTGGCGCAGCCGCCGCCTGAGCTTCCCCGATGTGCCGGGCCTGCGCCCGACTCCGGACCGGGTGCGCGAGACCCTGTTCAACTGGCTGGCGCCCTATGTCGCCGGGGCCAAGGTGCTCGACCTATTCGCCGGCAGCGGCGCGCTGTTTCTCGAAGCCCTGTCCCGTGGCGCCGCCATGGGCCAGGCGCTGGATGCCAGCAACCTGGCCGTGTCGCGCCTGCGCGAACACCTGGGCACCCTGCGCTGCACCGTCGGCCAGGTGCAGACCGCCGACGCCCTGCGTTACCTGGAAACCCAGCCGGCCAGCCGTTTCGACCTGGTGTTCCTCGACCCGCCGTTCCATCAGAACCTGCTGCCGGCCACCTGTGCCCTGCTGGAAGAACGCGACTGGCTGGCCGACGACGCCTGGGTCTATACCGAAAGTGAAACCGCGCCTTCGACCCTCGGCCTCCCGGCGAACTGGCGCCTGCACCGCGAGCAAAAATCCGGGCAGGTGTACTACGCCTTGTGGCAACGTACGGCAGAGATCGCCGGTTAAACCACTGGCCTGAAAAGGTGCGCAACCCCGCCGGGGACGCGCACCGCTGCTACGAGAATCACCGTGCCTACTCCGTCAGATCGCTTCATTCCCGCCTTCGGCCTCGGCAACCCGCACCTGCAGACCCTGTGGGGCCCGCTATGGCGCAAGACCACTCACCTCGAGCGCCAGCGCGAACGCCTGTGGCTCGACGACGGCGACTTTCTCGATCTCGACTGGCACGGCCCGCACTCCGCCACCGCGCCCCTGGTGCTGGTGCTGCACGGCCTGACCGGCTCTTCCAACTCGCCTTACGTGGCCGGCCTGCAAAAGGCCCTGGCGAGCCAGGGCTGGGCCAGCGCGGCGTTGAACTGGCGAGGCTGCTCGGGCGAACCCAACCTGCTGCCGCGCAGCTATCACTCGGGGGCCAGCGAAGACCTGGCCGCCGCCATCGACCACCTGCGCAGCAAACGCCCGCAGGCCCCGCTGTTCGCGGTGGGCTACTCGCTGGGCGGCAATGTATTGCTCAAGCACCTGGGGGAAAGCGGCAGCGCCAGCCAGCTGCAAGGCGCCGTCGCGGTGTCGGTGCCATTTCGCCTGGACCAGTGCGCCGACCGCATCGGCCAGGGGTTTTCCAAGGTCTACCAGGCGCATTTCATGCGCGAGATGCTGGCCTACATCAAGGACAAGCAACGCCAGTTCCAGCACGACGGGCGCCATGAGGGCCTGGCCGTGCTGGAGCGGCTGGGGCCGCTGGAGAAGATGCGCACCTTCTGGGACTTCGACGGCCGGGTCACCGCGCCGCTGAATGGCTTCGCCGATG
Organism: Pseudomonas sp. GW821-FHT02B10; assembly: GCF_059421865.1. Lineage (NCBI taxonomy): Bacteria > Pseudomonadati > Pseudomonadota > Gammaproteobacteria > Pseudomonadales > Pseudomonadaceae > Pseudomonas > Pseudomonas sp. GW821-FHT02B10. The sequence continues at coordinate 524,853 of NZ_JBWKVU010000002.1, read as the reverse complement.
CCCAGGACTATTACCGGCGCGCCTCCAGCCGTTATTTCCTCGGGGAAATCCGCACACAAACCCTGATCATCCAGGCCGCGGACGATCCTTTCGTGTTCCCCCACAGCCTGCCGGAAGCCGGCGAGCTGTCCGACAGCACCCACCTCGAGCTGCAGGCCAAGGGTGGGCACGTCGGTTTTGTCGAGGGTTCGGTGAAGACTCCGGGTTACTACCTGGAGCGGCGCATTCCCCAGTGGCTGTCCAGCCTGGGGGGCGAGTTGTGATGAATGGCGGCCAGGGCGAGTCGATCCGTTTCTGGCAGACCGCGCCCCTGGCCGGCGTGGAGTTGCTGGCCGCGCGCTACATCGAGCATCGCTTCGTGCCCCATGTGCATGACGGCTATGTGATCGGCATGATCATGGACGGCGCCCAGCGCTACCGTTATCGCGGCGCCGAGCATCTGGCGGGGCGTGGCACCCTGGTGCTGATCAACCCGGACGAGCTGCACACCGGCCACAAAGGCACCGAGGACGGCTGGCTGTACCGGGCGTTTTATCCGGACAACGCGCAGATCCTCGCCATGCTCGGCGAGCTGGAACTACCCACCGACAGCCTGCCGGCCTTCGGCGCCACGCTGTATCGCGACCCCGATCTGGTCAGCGGTTTCTGCCAGTTGCATCAACTGCTGGAAAGCCCGGCCACCGCCCTGCAACAACAGACCCTGTGGCGGGAAATGATGCTCTTGCTGCTGCGGCGTCACGCCGGAGTCAAGGCGCCGGGCAAACCCGGGCGGGAACACCGGGCGATCGTCCAGGCCAAGGAGTTGCTGCAAGCGCAGCTGGCGGCCCCGCCCTCCCTGGAGGAGCTGGCCGCGGCGGTGAATCTCTCGCCGTTCCATTTCGCCCGAGTGTTCCGCCGCGCCACCGGCATGCCGCCGCACACCTGGCTGATGCAACAGCGCATCGCCCAGGCCCGGGCACTGCTGCGCGACGGCTGCCTGCCGCTGGAAGTGGCGACACAATTGGGGTTCGCCGACCAGAGCCATCTGAGCCGGCAGTTCAAGCAGGTCTACGGCGTGGGGCCGGCGGCCTATCGCAGCGCCCGCCAGTCCCTCTGAAACAGCGCCTGCCCCTGTAGGAGCGAAGCTTGCTCGCGAAAAACATCTCAGGCGACGCGGCCCTGCAGAAACAACGCAGCGCCTGGATCGCGAGCAAGCTTCGCTCCTACGGTGAGGGGCCTCAGTCGCCCGTGGCGACCGCGCGCTGCGGATCGGTGATCCATTCGCTCCAGGAGCCGGCATACAGCCTGCCCAGGGGATAACCGGCCAGGCACAGGGCGAACAGGTTGTGACAGGCGGTCACGCCCGAGCCGCAGTACGCCACCAGCTCGCTCGGCGAACGCTCGCCCAGCTTCGCGGCAAAGCGCTTCTTGAGCTGATCGGCCGGCAGGAAACGGCCGTCGCTGTCCAGGTTATCGGTGAAAGCCGCGCATTGCGCACCGGGGATATGTCCGGCCACCGGGTCGATCGGCTCCACCTCGCCGCGAAAACGTGGCTGGCCGCGGGCGTCGAGCAGGGTCAGGGTCGGCTGGCCGAGGCGCTTTTGCAGTTGCTCGACAGTCAACAACAGAGTTTTGTCAGGCTGGCCCGTGAAATGGCCGAGAACATTGGTCGGTGGATCCAGGCTCAACGGCAGGCCCGCGGCGTGCCAGGCTTTCAAGCCGCCGTCGAGAATGAATACGCCGTCGCGCTTGCCCAGCCAGGCCAGCAGCCACCAGGCGCGGGCGGCATAGGCACCGGGGCCGTCGTCGTAAAGCACGATGTCGCTGTCGGCGTCGATGCCCCAGGCTTGCAGGCGCGCGATCAACGTCGCCGGTTCGGGCAACGGATGGCGCCCGGTCACGCCCTTGACCACCCGGCCACTGAGGTCGCGTTCCAGATCGGCAAAATGCGCGCCGGCCAGATGCCCCCCGGCATAACTGCGCTGGCCGTAATCCGGGTCTTCCAGAGAAAAACGACAATCGAGAATCACCAGCCCGGGCTGCTCCAGGCGAGCGGCCAATTGCTGTGGACTGATCAGTTGCGCGATGGGCATGACGGGCTCCAGTAATTGAACGATGACTTGATCCAGATCCTACTGCACTTCTTCCAGGGCTTGCCCCAGGGGCACGTAAAACTCGTCGTATAGCGCGTCGACCGCCTCCCGGGCCTGGTCGGTGACAAATCCGGCCTCCAGCACCAGCACCTGGTACACACCGCGCTTGATGGCTTCTTCGCTCAGGTGCGCGGAGTTTTCCCGGGTGGTGCACAAAAAACGCACCCAGGAGGTAAGGATGATCCAGGCATTGAGGGTCAGGGATTCGATCTGCACCTTGTCCATCCGCAGGATGCCGGCCTCGACGAAACCTTCGTAGATCGCCGTGCCGTGGATCAGGCAGCGCTGGGAGAAGCGCCGATAACGGGCGGCCAGTTCGGCGTCGCTGTCGAGCAGGTGTTCCAGGTCACGGTGCAAGAAGCGATAGCGCCACATGGCGGCCAGCAGCTCCTGCAGGTAATAGCGCTTGTCCTCGACGGTCACGGTACGGCCCTGGGGCAGGCGCAGGAAGCTGTCGACCAGGGCTTCGTACTCGCAGAACAGCACGGCGATGATCGCCTGCTTGTTGGGGAAGTGGTAATACAGGTTGCCCGGCGAAATCTCCATGTGGGCCGCAATGTGGTTGGTGCTGACACTGCGTTCGCCTTGCTGGTTGAACAGCTCCAGGCTGTTCTGGACGATACGTTCGCGGGTTTTTATGCGTGGGGCCATGAGCGTGGGCTTTAATCGAGAAGGCGTTGCCCGGCATCTTACGACCTATCCCCAACGGGATAAATCAAAGCCGGCCCGGGATGTCATTTGACATTTTAGAGCATAAACTCTAAAAATCTCCCACCCACAAAAACCGGAGCCGCCCATGTCTGCCGAAATCGCCTACTTGCCGGAAGCCCACCAGCAGTTGGATGAGCTCCACCGTCTGTTCGCCGCCCAGCGCCAGGCCTTCGCGGCCAACCTCATGCCGCCCGCCGCCCAGCGCCAGCAATGGCTCAAGAGCCTGCGCGAGCTGCTCGACAGCGAACGCCAGGCCCTGATCGATGCCATCAGCGAAGATTTCAGCCATCGCAGCGCCGACGAAACCCTGCTCGCCGAAATCATGCCCAGCCTGCATGGCATCCACTACGCCAGCAAACACCTCAAGGGCTGGATGAAACCTTCGCGGCGCAAGGTCGGCGTGGCCTTCCAGCCGGCCTCGGCCAAGGTCGTCTACCAGCCATTGGGCGTGGTCGGGGTGATCGTGCCGTGGAACTACCCCCTGTACCTGGCCATCGGCCCGCTGGTGGGCGCGCTCGCCTCCGGCAACCGGGTGCTGCTCAAGCTTAGCGAATCGACCCCCGCCACCGGCCTGCTGCTCAAGCGCCTGCTGGCCAAGGCGTTCCCCGAGGACCTGGTCGCCGTGGTGCTGGGCGAAGCCGACGTGGGCGTGGCCTTCTCCCGGCTGCCCTTCGATCACCTGCTGTTCACCGGCGCCACCAGCATCGGCAAGCATGTGATGCGCGCCGCGGCGGAAAACCTGACCCCGGTGACCCTGGAGCTGGGCGGCAAGTCTCCGGCCATCGTATCCGACGACGTACCGCTCAAGGACGCCGCCGAACGCATCGCCTTCGGCAAGACCATGAACGCCGGCCAGACCTGCGTCGCCCCGGACTACGTGCTGGTCCCGGAACACCGCGTCGGCGCCTTCGTCGACGCCTATCGCCAGGTGGTCCGTGGTTTCTTCCCGACCCTGGTCGACAACCCCGACTACACCGCGATCATCAACCCGCGGCAGCTGGCGCGCCTGAACAGCTACATCAGCGACGCCACCAGCAAGGGCGCGCTGCTGATCCCGCTGTTCGAAGAGAACCAGGAACGGCGCATGGGCCACAGCCTGATGCTGAATGTCAGCGACGACATGACGGTGATGCAGGATGAGATCTTCGGCCCGATCCTGCCGATCGTGCCCTACACCGGCCTGGACCAGGCCTTCGCCTACATCAACCAGCGCCCTCGCCCGCTGGCGCTCTATTACTTCGGCTACGACAAGGCCGAGCAGGACCGGGTACTCAACGAAACCCACTCGGGCGGGGTCTGCCTCAACGATACCCTGCTGCACGTCGCCCAGGACGACATGCCGTTCGGCGGCATCGGCCACTCGGGCATGGGCCATTACCACGGTCACGAGGGTTTCCTGACCTTCAGCAAGGCCAAGGGAGTGCTGAGCAAGCAGCGCCTGAATGCCGCGCGGCTGATCTACCCGCCCTATGGCAAACCGATCCAGAAGCTGATCCAGAAGCTGTTCATCCGTTAACCAGACCATTGCGGGTAATAACAATAATGACTCCCAGCCTGCCTGCCGCACCCGTACTGTCGCGCCGTGGCCTGTTGAAAATCGGCCTGTGTGCCAGCGCGTTCCTGACCACCGCCGGCCTCGGCGCCAGCCTCAGCGGTTGCTCGTCCAGCACCCCTGCCAGCGGCTTTGCCGCATTGCGCAGCAGTGACCTGCCGATTCTGCGGGCGCTGCTCCCGGTCATGCTCGACGGTGCCGTGGCCGCCGAGAAGCTGCCGGCGGCGCTCGACGCCACCCTGAAAAGCCTGGATTACAGCCTCGACCACCTGTCGCCGGAAATGCTCAAGCTCACCCAGCAGCTGTTCGACGTGCTGGGCATGGGCATCACGCGCGGCCCCCTGACCGGCATCTGGGGCAGTTGGGAAAACGCCAGCGCCGACGATATCCGGCACTTCCTCAAGCGCTGGGAAACCAGCTCTCTCAGCCTGCTGCGCATGGGCCACGCGTCCCTGCTGCAACTGGTGATGATGGCCTGGTACAGCCGCCCCGAATCCTGGGCCCATTGCGGTTATCCCGGGCCGCCCAGGATCTGAAGACTGCTCGCTCTGTAGCCGCTGCCGAAGGCTGCGATCGGCTCCGCAGGAGATGCGCTCCTAAATCCTACGGACCTTGTCGCAGCCTTCGGCAGCGGCTACACAAGCACCCAGAAGCCCCAGAACAACTAGAGAGTGCCTGATATGCCTGTACCCGATCTGTTTCGCGAAGGCCTGGCCCGAGGCTGGAAAACCTACAACGGCGCGCAATTGCAGGAGGACCTGACCCTCGAAGCGGATGTCGCCATCATCGGCAGCGGCGCGGGCGGCGGCACCACCGCCGAGATCCTCAGCGCCGCCGGCTACAAGGTGCTGCTGATCGAGGAAGGGCCACTCAAGACCAGCGACGACTTCAAGATGCTCGAGGACCAGGCCTACGCCAGCCTCTATCAGGAAGGCATCGGCCGCATGAGCAAGGATGGCGCCATCACTATCCTGCAAGGTCGCGCGGTCGGCGGCACCACCCTGATCAACTGGACGTCCAGCTTCCGTACCCCTGAGCCGACCCTGGAGCACTGGGCCAAGGAGCACGACGTCAAGGGCCACAGCCCGGCCGAGATGGCCCCCTGGTTCGCGAAGATGGAGCAACGCCTGGGGATCGCCCCGTGGATCATGCCGCCCAACGCCAACAACGACGTGATCAGGATCGGCTGCGAGAAACTCGGCTACAGCTGGCACGTGATCCCGCGCAACGTGCGCGGCTGCTGGAACCTCGGCTATTGCGGCATGGGCTGCCCGACCAACGCCAAGCAGTCGATGATGGTCACCACCATTCCCGCGACCCTGGAGAAAGGCGGCGAACTGCTGTACCTGGCCCGCGCCGAGCGCCTGCAGATCAAGGACGATCGGGTCGAAAGCCTGCTCTGCCTGGCCATGGACGAGCGCTGCGTGGCGCCCACCGGGCGCACCATCAAGGTCAAGGCCCGGCACTATGTGCTGGCCGGTGGCGGGATCAACAGCCCGGCCCTGCTGCTGCGCTCCGACGCGGCCGACCCGCACAAGCGCCTGGGCAAACGTACCTTCCTGCACCTGGTGAATTTTTCCGCCGGGCAGTTCGACCAGGTGATCAACCCCTTTTACGGGGCGCCGCAGTCGATCTACTCCGATCATTTCCAGTGGCTGGACGGCACCACCGGCAAAATGTCCTACAAACTCGAGGTGCCGCCGCTGCAACCGGCGCTGGCCGCCACCCTGCTCGGCGGTTTCGGCCCGCAGAGCGCCCTGAACATGCAGCAGTTGCCCCATACCCATGCCATGCTCGCGCTGCTGCGCGACGGTTTTCACCCGGACAGCAGCGGCGGCAGCGTGGAACTGCGCGGCGACGGCTCGCCGGTGCTCGACTATCAGGTCTCGGACTACGCCTGGGATGGCGTGCGCCGGGCCTTTCATAGCATGGCGCAGATCCAGTTCGCCGGCGGCGCCAAGGCGGTCATGCCAATGCACAGCGATGCCCGCTACGTGAAGACCCTGGCCGAGGCCAAGACACTGATCGACGGCCTGAACCTTGCGCTGTACCGCACCCGCCTGGGCAGCGCCCATGTGATGGGCGGTTGCGCCATGGGCGAAGACCCGAAAAACGCCGTCGCCGACAGCCTGGGCCGGCATCACCAGCTGGCCAATCTGTCGATCCACGACGGTTCGCTGTTCCCCACCAGCATCGGCGCCAATCCGCAACTGTCGGTCTACGGCCTGACCGCGCAACTGGCCACGGCCCTGGCCGAACGGCTGAAAAGCGGGTGAAAACGCCGCTTATTTTCGTCGTCTATAGTGCTTTCTTCCGTCACAGGCGACTTGGCCGACCGGAAAGGCTGCGATACCATCCGACTCCCCAACGGACTCCCGCCAGGACGACGCGATGAACCGAGTGTTGTACCCAGGTACCTTCGACCCTATTACCAAGGGCCATGGCGATCTGGTCGAACGCGCCTCGCGCCTGTTCGATCATGTGATCATCGCCGTCGCCGCCAGCCCGAAGAAAAACCCGCTTTTTCCCCTGGAACAGCGTGTGGAACTGGCTCGCGAGGTCACCAAGCACCTGCCGAACGTTGAAGTCGTCGGTTTTTCCACGCTGCTGGCGCATTTCGCCAAAGAGCAGAACGCCAATGTCTTCCTGCGGGGGCTGCGGGCGGTTTCGGACTTCGAATACGAATTCCAGCTGGCCAACATGAACCGCCAACTGGCGCCGGACGTGGAAAGCCTGTTCCTCACGCCGTCGGAGCGTTATTCGTTCATTTCCTCGACCCTGGTCCGGGAAATCGCGGCATTGGGCGGCGATATCAGCAAGTTCGTGCATCCGGCCGTGGCCGACGCCCTGACCCTGCGCTTCAAGAAATAACCCCCGCGGGAGCTCGCGCAGCCCGCGCCAGCTCCCGCGCAGTCACCCTGCAAACGCCCCTCCCATCGCGCCCGCGTGCACTGCGCTCGCCAATGCGGCACAATTGCGCCATTGGTTTTTCAAATGCCTGGGCCCGCCGCCCCGGCCGGAGTGCCCCATGTCCCTGATCATCACCGACGATTGCATCAACTGCGACGTCTGCGAACCCGAGTGCCCGAACGCCGCGATTTCTCAAGGCGAAGAGATCTACGTGATCGACCCGAACCTGTGCACCCAATGCGTCGGCCACTATGACGAGCCGCAATGCCAGCAGGTCTGCCCGGTGGATTGCATCCCGCTGGACGAGGCCCACCCGGAAACCGAAGAAGAGTTGATGGCCAAGTACCGGAAGATCACCGGCAAGGCATAACACAGCCATCGAGACTTGCGACCGTAGCCGCTGCCGAAGGCTGCGATCGGCCGAAACGGCCGCGACGCCAGTAAGATCGCCACAGGTCCTACGGACCTATCGCAGCCTTCGGCAGCGGCTACAGGCGATCAGCTCTGGCATTTAGGGCAATACACGCTCGCACGCTGCCCCAGCTTGACCTCTCGCAGCCCCGTGCCACAGACCTTGCAGTGTTCCCCGCCGCGCCCGTAGACAAACAGTTCCTGCTGGAAATAGCCCGGCTGCCCGTCGCCGCCGATAAAGTCGCGCAGGGTGGTGCCGCCGCGCTCGATGGCCGCGGCCAGGATGCGCTTGATCTCGATCGCCAGCTTCAGGTAGCGCGCCCGGGAAATCCCCTTGGCTTCGCGACGCGGATCGATGCCGGCGGCGAACAGCGCTTCGGTCGCATAGATGTTGCCCACCCCCACCACCACCGCGTTGTCCATGATGAACGGCTTGACCGCCATCGAACGTCCCCGCGACAGCTGATACAGGCGCTCGCCGTCGAACAGGTCGGTCAGCGGCTCCGGCCCCAGGCGGATCAGCAGTTCGTGGTTGAGCGGGTCCAGGCTCCAGAGCATCGCGCCAAAGCGCCGCGGGTCGGTGTAGCGCAGGGCCAGGCCGGACTCCAGCTCGATGTCGACGTGCTCGTGCTTGGCCGCCGGCAAGCCGACCTCCACCAGGCGCAGGTTGCCCGACATGCCCAGGTGACTGATCAGGGTGCCGACTTCGGCATTGATCAGCAGGTACTTGGCGCGGCGCTCGACCTTGACGATCTGCTGGCCGGACAGGCGCACATCGAGGTCCTCCGGAATCGGCCAGCGCAAGCGCCGCTCGCGCACGATCACGCGGCTGACGCGTTGCCCTTCCAGGTGCGGCGCGATACCGCGCCGGGTGGTTTCGACTTCCGGTAATTCAGGCATGTGCGCCTCGTGTTCTCTATAACGTGGTCGGGAATCAGTGCGCGCCCAGTTCGCGCACAGTTTCCTTGAGGTTCTCGAAGTCGTAGTCGGACAGGCCGACGTAATCGAGGATCAGATGGCCGATGCTGTTCCATTCATGATCATCGACCTGATTGCCCAGCACCCGGTAGGACGCGCAGATATGCTCGGCCATTTTCAGGATCGCCAGCAGGTTCTTCAGCTGGCTGTTGCGCGACGACTCGTCGCTGAAGATCGCCAGGGCGTTATGGTGATTGGCGATGGCATTGGTCACGTGCTCCGGCAGGCGCCAGGACTTGGCCGTGTAGTAACCGACCACCGCGTGGTTGGTATTAAACACACGGTTTTCCGTATCCACCACGCGGTTCTCGGGGCCCGCGCTGGCGTAGGCCTCTTCCAGCACCGTCATGTAGTCGGGGAAGCGCTTGAGCATCAGCGGCACGCCGCAATCGTGGAACAGGCCCAGGGCATAAGCCTCGTCGACCGCTTGCGAGCCGGTGCGCTTGGCCAGGGTCAGGCAGGTCATCGCCACATCCTGGGCGGTGTCCCAGAAGCGGTTGAGGGTGACGATGGTTTCGTCGCTCATCTCGCCCTTGATCGACTGCGCGTTGATCAGGTTGATGATCGAACGGCTGCCCAGCAGGTTCACCGCGCGCTGGATCGAGGCGATCTTGTTGCTCAGCCCGTAATACGGCGAGTTGACGATTTTCAGCAGGGCGCCGGAAAGGCCCGGGTCCTGGGAGATCAGCCGCGCGATCACTTCCAGGTCGGGGTCGGGCATGTACTGCTCCATCTGCAAATCCACCATGATCTGCGGTTGGGGCGGCACACTGATGCCTTGCAGGGCCTGTTGAATCTGTTCGGCGGAAAGCTCTTGGGACATCGCTTGGGACATAGGTACGCACTCTGGGCTAGGCGGCGATTCTAACCCTTTAGATAGCGCCCATGGCCAGCCGAAAGGAACTTTACAACGGGCGCCTCGGGGCAATGCCGGGCCGGCGCGGGATATCCACGGCGGGTTTGCCCTGTCACCGCATATCCACTCGCCAGCCTCTCGGCGAGCGCAACACGTTATACTCCCGCTCTTTTTTCCGGAGCGACGTCATGTCCCTGCCAAGCCTGCGCCTCAAAGCCAACGCCGATCGCCGCCTGCGCGCCGGCCACCTGTGGGTCTACAGCAACGAAATCGATGTAGCCGCCACCCCACTCCACGGCTTCAAGGCAGGCGACCAGGCAGTGCTGGAAGCCGCCGGCGGCAAGCCGCTGGGCGTCGTCGCCATGAGCCCGAACAACCTGATCTGCGCCCGCCTGCTGTCGCGCGACGCCAAGCTGGCGCTGGACAAGTCGCTGCTGGTGCACCGCCTGAACGTGGCGCTGTCGCTGCGCGAGCGCCTGTTCGACAAGCCGTTCTACCGCCTGGTGTACGGCGACTCCGACCTGCTGCCGGGCCTGGTGGTCGACCGTTTCGGCGACATCCTCGTCGTGCAGCTGGCTTCGGCGACCATGGAACAGCACAAGGACGACGTGATCGCCGCCCTGGTCCAGATCCTCAAGCCAAGCGGCATCCTGTTCAAGAACGACTCCGCCGCGCGTGATGCCGAAGGCCTCAACCGCTACGTGGAAACCGTGTTCGGCCTGGTGCCGGAGTGGGTCGCCCTGGAAGAGAACGGCGTGAAGTTCGAGGCCCCGGTGATGGAAGGCCAGAAAACCGGCTGGTTCTACGACCACCGCATGAACCGCGCCCGCCTGGCGCCTTACGCCAAGGGCAAGCGCGTACTGGACCTGTTCAGCTACATCGGCGGCTGGGGCGTGCAGGCCGGCGCCTTCGGTGCCAGCGAAGTGTTCTGCGTCGATGCCTCGGGTTTCGCCCTTGACGGTGTCGAGCGCAACGCCGCGCTCAACGGCATCGCCGAGAAAGTCACCTGCATCGAAGGCGACGTGTTCGAAGCCCTGAAAGAGCTCAAGGCCGCCGAAGAGCGTTTCGACGTGATCGTCGCCGACCCGCCCGCCTTCATCAAACGCAAGAAAGACCTGAAGAACGGCGAAGGCGCCTACCGCCGCCTGAACGAACAGGCCATGCGCCTGCTCAGCAAGGACGGCATCCTGGTCAGCGCGTCGTGCTCGATGCACCTGCCCGAAGACGACCTGCAGAACATCCTGCTCACCAGCGCCCGCCACCTGGACCGCAATATCCAACTGCTGGAGCGCGGCGGCCAGGGCCCGGACCATCCGGTACACCCGGCCATCCCGGAAACCCGCTACATCAAGAGCATCACCTGCCGCCTGCTGCCTAACAGCTGAGCCTGACTGGACGCCCCTTGCCCCTCGCGGCAAGGGGCGCCCAAGCCGATTGCCCCCTCCTCACCCAAGACTCAGCGCTCAGGCGACCTGTGCCCGACGGCGCGCGCACCATAAATTGCCGAGGAACATGGCGCCGGAGAACGCGAGTGTCGGTGCGGCAAAAAACGCCAGGGACAGCAACCCGCTCTTGAACGGGTCGAGGTGGCGGTGCTGGATCCATAGCTTGAACAGCCACTGCACCAGCCAGGGCATCGGCAAAGCCAGCAGCACCCAGGCACCGTTAGCCAGCAGGCGCCGCCACAGGTCAGCACGCCCCCGCAGCAGCGTGGCACTGAGCAGGGTCATCAGCAGCAGGCCGGCCATCACACCCAACCCCACGCCAAGGGTGAAGGGCAGGCCACGACAGGCCCACACCAGCCCCGCCGCACCCAGCGCCACCAGCAGCATCGCGATCCAGATCCGCGGCTGGCGTCGCTGCTCGGCCAGCAGCTGCAGCAGCCCGCCGCCCGCCAACAGGGCAGCCGCCAGCGCGGCCATGGTGACACCGGACAAGTCGCTGTAGAGGACGGTCCACATCAGCAGCAGGCCCTGCGCCAGGCCGATGGCAAGGTAGAACCTCAGGGATCGCAGCGTCGCGGACATTCCAGCTCCATTGGAAGGTGATCGAAGGCCGGCGAGTCTAAACCAGTCCCTGATCGCCGGCTGCCCATTTACATATCCAGGCATTCGACGCCGTAGAGCGGCCACGGCATTCCTTCCTGGCGCCAGCGGTGTAGAATCGCGAGATTCATCGCCAGTCATCCCCCGGCGGGTTTATGAGCTCAGGCTGAGGCGCGCGGCGATCCCGCGGCGTCATCGGCAGCTTCAGGACACACGGCCATTTCTGAGTGTTCCAGGGGTCAATAGAAGCTCACTCCCCATTTGTTACCTGATTAGCCGCCCGGAGTGCTCCATGCCTGATTACCGCTCGAAAACATCCACCCACGGCCGCAACATGGCCGGCGCCCGCGCGCTGTGGCGCGCCACGGGGATGAAAGATGACGACTTCAAGAAGCCGATCATTGCCATTGCCAACTCCTTCACCCAGTTCGTCCCGGGCCATGTGCACCTCAAGGACCTGGGCCAGCTGGTCGCCCGCGAAATCGAACGCGCCGGCGGCGTGGCCAAGGAATTCAACACCATCGCCGTGGATGACGGTATCGCCATGGGCCACGACGGCATGCTGTATTCGCTGCCGAGCCGCGAGATCATCGCCGACTCCGTGGAGTACATGGTCAACGCCCACTGCGCCGACGCCATCGTCTGCATCTCCAACTGCGACAAGATCACCCCCGGCATGCTGATGGCCGCCCTGCGCCTGAACATCCCGGTGATCTTCGTTTCCGGCGGCCCGATGGAAGCCGGCAAGACCAAACTCGCTTCCCACGGCCTCGACCTGGTCGATGCCATGGTGATCGCCGCCGACTCCAGCGCTTCTGACGAGAAGGTTGCCGAGTACGAGCGCAGCGCCTGCCCGACCTGCGGCTCCTGCTCCGGCATGTTCACCGCCAACTCGATGAACTGCCTGACCGAGGCCCTGGGCCTGGCCCTGCCGGGCAACGGTTCGACCCTGGCCACCCACAGCGACCGCGAACAGCTGTTCCTGCAGGCCGGCCGCACCATCGTCGAGCTGTGCAAGCGCTACTACGGCGAGAACGACGAGTCGGTGCTGCCGCGCAACATCGCCAACTTCAAGGCGTTCGAGAACGCCATGATGCTCGACATCGCCATGGGCGGTTCGACCAACACCATCCTGCACCTGCTGGCCGCCGCCCAGGAAGCCGAGATCGATTTCGACCTGCGCGACATCGACCGCCTGTCCCGCAGCGTGCCGCAACTGTGCAAGGTGGCGCCGAACATCCAGAAGTACCACATGGAAGACGTGCACCGTGCCGGCGGCATCTTCAGCATCCTCGGCTCCCTGGCGCGCGGCGGCCTGCTGCACACCGACCTGCCGACCGTGCACAGCCGCAGCATGGAAGAAGCCATCGCCAAGTGGGACATCACCCAGACCAGCGACGAAGCGGTGCACCACTTCTTCAAGGCAGGCCCGGCCGGTATCCCGACCCAGACCGCATTCAGCCAGTCGACCCGCTGGCCGAGCCTCGACGACGACCGTGAAAACGGCTGCATCCGCAGCGTCGAACATGCCTACTCGAAAGAAGGCGGCCTGGCCGTGCTGTACGGCAACATCGCCCTGGACGGCTGCGTGGTGAAGACCGCCGGCGTCGACGAATCGATCCACGTCTTCGAAGGCAACGCGAAGATCTTCGAAAGCCAGGACAGCGCGGTGCGCGGCATCCTCGCCGACGAAGTGAAGGAAGGCGACATCGTCATCATTCGCTACGAAGGTCCGAAAGGCGGCCCGGGCATGCAGGAAATGCTCTACCCGACCTCCTACCTGAAGTCCAAGGGCCTGGGCAAAGCCTGCGCCCTGCTGACCGACGGCCGCTTCTCCGGCGGCACCTCGGGCCTGTCCATCGGCCATGCTTCGCCAGAGGCAGCGGCGGGCGGCGCCATCGGCCTGGTACAGGACGGCGACAAGGTGCTGATCGACATTCCGAACCGCTCGATCAACCTGTTGGTCAGCGACGAAGAACTGGCTGCCCGCCGCGTCGAGCAGGACAAGAAAGGCTGGAAGCCCGCGGAAAAACGCCCACGCAAGGTGACCACCGCCCTGAAGGCCTATGCCCTGCTGGCCACCAGCGCCGACAAGGGCGCGGTGCGCAACAAGGCGATGCTCGACGGTCTGTGATTGCCAGCCACTGAATGAAAATGCCCCGCCAAGTGCGGGGCATTTTTTTGTCTGGAGATCGGCCTCTGCGAGGCCTGTCGCGGGTAAGTCGGATCGCCGCCCGCTCGCTCCTACAGGCGGCACTGATCCTGTAGGAGCGAGGCTTGCCCGCGATGGATTCAACCCGTTCTTACTGAATGTCCTCCGGCTTGACGATCACCCAGTTCTTGTCCGCCGTCACCGGCAGCCCTTCCTTGGCCTGGGCCGCGGCGTGCTTGGCCATCATGCCGTTGATCTGGGCCATGTACTTGTCCTTGCGGTTGACCCACAGGTGGATGCCGCCCTTGGCCACGTCGACACCGTGGAACAGCATGTAGCCATCGCTGGTCGGGGTGTCGCCGCCCACCAGTACCGGTTTTTTCCACTCGTCGATGTAAGTCAGGATCGCCGCGTGCTTGCCGGCCATCCAGGTCGCCGGGGTCCACAGGTAAGGGGTCAGTTCCAGGCCGAGGTTGGCCTTCTCGTCATACTTGCCGGCGGTGATCTGCTTGCGCGCGGTGGTCAGCTCGCCGGTCTTGCGGTCCTTGAGCAGGGTGGTCACGCCGATGACGTTCTGCGGCTTGACGTTGTAGCCGTACTTCGGATCGGACGCGACCATACGCACCAGTTCCTCGGAGGCGGCGGTCATCACGTAGACCTCGATGCCGTTCTCCATCAGCTTGTTGTACAGCTCTTTCTGGCCGGTGAAGATTTTCGGCGGATTGATCTCGGTGTTCTTGACCACGTCGCCTTCGAAATAGGTGGCCGGTACCGGCTTGCCCGAGGCCATCAATTCGTCGACATAGCCCTTGAGTTCCTTGAGGGTGAAGCCGGAGAACACCTGCGCCACCCAGGGGTAGCAGACCATGTCGTCGATTTCACAGAGGCGGTAGTAATAGCTGAACAGGCTTTCCTTGTGCTCGGCGGTGTCCTTGAATGGCATCAGCTTCAGGGAGGGGTCGAGGGTCTCGCGGGTGATCAGGCCCTTGTTCTCCATGAACGGCAGCAGCGACTCTTCCAGGTCGTAGCGGTAACTGGTGTTGTCCATGTCGAACACCGCGTAGTTACCCTTGTTGGCGTTGGCCGCGATCATCGCGTCCAGTTGCTTGGCCTGGTCCGCGGGCCAGTGCTGCAAGTCGGTGGCGAGAACCTGGCCGGCAAGGCCCAGGCAGAGTGCGGCAACCAGAAATTTCGGAGCGAGTTTCATCGGCGTTTTCTCCCTGATTTAAAGAGATCGACGCTAACAAATCGCTGTGACAATCCTCGCCTGTGGGCGACCGCCCGCGTCCTGATCCCGTCACCGGCATGTGCCTGAGCGTCAGCGGCTTATTCCAAAAACGACAGTCCCAATGCGTTTTTGATATTAATTCATTAGATATCAAGCTGTTAGGCTTACCGGTTCGCAATCGCAGCCACAAGCGATTGGCACAAGTCTTATCGGAGCCTTAATGAACCTGCCGCTGATCCTCAACCTGCTGGTGTTCCTCGCCTTGCTGCTGGGCCTGGCACAAACCCGTCACACCACCTGGAGCCTGGCCAAGAAGGTCCTGCTGGCGCTGGTGCTGGGCGTGGTTTTCGGTGTTGCCCTGCACGGCATCTACGGTGCCGGCAACCCCGTCCTGAAAACCTCCATCGGTTGGTTCGACCTGGTGGGCAACGGTTATGTGCAATTGCTGCAGATGATCGTGATCCCGCTGGTGTTCGCCTCGATCCTCAGTGCCGTGGCGCGCCTGCACAACGCCTCGTCCCTGGGCAGGATCAGCTTCCTGACCATCGGCACCCTGCTGTTCACCACCGCCATCGCCGCGCTGATCGGCATCGCCCTGACCAACCTGTTCGGCCTGACCGCCGAAGGGTTGGTGGCCGGCACCCAGGAAATGGCCCGCCTGCAGGTGATCCAGAACGATTACGCGGGCAAGGTCGCCGACCTGAATATCCCGCAACTGCTGCTGTCGTTCATTCCGCAGAACCCCTTCGCCGACCTGGCCCGGGCCAAGCCGACCTCGATCATCAGCGTGGTGATCTTCGCCGCCTTCCTCGGTGTCGCCGCCCTGCAGCTGCTCAAGGACGACGCCGACAAGGGCCAGAAAGTGGTCAACGCCATCGACACCCTGCAAGCCTGGGTCACCCGCCTGGTACGCCTGGTGATGAAGCTGACCCCTTACGGCGTGCTGGCACTGATGACCAAGGTGGTCGCCAGCTCCAACCTGCAGGACATCATCAAGCTCGGCAGTTTCGTGGTGGTGTCGTACATCGGCCTGGGCCTGATGTTCGTGGTTCACGGCCTGCTGGTGTCGCTGGCCGGGATCAACCCGCTGCGCTTCTTCCGCAAGGTCTGGCCGGTGCTGACCTTCGCCTTCACCAGCCGCTCCAGCGCCGCGAGCATCCCGCTGAGCATCGAGGCCCAGACCAGCCGCCTGGGCATTCCGCAGTCCATCGCCAGCTTCGCCGCCTCGTTCGGCGCGACCATCGGCCAGAACGGCTGCGCCGGCCTGTACCCGGCCATGCTGGCGGTCATGGTGGCCCCGACCGTGGGCATCGACCCGCTGGACCCGCTGTGGATCGCAACCCTGGTGGCGATAGTGACCTTGAGTTCGGCCGGTGTGGCCGGGGTAGGCGGTGGCGCGACGTTCGCCGCGCTGATCGTGCTGCCGGCCATGGGCTTGCCGGTGTCCCTGGTGGCGCTGCTGATTTCCGTGGAGCCGCTGATCGACATGGGCCGCACCGCGCTGAACGTCAGCGGTTCGATGACCGCCGGGGCGATCACCAGCCAGATCATGCAGCAGACCGATAAAGAAAAGCTCGATGCCGATGAGCATGCGGAGCTGGCGCAGGCTTGATCTTCCAGCCCCGTTCCGGGTTCACGCCCGGAACGGGGCTGCGACCTGTAGCCGCTGCCGAGCCCGCGAGGCTGCGATCGACTGCGAAGCAGTCGTAAAACCAGACAACCTGTTCTTCCTGAAACACCGCGTGCTCGGGTTTTGCGAGGACTTCGTCCTCGATCACAGCCTCGCAGGCTCGGCAGCGGCTACAGGGCTACGGGATTAAACCCTTTCCCAGACTTCGAAGCTGTAGGCCGGCTTGTCCCCTTGCGCTGGATTCGGCACGTTCGACACCAGTTGCCACTGGTTCAGGTCGAACTCCGGAAACCATGCATCGCCCTCCGGGCTCAGCGTCACGCGCGTCAGGTACAGGCGATCGGCCTGCTCCAGGCCCTGGGTATACAGCTGCGCACCGCCGATCAGCATCAGCTCGGTAACGCCCTGTTCCAGCGCCCACTCCTCGGCACGCGCCACCGCGGTGTCCAGCGACGGGTACACCTCGGCGCCTTCGAGCCGCAGGTCGGCCTGGCGACTGACCACGATATTCAGCCGCCCCGGCAGCGGACGCCCCAGCGAATCCCAGGTCTTGCGACCCATGATGATCGGCTTGCCCAGGGTGGTGGCCTTGAAGTATTTGAAATCCCCCGGCAAGTGCCAGGGCATGCTGTTGTCGACGCCGATCACGCGGTTTTCACCGAGGGCCGCGATCAGGCTGAGAGGGAGAGATTTTTTCATGCCGGCGAGGATACCAGAGGCTCGGTGCCCCGCAACGTACCCCGATCAGCGTGACAGCGGTTATGCTCAGCGCTCATTTGAGCAACGGAATGACGCGTGACAGCACTGACCCCACTGCAAAAACTCTGGCTCACCGAAGCCGTACGCCTGCGTGAAGAACACGCCGGCGCCCTGGAGGACCAGGAAGCCAATCGCCTGGCGCGCACCGCAGGTGGCGATCTGGCGAGCCGCCTCCAATACCGCGCGCTGTGGCTGGCCGAACGCGACGGCCTGGCCGCCGCCCTGCGCCACTGGGTCCAGGGCGCGCGCCTGGCGCTGTTGCTGATGGCCGTGTTGGCCATGGTCAGCGGTGCCGGCCTGGCCTTCGCCGCCCTGGGTAACGGGCAGGCGCCGGTCAACGTGTTCTGGGCCCTGGGCAGCCTGCTCGGCCTCAACCTGCTTCTGCTGCTGAGCTGGGCCATCGGCCTGCTGTTCGCCGGCGAACACGGCGCCAGCCTCGGCCGCCTGTGGCTGTGGCTCAGCGCCAAGCTCGCCCGCGACGCCAAGGCCGCGCAGCTGGCGCCCGCCCTGCTGTTGTTGCTGCAACGGCGCAAACTCAATCGCTGGGCCATCGGCACCCTGGTCAACGGCCTGTGGCTGCTGGCCCTGCTCAGCGCCGTGGCGATCCTGCTGATGCTGCTGATCACCAAGCGCTACGGGTTCTACTGGGAAAGCACCCTGCTCGGCGCGGATGCCTTCGTGGCGATCACCAACGCCCTCAGCGCCATACCCCGGGCCATAGGTTTCGGGGTACCGACCGTAGAGATGATTCACGCCAGCACCCGGGATGTTTACAACACTGAACTGGTGCGCCAGATGTGGGCCGTCTGGCTGGTGGCCTCGCTGATCATTTACGGCGTGCTGCCGCGCCTGCTGTTGATGCTGTTCTGTCGCTGGCGCTGGAGGCACGGGCAAGCGCGCCTGCGACTGGACCTCAACCTCCCCGGCTACAGCCAGCTGCGCGAAGCGCTGATGCCCAGCAGCGAACGCCTGGGGATCAACGATGCCGCCCCCGAACTGCTGCACCGCATCGAAGGCGGCGTCAGCGCGCAGGACAGCGATGGCGCCCTGCTGGTGGCCATCGAACTGGACGACCAGCGCCCCTGGCCACCGCAATTGCCGGCCACGGTGAAAGACGCCGGCATCCTCGACAGCCGCGAATCCCGGCACAAGCTGCTGGAACAGATGAGCCGCTTTCCGCCGGCGCGCCTGGCCATCGCCTGCGATCCACGGCGCTCGCCGGACCGTGGCAGCCTGGCGCTGATCGCCGAGCTGGCCCGCAGCGCCACTGCCACCCGGGTCTGGCTATTGCAGGCGCCGCCCGGCGAAGCGCTGGACGCCGAACGCCTGGGCGACTGGCATGTGGCGCTGCAACAGCTGGAGCTGCCATTCGCCGATTGCGCACCGCTGAACTGGCTGGAGACCGGGCATGACTGATCCTCGCAAACCGTCGTTGAAGCTGGCGGTGGTCGGCCACACCAACGTCGGCAAGACCTCCCTGCTGCGTACCCTGACCCGGGACGTGGGGTTCGGCGAGGTCTCCCATCGCCCCAGTACCACCCGCCATGTCGAGGGCGCGCGGCTGTCGGTGGACGGCGAACCGCTGCTCGACCTCTACGACACCCCCGGCCTGGAAGACGCCATTGCCCTGCTCGACTACCTGGAACGCCTGGAGCACCCCGGCGAGCGCCTGGATGGCCCGGCCCGCCTGGCGCGGTTTCTCGAAGGCAGCGAGGCGCGCCAGCGTTTCGAACAGGAAGCCAAGGTGCTGCGCCAGCTGCTGGACTCCGACGCCGGGCTGTATGTGATCGACGCTCGCGAGCCGGTACTGGCCAAGTACCGCGACGAGCTGGAAGTCCTCGCCAGCTGCGGCAAGCCGTTGCTGCCGGTGCTGAACTTCGTCAGCAGCGCCAGTCACCGTGAGCCGGACTGGCGCGAAGCCCTGGCCCGCCTGGGCCTGCACGCGCTGGTGCGCTTCGACAGCGTGGCACCGCCGGAGGATGGCGAGCGGCGGCTGTATGAAAGCCTGGCGTTGCTTTTGGAAAGCTCGCGGCCGCAGCTGGAACGCCTGATCGCCGACCAGCAGGCGCAACGCCTGGCCCGCCAGCAAAGCGCCGCGCGTCTGATCGCCGAACTGCTGATCGATTGCGCCGCCTGCCGGCGCAGCGTGGTCAGCGAGGTCGAGCAGGAACAGCAGGCCATCGGCGAACTGCGCCAGGCCGTGCGCCAGCGCGAACAGCGCTGCGTCGAGGCGTTGCTCAAGCTCTACGCCTTCCGCCCGCAGGATGCCGCCGCCAGCGATGTGCCGCTGCTCGACGGACGCTGGGGCGATGATCTGTTCAACCCGGAAACCCTCAAGCAACTGGGCGTGCGGGTCGGTGGCGGGATCGCCGCCGGCGCGGCGGCCGGGGCCGGCGTCGATCTGCTGGTGGGCGGCCTGACCCTGGGCGCGGCGGCCCTGGCCGGGGCGATTGCCGGTGGCGCGCTGCAAACCGCCCGCAGCTACGGCGGCCGCCTGCTGGGCAAGCTCAAGGGCCAGCGCGAACTGACCGTGGACGACAGCGTGCTGCGCCTCTTGGCCCTGCGCCAACGGCAACTGGTGCAGGCGTTGAATGTGCGCGGGCATGCGGCGCTGGGCAGCATCCAGCTGGCCACGCCCCAGGACCAGAGCTGGCGCGAGGGCAAGCTGCCAGAGGCGCTGAACAAGGCCCGCGCCCACCCGCAGTGGTCGTCGTTGAACCCGGCGCCGCGCCTGAGCCAGGCCGAGCGCCAGGAGCAGATCGAGGTATTGGCGCAGAAGCTGGTGGTCGACAGTTAAGCCTGCGGCGCCCCCGCCTACGTCATCGCGAGCAAGCTCGCTCCTACAGAACATGCGTTCCCCTGTAGGAGCGAGCTTGCTCGCGATAGCTGTCCCCCGGGCACCGCAGGACTCGGATCAGACCGCCAACAACCGCACCGCCTTGTCCTTGAGCACCTGCAAATCCATCACTGGCACCCACAGCTCCTTGGCCTGTTCGTCCCAATGGCGCAGGCGCAGGCTGACCGCGCACAGTGGGTCCTGTTCGAAGGTCCGGGCCTCTTCGGCGCTCATCACCCCGCCCTGGTATTCCAGGGTGCGCCGGCTGGCTTGGCTGAGCCGCTCGTAGTAGCCCGGCTCCTTGCAGGTCAGGTAACGCTTGGCCTGCACGTGGTACTCCACCAGCCGCGCCAGGCGCTCGCTGAAACCGGCGCGGCGCAGGTAGTCGGCGCCCAGCCGCTCATGGCCGGCCACGCCGAAACCGCCCATGTTCTCGGCATCCTGCCCACAGATATGCCCGATATCGTGGAAGAACGCCGCCAGCACCACTTCGTCGTCGAAGCCCTCGGCCATGGCCAGTTGTGCGGCCTGGGACATGTGTTCGATCTGCGACACCGGCTCGCCGATGTAGTCGCTGTCGCCAAAGCGCTCGTACAGGCCGAACACCTCGGCGATCCGCTGCTCAGGCCCCATCAGGCTTCCTCCAGCAAACGGGCGATATTGCCCTCGGCCATGGCCGGGCCGACGCTCATGCCCACGCCGCTGTGCATCAGGGCCACGCTGACCCCGGCGGCCGGGCGCAGGAACGAAAACGGCCCCGGGCCGCGGGCGCCATAGACACCCTGCCAGCGCTCGATCACCTGCACCTTGCAGCCCAGGGTGTGCTCGGCCAGCTCGAGCATCCAGGTGTCCACCTGCTCGGCATTGAACGGCGACGGGTCGCTGCCGTAATGGTGGGAGTCGCCGATGATCAGCTCGCCATAGGGCGTCGGGCTGATCAGCAGGTGGATGCCGTTTTCGTGCAGGTGCGGTGCGTCCCGCATGATCTGCGCCTGCACCGCCGCCGCTTCGGGCAGGTCGGCAAAGGCGCCGTAATGCACGCAGCTCAGGCCGGTGAGCAACGCGTGTTGCAGGTCCAGCTGCACCTCGGGCCGGGCGCGGAGCATTTGCAGGCGGCAGACCTGCGGCGCCAGCGCGGCAATCGGTTCGGCCAGCAGGGTCTGGTAGTCATGCCCGGAACAGACCAGGATCTGCCCCGCGCGAAAGCTGCCGGCGGTGCTGTGCAACTGGCCGGGCTCGATGTCGCGCACCAGGGTGGAGAAATGAAACTCCACCCCCAGGTCGCGGCGCAGGTAGTCGATCAGCATCGGCATGGCTTCGCGGGAATACAGCTGTTGGTCATCCAGGCCATGCAGCGCCGCGCGATGATGGCGGAAGCGGCCGCCGTACAGATCGTTCAACGCCGCGCCGCGTAGCAGTTCGACCCGGTAGCCGTGCTCCTGCGCACGTCCGGCGCAGAAGGCCTGCAGCAATTGCTCCTCGGCCTCGGTGCGGGCGAACAGGTAAGAGCCGTTGCGCTTGAGCGGCAGGCCGGCCAATTGCGCCCAGTCGCCCCAGATGCCGCGGCTGGCCCTGGCCAGGTCGAGCATCACGCCCGGCGGCTGGCCGGTCACCAGGGCCTGGCCGAAATTGCGCACCGACGCGCCCAGGGGCGTGGCGCTGCGCTCGAAAACCTTGACCCGCAAACCGCGCTTGGCCGCGGCATAGGCATGGGACAGCCCGAGGATGCCGGCGCCGACGATCAGCAGGTCGTTGTGGTTGCTCATGGGTGTGGTCCTTGGGAAATGACCTCTACGAGGTGAATCGCGAGCAAGCTCGCTCCTACAAAGGCCAACCCTGTAGGAGCAGCCGGTCGACGCTCGATTGCTCGCGATAGCGGTCTATTGGTTACTGGGCGGCGACCTTCTCGGACTTGCCGTCATAACGCTTGCGCCACTCGGCGAGGATCTCGTCGCGGTTCTTCGAGGCCCAGGCGAAGTCGTTCTTGATCAGGCGCTGCTCGTAGTCGGCCGGCAGTTCGGTCTGCGGCTTGGCGATCCCCGGCTGGGCCAGCACGGCGAAGTTTTCCTTGTACAGCTCCATGGCCGCGGGGCTGGCGGAGAAGTCGGCGAGCTTCTTCGCCGCTTCTTCATGAGGGGTGCCCTTGATCACCGCGGTGGCTTCGATTTCCCAGCCCAGGCCTTCCTTGGGCAGCACGATGTCCAGCGGCGCACCCTGGCGCTTGAGCTGCACGGCCGGGTATTCGAAGGAGATGCCGATCGGGAATTCGCCGGCCGCCGCCAGCTTGCACGGCTTGGAACCGGAGTGAACGTACTGGCCGATGTTCTGGTGCAGGTCGTCCATGTACTGCCAGCCCTGCTTCTCGCCGAAGGTCTGCAACCAGGCGCTGACGTCGAGGAAGCCGGTGCCGGACGAGGCCGGGTTGGGCATGACGATCTTGCCCTTGTACTCAGGCTTGGTCAGGTCCTGCCAGCTCACCGGCTTGGTCAGGCCCTGTTTTTCGGCTTCGACGGTGTTGAAGCAGATGGTCGCGGCCCAGACGTCCATGCCGACCCAGGCCGGCGGGTTGGCGGCGTCGCGGTAGTTGCCGCCGATCTTGCCCAGATCCTTCGGTGCATAGCTTTGCAGCATGCCCTGCTGATCGAGGATCGCCAGGCTGGAAGCGGCCAGGCCCCACACCGCGTCCGCCTGCGGCCGGGCTTTTTCCGCCAGCAACTTGGCGGTGATGATCCCGGTGGAATCACGCACCCATTTGATTTCCACATCCGGGTTGGCGGCTTCGAAGGCTTGCTTGTAGCTCTTGAGCTGTTCGGCTTCGAGGGCGGTATAGACCGTCAGTTCGGTCTTCGCGGCAAAGGCGTTCATGCTGAAGGCAGTGAGGACAACAGCGGCAACAGCCAGGGGCTTGAACATGGTGCGGTTCCTTTCTGGAGTGGGGGCTTGTTAGTGGGGGTTGGGCAGAGTCAGTGACCGGGCGCGCTCTGCCTCCAGGCCTGGGAGCGGCGCAGCAAACCGCGCGAAGCCCAGGCCAGGAGCAGGGACACGCCCGCCGAGGTAAAGAGGATCAGGGTCGACATGGCGGCCGCGCCGCCGACGTTGCCGGCGTCGTCCATGTTCAGCACCGCCACCGCCGCGAGGATGGTGTCGGGGCTGTAGAGGAAGATCGCCGCCGAGACGGTGGTCATGGCCGAGACGAACAGGTAGCGCAGAATGTCCAACAGCGCCGGCAGGCAGATCGGCACGGTGACCCGCAGGTAGTGGCGATACAGCGGTGCCTTGAGCGACAGCGCCGCAGCCTCGAACTCGGCGTCGAGCTGGCGCAGCGCGGTGGTGGCGGTCATCTGCGCGGTGGTCAGGTAGTGAGCAATGGTGCACACCACCAGCAGGGTCATGCTGCCGTAGAACACATGCAGCGGGTTGCCGCTGAGGTTGAAGAAGAAGACGTAACCCAGGCCCAGCACCAGGCCCGGCACCGCCATCGGCACGAAACTGAGCATGCGCAGCGCCAGGTTGAGGCCGCGCTGGGTGTGGGTCTTCTCCATCAGGTAGGCGCCGGTGAAGATCAGCGCGCTGCCGATCAGCGCCGTGCACAGGGCCATGGTCAGGCTGTTGCGGTAGGCCAGCCAGCCGCCGCCGGCGGTGTCGTTGAACTGGTAGTGGTTGAGCGACAGCGAAAGGTTATAGGGCCAGAACTTCACCAGCGACGAGAACACCGCCATGCCGAACACCAGCAGCAGCGCCGCGCAGATCAGCAGCACGATCGCCAGGTAGCAGCCGTCTCTCACGCGAGAGGGCGCCGGTTTGAAGACCTGGGCCCGGCCGCTCATGGAGTCGCCATGGCGACGGCGCAGCCAGGCATCGACGCCGAAGCTGAACAGCGCCGGCAGCAACAGCACCATGCCGATCAAGGCGCCACGGCCGAACTGTTGCTGGCCGACCACCGCCTTGTAGGCCTCCAGCGCCAGCACCTGATAGTCACCACCGACCACCACTGGCACGCCGAAATCGGTGATGGTCAGGGTGAATACCAGGCAGAACGCGGCGAACACCGCCTGCCGGGTGGCCGGCCAGGTGATGCTGCGAAAGGCCTTGGCCGGGCTGGCGCCCATGCTCGACGCGGCATCGAACAGCCGCGCATCGGCCAGGGACAGGGCCGACAGCAGGATCATCAGGGCGTGGGGAAAGGTGTAGATCACCTCGCCGAGAACGATGCCCCAGAAGCCGTAGATATTGTCCGAGAGCAGGCCACGGAGCAGGCCCTGGTTGCCGAACAGATAGACCAGGGCGATCCCCGGCAGCATCGACGGCGCCATCAGCGGCAGCAGCGACAGGCCGCGCCAGATCGCCTTGCCGGGAATCAGCGTGCGTTGCAGGGCATAGGCGAACAGGTAGGCCAGCGGCACCACGATGGCGGCCACGCTGAGGGAGACTTTCAGGCTGTTGCCCAACAGCCAGTGGAAGTTGGTGCTGGTCACCAGCTCACGGGCCGCAACCAGGCCACCGCCCTGCCCGGCTTCGCCGCTGAAACCGCGCCAGAAAATCGCCAGCAACGGCAGCAACACCGCCAGGCCCAGCAGCATCAGCAGCACCAGCTTGCCGCCGAGCACGAAGAGGCGGTCGCCGATTTGCGCACGGGCCGCCTGGCGCGCCCGTTTTGCGGGTAGCGGCAGGCTCAGTTCAACGGCCATCTCAGGCAAACACCTGCAGGCTGCGCGGTGGCAAGGCGACCCAGATGTCCTGGGCACCGAGGCGCGGCATGGCTTCCGGGGCCAGCTCGGCCAGCAGCGGATGGCCGGGCAATTGGTTGAGTTCGAAGCTCATGCGGCAGCGGTTGCCGAGGAAGGTGATCTCCCGGACCTTGGCCGGGAACAGGTTCTCCTCGTGCACCGGCGGATTGACGCTGATCGCCTCCGGGCGGCAGAACAACCGGCCCGAAGCGGCCTTGCCGGAGTCGGCCGCCAGCCGCACATTCATCCCACCAACCTGGGCGTGGCTGTCGCTGCTGCGGCGGAACGGCAGCCAGTTGCCCTGGCCGACGAACTCGGCGACGAACGGGGTGGCCGGGCGATCGTAGATTTCCTGCGGCGTGGCGTATTGCTCGACCTTGCCGTTGTTCATCACCGCGATGCGGTCGGCCATCAACATGGCCTCGTCCTGGTTGTGGGTGACCATCAGGGTGGTGATGCCCAGGCGCCGCTGCAGCTGGCGCAGCTCGGTGCACAGGTGCTCGCGCACCCGCGCATCCAGCGCCGACATCGGTTCGTCCAGCAACAGCAACGAAGGCGCCGGGGCCAGGGCGCGCGCCAGGGCCACCCGCTGCTGCTGGCCGCCCGACAGCTGGCCGGGGTATTTCTTTTCGCTGCCGGTCAGGCCCACCAGTTCCAGCATTTGCGCCACGCGCTTGCGCACTTCGTCGCGACCGCTGCCGGCCAGGCCATAGGCAATGTTGGCTTCGACGCTGAGGTTGGGGAACAGCGCATAGGACTGGAACAGAATGCCGTAGTCCCGGGCCTGGGGCGCCAGGTGCGAAACATCGCGGCTGCCCAGGTACAACTCGCCCCGGTCCTGGCGCTCGAGGCCGGCGATGCAACGCAGCAAGGTGGTCTTGCCGCAGCCCGACGGGCCGAGCAGGCACACCAGCTCGCCGGCCGCCACGTCCAGGGAGACGTTATCCAGCGCGGTGAAAGCGCCAAAGCGTTTCTGCATGCCGCGCACTTTCATCGGCGCGCCGGGGTTGCTCAGGGCAGTTGCGATCGGGTTGTTCATGGACGGGCCTCATCAAGCAGATGCAGGCCATCCTAGGGAACGAATGCGTAGTTACTGTGGCAGTGAGGCAAAAGCTGCCGATAGTGGTATTGGCGGATTTGGGTTCAAGAGAACGCAGAGCCTTGTAGCCGCTGCCGAGCCCGCGAGGCTGCGAACGGTTGCGCAGCAACCGCAGGCCCGACAACGCGATCTGGCGAGGTAACCGCAGGGCGCCTTTTGCGGGCGCTGCGCACCCGTTCGCAGCCTCGCTGCGCTCGGCAGCGGCTACAAGGAGCAGGGTTCAGGCTGGCGCCATTTCCTGCGCCAGCCCGAGGAAGGCCGCCGGCAGGCGCGCGCCCTTGCGCTCCTTGAGGCAGTACAGGTATTCGGCGATCTGCGGCGCGTTCTCGATGGTCAGCACCCGCAGTTGCGGATCGTGGGGGACTTCCTGGCGGGCAATGATGCTGATGCCGATATTGCGCAGCACCGCCTCGCGGATCGACTCGCGGCTGCCGATCTCCAGCAGCGGCCCGAAGCTGACCCGGGCGCCGTCGAGCAGCTCTTCGGTCAGGCGCCGGGTGGTGGAGCCCGGCTCGCGCATCAGCAGGGTATGCCCGACCAGGGCGTTCAAGGGCACGTGATCGAGGGCCGCCAACGGATGATTGCGGTGCACCGCCAGCACCAGCGGATCGCTGCCGAGCACCCGGCGGATCAAGCGCGAATCCTCCAGCAGCTGCGACGACGCGGCGATGTCGACCCGGTATTCCTCCAGCGACTCCAGGACCTGCTGCGAGTTGCCGATTTCCACCGACACTTCCACCTGGGGCAGGCGCTCGCGGAAGGTCTTCACCAGATCGAGGATGTAATACGGCGCCGTGGCGGCAATCCGCAGGGTGCCTTGCAGCTGGCCGCTATTGCGCAGGAAAAACTCGATATCGGCTTCCTGCTGCAACAGCGCCTTGACCATCGGCAACAGCCGGGCACCCTCTTCGCTGACGCTGAGGCGGCGGCCGCCGCGATAGAACAGCTCGACCGCATACTGGCTTTCCAGATGACGGATCTGGGTGGTCACCGTGGGCTGGCTCAGGCCGAGCTTTTTCGCCGCCAGGGTGATGCTGCCCAGGCGGGCCACCATGTAAAACGCCTTCAGCTCGGCACTCAGCACTGCGTCCTCTCATCGTCTATTTGCGCAACAGGCGCAAACCGTTGAAGACCACCAACAGGCTGACGCCCATGTCGGCGAACACGGCCATCCACATGGTGGCCAACCCGAAGAAGGTTACCCCAAGAAAGATCGCCTTGATGACCAGGGCCAGGGCGATATTTTGTACGAGGATGTTCGAGGTCTGCCGGGACAGCCGGACAAACGCCGGAATCTTGCGCAGATCGTCGTCCATCAAGGCGACATCGGCGGTCTCGATGGCGGTGTCGGTGCCTGCCGCGGCCATGGCGAAACCGATCTCCGCACGGGCCAGGGCCGGGGCGTCGTTGATGCCGTCGCCGACCATGCCGACCCGGTGCCCTTGGGCATACAGGTCTTCGATAGCTTGCAGTTTATCGGTGGGCAGCAGGTCGCCGCGGGCCTGATCGATGCCCACCTGGGCGGCGATGGCTTCGGCGGTGTGCGGGTTGTCGCCAGTCAGCATCAGGGTCTTGATGCCCAGTTCGTGCAACTGCTGGATCGCTTCGCGGCTGGACTCCTTGACCGTGTCCGCCACGGCGAACAGGGCCAGGGGGCCGGCGCTGTCGAGCAACAGCACCACAGTCTTGCCTTGTTTCTCCAGGGCGAACAGCTGCTCTTCCAGCTCCGGCGAGCACAGCCCCAGCTCCTCCACCAGGCGGTGATTGCCCAGGTGGTAGAGCTGGCCGTTGATTTCGCCACGTACACCGCGGCCGGCCAGGGCCTCGAAGTTATCCACAAGGTGCAGGCTCAGCTGTTTATCCACAGCCGCATTGGCAATGGCCAAAGACACCGGGTGGTCGGAACGGGACGCCAGGCTGGCGGCGATGGCCGGGGCGCTGCTGTCCGCCAGCGGATCGAGGGACAGGAAATCGGTCTGTACCGGCTTGCCATGGGTGATGGTGCCGGTCTTGTCCAGCGCCAGGTAGTCGAGCTTGTAGCCGCCCTCCAGGTAGACCCCGCCCTTGATCAGGATGCCTTTGCGCGCTGCCGCGGCCAGGCCGCTGACGATGGTCACCGGGGTGGAAATCACCAGCGCGCACGGGCACGCCACCACCAACAGCACCAGGGCGCGGTAAATCCAGTCGAACCAGGCGGCGCCCATGAACAGCGGTGGAATCACCGCCACGGCCAGGGCAAAGGCAAACACCGCGGGGGTGTAGATTTTCGAGAAGCTGTCGACGAAGCGCTGGGTCGGCGCGCGCGCGCCCTGGGCTTGTTCCACGGCATGGATGATCCGCGCCAGGGTCGAGTTGTTGGCCGCCGCGGTCACCTTGTACTCCAGCGAGCCGGCCTGGTTGATGGTGCCGGCGAAGACCTTGTCACCCAGGGTCTTTTCCACCGGCAGGCTTTCGCCGGTGATCGGCGCCTGGTCGATGGTCGAGCTGCCGGCCACCACCTCGCCGTCGAGGCCGATGCGCTCACCCGGACGTACCCGTACCAGCGCGCCCAGCTCGATGCTTTTCGCTTCCCGTTCGACCCAACTGCCGTCCGCCTCCTGCACCGTGACCCGTTCCGGGGTCATCTGCATCAGGCCACTGATGGCATTGCGCGCGCGGTCCAGGGACCGGGCCTCGATCAACTCGGCCACGGTGAACAGGAACATCACCATCGCCGCTTCCGGCCATTGGCCGATCAGCACGGCGCCGGTCACGGCGATGCTCATCAAGGCGTTGATGTTGAGGTTGCGGTTCTTCAGGGCGATCCAGCCCTTCTTGTAAGTGCCGAGGCCACCACTGAGGATCGATACCAGGGCGATCACCGCCACCACCCAGGTCGGCGCGGCGCTGGTGAAGTGGATTACCTCCGCGGCCAGCGCGCCGACGCCGGACAGCGCCAGCGGCCACCAGTGCTTTTTCACCGGCGCCGCGACCGGGGCATCGGACTCGCCGCCCAGGCCGATGGGCTCGGCCTCCATGCCCAGGGACTTGATGGCGGCGATGATCGGGGCGACGTCCTGCAGGTCATGGGTCACGCCCAGCACCCGGTTGATCAGGTTGAACTCCAGTTGCTGCACGCCCGCCAGCTTGCCCAGCTTGTTCTGGATCAGCGTCTGCTCGGTCGGGCAGTCCATGGCCTCGATGCGGAAACTGCTCAGGCGCGCATTGGCGCTCGACGCCGCGCTGAGCACAACCCGCGACGGCGCGGCGGCCGACGAACAGCAGGAATCGCCATGACTGGCAGCCTGGGGCTCGCTCAACTGGACCAGCGACGGCGACGAGCAGCAGGAAGCGCCGTGGCCAGCATGGTCGTGTTTTTTCAGCGGATGCAGTTTTGCGCCATGGCCATGATCATGATCGTGGCCAGCATGCTTGGAGTCAGCGCCGGGCTTGCCGTGGGTGTGCAGGGAATCGCTCATAAGGTCGCGTCCGAAAAGGTGCCTGTTGCCAAGTGAACACCCTGTAGCCACTATAGGGTCAAGCACCCTTTCGGAGATTGTCGCGATGAAAATTGGCGAGCTGGCGAAACTGACCGACTGTCAGGTCGAAACCATCCGTTACTACGAGCGCGAAGGCCTGCTGCCGGAGCCGGCCCGCAGCGAGGGCAATTACCGTCTGTATACCCAGGCCCACACCGAACGCCTGACCTTCATCCGCAACTGCCGCAGCCTGGACATGACCCTCGAGGAAATCCGCAGCCTGCTGAACCTGCGCGACAGCCCCCAGGACCAGTGCCAGAACGTGAATGCGCTGATCGACGAACACATCCACCACGTCAAGGCGCGGATCGACGGGCTGCTGGCCTTGCAGACACAGTTGCTCGACCTGCGCCAACGCTGCAGCGAAGGGCCGGACCTGGATCAGTGCGGGATTTTGCAGCGCCTGGAAGTCAGCGGCTCGGTGGCCCCCAGCGAAGCCGAGGACTCTCATGTGGGCCGTAGCCACGGGCATTGAAACCATCACCCCCCTACAGAGAGGCAGATGCCCCGTATCGACCACGTGTGGGCGTGGTCTCCGGGATTGCTAGAAGGCCCTGCGGGCCTTATCGCAGCCTGCGGCAGCGGCTACAGAAGCCGCCGCCGGGTGTATCGATCAGACCGCCATCGGCGCGGTCATCGGCGCGTGGTGCTCGTAGCCTTCCAGCGAGAAGTCGCTCGGTTCGACCTTTTCCAGCCACTCCGGCTGGTACACACCGGTCTTGGCGAACTCCGGTACACGTTCGGAAATCACCAGCTTCGGCATCGGGAACGGCTCGCGCTTGAGCTGTTCGTTGAGCATGTCCAGGTGGTTTTCGTAGACGTGGGCATCACCGATGAAATAGGTGAACCAGCGCGGGGTGTAGCCGGTCAGGCGACCGATCAGGCTCAGCAGCGCCGCGCCTTCGGTGAGGTTGAACGGTGTGCCCAGGCCCAGGTCGTTGGAGCGGATGTAGAGGGTCAGGGAAATTTCCCGGGTCTCGACATTCGGGTGGAACTGGTACAGCAGGTGGCACGGCGGCAGGGCCATTTCATCCAGCTGGGCGCAGTTCCAACCGTGGAACAGGATGCGCCGGCTGCCCGGGTCCTTGATGATGGTGTCCACGCACTGGCGCACCTGGTCGATGGCCTTGTACAGCACCACATAGGCCTGGCCGTTTTCCTCGCCTTCGGCGATCTGCCGGTAGCCCTGGGCCAGGGTCTGCTCGATGGCGGCCGGATTGCTCAGGGGGATCTGCTTGTACGCCGGCCACTTGCGCCATTGCACGCCATAGATCTCACCCAGGTCGTCCTCGCCCTGGCGGAAGGGATTGGCCAGCCACTGGGCGTTTTCGTTGGCGTTCTGGTCCCAGACCTTGCAGCCCAGGGCACGGAATTCGGCGGCGTTGTTCACCCCACGGAGGAAACCGCACATCTCGCCGATGGCCGACTTGAAGGCCATCTTGCGGGTGGTGATCGCCGGGAAACCGTCTTTCAGGTCGTAACGCAGCATCGCGCCGGGGAAGCTGATGGTGTTCACGCCCGTGCGGTTGGCCTGTTTGGTGCCGTTCTTGATGACGTGGGCGACCAGATCGAGATATTGCTTCATGTATTACCTGTGTCCTTGAAGGCAGGGCTCGCGCCCTGCGATCCGAATTAGAGCGCGGCGTCTTTCGCCACCGGTGCCGCTGGAGCGCGGTGATAGGCCAGCCAGATCAGGAACAGGCCGCCAACGATCATCGGCAGGCACAGCACCTGGCCCATGGTCAGCCAGTTCCACGCCAGATAGCCCAGCTGCGCATCCGGGACCCGGACGAACTCGACGATAAAACGGAAAATACCGTAAAACAGGGCGAACATCCCGGAAACCGCCATGGTTGGACGGGGCTTGCGCGAGAACAGCCAGAGGATGAGGAACAGTGCCACGCCTTCCAGGGCGAACTGATACAGCTGCGAAGGGTGGCGCGGCAGCTGGGCCGGGTCGCTGAACGGCGGGAAGATCATCGCCCACGGCAGGTCGGTCGGCTTGCCCCACAGCTCGGCGTTGATGAAGTTGCCGATGCGCCCGGCGCCCAGGCCGATCGGCACCATCGGCGCGACGAAGTCCATCAGCTGGAAGAACGACTTGCCGTTCTTCTTGCCGAACCACAAGGCCGCGAGCATCACCCCGATGAAACCGCCGTGGAACGACATGCCGCCTTTCCAGACCTCGAAGATCAGCGTCGGGTTGGCCAGGTAGGCGCTCAGGTCATAGAACAGCACATAGCCCAGGCGCCCACCGACAATGACCCCCATCGACATCCAGAACACCATGTCGGAGAGCTTCTCCTTGGTCCAGGTTGGGTCGAAGCGGTTCAACCGGCGCGACGCCAGCAGCCAGGCGCCACCGATGCCGATCAGGTACATCAGGCCGTACCAGTGAATTTTCAGCGGGCCGATGGCCAGGGCCACCGGGTCGATCTGCGGGTAAGGCAGCATTGCGACTCCTCGTTAGAGTGAAACTCGATTGCGCCGCGACCATGTCACGCGCGGATTAAGCCAGGATTGCGGAACCTGTCAGAGCAGGAACGTCAGGCCGACCACAAACAGCAGGCCGGCGAACAAGCGCTTCAACAGGCGCGCCGACAACCGATGGGCCAGGCGCGCACCGAACCGGGCAAAGACCATGCTGGTCAGGGCGATGCCCAGCAGTGCCGGCAAATACACAAAACCCAGACTATGAGCCGGCAGCAACGGATCATGCCAGCCCAGAATCATGAAACTTATTGCACTGGCCACGGCAATCGGCAAACCGCAGGCCGAGGACGTGGCCACCGCCTGCTGCATCGGCACGCTGCGCCAGGTCAGGAACGGCACGGTCAGCGAGCCGCCACCGATGCCGAAAATCGCCGAGGCCCAGCCGATCACACTACCGGCCAGGGTCAGCCCGAGCTTGCCGGGAACGTCGCGGCTGGCCTTGGGCCGCAGGTCCAGGGTCATCTGCAGGGCGACCACCAGGGCGAAGACGCCGATGATTTTCTGCAGGTTCGGCCCGGAGATCGCTTCGGCCGTCAGCGCCCCGACTCCGGCGCCGAGCAGGATGCCCAGGGTCATCCAGGCAAAGATCGACCAGCGCACCGCGCCCCTGCGCTGGTGTTCGCGAACCGCGTTGACCGAGGTAAAAATGATGGTCGCCAGCGACGTACCAACGGCCAGGTGGGTCAGGATCGACGGATCGAAACCTTGCAGGGTGAAGCTAAACACCAGCACGGGAACGATGATGATGCCGCCACCTACGCCAAACAGACCGGCCAATATGCCCGCGCAGGCCCCCAGCAGCAGATAGAGCAGAAATTCCATGGAGGCATCCCGAAAAGAGAGCGGCATGGTAACGGATGCACGGCCCTTGGCTCCACTGGATGGCGATGGATACCCAGTCGTTCTGTGCGTAAAGTGAGCAAAAAACACAAAAGGGACAACCTGATGTGCTTGATCGTATTCGCCTGGCGGCCGGGCCACCCCCTGCCCCTGATCGTCGCGGCCAACCGTGACGAGTTCTACGCCCGCCCCAGCCTGCCGTTGGCGCAATGGCCCGAAGCCCCCGATATCTATGCCGGGCGCGATCTGGAAGCGGGCGGCACCTGGCTCGGCCTGGGCGCCGACGGACGCTTCGCCGCCCTGACCAATATCCGCAATCCCCATCAGCCCCCCGCGCGCCGCTCCCGAGGCGAACTGGTGGCGCGTTTTCTCAGCAGCAAGATATCGATAGACGACTATTTCAGCGACGTTGTCGGCCGATCGCTGGAATATGCCGGCTTCAACCTGCTGGTCGGCACCCCCGATCAGCTCTGGCACTACAACGCCCAGGCCCGTGAGCCGCAGCAACTGGGCAGTGGCGTGTACGGCCTGTCGAATGCCGGGCTCGACACGCCCTGGCCCAAGCTGCTCAAGGCCAAGGCAGCATTACAGGAAGTACTGCACGACCCGCAGCACCAGGCTCTGCTCGCCCTGCTCAGCGATGCGCAGACCGCGCCGTTTGCCGACCTTCCCGATACCGGGGTCGGCCTGGCCACCGAGAGCCTGCTGTCGAGCGTGTTTATCGCCAGCCCCAGCTACGGCACGCGGGCCAGCACGGCGCTGGTCGTCCGGGCCGATGGTTCGAGGCACATAGTCGAGCGCAGCTTTGGGCCCTATGGCGGGCATCTGGGGGAAGTGGAGCTGAGGGTTTAGCGGACGCTATCGCGAACAAGCCCGCTCCTGCTGCTGTAGGAGCGGGCTTGTTTGCAATGGAAACAA
The DNA here is from genome assembly GCF_059421865.1 of Pseudomonas sp. GW821-FHT02B10. Lineage (NCBI taxonomy): Bacteria > Pseudomonadati > Pseudomonadota > Gammaproteobacteria > Pseudomonadales > Pseudomonadaceae > Pseudomonas > Pseudomonas sp. GW821-FHT02B10. The sequence continues at coordinate 491,058 of NZ_JBWKVU010000002.1, read as the reverse complement.
CGGAAATTAAAGGGTCTTGGCCGACGCCGGATTGATCATCCGCGCCAGTCCCAGGTTCTTCAGCGCCAGTTGCAGCGAGCTGTGGATAACTTGCGGGTTGTCGATGGTCATCAGTTCGGCCAGCAGTTCCCTGGCCTTGCTGAGATTGATCTGACGCAGCATCCACTTCACTTTCGGCAGGTTGGTGGCGTTCATCGACAGGCTGTCGAAGCCCATCGCCATCAGCAGCACCGCCGCCGCCGGATCGCCGGCCATCTCGCCGCAGATACTCACCGGTTTGCCTTCGGCATGGGCGTCGCGCACCACGGTCTGCAAGGCTTGCAGCACCGCCGGATGCAGGTAGTCGTAGAGGTCCGCCACCCGCGGGTTGTTGCGGTCCACGGCCAGCAGGTACTGGGTCAGGTCGTTGGAGCCGACCGACAGGAAGTCCACCTGGCGCGCCAGTTCCTTGGTCTGGTACACCGCGGCCGGGATCTCGATCATCACCCCGATCGGCGGCATCGGCACGTCGGTGCCTTCGTCGCGCACTTCGCCCCAGGCGCGGTGGATCAGGTGCAACGCTTCTTCCAGCTCATGGGTGCCGGAAATCATCGGCAGGAGAATGCGCAGGTTGTTCAGGCCTTCGCTGGCCTTGAGCATGGCGCGGGTCTGGACGAGGAAAATCTCGGGATGGTCGAGGGTGACGCGAATGCCGCGCCAGCCGAGGAAGGGGTTGTCTTCCTTGATCGGGAAATACGACAGTGACTTGTCGCCGCCGATGTCCAGGCTGCGCATCGTCACCGGTTGCGGGTGGAAGGCGGAAAGTTGCTCGCGATAGATCGCCAGCTGCTCCTTTTCGCTCGGGAAGCGTTGGTTGATCATGAACGGCACTTCGGTGCGGTACAGGCCCACGCCCTCCGCGCCACGCTTCTGCGCCCGCGCCACGTCCGCCAGCAGGCCGGTGTTGACCCACAGTGGCATACGGTGGCCGTCCAGCGTCACGCATGGCAGGTCGCGCAGTGCATCCAGGCCCTGGGCCAGTTGCCGCTCTTCCTCGACCACATCGGCGAATTGCTTGCGTAGCACGTCGCTGGGGTTGGTGTAGACCTCGCCGTGGTAGCCGTCGACGATCATCTGGATGCCGTCGACTTTCGAGTACGGCAGATCGACCAGGCCCATCACTGTCGGAATGCCCATGGCCCGGGCCAGGATCGCCACGTGGGAGTTGCCCGAACCCAATACCGAGACCAGGCCGACCAGCTTGCCTTCCGGCACCTCGCCGAGCATGGCCGGCGTCAGTTCTTCGCTGACCAGGATGGTGTTGTCGGGGTAGACCAGGGTCTGCTGGCGTTCTTCCTGCAGATAGGCCAGCAGACGCCGGCCCAGGTCCTTGACGTCCGACGCCCGCTCGCGCAGGTAGGCATCGTCCATCAGCTCGAAACGGTTGACGTGATCGGTGACCACCTGGCGCAACGCGCCCTGGGCCCATTGGCCGGTCTTGATCACGGTGGTCACTTCGCTGCCCAGGGAGGCATCGTCGAGCATCATCAGGTAGACGTCGAACAGCGCCCGCTCTTCGGGACGCAGCTGGGTGGCGAGTTTTTCCGAGAGGGTGCGCATGTCGGCGCGCACGCCTTCGATGGCGGTCTTGAACAACGCCAGCTCGGCGTCGATGTCGGTAATGCTCTTGTCAGGCACCACATCCAGGTCAGCGGGCGGCAGCATGACCACCGCGGTACCGACCGCCGCGCCAGGCGAGCCGGGCACGCCGACGAACTTGGCTTCCTGGATGCCCTTGCCCTGGCGGCCCAGGCCACGGATCGAACCGGTGGCTTCGGCATGGGCGATAACGCCCGCCAACTGGGCGCTCATGGTCACCAGGAAGGCTTCTTCGCCCTCGTCGAACTGACGACGCTCCTTTTGCTGGATGACCAGGACGCCGACGACCCGGCGGTGGTGAATGATCGGTGCACCGAGGAAGGAGGCATAACGCTCCTCGCCGGTCTCAGCGAAGTAGCGATAACGCGGGTGATCGGCGGCGTTTTCGAGGTTCAGCGGTTCTTCGCGCGTACCGACCAGGCCGACCAGACCTTCGTTGGGTGCCATGCTGACCTTGCCGATCGAGCGCTTGTTCAAGCCCTCGGTGGCCATCAGGACAAAACGGTTGGTCTCCGGATCCAGCAGATAGACCGAGCAGACCTGGCTGCCCATGGCCTCTTTGACGCGCAACACAATAATCCCCAACGCCGCCTTGAGATCCTTGGCGGAGTTAACTTCCTGGACGATCTTGCGCAGCGTATTGAGCATGGCTCGGGGTCGAACTCCGTCGTCAGTCGCGCGCTAGAAGGCGCGGGGCAAGCTCTTTGAGAGCGCGGCGGTAAACCTCGCGCTTGAATGTCACCACCTGGCCCAACGGATACCAATAACTGACCCAGCGCCAGCCATCGAACTCCGGTTTACCGGTCAAATCCATCCGCACCCGCTGCTCGTTGGAGATCAGGCGCAGGAGAAACCATTTCTGCTTCTGGCCGATGCACAGCGGTTGGCTGTGGGTACGGACCAGGCGTTGCGGCAAACGATAGCGCAACCAGCCCCGGGTGCAGGCGAGAATTTGCACATCTTCGCGTTCCAGGCCTACTTCTTCGTTCAACTCGCGGTACAAAGCGTCTTCCGGCGTCTCTTCGGGGTTGATCCCCCCTTGCGGAAACTGCCAGGCATCTTGATTGATACGGCGAGCCCATAGCACCTGGCCAGCATCATTCGTCAGAATGATCCCGACATTGGGGCGGAAACCATCGGGGTCGATCACGGCAACAACCTCGCAAACGCATGTCGCCGCATTGTTCCACAAAGGTTGTGAAAGCAGCAACGAGGCTTCCTACCTTATGTGCACTCTTGTGAAAAGACCGTATTCTGATCGCCTTTTTTCAGACTTATCAGCGAGTAACCGTGATGCGCCTGGCTTTATTCGACTTGGACAACACCCTTCTGGGCGGCGACAGTGACCACGCCTGGGGCGACTACCTGTGCGAACGAGGCTTCCTCGACGCCGTCACCTACAAGGCCCGCAACGACGAGTTCTACCAGGACTACCTGGCCGGCAAGCTCGACAATGCCGCTTACCTGAACTTCTGCCTGGAGGTTCTCGGCCGCACCGAGATGGACGTGCTCGACCAATGGCACCGCGACTACATGCGCGACTGCATCGAGCCGCTGCTGCTGCCCAAGGCCGCGCAACTGCTGGCCAAGCACAAGGCCGCCGGCGACAAGCTGGTGATCATCACCGCCACCAACCGCTTCGTCACCGCGCCGATCGCCGAACGCCTGGGCGTGGAAACCCTGATCGCCACCGAGTGCGAGATGCAGGATGGCCGCTACACCGGTCGCAGCACCGACGTCCCGTGCTTTCGCGAAGGCAAGGTCACCCGCCTGACGCGCTGGCTCGAGGAAACCGGCCACAGCCTGGAAGACAGCTACTTCTATAGCGATTCGATGAATGACTTGCCGTTGCTGGATCTGGTGGCGAACCCGATCGCCGTGGACCCGGACCCGAACCTGCGGGCCCTGGCCCAGCAGCGTGGCTGGCCGGTGATCAGCCTGCGCGACTGAGAAAGCTAGCGCGAGCTCGCCCCTATAGGAGCAAGCTCGCGATCAGGCCGTCAAACAGGCTTGGCGCCCATCAACCCGGCAATGGCGAAGAAACACACGAAGCTGAACACCGCCAGCGCCAGGGTGAACTTCGGACTTCCTACTCCCGAGGCGATCCGCACGCGATTGAGCCGCGCCAGCAGCCAGAAACAGCTCAGGGCACCCACGGTATAGATCACGCTGGAGGCCAGGATCCAGGTCTGCCCCAGCGACCAGCCCAGCAGATGCACCAGCCACCAGCCGCTGAACGGCAGGCTGGCCAGGCAGATCACCAGCAACAGCCAGACGAACACCAGCGGCCGGCGCAACAGCCGGCTGTAGATGCTTGCGTCACCCTTGCTACGAGCGCGCCAGACCCAGATCGCCAGCCCCAGCGCGCTGCCCAGCAGCAACACGGTGGCCAGGATATGGACGGTTTTGAGGACGGTCAGCGTTTCCATGTCATTAACTCCTTGAGGCCTTGCCCACCAGCGTAGCCGTTCAGCCGAGGAACAGCTGATACGCCGGGTTATCACTCTCGTCCCAGTACGGGTAACCGATCTGCGCCAACGCCGCCGGTACCAGGTGGCGTTCGCTCGCCGGTACTTGCAGGCCGGCGACCACCCGGCCATCGGCCGCGCCATGGTTGCGGTAGTGGAACATCGAGATGTTCCAGCGCCCGCCGAGCTTGTTGAGGAAGTTGAACAGCGCGCCCGGGCGTTCCGGGAACTCGAAGCGGAACACCACTTCATCGCTGACCCGCGCGGCATGGCCACCGACCATGTGACGGATATGCAGCTTGGCCAGTTCGTTGTCGGTCAGATCGGTCACCGGGAAGCCCTGTTCGGACAGGCTGGCGATCAGCGCGCTGCGTGGATCGTTTTCCGGGTGGGTCTGCACGCCCACGAAGATGTGCGCTTCGCTGCCGGTGTTGTAGCGGTAATTGAATTCGGTGATCTGGCGCTTGCCGATGGCTTCGCAGAAGGCCTTGAAGCTGCCCGGCTTCTCCGGGATCGTCACGGCGATGATGGCCTCGCGGCCCTCGCCCAGCTCGGCGCGCTCAGCGACATGGCGCAGGCGGTCGAAGTTGACGTTGGCGCCGGAGTCGATGGCTACCAGGGTCTGCCCGCTGACACCGCGCTGCTCGACGTATTTCTTGATCCCGGCCACGCCCAGGGCGCCAGCCGGCTCGGTGATGGAGCGGGTGTCGTCGTAGATGTCCTTGATCGCCGCGCAGATCTCGTCGGTGCTGACGGTGATCACCTCATCCACGTAGTCCTTGCAGATATCGAAGGTGTGCTGGCCGATCTGCGCCACCGCGACACCGTCGGCGAAGATGCCCACGGTCGGCAGTACCACGCGTTCGCCGGCGGCCATGGCCGCTTGCAGGCAGTTGGAGTCGTCCGGCTCGACGCCGATGATCTTGATTTCCGGCCGCAGGTATTTGACGTAGGCCGCGATTCCGGCAATCAGGCCACCACCGCCGACCGGCACGAAGATCGCGTCCAGGCGCCCCGGATGCTGGCGCAAAATTTCCATCGCCACGGTGCCCTGCCCGGCAATGGTGTGCGGATCGTCGTACGGGTGGATATAGACGTAGCCTTTTTCGTCCACCAGCTTCAGCGAGTAGGCCAGGGCTTCCGGGAAAGTATCACCGTGCAGCACCACTTTGCCGCCGCGCGAGCGCACGCCTTCGACCTTGATCTCCGGGGTGGTCTTGGGCATCACGATGGTCGCCTTCACCCCCAGCACCTTGGCCGCCAGGGCCAGGCCCTGGGCATGGTTGCCGGCCGAGGCGGTGACCACGCCACGGGCGCGCTCGGCATCGCTGAGCTGGGTCAGCTTGTTGTAGGCGCCGCGAATCTTGAACGAGAACACCGGCTGCAAGTCTTCGCGCTTGAGCCAGATCTGATTGCCCAGCCGCTCGGAGAGCTGGCGGGCAGTCTGCAACGGGGTTTCTACGGCAACGTCGTAAACGCGCGAGGTGAGGATCTTTTTGACGTACTGTTCGAGCATCGGAAAGCATCACTGAGCGGGTTGGGCAGGGCCAGCGAGTCTAACCCAGCGTTTACCCGGGCGACCACACGAATCCAGAGGTTTTAAAAGCCCCGTAGCCGCTGCCGGTGGCTGCGATAGGTCTGCAGGTCCTCCGGCCACTCTCGTCTGTCACGACCTGACGGTCGATCGCAGCCTTCGGCAGCGGCTACAAAAAGCGGTTCGCCAAACGGGCAATGACCTGCTCAGGACACCGGCCTATAATGCCGGCCTTTCCGTTCCCCCCCTTGCCCGCTTCCGGAGCCCGCATGACCCAGGATCAACTCAAACAGGCCGTGGCCCAGGCTGCCGTCGACCTCATCCTCCCGAAACTCGATGACAAGAGCATCGTCGGGGTCGGCACCGGCTCCACCGCCAACTGCTTCATCGACGCCCTGGCCCAGCACAAGGCCGCCTTCGACGGCGCGGTCGCCAGCTCCGAAGCCACCGCGGCGCGCCTCAAGGGCCACGGCATCCCGGTGTACGAACTGAACACCGTCAGCGACCTGGAGTTCTACATCGACGGCGCCGACGAAAGCGACGAACACCTGAACCTGATCAAGGGCGGCGGCGCGGCCCTGACCCGCGAGAAAATCGTCGCGGCGGTAGCCAAGACCTTTATCTGCATCGCCGACGCCAGCAAGCTGGTGCCGGTGCTGGGCGCCTTCCCGCTGCCGGTGGAAGTGATCCCCATGGCCCGCAGCCACGTGGCCCGCGAGCTGGTGAAGCTCGGTGGCGACCCGGTCTACCGCGAAGGCGTGATCACCGACAACGGCAACATCATTCTTGACGTGCACAACATGCAGATCACCAATCCGGTGGAGCTGGAAGCGCAGATCAACGCTATTGTCGGCGTGGTCACCAACGGCCTGTTCGCCGCCCGCCCGGCCGACGTGCTGCTACTGGGCACCCGCGACGGCGTGAAGACCCTCACCGCCTGATGCCGCCGATTTCGCCCCCGCCGCAATGGCGGGGGCGAAAGCTCTCCCGTCCAGCCCCGCCCTGCCCTCCCGCACCAACCTCGCCACTACTGCTACTTTTCGCTGCATTTAGCCGCAGAAATATCCGAATTCGCGCACCAGGTCTCAGTGCGGCCCACGACTTCCGGTATCAAATCCGTTACAAATTAACGCCAGGCGACGTTCGGTTTAAGCAATGCGCCAATACAAGGTCGCCCAAGGAATGAGGCGCGCATTGTGCAACTGCCCCGTTTTTTCATCCCTCAAGGAAGATCACCGTGCTCAAGCCCCTCACGCTTGCCGTCAGTCTCGCCAGCGTTCTGCTGTCCACCCAGGCCTTCGCCTATGAATACGGCGAACACGCCGCCACCACCCTCGACAAACTGATCAACGACTACCCCGGCCGCTACCGTGGCACCGCCAACTTCGCCGGTGCCGCCGACTGGATGCAAAGCCAGATGGGCAGCGCCTACGGCATCAGCCGCCAGGACTTTTCCTGGACCGCCGGCGGCAACAGCCGCAGCTCGCAAAACGTGGTGGCCTACGCCGCCGGGACCAAGCCGCAATACGTGGTGGTCGGCGCGCACTTCGATACTTATTTCGGCCGCCCGACCCTGCAAGGCCTGGACGACAACGGCTCCGGCGCCAGCGTGCTGACCGAAATCGCCCGCAACCTCGGCGGGCTGCAGCTGGAAAACGGCTTGCAGGTGGTCGGCTTCGGCGCCGAGGAGGAAGGCCTGCGCGGCTCCAGGGCGTTCGTCGATTCCCTCAGCGCCAGCCAGCGCGCCAACATGCTGGCCATGATCAACCTCGACAGCCTGATCACCGGCGACATGATGTATGCCCACGCCGGACAGAACAGCAGCGCCAACCCGGCCCTGGCCTCGTTGCGCGAACATACCCTGCAGATCGCCAGGGAACTGCAGATCAATCTGTTCACCAACCCCGGCCTCGACCCGGCATACCCCGCGGGCACCGGTTGCTGCAGCGACGGCGAAGCCTTCGAAGGGCTGAACATCCCGATTCTCTACATCGAGGCCACCAACTGGGAAATCGGCGACCTGGACGGCTACACCCAGACCACCAACCCGGCCATCCCCGGCGGCTCCACCTGGCACGATCCCGCCGAGGACAATAAGGCGGTGCTGACCAACGCCTTCGGCCAGGAACGCATCGACCAGCGCCTGCGCGATTACTCGCGCCTGCTCAGCCGCCTGGTCCTGGAGCTGACCAACGCCGACCTGCTGGCCTCCACCGCCTCCGGCGGCGCTGTGGCGCGCAACCAGCAGGATCATCTGCAACGCCAGCATCAGGCCATGGTCCGGCTGCACGACCGGCGCTGGCTGACCTTGCAGGCGATGGGCCGGGAAGTCGGCAGTTTCGATGGCGAGATCGGCATCGACGGCGAATACAGCCCCGACAGCGGTTTCGACAGCGCGCCCAATCCCGAGGCGCGTCGGCTGGGGGTGCATGCCTTGGGCGACTACCAGCTCAATTCGAGCCTGAATGTCGGCGCCAGCCTCAGCTACCAGAACGGTCGCGACAAGCTCGAGCACCGCGGCAAGCTCGACAGCGACACCTGGCAGGCGGCGGTCTACGCCTTGCTCAACGATGGCGGCCCGCAATGGCTGGCCGGCGACCTGAGCGTCGGTCGCACCCGCTTCGAATCCAAGCGCAACCTGGTGATCCAGGCCAACGGCGGCCCGGTACTGCTGAACCAGAAACTGACGGGCGATACCGACGCCCTGACCCTGGGCGCCCGCGTGCTCGGCGGTTACGACTTCGACTTCGGTGCGATCAAGAGCGGCCCCTTCGCCGGCCTCGATTACACCCACTACCGCATCGACCGCTTCCACGAGAAGCAGGACCTGCGCACGGCGCTGAGTTATGAGGAGCAGTCATTCGATTCGCTGGAAGCCAGCCTCGGCTGGCGTGTTCGCGGTGCCGTGGCCCTGCCTTACGGCATGAGCCTGCTGCCTTATGGCGACCTGGCCTGGGTCAAGGAGTTGGCGGATGGCCGCCTGGACGACCTGGACCTGACCAGCCGCGCCGATGGTCAAGTGCGCGTGGCTCGCCTGGGCGGCGTGGACAAGAGCTTCGGCCGCGCCCAGCTCGGCAGCCAGCTGGCGATCACCCCACAGCTGGGGCTGTACGCCGAGGTCAACGGCCGGATCGGTCATGCCGAAGGCAGCCAGACCGGCTACTCCCTCGGCGTGCAGTGGCAGTTTTGAGCGGTAGCCTTTAGCCGATCCTTGTAGCCGCTGCCGAGCTTGCGAGGCTGCGATCGAGGACGCAGTCCTCGCTGATCCGGTGCATGCGGACTGTCTGGGAGGATCGGGTTGTCTGGTTTGCGGCCGCTGCGCGCCCGGGCGCAGCCTCGCGGGCTCGGCAGCGGCTACAGGGCTACAGGGTTACGGGGCGGGTTTCTTGAAGACGTAGAACAGGTTCGGCTCACTGACCAGGTACAGGGTGCCGTCGTCGTCCATGGCAATGCCTTCGGCCTGCGGCACCGTGGCCTGCAAGCCTTGCCGGCCCTTGCGCAGCGACATGGTGCTCAGGGGCCGGCCATCCACGTCCAGCTCCAGCACCAGCCACGACTCATCCGACAGCGCCAGCAGATGCCCGGTGCGCTCGTCGTATTGCAGGCTGGACAGGTCACGCACGAACAACCCGGCATCGCGCTTGGGGTTGTTGACCACATGCACCGCGTAGGATTTCTCCGGGTCGTAATGCGGGAAACCCTTGACCTCGTAGATCAGCATCGGGTCGCGTTCCTTGGCGACGAACAGGCGCTTGCCCACCGAATCGTAGGCCAGGCCCTCGAAGCCCTTGTTGCCGCTCATGTGCACACCCAGGGTCATCTGCTCGGCGTCCGCCGCGTCGAGGAACACCGTGTCCTCCTCCAGATGGATCTTGATCAGCCGCTGCTGGCGCTCGTCGGTGATCACATAGGTGTCGGCGCTGATGAACTCGACCGCTTCCGGGTCGCCAAAACCGGTCAGGGCGATACGCCGCAGGATGCGCCCGTCGAGCGACAGCTCGATCAGCTCGGCATTCTTGTTGGTCACGGTGAACAGGCTTTTGCGCACCGGATCGTAGGTCAGCGCCGAGACGTCATCCAGGCCTTCGATCTTTTGTGCTTCGAGAGTCACCCGATAGCCATCAAGGCCAATGGCATCGGTGTTGGCCGGCTGCGACATGACCCGCCAGTTGAACCACAGGCGCTCGAAGTAACGGTGGTGCTGCCCGGCAATGCCCAGCAGCACCAGCACGATAAAACACAGGAGGAGGAACAGCGGTTTGGGATAGGCGAGTCGACGCATGCTGGCAAGCTCAAATACAAATCAGGCGGATGAAATATCACGGCCGGATGAATTTAAACTTAATCGCAGCGGGCGTATGCCGGATTATGGCCTTTTGCCGCCAGAAACCTCTGAATCAGTGCTTCTCAAAGCGATAGAACAGATTGGGTTCGCTGACCATGTACAGGTTGCCCTGCTCATCCATGGCCACGCCCTCGGCCCGCGGAATGGTGTCTTTGAGGCCATTGAAACCGCCCAGCAAGGTCATGAAGCTGACTTGCTCGCCGGTTTCGTCCAGCTCCAGCAACATGTGCGAATCGGCGGACAGCACCAGGGTATGACCGGTGCGAGGGTCGATGCTCAGGGCGGACAGGTTGCGCAGGTCCAGCTCATCGCTTTCCAGTTTCTGCTTGTCCCCCTTGAGGGTCTGGCTGCCGTCGCTGTTCCAGGTGAACAGTGCCGGCGGACGCTCCTCGCCCAGCAGCAACTGCTGCTTACGCGCATCCCAGGCCACGGCCTCGAATGCCTTGTTCTGGTCCTGCGAAGGCCCCAAGTCGTATTTCGGGAAGTCGGAAATATTCAGCTCGCGGGTATTGGCATCCACCTTGACGATGGTCAGCAGGTGATCGCGCTCGTCGACAATCCCCAGCAGGCTGTTCCCCATGACCGTCACCCCTTCCGGGTTGCTCCAGCCCACCAGCGGCATCTTGCGCAGCACATCGCCCTGCAGGTTCAACTCGACCAGGAACGGGTTCTTGCCCATCACCGCAAACAGGGTCTTGGTCTGCGGGTTGTAGGCCAGGTCGGAGGCCTCGTCCTTCTCCATGCCCGGCAGTACCTTGGCGTCGATCACCGCGCGGTAATCCGGCAGCCAGACACTTTCCTGACGCTCGGCCGGGGTTTCGAAACGCTCCAGCACCCAGAGCAAGCCACGGTCGTCCCAGTGCATGGCGATCGCGATGCCATAGCTCACGATGCCCGCCAGCAACAGCCAGGAATACCAGCGCATGGCGAACAATCCGCGGCGGCGAACAGTGTGAAGCTCGGGGGTGTGAGGCACGGACATGGGAGCGCGTTCCAGAAAACCAGCTATGGGTAATAGCACATCGGGGCAGACTCAGACGTCTGTAATCGGAAAATTATCCAGAACGGATGTGAAAAAAACGGCAAAAGGTCGGAAATGCCCCAGCGCCGGTACTTTCGCTGAAGAGGTCCGCCCATTGCAGGCGGGCCTCGCGTCGAAAACCACTGGATCAGCTAACGCGACTCTCGAAGCGGCTGACGCCCGGCAGCTCCAGCACCAGCTCGTCGCCCACGTTCAGCGGACCGACGCCCACCGGCGTACCGGTCAGGATCACGTCGCCCGCCTGCAGGGAGAAACAGCCGGCCATGTACTGGATCATCGGTACGATCGGGTTGAGCATGATGCTGCTGTTGCCGTCCTGACGGACCTCGCCGTTGATGGTCAGGCGAATATTGATGTCGGTCAGGTCCGGGAACGTACTGCCGACCACAAAGGGCGCCAGCACGCAGGCGCCGTCGAAGCACTTGGAGATTTCCCAGGGCAGGCCCTTGGCCTTGAGCTCGGCCTGCTTGTCGCGCAGGGTCAGGTCCAGGGCCGGGGCGAAACCGGAGATGGCATCCAGCACTTCTTCGCGGCTGGGCTGCGTCGACAGTGGCTTGCCGATCAATACCGCGATTTCCGCCTCGTAATGCACGGAGCCACGCTCGGTGGGGATGGCAAAACCGCCTTCCAGCGGCACCACGCAACTGCCCGGCTTGATAAACAGCAGCGGCTCGCTCGGCACCGGATTGTCCAGTTCCTTGGCGTGCTCGGCATAGTTGCGCCCGATGCACACGATCTTGCCGACCGGGAAATGAATACGGGTACCGTCGACATACTGGTGCTGATAGCTCATTACCGACTCCTGCTCGTTTGGTTCATCAGGTACCGCTGCTTGAGTGACCCTTAGGTCAAACAGCGAAAATCTTGCCCGGGTTCATGATGCCGTTCGGGTCGAACACCGCCTTGACCGCCTTCATGTAGTCGATTTCCACCGGCGAACGGCTGTAGGTCAGGTAATCGCGCTTGGTCATGCCCACCCCGTGCTCGGCGGAAATCGAGCCGTTGTACTTCTCGACGGTTTCGAACACCCACTTGTTGACGGTGGCGCACTTGGCGAAGAACTCGTCCTTGCTCAGGTCGTCCGGCTTGAGGATGTTCAGGTGCAGGTTGCCGTCGCCGATGTGGCCATACCAGACCACTTCGAAGTCCGGGTAGTTTTGCGCGACGATCGCGTCAATATCCTTCAGGAAAGCCGGCACCTTCGACACCGTGACCGAAATGTCGTTCTTGTACGGGGTCCAGTGCGAGATGGTCTCGGAGATGTACTCGCGCAATTTCCACAGGTTCTGCAGTTGCTGCTCGCTCTGGCTCATCACGCCGTCCAGCACCCAGCCCTGCTCCACGCAATGCTCGAAGGTGGCCAGGGCGTCGTTGGCCACGTCCTCGTTGCTGGCTTCGAACTCCAGCAGCACATAGAACGGGCAGTCGGTCTCGAACGGCGCCGGGACGTCGCCGCGGCCGAGGATCTTGGCCAGGGCCTTGTCGGAGAAAAATTCGAAGGCGGTCAGGTCGAGCTTGCCCTGGAAGGCATGCAGCACCGGCATGATCGAGTCGAAATCCGGCGTACCGAGCACCATCGCCGTGAGGTTGTTCGGCGCGCGTTCCAGGCGCATGGTGGCCTCGACCACGAAGCCCAGGGTGCCCTCGGCGCCGATGAACAGCTGGCGCAGGTCGTAGCCGGTGGCGTTCTTGACCAGGTCCTTGTTCAACTCCAGCAGGTCGCCCTTGCCGGTGACCACTTTCAGGCCAGCCACCCAGTTGCGGGTCATGCCGTAGCGAATCACCTTGATCCCGCCGGCATTGGTGCTGATATTGCCGCCAATCTGGCTGGAACCGGCGGAAGCGAAGTCCACCGGGTAATACAGGCCACTTTCTTCGGCGCGGTTCTGCAACTGCTCGGTCACCACGCCCGGCTGGCAGACCGCGGTGCGGTCGGTCAGGTTCAGGTCGAGGATCTGGTTCATGTAGTCGAAAGACACCACCACTTCGCCATTGGCCGCCACCGCGGCAGCCGACAGGCCGGTACGGCCGCCGGACGGCACCAGCGCGACCTGGTGCCGGTTGGCCCAGCGCACGATGGCCTGGACCTGCTCGATGGTCTTGGGAAAGACGATGGCGCTCGGCGCCGGGGCGAAGTGTTTGGTCCAATCCTTGCCGTAAGCATTCAGGGAGTCGGCATCGGTCAGGACCTTGCCAGCCTCGACCAGGGTCTTCAGCTCATCAATCAGCGCAGGATTGGTCATCGACAGAACTCTCGAACAATTCATGGTCATCCTGAGAACGCTTCACGTCGCAGGAACGAGTGTTTCGCGGGGTCCGTATGCTAGCATACGACCCCCCGCAGAATAGTGCCGAAGGGCGTTCTGCGGCGACGGCTTTCCTGCCGTCCGGGTCAGCATCTGTTGACCATTTCCTGCCATTTTTCTCCGGGACACAGGTTTACGCAGATGAGCAAGACTTCTCTCGATAAGAGCAAGATCAAGTTCCTTCTTCTCGAAGGCGTCCACCAATCGGCTGTCGACGTCCTCAAGGCCGCGGGCTACACCAGTATCGAGTACCTCACCGGTTCTCTGCCGGAAGCCCAGCTGAAGGAAAAGATCGCCGATGCGCACTTCATCGGCATTCGCTCCCGCACCCAACTGACTGAAGAAATCTTCGATCACGCGAAGAAGCTCGTCGCTGTTGGCTGCTTCTGCATCGGCACCAACCAGGTCGACCTCGACGCGGCTCGCGAGCGCGGTATCGCGGTGTTCAACGCACCGTACTCCAACACCCGTTCCGTAGCCGAATTGGTGCTGGCCGAAGCGATCCTGCTGCTGCGCGGTATCCCGGAGAAGAACGCCTCCTGCCACCGTGGCGGCTGGATCAAGAGCGCGGCCAACTCCTTCGAGATCCGTGGCAAGAAGCTGGGCATCGTCGGCTACGGCTCGATCGGCACCCAACTGTCGGTCCTGGCCGAAGGCCTGGGCATGCAGGTGTTCTTCTACGACACCGTGACCAAGCTGCCACTGGGTAACGCCACTCAGGTCGGCAACCTGCACGAGCTGCTGGGCATGTCCGACATCGTCACCCTGCACGTTCCGGAAACCGCTGCCACCCAGTGGATGATCGGCGAGAAGGAAATCCGCGCCATCAAGAAAGGCGGCATCCTGATCAACGCCGCCCGCGGCACCGTGGTCGAGCTGGACCACCTGGCCGCAGCGATCAAGGACAAGCACCTGATCGGCGCCGCCATCGACGTGTTCCCGGTGGAGCCACGCTCCAACGACGAAGAGTTCGAAAGCCCGCTGCGCGGCCTGGACAACGTGATCCTGACCCCGCACATCGGCGGCTCGACCGCCGAAGCCCAGGCCAACATCGGCCTGGAAGTGGCAGAGAAGCTGGTCAAGTACAGCGACAACGGTACTTCGGTATCGTCCGTGAACTTCCCGGAAGTGGCCCTGCCGGCTCACCCTGGCAAGCACCGCCTGCTGCACATCCACGAGAACATCCCGGGTGTGATGAGCGAGATCAACAAGGTCTTCGCCGAAAACGGCATCAACATCTCCGGTCAGTTCCTGCAGACCAACGAGAAGGTTGGCTACGTGGTGATCGACGTCGACGCCGAATACTCGGAGCTGGCGCAGGAGAAGCTGCAACACGTCAACGGCACCATCCGCAGCCGCGTGCTGTTCTAAGCACTCGCTGGCAATAAAAAGGGAGGCCCTGGGGCCTCCCTTTTTATTTACAGGCAGTTTCGTTTACAGGCAGTTTTTACCGTCCGCGCTTACTTGACGGTGATGGTGATCTTTTCCGAAACGATTGGCGGGTCGAACGGCACGTGGTTCTTGTCGCCCAGCTCCAGCTGCAGGGTGTGCCTGCCCGGGGCCAGGGTCAGCTCGGTTTCGGTCTGGGCCTTGCCGAAGTGGATGTGCTGGGCGTCGGCCGGGATCGGCATGTTTTCCGCTGGCAGCTTGTCGACGTCGACCAGCAGGTGGTGGTGCCCGGTGTGCGGAGTCTGGTCGCCGGCGGGCGCCAGGGAGATGTCGCTGACGCCGAACTTGACCTTGAAGGTCTTGGCCACGGTATCGCCATTGACCGGGGTGACGATAAATACAGAAGCGCCTTCCGGCGCCTTGGTGCGAGGCATATCCGCAGAAGCCAGCATCGAAGCCCCCAGCATCAGGCCGGCCAATGCAGCACGAGATATAAAGGTTTTCATTCTATTCTCCAGTTTTTCCGCAAAATCGGTACGGTTATGACAACTTCGTGGCATATCGTTGTCGAAGGGCAATCAACACCATAGCAAAGCGAGCCTGAACAGCGCATCGCACATATAAATTCAAGGAGTGACCATGCGTTTCCTGCCTGGCCTGATACTTTTGCTACCTCTTGTGAGCACTTACGCTCAAGCCGAACTGATCGACGATGTGAACGATCGCGGGGAACTGCGTATCGCGCTGGAGGCCAATACCCCGCCCTTCAACTTCAAGGACGACGGCAAACTCACCGGTTTCGAAGTCGAGCTGGGCCAACTGCTCGCCCGGGAACTGGATGTGCGGGCGGACTTCGTGGTCGCCGACGCTGCCGACCTGCTACCTGGCGTCGAAAGCGGCCGCTACGACATCGCCATCAATCACGTAGCAATGACCCCGGAACTCAAGGATCGTTTCGACTTCAGCGAGCCTTACAGTTATTCCAGTGCACAATTGATCGTACGCAAGGAAGAAGCGCGCGCGTTGGGCAGCCTGCAGGCGCTCCAGGGGCAGGCCCTCGGTGTGGCCCAGGGCAGCCAGTTCGCCGAGCAGGCACGCACCGTTGAAGGCATCGACCTGCGCAGCTACCCGAACGCCCAGCAACCCATCAAGGATGTGGCCGACAAGCAGCTCGACGCGGCCATCAGCGACCGCCTGCTGATCCCCTACGCCATTCGCGACAGCCGCTTGCCGGTGAAGGAAGGCGCCAAGGTCGGGCCGACCCTGAGCCTGGCGATCCCGTTCCAGAAAGGTAACCCGGCGTTCCAGGCGAGCCTCGACGGCGCGCTGCAGCGCATCAAGGCCGATGGCCGGCTGATGGCGTTGTCGGAAAAATGGTTCGGCATGGATGCGAGCAAGCCGCCCAAGCCTTGATGTTGTAGTCGCTGCCGCAGGCTGCAGCCGCGGAAAACTTGATATCGCCGAGGTCCTGCGGACCTTTCGCAGCCTGCGGCAGCGGCTACAGGGGCTAGAGCGCCGCCAGGGCCGCGGCGGCCTCGGCCAGTTCCAGCTCGCTGAACACTTGCACCCCGGCGCGCTTGAGCAAGGCGGCGGTGACGCCCTCGCCGCTGACCTTGACCCCGCTGAAGCTGCCGTCATAGGTCAGCAGATTGCCGCAGGACGGGCTGTTGGCCTTGAGCACGGCGATGCGGATCCCGTGTTCGCGTACCAGCTCCAGCGCCTGCCGGGCGCCGCTGAGGAACTCGGCGCTGACATCCTCGCCCTCGGTGGTGATGACCCGCGCCAGGCCATCGAGCACTTCACCGCCCTGCCCGCCGGGTATTTCCGCGGCCGCCCGTGGCGTCGGCAAGCCGCCGGCGACTTCCGGGCACAGCGCAACCACCCGGCCCTCGGCCTGCCAGCGCGCCAATTGATCGAACGGCCCGCTGGCCGCCCCGTCGTAACGCACGCGGTGGCCCAACAGGCAGCGGCTGACCAGGATCTTGTGCATGATCAGAACGGCTCGTTGCCACGACGGCGGAACCAGCCTGTCAAGGACAGGCGCTCCCGGGTCGCGGGCAGGACTTCGTGGGGCACCTCGCCGGAGAGGAACACCACCAGCCGGCCGCCGGCGGGATCCACGTCGTATTCGCTCTCGCCATCGAAGTACATGCGCAGTTGGCCGCCCTGCTCCGGCAGCCAGTCCTGGTTGAGGTAGATCACCGCCGAGACCATGCGCCGGTCATCGTCGCGGAAACGGTCGACGTGCTTGAGGTAGAACGCCCCTGGCGGGTACAGGGCGAAATGGCTTTCGAAGTCTTCCAGGCCGAGGAACAGCCCGCGGTTCAGCGCCTCGCGCAGGCTGTCCATCAACCCCAGGTAGGTATCGCAGCAGTCGGCCTGGCCGGGCTCGAGCCACTGGATATGATCGCCACGGATCCCCTCGCGAATCTCCTGCGCCGGACCACGGCCAACCGCCGCCGGCGCCAGCTCGCCTTCGGCCGCGCGCTTACGGCACTCGGCCGCCAGCTCCAGGGTCAGGGCTTCTGGCAGGAAGATGTTCTGCTGCGACCAGCCACGGGTGGCCAGGTCATCGACAATGCGTAACAGCAGGGGGTGATCAGAGGGTATTTGCATGGCGCGCATAGTATCCACACCCAGATGAATCCGACAGATCCGCGAGAGAATTCTGACCAAGCAGCCTGGCGCCGCCTCTGTTCGTCGTTCGATCGGACAGTTTGCGTACTGAACCTGATACGAATTCTCGACAACCATCGCCTCGCCCCGGAGAATAGTGGGCTGCCGACAGGAGTCCTTATGCGCCGTTTGCTTTTTTCACTATTGATGTTCTGTGTGTTGCCCGCCTGGGCAGACGGCCACGACCAGTTGTACAAGGTCGCCGGCTGGCCGGAACAACGCGCGCATTTCAACGATGCTCTTACCGCCGCCCAGCAGCGTTACCAGAATAGCCTGCCGCCAGCGGTCTATCAGGCCCTGGTCAATAACAGCAACCAGCGCTTCGCGCCGCAGGCCATGGATCGCCGCGCCCAGGCGCAGCTGCGGCAGAATCTCGCCGACCCGAAACCGGCCCTGGCGTTTTTCCAGTCGCCGCTGGGGCGCAAGATCGTTGCCGCCGAACTGCTGGCGACCCGCCGCGACCAACTGGCGAAGAATGCCCAAGGCCTGCCGAAGATGCAGGCCAGCGATACCCGTCAATTGATTATCGGCCACCTGGCCCAGGCGCTGCCGGCCCGTGAAGCCGGCGCGGAAGTCAGCCTGGCGATCGCCGGGGTGGCTGCCGACAGCCTGAGCCAGATGATCCCCGGCCTGCTGGGGGCCGGCCAGGCGCAGAACATGCTCAACGGCCAGCGCCAGCGGCTGATGGCGCAGATCGGCAACGACCTGAACAACACCCTGCTGTACGTCTATCGCGACCTGTCCGACCCCGAGCTGGAAGAGTTCGCCAACTTCGCCGAGTCCGCCGAAGGCAAGGCCTACTACCAGGCCGCCCTCGCCGCGATCCGCGCCGGGCTGGCCGTCGGCCAGAGCACTTCGAGCCTTGCGCCCTAAACACCTCTTGTAGCCGCTGCCGCAGGCTGCGATAGGTCCGTAGGACCTCAGTGGTCGCAAGATCGGCGCGACCGTGCCGGTCGATCGCAGCCTTCGGCAGCGGCTACAGGCGCGTGAATACCTTCAAAGATGCTGGTTCAGGAAGGCGAAGTATTCCTGGCGAATGCGCGCCGCCTCGTTCGCCAGGTGATGCCGCGCCTCGGGCAGCATCAGCACCTGCGGCTGCTGGAACTTCTGCCGGATCACCTGCAGGTTGTGCTGCCAATCCACTGTCATGTCCGCCTGCCCCTGAACGATCAGCGGCTGCCGGCTGCTGCGCGGGGCCAGCTCGATGCGCTTGATCCACTGCGCCAGCGCGCCGACCCAGGCAGTCGGCAGGCGCAGGGGTTGCAACGGGTCGCGCTGCAGGAACGGCAGGAAATCGGGGTCGGTGGAGTTCTCGCTGAAGCGCCGGGCGATGCCTTTGACGAAAGGCCGGAGCATGTAATAGCTGAGCTTCGACCAGCCCCAGGCACGCGGGCGCACCAGCGGCGAGAGCAGGATCACCTGGCCCTGGGCCGGGCTCCGCGTGCCCTGGTTGAGCAAGTGATCGATCACGATCGCCCCGCCCGTGCTTTGCCCGCACAGGTGCCAGGGCTGGGGCAGATCGAGGGACCGGGCTTCGTCGAACAGGCCTTGCAGCACCGCCTGGTACACCGCGAAATCATCGATGCTGGCGCGCTCGCCGCTGGACAGGCCATGACCCGGCAGGTCGCAGGCAATCACCACCCACTGCCGCTGCAGCGCCCACTCGATCACATGCCGGTACAAGCCCATGTGATCGTAGAAACCGTGCAACAGAAACAAGGTCGCCACCGGCTGCTCGGGCCACCAGACCTGGCCGACCACCTCAAAACCGCCGACCGCGAAACGCCCCAGCCCACGCTTGACCGGCAGATCCAGCCCATAGAAACGCTGATAGGCCTGCGCCTGGGCCGAGAGCGGCTGCGCCTCGGCCAGGGGCCGCAGGCTGGCGCGCAGAAGGTCGGGGTCGAAGGTCGCAGGCATAAGGGGTTTCCCAGGGTGGCGCGGAACGCGAAACAGGCTTTATCGGCCTGCGATATTCATCTGTCGGGGCAAGCATGGCAAGCTACGCGACCTTCGAGGAATGATCCGTATGCGTCTGCCCTACCGCACGACCCTGCTTGCCAGCCTGCTCGCCCTCCTGTGCGCCGGGGTGCTGTGGGTCGCCTACGACTGGTTCCAGGGACGTTTTCTGCGCACCTTCAGCGAACACACCGCGGTGTTTTCCGGCGACCCGCTGCAACTGCCGCCCGGTCTGGCCGGCAAAGGCGCCATCCGCCTGGTGCATTTCTGGGACCCGGCCTGCCCGTGCAATGTCGGCAACCAGCAGCACCTGGCTGAGCTGATCGAACACTACGGCCCGCAGGGCGTGGAGTTCTACTCAGTACAGAAGGCCGGCAGCCACAGCCAGTTGCCCGCCACCCTGAGCCGCCTGAAAATCCTCGACGGCTTGCCCGGCTCGGAGCAGATCCCCGCCAGCCCGGCCGTGGCGATCTGGGACCGCAATGGCACCCTGGCCTATTTCGGCCCCTACAGCGAAGGCCTGACCTGCAATTCCAGCAACAGCTTTATCGAACCTATCCTCCAGGCCCTGCACGAAGGCCGCGCGGTCAGCGCCACCCACACCTTGGCGGTGGGCTGTTATTGTCCATGGCCGAAACAGACGGATTAAGGCATTCCTGACTTTTCGCAGACAACGGATGCCCGGCACAGAAGGCCTGTGCTAAATGTTTGCCTTCCCCACGGCAGGCAAATCGCAGAAAGAACAAGGAGTCGCCATGAAACGCAGCCTGACCGTACTCGTCGTCCTGATCCTCACCCTTGCCGCGGGAGGGGGCTGGTACCTGTACAGCAAGCAGCCGTCGCGCCAGGGCCAGGTCGAGCTGGAGCGCCTGCAGGGCTCGGTCACGGTGCGCTACGACGAGCGCGGCGTGCCGCATATCCGCGCGGAAAACGAAACCGACCTGTACCGCGCGCTGGGTTATGTCCACGCCCAGGACCGGCTGTTCCAGATGGAAGTCATGCGGCGCCTGGCCCGCGGCGAGCTGGCCGAGATACTCGGCCCCAAACTGCTCGACACCGACAAACTGTTCCGCAGCCTGCGCATCCGCGAGCGCGCCGACAGCTACGTCGCCGGGCTGGATCGCCAGTCCCCTGCCTGGAAGGGCCTGCAAGCCTACCTGGACGGGGTCAACCAGTATCAGAACAGCCATCCGCAACCGATCGAGTTTGATGTCCTCGGCATTCCCAAGCGTTCCTTCACCGCCGAAGACAGCATCAGCGTCGCCGGCTACATGGCCTACAGCTTCGCCGCGGCCTTCCGCACCGAACCGCTGCTGACCTACGTGCGCGACCAGCTCGGCAGCGACTACCTGAAAGTCTTCGACCTCGACTGGCAGCCCAAGGGCGCCCTGGTCAAGGGCCGTGGCCTGCTGGCGCCAAGCCTGGCCACCAGCGACTGGCAGGACCTGGGCGCCATCGCCCGGCTGAGCGAGCAGGCCCTGGCCGACGCCGGCCTGCCGCAATTCGAGGGCAGCAACGCCTGGGCGGTGTCGGGCACCCGCACCAAGAGCGGCAAACCGTTGCTGGCCGGCGACCCGCACATCCGCTTCGCGGTGCCGTCGGTGTGGTACGAGGCCCAGCTGTCGGCACCGGGCTTCGAACTCTACGGTCATCACCAGGCGCTGGTGCCCTTCGCCTTTCTCGGCCACAACCTGGACTTCGGCTGGAGCCTGACCATGTTCCAGAACGACGATCTGGACCTGATCGCCGAGAAGGTCAACCCGAACAACGCCAACCAGGTCTGGTACCGCGGCAAGTGGGTCGACCTGGTCAACAGCGAGCAGCAGATCGCGGTGAAGGGCCAGCCGCCGGTCACCCAGATCCTGCGCCAGTCGCCCCACGGGCCGATCGTCAACGACGTGCTCGGGGCCAATGCCGGCAAGACGCCAATCGCCATGTGGTGGGCCTTCCTCGAAACGCCGAACCCGATCCTCGACGGCTTCTACCAGCTCAACCGCGCCGACACCCTGGCCAAGGCCCGCAGTGCCGCGTCCAAGGTCCAGGCGCCGGGCTTGAACATCGTCTGGGCCAACGCCAAGGGCGACATCGGCTGGTGGGCCGCGGCACTGCTGCCGAAACGCCCGATCGGAGCCAAGGGCACGTTCATCCTCGACGGCAGCACTTCGCTGGCGGACAAAGAGGGCTTCTACCCGTTCAGCGCCAACCCCCAGGAAGAAAACCCGGCGCGCGGCTATATCGTTTCGGCCAACTTCCAGCCGGTCTCACCCACCGGCATGGAGATTCCCGGCTACTACAACCTCGCCGACCGTGGCCAGCAACTGGACCGCCAGCTCAGCGACAAGAGCGTGAAATGGGATATCGACGCCAGCCAGAAACTCCAGCTGGGCACCACCACCGCCTATGGCCCGCGCCTGCTGGCGCCGCTGCTGCCAGTCCTGCGCGAAGTAGTGAGCGACCCGCAGGAGCTCAAGCTGGTGGAGCAACTGGCGCAGTGGAAAGGCGACTACCCGCTGGACTCCACCAGCGCCACCCTGTTCAACCAGTTCCTGTTCAACCTCACCGATGCCGCTTTCCATGACGAGCTGGGCGACGCCTTCTTCGACACCCTGCTGTCCACCCGGGTGATCGACGCCGCGCTGCCACGCCTCGCCGCCTCCGCCGACTCGCCGTGGTGGGACAACCGCAACACCCTGGGCCAGGAAAGCCGCGCCGACACCGTCAGGGTCGCCTGGCGCGCCAGCCTCGCTCATCTCAAGGCGACCTTTGGCGACGACTCGACAAAATGGCTGTGGGGCCAGGCGCATACCCTGACCCACGGCCATCCGCTGGGCCTGCAGAAGCCCCTGGACCGGGTGTTCAACGTCGGCCCGTTCGCCGCGCCGGGCACCCACGAAGTGCCGAACAATCAATCGGCCAAGATCGGCCCCGCGCCCTGGCCGGTGACCTATGGTCCGTCCACCCGGCGCCTGATCGACTTCGCCGATCCGGCCCACAGCCTGAGCATCAACCCGGTCGGGCAAAGCGGCGTGCTGTTCGACAAGCACTATCAGGATCAGGCCGAGGCCTATATCGAAGGGGTGTACCAACAGGCGCACTTCAACGAAGAAGAGGTCACGGCCAATACCCACAGCACCCTGAAGCTGTTGCCGGCGCGGACGGCGCAGTAACCCCCGTGATGAACGACGCCTGACCCGCAGCAGCCAGCTTGGCTGGCGATCCAGTCGACGCGGCACTCAAGGCCGGGGCCCCCCCCGAAAACGACATCGCCCCTGAACAGGGGCGATGTCTTGTTGCGGTCAACGCCTTGCGGCTGTCGCGTATCAGGCCGCTTCCGGGGCCTGTGCGCGGCGCACGTCCGGCTGCTTCCAGGAATCGGCCGCGGCCTCTTCGATGGCTTGCTGGATGGCGCGCTTGCGCCGCTCTTCGGCCTGGCGGCTGAAGTACCAGACCAGGAAGGTCACCAGCGACACCGCCAGCAGGATCAGGCTGGCCACCGCGTTGATCTCCGGTTTCACCCCGAGACGCACCGCCGAGAACACTTCCATCGGCAAGGTGGTGGAACCCGGGCCGGAGACGAAGCTCGCCAGCACCAAGTCGTCCAGGGACAGGGCGAAGGACATCATGCCGCCGGCCGCCAGCGACGGGGCGATCATCGGGATGGTGATCAGGAAGAACACCTTCCACGGCCGCGCACCCAGGTCCATGGCCGCCTCTTCGATGGACAAGTCCAGCTCGCGCAGACGCGCCGACACCACCACCGCCACATAGGCCGCGCAGAACGTGGTGTGAGCGATCCAGATGGTGACGATGCCACGCTCCTGCGGCCAGCCGATCATCTGCGCCATGGCCACGAACAGCAGCAACAGCGACAGGCCAGTGATCACTTCCGGCATCACCAGCGGCGCGGTGACCAGGCCGCCGAACAGCGTGCGGCCCTTGAAGTGGGTGATACGGGTCAGGACGAAGGCCGCCAGGGTGCCCAGGGCCACCGCGGCGATCGCGGTGTAGCAGGCGATCTCCAGGGAGCGCACCACCGAGCCCATCAGTTGCGAGTTGTCCAGCAGGCCGACGTACCACTTCACCGACCAGCCGCCCCAGACCGTCACCAGCTTGGAGGCGTTGAACGAGTAGATCACCAGGATCAGCATCGGCAGGTAGATGAACACCAGACCCACCACCAGCATCAGGTTCGAGAAACTGAAGCGCTTCATTCCTTGCCCTCCATTTCTTTGGCCTGACTGCGGTTGAAGAGGATGATCGGCACAATCAGGATCGCCAGCATCACCACTGCCAGGGCCGAAGCCACCGGCCAGTCACGGTTATTGAAGAACTCTTGCCAGAGCACTTTACCGATCATCAGGGTTTCTGGACCGCCGAGCAGCTCCGGGATCACGAACTCGCCCACCACCGGGATGAACACCAGCATGCAGCCGGCGATGATGCCGTTCTTCGACAGCGGCACGGTGATTTTCCAGAAGCTGTTGAAAGTGCTCGAACCCAGGTCCGAGGCGGCTTCCAGCAGGCTGGTATCGTGCTTCACCAGGTTGGCGTAGAGCGGCAGGATCATGAACGGCAGGTACGAATAGACCACGCCGATATACACCGCCAGGTTGGTGTTGAGGATCTGCAGCGGCTCGTCGATCAAGCCCATGCTCATCAGGAAGCCGTTGAGCAGGCCGTTGTTGCTGAGGATGCCCATCCAGGCATAGACGCGGATCAGGATCGCGGTCCAGGTCGGCATCATGATCAGCAGCACCAGCACGGTCTGCAGCTCTTTGCGGGCGCTGGCGATGGCATAGGCCATCGGGTAGCCGATCAACAGGCACAGCAGGGTGCTGAAGAACGCCATCTTCAACGAGCCGAGGTAGGCGGCGATATACAGCTCGTCGTCGCCGAGCATCGCGTAGTTGCCCAGGTTGAGCAGCACCTGCAGCTTCTGGTCGATAAAGCTGTAGATCTCGGTGTACGGCGGAATGGCTACGTCCGCTTCGGCGAAGCTGATCTTCAGGACGATGAAGAACGGCAGCATGAAGAACAGGAACAGCCAGAGGAACGGAACCCCGATGACCATTTGACGGCCACCGGGAATTATTCGATTGAGGCGGCGCTTGAGCTTTCGCATGTTCATGAGCGCAGTACCACGCCGCTGTCGTCTTCCCACCAGACGTACACCTGGTCACCCCAGGTCGGACGCGCGCCGCGACGCTCGGCGTTGGCCACGAACGACTGCACCAGCTTGCCGCTCGGCAGCTCGACGTAGAACACCGAGTGGCCGCCCAGGTAGGCGATGTCGTGCACCTTGCCGCTCGACCAGTTGTATTCGCAGGTCGGCATGTCCGGGGTCACCAGGAGTTTTTCCGGGCGGATGGCGTAGGTCACCGACTTGTCCTGCACCGAGGTGCTGATGCCGTGGCCCACGTAGATGTTGCGGTCCAGGTCCTTGCAGGTGATGGTGGCGTGGCCTTCGGCGTCGTCGATCACTTCACCTTCGAAGATGTTGACGTTGCCGATGAATTCGCAGACCAGGCGGCTGGTCGGGGT
The DNA here is from genome assembly GCF_059421865.1 of Pseudomonas sp. GW821-FHT02B10. NCBI lineage: Bacteria > Pseudomonadati > Pseudomonadota > Gammaproteobacteria > Pseudomonadales > Pseudomonadaceae > Pseudomonas > Pseudomonas sp. GW821-FHT02B10. The sequence continues at coordinate 466,160 of NZ_JBWKVU010000002.1, read as the reverse complement.
CTCATAGATGTCGATCGGGCTGCCGATCTGGGCGATCCAGCCCAGGTGCATGATCGCGATACGCTCGGCCATGGTCATGGCTTCTTCCTGGTCGTGGGTCACCATCACGCAGGTCACGCCGACGCGCTCGATGATCTCCACCAGCTCCAGTTGCATCTGCGAGCGCAGCTTTTTATCCAGGGCGCCCATCGGTTCGTCGAGCAGCAGCAGTTTCGGTCGCTTGGCCAGGGAGCGGGCCAGGGCCACGCGCTGGCGCTGGCCGCCAGAGAGTTGATGCGGCTTGCGCTTGGCGTACTGGCTCATCTGCACCAGCTTGAGCATCTCGGCCACGCGGGCATCGATCTCGGCCTTGGGAATCTTATCCTGCTGCAGGCCGAAGGCGATGTTCTGCGCCACGGTCATGTGCGGAAACAAGGCGTAGGACTGGAACATCATGTTGATCGGCCGCTCGTAGGGCGGCATGTCGGTGATGTCCACACCGTCCAGGTAGATGCGCCCCTCCGTGGGCCGTTCGAACCCCGCGAGCATCCGCAGCAGGGTGGACTTACCCGAGCCAGAACCGCCGAGCAGGGCGAAGATCTCGCCTTTCTTGATTTCCAGGGACACGTCGTCCACGGCAATCGTCTCGTCGAACTTCTTCGTGACCCGGTCGATCTTGACCAACACCTGCTTCGGTGTCTGGTCGCCCTCGAGGGCTTTCTTGTAGGCGCCGGAGGCAACTGCCATTTACGAAACTCCCAACAGAATTTGCAGTTCACCCCATGCGGGCGAACTCTGGATAGTTTGAGCGATTGACGCTATTTGCCCGACTTGACCTTGGTCCAGCTGCGGGTCATGAGTCGTTGGATCTTGGGCGGCAACTCTGAGTTGACGTACAGCTTGTCGACAATCTCCTGCGCCGGGTAAACGGCTTCGTCCTTGCGGACCGACTGGTCCATCAGCTCGCCCGCCTTGGGGTTCGGGTTGGCATAACCGACGGAATCGCTGACCTGGGCGATCACCTCAGGCTTGAGCAGGTAATTGATGAAGGCATGGGCCTGCTTGACGTTACCGGCGTCCTTGGGAATGGCCAGCATGTCGAACCAGAGGTTGCCGCCTTCCTTGGGAATCACATAGGCGATTTCGATGCCCTTGCCGGCTTCGGCGGCGCGCGCCTTGGCCTGGAACACATCGCCGGAGAAGCCCGCGGCCACGCAGATTTCGCCATTGGCCAGGTCGGAGATGTATTTCGAGGAGTTGAAGTAGGTCACGTAAGGCCGCACCGCCAGCAACTTGGCTTCGGCCTTCTTGTAGTCATCGGGGTTCTGGCTGTTGGGGTCCAGGCCCATGTAGTTGAGCACCGCCGGGAGCATTTCATCGGCGGAGTCGAGGAAAGCCACGCCGCAGCTCGACAGTTTCTTGATGTTTTCCGGCTCGAACAGCATGGCCCAGGAGTCGATCTTGTCCACGCCCAGCGCGGCCTTGACCTTCTCGACGTTGTAGCCGATGCCGTTGGTGCCCCACAGGTAAGGCACGGCGTACTGGTTGCCCGGGTCGTTCTTTTCCAGGCGCTTGAGCAGCACCGGATCGAGATTGGAATAGTTGGGCAACTGCGCCTTGTCGAGCTTCTGGAACGCCCCGGCCTTGATCTGCTTGCCCAGGAAGTGGTTGGACGGCACGACCACGTCATAACCGGTACGACCGGCGAGCAACTTGCCTTCCAGGGTTTCGTTGGAATCGAACACGTCGTACAGCGGCTTGATGCCGGTGGCCTTTTCGAAGTCCGCCAATGTGCTCTGACCGATATAGTCAGACCAGTTATAAATATGCACGGTCGGCGCGGCATAAGCGCTGACGGCCAGCGTCAGCCCGGCGCCCACCAGCATGGCTTTGCAAAATAAAGAAATAGGCAAGTGGAGGTCCTCTCAACAATTGGGCCTGAGTTGCCCGCACTACATGACAGCCAAGAGCTGCCCGGCAACAAAACCGGCGCGCAACTTACCTTCGATAAACCGATCCAGCAAAACTTTCTGTCATTTAATTGCACCGCTGACCGCCCTCGCGGGGACGACAGCCAGCGGTTGCTGCCTCAAACCGGTTTATTTGCCGGATTTGATCTTGGTCCAGCTGCGGGTCAACTCACGCTGGGTGGCGGCCGGCAGATCGGCGATCGCATACAGCTTGGCCTGCACGTCGGCTGGCGGGTAGATGCCCGGATCGCTGGTGATGTCTTTTTCTACCAGTGCCGTTGCGGCGGCGTTGCCGTTCGGGAAACGCACGGCGTTGGTGATGCCGGCCATGACTTCAGGCTTCTGCAGGAAGGTCATGAACTTGTAGGCGCCCTCGACGTTTTCCGCATCCTTGGGGATAGCGACCATGTCGTAGAAGGTGCCGGCGCCTTCTTTCGGAATGACGTAGCTGACTTTTACCTTGTCGCCGGCTTCGGCGGCGCGGGACTTGGCCTGCTGCACGTCACCCGAGTAACCGACCGCTACGCAGATGTTGCCGTTGGCCAGGTCCGAGATGTACTTGGAGGAGTGGAAGTAGGTGATCGAAGGACGGATCTTGAGGAACAGCTCTTCGGCTTTCTTGATGTCGTCTTTCTTCTGGCTGTCGGTCGGCAGGCCCAGGTAATGCAGGGCGACCGGGATCATTTCGGTTGGCGAGTCGAGGAAGCTCACGCCGCAGCCCTTGAGCTTGGCGATGTTCTCGGGCTTGAGCAGGGTGTCCCAGGAATCGATCTTGTCGACGCCCAGCGCAGCCTTGACCTTCTCCGGGTTGTAGCCGATGCCGATGGAACCCCACATGTATGGGAAAGCGTGCTTGTTGCCCGGGTCACTGACCGAAACCGCCTTGAGCAGATCCTGGTTCAGGTTTTTCCAGTTGGGCAACTTGGAGACGTCCAGCTCCTGATAAACACCGGCCTTGATCTGTTTGGCCAGGAAGTTGTTCGACGGCACGACCACGTCGTAACCGGACTTGCCTGCCAGCAGTTTCGCTTCCAGGGTCTCGTTGCTATCGAAAACGTCGTAGACCACCTTGATCCCGGACTCTTTCTCGAAGTTCGCGATGGTGTCAGGTGCGATGTAGTCGGACCAGTTGTAAACGTGCAGCACTTTGTCGTCTGCCTGGGCCACTGCCGCCATCGCGCCCATCAGGGACATGGCGAGGAGGGTCTTGCCAGCTTTCTTCATACCTATTGCCTTCATGCGTCATGCTCCAATTATTCTTTTTAACCTTGTGTTCAGCGACCGGTTGCCAGGCAACTAAAAACAGGCGGTAGTCTGGCAAGTTCCAAGGCGGGCTTTCAACAGAAGACCCCATCCTTTATGGCCGCCCCGAGCGAAGTACCGCGGGGTACTCCGCTCAGAGCCTAGCACTTAGCCCTGTAACGCACTCAAGGTCAGGTCCAGGCACTTGCGGGCCTTGCTCACCAACTCATCGATCTCCTCCTTGGTGATCACCAGGGGCGGAGCGATGATCATGGTGTCGCCCACGGCGCGCATGATCAGGCCATTGTCGAAGCAGAACTGCCGGCAGATCATGCCGACGCCTCTTCCGACATACCGCGCACGGGTGGCCTTGTCCTGAACCAGCTCGATGGCGCCCAACAGGCCGACTCCGCGAACCTCACCCACCAGCGGGTGATCGTTCAGTTCCCGCAGGCGTTTCTGCAAATACGGTGCCGTTTCTGCCTTGACGCGCTCGATAATTTTTTCGTCGCGCATGATGCGGATGTTTTCCAGGGCCACGGCGGCGGCCACCGGGTGCCCGGAATAGGTGAAACCGTGGTTGAAATCGCCGCCCTCGTTGAGCACCGCCACCACTTCGTCGCGCACGATCAGGCCACCCATGGGGATGTAGCCGGAGGTCAGGCCCTTGGCGATGGTCATCATGTCCGGCTTGAGGTCGTAGAAATCGCTACCGAACCACTCACCGGTCCGCCCGAACCCACAGATCACCTCGTCGGCGACGAACAGGATGTCGTACTTGGCGAGGATTTCCTTGATCCGCGGCCAGTAGCTTTCTGGCGGCACGATTACGCCGCCCGCGCCCTGGATCGGCTCGGCGATGAAGGCACCGACGTTATCGACGCCGACTTCGAGAATCTTCTCTTCCAGCTGGTTGGCCGCCCAGATCCCGAACTCGTCCGGGGTCATGTCGCCGCCTTCGCCGAACCAGTAAGGCTGCGGGATATGCACGATGCCCGGGATCGGCAAGTCGCCCTGTTCGTGCATATAGGTCATGCCGCCCAGGCTCGCGCCGGCCACGGTGGAGCCGTGATAGCCGTTGACGCGGCTGATGATGGTTTTCTTCTTCGGCTGGCCCTTGATCGCCCAGTAGTGGCGAACCATGCGCAGCATGGTGTCGTTGCCTTCGGAGCCCGAGCCGGTGAAAAACACATGGTTCATGCCCTTGGGGGCCACATCGGAGATGGCCTTGGCCAGTTCCAGCGCCGGCGGGTGGGCGGTCTGGAAGAACAGGTTGTAGTACGGCAGCTCGCGCATCTGCTTGCTGGCGGCGTCGGCCAGTTCTTCGCGGCCATAACCGATGGCCACGCACCACAGCCCGGCCATGCCGTCGAGGATCTTGTTGCCCTCGCTGTCCCAGAGATAAACGCCCTCGGCGTTGGTGATGATCCGCGGGCCCTTCTCCTTCAATTGCTTGAAGTCGCTGAACGGGGCCAGGTGGTGCTCGCTGCTGAGGGTTTGCCACTCACGGGTTTGCGGGTTGTTGCTGGTCATTGGAACTCTCCTGATTTTCCGGTGAGGGCGCCGCCAGTGACGGCGGCGCCCCGCGCATCAGACGGCGAAGAGCAGGAATTCCCGCTCCCACGAACTGATGACGCGCTTGAAGTTTTCATGCTCGGCCCGCTTGACCGCGACGTAGCCAGTGATGAATTTCTTGCCCAGGTACTTCTCGATGGTCTTGCTGTTTTCCATGCGCTCCAGGGCGTCCTCGATGGTCAACGGCAGGCGCAGGTTGCGGCGCTCGTAACCGCGGCCGACCACCGGCGCGCTCGGGTTGTGGCCTTCGACCATGCCGATGAACCCGCACAGCAGGCTGGCGGCGATGGCCAGGTAAGGGTTGGCGTCGGCGCCCGGCAGGCGGTTTTCCACCCGACGGTTCTGCGGCCCGGCATCCGGCACACGCAGGCCCACGGTGCGGTTCTCTTCGCCCCACTCCACGTTCACCGGTGCCGAGGTGTCCGGCAGGAAGCGGCGGAACGAGTTGACGTTGGGCGCGAACAGCGGCAGCAGCTCGGGGATGAACTTCTGCAGGCCGCCGATGTGGTTGAGGAACAGCTGGCTCATGGTCCCGTCTTCATTGGAGAAGACGTTCTTGCCGGTCTCGATGTCGATGATGCTCTGGTGCAGGTGCATGGCGCTGCCCGGCTCGCCGGTCATCGGCTTGGCCATGAAGGTGGCGGCCACCTCGTGCTTGAGCGCGGCTTCGCGCATGGTGCGCTTGAACACCAGGATCTGGTCGGCCAGGGACAGGGCGTCGCCGTGACGGAAGTTGATCTCCATCTGCGCCGTGCCGTCTTCGTGGATCAGCGTGTCGAGGTCCAGCTCCTGCAGTTCGCACCAGTCGTAGACGTCCTCGAACAGCGGGTCGAATTCGTTGGCCGCTTCAATGGAGAACGACTGGCGACCGGTTTCCGGGCGCCCGGAGCGACCGACCGGTGGCTGCAACGGGTAGTCCGGGTCGTCGCTGCGCTTGGTCAGGTAGAACTCCATCTCCGGCGCCACGATCGGCTGCCAGCCGTGGTCGGCGTAGAGCTTCAGGACCTTCTTGAGTACGTTGCGCGGCGACAGCTCGATCGGGTTGCCCTGCTTGTCGTAGGTGTCGTGGATCACCTGGGCGGTCGGCTCGATGGCCCAGGGCACGAGGAATACCGCGTTCTGGTCCGGGCGGCAGACCATGTCGATGTCGGCCGGGTCCAGCAGTTCGTAATAGATGTCGTCTTCGACATAGTCGCCGGTCACCGTCTGCAACAGCACGCTCTCGGGCAGGCGCATGCCTTTTTCGGCGATGAACTTGTTGGTCGGCGAGATCTTGCCCCGGGTAATCCCGGTCAGGTCGCCAATCATGCATTCGACTTCTGTGATCTTGTGGTCTTTCAACCAATCGGTGAGCTGGTCGAGGTTGTTACTCATAAATGCCTCTAGGCGTGAGTTTCCTGGCTCTTATAAGCCAGGTTTTTGTGACGCATTGGCGTCGCGTTGAATGACCCGCTTGCGACAGGCATCGCCAAATGCCTGGAAGATGGCGAGGTAGTGCGGGTTAGAGCTTACCTGCCATTCGGGGTGCCATTGCACCCCCAAAGCAAAAGCCTTGCCTCCCTCGATCGGCGCCCCCTCGACGGAGAAGGCTTCGATCAACCCATCGGGTGCCAGGGCCTCTATCTTCAGGCCCGGCGCCAGACGTTCAACGCCTTGGCCATGAATCGAATTGACTTCAATCTGCGCCGGCAGGCCGAGGCCGGCCAGCACCCCGCCCGGCTGCACATGCAGCGCATGGGCCGGAGCGTATTGCACTTCCACCGGCTGGCTATCGTCCTCACGGTGGTCCATGAACGGACCGGCTTCGTGGACCCGCTGATGCAGGCTGCCGCCGAAGGCCACGTTCATTTCCTGAAAACCGCGGCAGATCCCCAGTACCGGAACCCCGGCCGCCACCGCGGCGCGGATCAGCGGCAGGGTGCTGGCATCACGGGCAGGGTCGTGCGCGGTTCCCGGCGCGCTGGCGGGACCGCTATAGTGAAAAGGTTCGATATTGGAGGGTGAACCGGTAAAGAGGATGCCATCCAGACCGTCCAGAATATCGGACGGGCTCAGAATATCGGCCAGGGACGGGAGGATCATGGGCACGCCCTTGGCGGCTACTGCCACTGCGCGGACGTACTTGTCGCCACTGATGTGATAAGCATGCAGACCGATCTGCCTGGAGCAGGCGGTGACGCCGATTAACGGCAGGCGAGACATGAAACACCCCGGTATTATTGCTGTTATGGGTTTAAATCGAGCTTAGCCTTGTTCATTTTTTTACACAACACCCCCGTAAAAAATACAACACGGCCCGCTCAAGGCTGCGGCGGCCAAGCCCTCCGAAGCCAGAAAAGCGCCCCAAAAATGCCCCACAGGCGCTTTTTTAGGGCAAAAAAGGCCTCGCTTGACTTCGGCATGCCGTTCGGGTTGACTGAAACCTGAAAAGATCAATGATTGATATTTTTAACAACAAAGGTGTTGCATCATGTCGGTACCCCCGCGTGCCGTTCAGCTTAACGAAGCGAACGCGTTCCTTAAGGAACATCCTGAGGTTCTGTACGTTGACCTTCTGATTGCGGATATGAATGGTGTGGTGCGCGGCAAGCGCATCGAACGCACCAGCCTCCACAAGGTTTACGAGAAAGGCATCAACCTGCCGGCCTCTTTATTTGCTCTGGATATCAATGGCTCGACGGTGGAAAGCACCGGCCTGGGCCTGGACATCGGCGACGCCGATCGAATCTGCTATCCAATCCCCGATACCCTGTGCAATGAACCCTGGCAGAAGCGCCCCACCGCGCAACTGCTGATGACCATGCACGAACTCGAAGGCGACCCTTTCTTCGCCGACCCGCGCGAAGTGCTGCGTCAAGTCGTTGCCAAGTTCGACGAGCTGGGCCTGACCATCTGCGCGGCTTTCGAGCTGGAGTTCTACCTGATCGACCAGGAGAACGTGAATGGCCGGCCACAGCCGCCCCGCTCGCCAATCTCCGGCAAGCGCCCGCATTCGACCCAGGTCTACCTGATCGACGACCTCGACGAGTACGTCGACTGCCTGCAGGACATTCTCGAAGGCGCGAAAGAACAAGGCATCCCGGCCGACGCCATCGTCAAGGAAAGTGCTCCGGCGCAGTTCGAAGTGAACCTGCACCACGTCGCTGACCCGATCAAGGCTTGCGACTATGCGGTACTGCTCAAGCGTCTGATCAAGAACATCGCCTACGACCATGAGATGGACACCACCTTCATGGCCAAGCCTTACCCAGGCCAGGCGGGTAATGGTCTGCACGTCCACATTTCGGTCCTGGACAAGGACGGCAAGAATATTTTTGCCAGCGAGGATCCCGAGCAGAACGCCGCACTGCGTCACGCGATCGGCGGTGTGCTCGAGACCCTACCGGCGCAGATGGCTTTCCTCTGCCCGAACGTCAACTCCTACCGCCGTTTCGGCGCGCAATTCTATGTGCCGAACTCGCCGAGCTGGGGCCTGGACAACCGTACCGTGGCCATCCGCGTACCGACCGGTTCTTCCGATGCCGTGCGCATCGAACACCGTGTCGCCGGTGCCGATGCCAACCCATACCTGCTGATGGCTTCGGTGCTGGCGGGCGTGCACCACGGTCTGGTCAACAAGGTGGAACCGGGCGCGCCAACCGAAGGCAACTCCTACGAGCAGAACGAGCAGAGCCTGCCGAACAACCTGCGCGATGCATTGCGCGAGCTGGACGACAGCGAAGTCATGGCCAAGTACATCGATCCGAAATACATCGATATCTTCGTGGCCTGTAAAGAAAGCGAGCTGGAGGAGTTCGAGCACTCGATCTCCGACCTCGAGTACAACTGGTACCTGCACACCGTGTAAGCGGCTACAGCAAAAAAACGCCACCGGCCGCAAAGGCCCGTGGCGTTTTTTTATGGCCGCTGTAGCCGCTGCCGCAGGCTGCGACCGGCTCCGCAGGAGACGCGCTCTTGAGGGCCTCGGAAGGCCCTTCGGGCCTTGTCGCAGCCTGCGGCAGCGGCTACAACGATCGCGCCTGACCATGCCTCATGACCTCGCGTACAATGCCCGCTGCCCCGCAGGAGACTCCCATGACACGCGTAGCCACCCCCCGCAAACCCCGCGCACGCAGCCAGGCCCGGATCGACTCGATACTCGATGCCGCCCGCACCCTGCTTGCCGCCGAGGGCGTGGCCAGCCTGTCGATCTACAGCGTGGCCGAGCGCGCGGAGATTCCGCCCTCCTCGGTCTACCACTTCTTCGCCAGCGTTCCCGCCCTGCTCGAAGCCCTGACCGCCGACGTCCACGCCGCGTTCCGCGCCTGCCTGCAAGAACCCATCGACCACGCAGCCCTGGGCAACTGGCACGACCTGTCGCGCCTGGTCGAACAGCGCATGCTCGCCATCTACAGCGCCGACGCCGCGGCCCGCCAGTTGATCCTGGCCCAGCATGGCCTCACCGAGGTCACCCAGGCCGACCGCCAGCACGACATCGAACTGGGCGACCTGATGCACAAGCTGTTCGACCAGCACTTCCAGCTGCCAGCGCTGCCCGCGGACGTCGATGTGTTCGCCCTGGCCATGGAACTGGGCGACCGCGTCTACGCGCGCTCGGTCCAGCAGCATGGGCAAATCACTGAGCGCATGGCCGAGGAAGGCATGCGGGTGTTCGATGCCTACCTGGGGCTGTACCTGCCGCCTTACCTGCCAAAGCGCACGCCCCTGTAGCCGCTGCCGAGCTCGCGAGGCTGCGTCCGGCCGCAACGCGGCCGCAAAACCAGGCCATGCATGCCCTCGGATAAACCACCGATACCAAGCTTGCAAAGGCTGCGTCGGAATGCCGCCCACCTCGATCGCAGCCTCGCAGGGCTCGGCAGCGGCTACAGCCGTCAGCGCCCACAAAAAAGCCCCGAAGGGCTCACGCCATCCGGGGCCGGTTGTCGCGCACCGGTCACAACTTGGCGATCGATACCTCGGTGGATTTCACGAACGCGATCACTTCGCTGCCGATCGCCAGCTCCAGCTCCCGCACCGAACGGGTGGTAATCACCGACGTGACGATGCCAGAGGCGGTCTGCACGTCGATTTCCGAGAGCACGTCGCCTTCGACGATTTCCTTGATGGTGCCTTTGAACTGGTTGCGAACGTTGATGGCCTTGATAGTCATGATGTTGATTCCTGTCGTGGTAGAGGGTGTGAGGTTATTACTGAGCCCAGCGCAATTGCGTGGGCAAGGGTGAAACGGGTTCCGGCTCGGGCGGCGCCCCGGGCAGCGACAACACGCGGTTGAGTACTTCGGCTTCCAGCGCCGCCAATCGATGGGAGCCGCGCACCCGTGGGCGCGGCAGCTCCACCAGCAGGTCGAGACCGACCTCGCCTTCTTCGATCAGGATCACCCGGTCGGCCACCGCCACCGCTTCGCTGACGTCGTGGGTCACCAGCAGGACAGTGAAGCCATGCTGCTGCCACAGGCGCTCGATCAGTTGCTGCATCTCGATCCGGGTCAGGGCATCCAGCGCGCCCAGAGGCTCGTCCAGCAGCAACAGGCGTGGCTGGTGAATCAGCGCCCGGGCCAGGGCCACCCGCTGCTTCTGGCCACCGGACAAGGCGGCCGGCCACTCGTTGGCGCGATCGGCCAGGCCCACCGCCTCCAGGGCTTCCAGGGCCTGCGGGCGCCAATCGCCCTTGAGGCCCAGGCCGACGTTGTCGATGACCTTCTTCCAGGGCAGCAGGCGCGCCTCCTGGAACATCAGGCGGGTGTCCTCGATGGCCTGGCTCAGCGGCGCGGCACCGGCCAGCAATTCGCCGCCGGTGGGTTTGTCGAGGCCGGCCAGCAAGCGCAGCAAGGTGCTCTTGCCGCAGCCGCTACGGCCGACCACCGCAACGAATTGCCCGGCCGGAATATGCAGGTCGATCTCGCGCAGCACCTGGCGCGAACCGAAGGTCTTTTGCAGCTTGCGCACCGCCAGCGGAATACCACGCAGCAGGCGTGGAGGTTGTTGAGCCGTCATTGCGCACCTCCCTTGGCCACTTGATAGGCCGGATGCCAACGCAGCCAGGCACGCTCCAGGCCGCGCGCGGCGAGGTCCGCCAGTTTGCCGAGCACGGCATACAGGACGATGGCCAGCACCACCACGTCGGTCTGCAGGAACTCCCGGGCGTTCATCGCCAGATAACCGATGCCGGAGCTGGCGGAGATGGTTTCCGCGACGATCAGCGTCAGCCACATAAAGCCCAGGGCGAAACGCACGCCCACCAGGATCGAAGGCAAGGCGCCCGGCAGGATCACCTGGCGGAACAGGGCGAAGCCGGACAGGCCATAGCTGCGCGCCATTTCCACCAGCGCCGGGTCGACGTTGCGGATGCCGTGATAAGTGTTCAGGTAGATCGGGAACAGAGTGCCCAGGGCCACCAGGAAAATCTTCGCCGACTCATCGATGCCGAACCACAGGATCACCAGGGGAATCAGCGCCAGGTGCGGCACGTTGCGGATCATCTGCACCGAGCTGTCCAGCAGGCGTTCGCCCCACTTCGACAGGCCGGTGATAAAGCCCAGGGCCAGGCCGATGCCGCCGCCGATCAGGAAACCGATCGCCGCGCGCCAGCCGCTGATAGCCAGGTGGGTCCAGATTTCGCCGCTGCGCACCAGGCCGACCCCGGCTTCGATCACCGCGCTGGGTGCCGGCAGGATTCGCGTCGACAGCCAGCCGGCCGAGACCGACAACTGCCACACCGCCAGTAACAGCAGCGGCAGGGCCCAGGGCGCCAGGCGATGGAACAAGGTTTGTCTGTTCATGGCCACGCCTCAGCTCTGGGACGCAGCTTTGGGGATAATGTCGTTGGCGACCATTTCGCCGAACGGGCTGACGTAGCCGGCGCCCTTGGGCAGCTCGGGACGTTCAATATCCAGGTGCGGGAACAGCAGCTCGGCCACCCGGTACGACTCTTCCAGGTGGGGGTAACCGGAGAAGATAAAGGTGTCGATACCGAGGTCCGCGTATTCCTGCATCCGCGCCGCCACGGTAGGGCCATCGCCGACCAGCGCGGTGCCCGCGCCGCCCCGCACCAGGCCGACGCCGGCCCACAGGTTGGGGCTGACTTCCAGTTTGTCGCGGCGCCCGCCGTGCAGGGCCGCCATGCGTTGCTGGCCGACCGAATCGAAGCGCGCCAGGGACGCCTGGGCGCGGGCGATGGTGTCGTCGTCCAGGTGGGAGATCAGGCGCTCGGCCGCCTGCCAGGCCTCGGCGTTGGTTTCACGCACGATCACATGCAGGCGAATGCCAAAGCGCACGCTGCGCCCCTGCTTGGCGGCCTTGGCCCGGACCTGCTCGATCTTCTCGGCCACCGCGGCCGGTGGTTCGCCCCAGGTCAGGACCATGTCCACCTGCTCGGCGGCCAGGTCCTGCGCGGCTTCCGAGGAGCCGCCGAAGTACAACGGCGGACGCGGTTGCTGGATCGGCGGATAGAGCAGCTTGGCGCCCTTCACGCTGATGTGCTGGCCGTCGTAGTCGACGGTTTCGCCTTCCAGCACCCGGCGCCAGATGCGGGTGAATTCCACCGAAGCCTGGTAGCGCTCTTCATGGCTGAGGAACAGGCCGTCGCCGGCCAGTTCGTCCGGATCGCCGCCGGTCACCAGATTGAACAGCGCCCGGCCACCGGACAGGCGATCCAGGGTCGCCGCCTGGCGCGCCGCCACCGTCGGAGAAATGATCCCGGGGCGCAGGGCGACCAGGAACTTCAGGCGCTGGGTCACCGGGATCAGCGAGGCCGCCACCAGCCAGGAGTCCTCGCAGGAGCGTCCGGTGGGGATCAGCACGCCGCCGAAACCGAGGCGGTCGGCCGCCTGAGCGATCTGCTGCAGATAGCCGTGGTCGACGGCGCGAGCGCCTTCGGCGGTGCCAAGGTAATGGCCGTCGCCGTGGGTGGGCAGGAACCAGAAAATATTGAGGCTCATGGAGTTGTCTCCTAAGGGGATCGAGTTACGGCGCTTTGGCAACGGCGGCTGGAGGCGTCCAGATCACGTCTTTGATACTCAGGGGTTTGGGAATCAGCTTGAGCTGGTGGAAGCTGTCGGCGATTTTCTGCTGGGCCGCCACCACGTCCGGGGTCAGGAAGTGCGCGCCATAGCCCTGGCGCTTCACCGAGGTCAGGGTGATGTCCGCCGGCAGGCCGAGCAGTGGCGCCACCTGCTGGGTCACTTCGTCCGGGTTGGCCTTGGACCACTCGCCCACCGCGCGCACTTCTTCCACCAGGGTCTTGATCACCTCGGGATGCTGTTGCGCGTAGGGTTTGGTCGCCAGGTAGAACTGGTGGTTGTCGACGATGCCGCTGCCATCACGCAGGGTGCGGGCTTGCAGCTGCTTCTCGGCCGCCGCCTGATAGGGGTCCCAGATCACCCAGGCATCGACGCTGCCACGCTCGAAGGCGGCGCGGGCATCGGCGGGCGGCAGGAACACGGTCTGGATGTCGCTGTACTTGAGGCCGGCGTCTTCGAGGGCGCGGACCAGCAGGTAGTGCACGTTGGAGCCCTTGTTGAGGACCACCTTCTTGCCCTTGAGCTCCGCCACCGACTTGATCGGCGAATCCTTGGGGACCAGGATCGCTTCGCTGGTCGGCGCCGGTGGCTCGTAGGCCACGTACAACAGGTCGGCACCGGCGGCCTGGGCGAATACGGGCGGGGTCTCGCCGGTGACGCCGAAGTCGATGGAGCCGACGTTCAGCCCTTCCAGCAGCTGCGGGCCACCGGGGAACTCAGTCCATTGCACCTGCACGCCCTGCTCCGCCAGGCGCTTCTCCAGCGAGCCCTTGGCCTTGAGCAGCACCAGGGTGCCGTATTTCTGATAGCCGATACGCAGGGTTTCGGCCGCTTGGGCTTGAACGATGGCGCCGAAGGACACAGCCGCAGCAAACAGAGCGACCAGACCACGACGCAAAATCACAGGGCGCATGGCGCTCTCCTTTTTGCTGTTGGGTTTTGGCTGCACCTGCTAGGCCGTTGGCGGCTAAGTAAGGCCAGTACTTCAGATTCGGGTAGGACTCAAATGCTCCAGCGAGCACTCAACAAACGGTCATTCAACAGATTCGGGTCCAGCGGCTTGGGACGCCGCGCCATGGCGCTGTGGAACTGTTCCAGGGCTTCGCGCAGACGCTGCTCCAGCGCTGGCGCCAGCTGCGCCTGAGCGCTGCCTTCGCCGTAGGCGATCTGGCTGTCCTCGGCGAAGATGCCCTGGAGCATCTCCTGGGCCTTCAGGGCCGACAGCACCGGCTTGAGCGCGTAGTCCACCGCCAGCATGTGGGCGATGCTGCCGCCCGTGGCCATCGGCAGCACCACCTTGTGGTTCAGGGCGCGTTCCGGCAGCAGGTCGAGCACGGTTTTCAGCGCGCCGGAAAACGATGCCTTGTAGACCGGGGTGGCGATCAGCAAGCCGTCGGCCTGTTCGATCTGTTGCAACAGGTCGATCACCATCGGGCTGTCGAAGCGCGCATGGAGCAGGTCCTCGGCCGGGAAATCCCGGACCTGATAGTCGACCACTTCCACACCTTGTTGCTGCAACCAGCGTTTGGCGTGTTCCAGCAGCACCCCGGAGCGGGAGCGTTGGCTGGGACTGCCACCGAGTGAGACGACCAGCATGCAGAGGTTTCCTTTAGCGGTAATGAGCGATTCGCGGTTTGCGATCTCGCTGAGCTGAGCAGACCTTAACAGTCTATTTATATATCCATAAATCTTATTTTTTCATTTATTTATTCTTTAATTGAATATAAGAAAAGCCATTTTCCAGGCAAAAAAATAGGCCGTCGAAACGGCCTTAAAACCCCTGCTTTGTGGATACGGCCCCGTAGGAGCGAGGCTTGCCCGCGATAGCGTCATCCCTGACCCAGCGCGCCGAATCGCGCTTTTCGCGGGCAAGCCGGATCGCCGCCCGCTCGCTCCTACGGTCTTGGGTCAGCGATTCGGCTGTGGAGTCAGGCGCAGGTAGGGTTTGACCGCGCGATAGCCTTTGGGGAAGCGTTTCTTGATTTCCTCTTCGTCCTTGAGCGACGGCACGATCACCACTTCATCACCGTCCTGCCAGTTGGCCGGGGTGGCCACCTTGTAGTTGTCGGTGAGCTGCAGCGAGTCGATCACCCGCAGGATCTCGTGGAAGTTGCGCCCGGTACTGGCCGGATAAGTGATGGTCAGGCGCACCTTCTTGTTCGGGTCGATGACGAACAGCGAACGCACGGTCAGGGTGTCGTTGGCATTCGGGTGGATCAGGTCGTACAGGTCCGAGACCTTGCGGTCGGCGTCGGCCAGGATCGGGAAGTTGACGAGGGTGTTCTGGGTTTCGTTGATGTCCTCGATCCACTTGTGGTGCGAGTCCACCGGATCCACCGATAGGGCAATGGCTTTCACGCCGCGCTCGGCGAACTGATCCTTGAGCTTGGCGGTAAACCCCAGCTCAGTGGTGCACACCGGGGTGAAGTCCGCCGGGTGGGAAAACAGCACGCCCCAACTGTCGCCGAGCCACTCGTGGAAGCGAATCTTGCCGGCACTGGAATCCTGTTCGAAGTCGGGGGCGATGTCGCCAAGTCTGAGGCTCATGTTGCTGCTCCTGTGAGTGCGTTATGAGCCCTACTGTGCCTGCGCCTGGGAATATTTAAAAAGAATAAATATCGATTTATTTAGACTGTAAAGGAATATTAAAAATCTCTTCACTGGATTCGCGCACGCCCAGGGCACACCATCCTCGACAAGGTTCGAGAAGGCCTTGAGTAGCTGTAAAGAGGGGTTTCGGGGAGGACCTACGGGGGTGGGTCCGACCTGGATGACAACACCTCGCCCGGCATTGCGCCGGGCGAGGTTTTAACGTCGGATTACAACAGCGGGATCGAGTAGCTGACGATCAGGCGGTTTTCGTCCTGCGAGCGCTGGCCCGGAATGTCGTTACGCCACATGGCGTTTTTCCAGGTCAGGCCGAGGTTTTTCAGTGGACCTTCCGGAATCACGTAGGCCACGGTCAGGTCGCGTTCCCACTCGCTGGCGTTGGTCGCCGAAACAGTCCGCTGAGGGGTAACGGAACCCTCTTTGCCGGAAGTGTCGATGTTATCGCCACGCAGATAGATCACACCAGCGGTCAAGCCGGGCACGCCTACCTTGGCGAAATCGTAGGAGTAGCGAGCTTGCCAGGTACGTTCGCCAGCACGGGCGAACTTGGCGATCTGCATGTCGGTAGTCAGGTAAGCCGACGAACCGTCACCCTGGTTCAGCCAAGGGAAATCGCTGTCACCGTTACTGACCTGGTAGCCACCACCGAAGGTATGACCGGCAACCGAGTACAGGAACAGGCCGCTGATCAGGTTGTTATCAACCTTGCCCTTGGTGATGCCGGTACCGTAGTCACCGGTGGTGTAGTAGGCCGAGTCATGACCGTTGGCACCGTCGTCGCGGCTGTTGAAGTAGCGCAGGTCAGACTTCAATACACCCGGGCCGATAGCCCAGTTGTGCAGCAGGCCAACGAAGTGCTGCTTGTAGAAGTCTTTCAGGTTGCCGTAGTAGTACTGAGCGGTCAGATCTTTAGTGATCTTGTAGTCACCACCACCGTAGATGAACTTGTTGCTGTCGCGACCAGCAGCGGTGTGCGCGTTGGCGCCGGCAATCGACAGTTCTTCGTTGTTGCTGGAGTTACGACCCTTGGCATGCTCGATCTGACCGCCAACCAGTGTCAGGTCCTTGATGTCGTTCGAGGTGATCTGACCGCCCTGGAAGGTTTGCGGCAGCATACGGCCATCGTTGGTCACGATGACTGGCAGTTTTGGCTGCAGGGTACCGAGCTTCAGCTCAGTCTGAGAAATCTTGGCTTTGGCAGTCAGGCCCAGGCTGGAGTAGTTATCGACTGCTTTGCCGTTGGACTCGCTCGGGAAGACGGTGCCGCCGTAAGAAGTAGCAGAGGCGCCGTTGGTGCCGCCGCCCGAGTCCAGCTTGATACCCAGCAGGCCGATGGCGTCGAGACCGAAACCAACGGTGCCTTCGGTGTAACCGGAAATGAAGTTGAGCTGGAAGCCTTGGCCCCACTCTTCCTGCTTGTTCTGTGCGCCGGACGCCTTGGTATCGGCATCACGGTTATCAGTATTGATATAGAAGTTACGCAGACCCAGAGTGGCCTTGCTGTCTTCGATGAAACCGGCGGCGCCTGCCTGCTGCGCCAGAACCCCAACGGCCACAGCCAGGGCCAAGGTGGACTTGTTCATGTTTCGCTCCTCTCGTTTCTAATTCTTGTGTACTCAGGCCCAGGGTCTGATGCCCCGGGTCCATCGGTGGGCGATTAGCGCCAGACCGTGACTCATAAGTCAATCGTAACCAACTGTGTCTACGACCAAGGTCTAATCGCGATGATTTGCTCCTTGCAGGGTAATGAGTTTTTCATAATCCCAAAAAGAATTATTTCATTCTTTTTCATACCGTTCGGGAATATCGCCAGGTATGCCTGCTCGAGCCGTGGCACAAGGTATCGGCGTACCGTCTGATTCCTGAATGGTATTTCCCCGCTGATCTTTAGATCGATCAGTTAAAACATAAGCCAGATACGTCAACCAGTATCAAAAAGGCGACGCAATAATGGCTTCGCGCCGATGGTCGCGTCAATTTGTTACAGTTTTTGTGTCACGCGAATTTATTTTTCTGAAACACAAATCGCTTGCGCGCGGGCTCAGCAAAAACCCGCTCCTGTCAAGAGCGGGTTGCCGAAGGGAGTGATGCTCAGAGGGCTTTTTCGAAGATCTTCGAGTTGCGCTGGTAGTTGTACAGCGAGGCCCGCGCAGAAGGCAGGCGCTCGACACTGCTAGGTGCGAAACCGCGTTCGCGGAACCAGTGGGCGGTACGGGTGGTGAGGACAAACAGGGTTTTCAGGCCCTGGGCCCGGGCCCGGGTTTCGATCCTTTCCAACAGTTCGTCGCCGCGACCGCCGTGGCGGTATTCCGGGTTCACCGCCAGGCAGGCCAGCTCCCCGGCGTCGGAGTCGGCGATCTGGTAGAGCGCGGCACAGGCGATGATCATCCCCTCGCGCTCGACCACGCTGAACTGCTCGATCTCACGCTCCAGCACCTCGCGGGAACGCCGCACCAGAATCCCCTGCTCTTCCAGCGGGCTGATCAGATCCAGCAGACCGCCGACGTCCTCGATGGCCGCCTCGCGGACCAGTTCAAACTGCTCCTGGGCCACCAGCGTACCGCCACCGTCACGGGTGAACAGCTCGGTCAGCAGCGCGCCGTCTTCGGCGTAGCTGACGATATGGCTGCGCCCTACTCCGCCCCGACAGGCTTCGGCCGCGGCATCCAGCAGTTCCGCCTGATAGTTGCCGCCCAGACGCTGCAAATGCGCCGGCACCTGCTGCGGACGCAGTTCGCGCACCAGGTTGCCGCTTTCATCCAGCAGGCCACGCTCGGCGCCGAACAGCAGCAGTTTGTCGGCAGCCAGGTCGATGGCCGCGCGGGTGGCGACGTCTTCGCAGGCGAGGTTGAAGATTTCCCCGGTCGGCGAGTAACCCAAGGGCGACAGCAGTACGATCGAGCGCTCGTCCAGCAGGCGGTTGATGCCCTTGCGATCGACCCGGCGCACTTCGCCGGTGTGGTGATAGTCGACGCCTTCGAGCACGCCGATCGGCCGGGCGGTCACCAGGTTGCCGCTGGCGACCCGCAGCCGCGAACCCTGCATCGGCGAGGACGCCATGTCCATGGACAGCCGCGCTTCGATGGCGATGCGCAACTGGCCGACGGCGTCGATCACGCACTCCAGGGTCGCCGCATCGGTGATGCGCATGCCGTGGTGGTAATGCGGGGTCAGGCCGCGCGCGGCCAGGCGGGTTTCGATCTGTGGACGCGAGCCGTGCACCAGCACCAGGCGCACGCCCATGCTGTGCAGCAGCACCAGGTCATGGACGATATTGCCGAAGTTCGGATGTTCTACGCCGTCGCCGGGCAGCATGACCACGAAGGTGCAGTCACGGTGGGCATTGATATAAGGAGAAGCGTGACGAAGCCAATTGACGTAATCGGGCATAACCTGAGCCTGTAAATAAGAAGCAGCCTATAAAAGGACGAAACGGGAAAACGCACAGCGGGCTGGTGGT
The DNA here is from genome assembly GCF_059421865.1 of Pseudomonas sp. GW821-FHT02B10. Classification (NCBI taxonomy): domain Bacteria; kingdom Pseudomonadati; phylum Pseudomonadota; class Gammaproteobacteria; order Pseudomonadales; family Pseudomonadaceae; genus Pseudomonas; species Pseudomonas sp. GW821-FHT02B10. The sequence continues at coordinate 447,307 of NZ_JBWKVU010000002.1, read as the reverse complement.
TATCGTCGGAACAGGCTTGGCGACACGCTCGCTCTCCTTGAGGTACGGGCTTGGCTGTCGGTGATTTAGTAGAAATCAGGCCGGCGTCAGGCAGTAATGGTTAATCAGTTCACGTAGTAGATGCACGGTAGGCTGCAAGCGTGACATTTCGAGGTATTCCCCCGGCTGGTGAGCACAGGCGATGTCGCCCGGGCCCAGCACCACTGTCTCGCAGCCAAGGCGCTGAAGATAAGGCGCTTCGGTGCCGAACGCCACTGCTTCGGCGCGATGGCCGGTCAGGCGTTCGGCCACCCGCACCAGTTCGCAGTCTTCGGCCTGCTCGAAGGCCGGCGCTTCGGGGAACAACGGCGCATAGTCGATCTTCACCTGATGCCGCTCGGCCACGGGCACCAGCTTCTGTCGGATGGCCGCGCGCAGCGCCTGCGGGTCCATGCCCGGCAACGGCCGCAGGTCGAACTCCAGCGAGCACTGACCGCAGATCCGGTTCGGGTTGTCGCCACCGTGGATACACCCAAGGTTCAGGGTCGGCTGCGGCACGCTGAACTGCGGATTGCGGAATTCGCGCTGCCACGCCAGGCGCAGGCCGCGCAGTTCGCCGATGGCATCGTGCATGGCTTCCAGGGCGCTATGGCCCAGGCTCGGGTCGGAGGAATGGCCGCTGCGCCCGAGAATATCGATGCGCTCCATCATCACGCCTTTGTGCATGCGGATCGGCCGCAGCCCGGTCGGCTCGCCGATCACCGCGGCGCGCCCCAGTGGCCGGCCGGCTTCGGCCAGGGCCCGGGCGCCGGCCATGGAGCTTTCCTCGTCACAGGTGGCGAGGATCAGCAATGGCTGCTTGAAAGGCTGGTCCAGCAGCGGCCGGACCGCCTCGATGACCAGGGCGAAAAAGCCTTTCATGTCGCAGCTGCCCAGGCCGACCCAGCGTCCGTCGACCTCGGTGAGCTTCAGCGGGTCGGTCTGCCACAACGCGCCGTCGTAGGGCACGGTGTCGCTGTGTCCGGCCAGCACCAGGCCACCGGGGCCGCTGCCGAAGCTGGCGAGCAGATTGAACTTGCCGGGGCTGACCTGCTGGATGTCGCAGGCAAAACCCAGGTCGCCGAGCCAGCTCGCCAACAGGTCTATGACCGCACGATTGGACTGATCCAGCGCCGGCTGGGTACAGCTGACCGAAGGTGTGGCAATCAGCGCAGCGAACTGCTCTTTCATGGACGGCAATGGCATGCGCTGGCTCCCGGGTTCCAAGATGAAGTCCATCATAGAGCCATCCTGCGACAGGAATAAACCGCCACGGCACCTCGACGCGGCGAGTCCTGTACACTGCACGGCCTTGGCAGCCACACATTTCCCCCGGCTGCGCTCCCGATCCTGGATTTTCCGGCCATGCAGAAAGAAACCGAAATCAAACTCCGCGTCAGCCGCGAAACCCTCGCCGCCCTGCGTGAGCACCCGCTCCTGAAAAAACGCAACAAAAGTGGCTGGGAACACCGCGAACTGATGAACCAGTACTTCGACACGCCCGAGCGCGACCTGGCCCACGCCAAGGTCGCCCTGCGCCTGCGCCGCGACGGCGAAGAAGTGATCCAGACCCTCAAGACCCGCGGCCAGAGCGTCGCCGGCCTGTCGGAACGCAACGAGTACGACTGGCACCTGGCCAAAGCCAAGCTCGACCTGAAGAAACTCGACGGCGAGTGCTGGCCCGAGCAACTGGCCGAGCTGGACAAGAAAACCCTCAAGCCGATCTTCACCACCGATTTCGTCCGCGAACGCGCGGAAATCGCCTGGGGCCGCGGCAAGGCCAAGGTGGTGATCGAAGCCGCCCTGGACCTGGGCCATGTGATCGCCGGCAAGCAGAAGGAAGAGATCTGCGAGCTGGAACTGGAACTGCGCGAAGGCGAACCGGCCGCCCTGCTGGAGCTGGCCGCCGAGCTGGCCGCCACCCTGCCGCTGATGCCCTGCGACATCAGCAAGGCCGAGCGCGGCTACCGCCTGTTCGACGCCAACAGCTACTCCCTGAGCCTGCCCGCTCCGGAGCTGAGTGCGCAAACGCCGCTGGACGACGCCTTCGCCGCGCTGACCTGGCACCTGCTGGGCAGCAGCCAGCGCCTGGCCGAGCAATATCGCTTCAACGGTCACTGGCGTCTGCTGCAGGACTGGGTCGAGAACCTGGCGGAACTGCGCGCTCTGGTCAGCAGCCTGGGCCAGGCCGCGCCGCGCCAGGCGACCGCCGAGTTGCGCGCGTCGCTGGACGGCCTGCTGGAAGACTGGCGTCCGCTGGTACAAGCCGGCCTGGACGACGAAGACGTGCGCAAGGCCGCGCCCGAGCAGTTCATCGAAGAGCTGCAGGACGTGCGCTGGGGCCTGTTCTCACTGAACACCTCACGCTGGTTGCTGGCCCGCAGCTGGACCGCCGAGCGCAATACCCGTGGCAACCGTCAGGGTGCGGCGCAACTGGGCAGTTGGTTGCCGCGCCTGCTGGCCGACGAAGCCAGCGCCCTGCAACTGCCACGCTACCAGCAGCAACCGGAAGACCTGGCCGAGCAACTGCCGCGCATCGAACGCATCCAGTCCTGGCTGCATCACGCACGCAACGTGCTGGAGATCCCGGAGCTGGATCGCCTGTACGGCGAGTTGAACAAGCTGGCGCAACTGGCCAACGAGCCGATCACCGACGAAACCCTGGATGCCCGCAAGCAACAGGCGATCACGGTGTTCCAGAACCGCGCATGGAAGACCTTGCTGCGTATGTAACGTCCTGATCGCGAGCAAGCTCGCTCCTACAGGTTGGCGGTAACCCCTTGTAGGAGCGAGCTTGCTCGCGATAGCGCCAACTGCATCAACGCAGGACGGGCAGGCTGGTCGTGGACTTGATCTCCGACAGCGCCACGATCGAATTCACTTCCTGGATCCCCGGCACCATCGACAGTTTCTCGAAGAAGAAACGCTCATACGCCTCGATGTCCGCCGTGACGATGCGCAACAGGAAATCCACCGCCCCCATCAGCACATAACATTCCAGCACCTCCGGAAAACCGCGGATCGCCTCGGTGAATTCGGTGAAGTTGGAACGGCCGTGGGCGTTGAGTTTGACCTCGGCGAAGATCTGCGTGTTGAGGCCGATCTTCTTGCGGTCGAGCAAGGTCACCTGGCCACGGATCACCCCCTCCTCCTTGAGCCGCTGGATCCGCCGCCAGCACGGTGACTGCGACAGCCCCACCTGCTCGGCGATCTGCGCGCTGGACAGCGAAGCGTCCTCTTGCAGCAGCGCCAGGATGCGGCGGTCGTAAGCGTCCAGCTCGCTATGCATAGAAAACCCTCAATAATCTTTAAGGACGAATTATCCAATTCGATAATCCGGAAAATACGTTCATCTTAGATAAGAAATACCCACAACCGAATGTAAAAATTTCTCCATTGATCTGGAGAACCCCATGCCCTCTCTCGAAGCCGTCAGTTCCCGCGCCGATGTGTGGAATGTCGCCAACACCCATTGCCGGGTGCATTACCAACTGGTCACCGACGCCGAAGCCGATGTGCTGTGCCGGGTGCTCAATCATTTCGCCCTGCAGTCCCTGCTGCCGCAGCAGGTCCAGGTGCAACAGCAGGACGGCTCGCTGCTGATGGAAGTGCTGCTCGACGGCCTGAGCTGGCACCGCGCGCAGGTCATCGCGGAAAAACTGCGCAACCTGATCAGCGTGTGTTCGGTACAGCTGCAACTGGCCGAGCGCGAGCCGTTGCAGGCCGCCGGCTGAGGGCGCCAGGCAAAACCCTGCAACGCTTGGGCGACTGGCGGTCGCCATCCCGGGACTATTCTTGGCATTGCGTGGTCAGAGGCGCATCTAACCCGCCTGCTGCCGGATTGTTCACAAGGAGCCCGCATGTCCGTTCCTCTCGTTACCCAGGACCACTGGCTGGATCTCAACGACCTGCTGCGCGACCTGGTCGCCCAGGGATTCATCAGCCAGGACTCGGCCGAACACGCCCTGACCACCCGTCGTAATGCCGCCAACAGCCAGCTGCATCCGCTGGAGTTTCTCGCCAGCCAGCACCTGGACGACCTCAGCCGGCCCGGCAGGCGCCTGGATCTGGAAAGCCTGACCCTGTGGCTGGCGCAACAGGCCGGCCAGCCGTACCTGCGCATCGACCCGCTGAAAATCGACGTCGCCGCCGTGACGCCGCTGATGTCCTACGCCTTCGCCCAGCGCCACAAGATCCTCGCGGTGTCGATCGACGCCGAGGCGATCACGGTGGCCAGCGCCCAGCCTTATGTCAGTGCCTGGGAAGCCGACCTGACCCACGTGTTGAAACTGCCGATCAAGCGGGTGGTGGCCAACCCGGTGGAAATCCAGCGCCTGACCGTGGAGTTCTTTCGCCTGGCCAAGTCGGTCACCGGCGCCAGCGCCGACCAGAAAAGCCACGCCCCGGGCAACTTCGAACAACTGCTCAACCTCGGCGCCAGCGATCAGGAGCCCGACGCCAACGACGCGCACATCGTCAACATCGTCGACTGGCTGTTCCAGTACGCGTTCCAGCAACGGGCCAGCGATATCCACATCGAGCCGCGCCGCGAACAAGGCACCGTGCGCTTTCGCATCGACGGGGTGCTGCACAACGTCTATCAGTTCCCGCCCCAGGTCACCATGGCCGTAGTCAGCCGCCTGAAAAGCCTGGGCCGGATGAACGTCGCGGAAAAACGCAAACCCCAGGACGGCCGGGTCAAGACCAAGACCCCGGAAGGCGGCGAAGTGGAATTGCGCCTGTCGACCCTGCCCACCGCCTTCGGCGAAAAGATGGTCATGCGCATCTTCGACCCCGAGGTGCTGCTCAAGGACTTCGACCAGTTGGGGTTCTCCAGCGACGACCTGTGGCGCTGGCAGGAAATGACCCGCCAGCCCAACGGCATCATCCTGGTCACCGGCCCCACCGGTTCGGGCAAGACCACCACCCTGTACACCACCCTGAAGAAACTGGCGACGCCGGAGGTCAACCTCTGCACCATCGAGGACCCGATCGAGATGGTCGAGCCGGCGTTCAACCAGATGCAGGTCCAGCACAACATCGAGCTGACCTTCGCCAGCGGCGTGCGCGCGCTGATGCGCCAGGACCCGGACATCATCATGATCGGCGAGATCCGTGACCTGGAAACCGCGGAGATGGCGATCCAGGCCGCGCTCACCGGCCACCTGGTGCTGTCGACCCTGCACACCAACGACGCGCCCGGCGCCATCAGCCGCCTGCTGGAACTGGGCGTCGCGCCTTACCTGATCAAGGCCACGCTGCTGGGAGTCATGGCCCAGCGCCTGGTGCGCACCCTGTGCCCGCACTGCAAGACCCCGCTGACCCTGGACGAAGGCGACTGGCAAAGCCTGACCCGGCCCTGGCAGGCACCGCTGCCCAGCCATGCCCACGGCGCCACCGGCTGCCTGGAATGCCGCGATACCGGCTACCGGGGCCGCGCCGGGGTATATGAAATCATGCAGTTGAGCGACAGCCTCAAAGCCCTGATCAGCGCCGACGCCGACCTGCTCGCCATACGCCGCCAGGCCTTCTTGGAAGGCATGCGCAGCCTGCGCCTGTCCGGGGCGCAGAAAGTCGCGGCCGGGCTGACCACCCTCGAGGAAATATTGCGGGTCACGCCACAAAGCGAGCAGCGATAAGGCCCCTCGCCAGTGGCTTCCCGTGCCTCTGGACTACGCTTAGCCACACGTCCAAGCAAGCAGGGAACGGGCATGAACATCCGTCAGAAAATGATCGTCTCCGGAGCGGTCAGTGTGCTGGCCATCGCACTCGTCTCCAGCATCGGCTGGTGGGGCCAGGTGCGACTGGCGCAAGCGCTGGCGGACAGCCAGCTCAATGCCAGCGCGCTGCGCAATCACCTGGAAGCCGACATGATGCACGACGCGCTGCGGGCCGATGTGCTGGCTGCCTTCGCCAGCCAGTCCGGAGCTACCAGCGAGGGCGAGCAGATCAGAAGCGACCTGCGCGAACATGGCGAGTGGTTCCGCAAGGCCCTCGCGGAAAATGCCGGGCTGCCCCTGGCGCCGGACATTCGCCAGGCCATCGGCGAGCTGCAGCCGGTGCTGGAAAACTACATTGGCGCCGCGCAACAGATTGCCGAACAGGCGCTGCGCGACCCTGTCGCCGCCCGCGCGGCAATGCCGGCGTTCGCCAAGAGCTTCAGCGAGGTGGAAAGCCGCAACGAGGCCCTGAGCAGCAAGATCGAAACCAGTACCGCACAGGCTCGCGAAGCCAGCGAAAAAGCCGTGCACCAGGCCGGCTGGTGGCTGGTTGGCGGCAGCCTGCTGGCCGTATTGGCGCTCTGCCTGCTGACTCGCCGGTTATTACACTCGGTACTGCGTCCCCTGGAAAAATCGGTTGCCACGGCCCGGGCCATCGCCCAGGGCAACCTCAGCCTGCCGATCAGCGTCGACAGCGACGACGAGGCCGGGCAGTTGCAAAAAGCCCTGGGCGAGATGCAGAGCAACCTGCGGGACATGATCACCACCATTCGCCGCGAAAGCGAAGGCCTGCAAGGCACCTCCCACACCCTGAGCCAGACCTCCCAGGGCATTGCCAGCGGGGCCAGCGAGCAGGCCCAGGGCGCGAACAGCATGGCCGCGGCCATGGAGCAGATGATCAGCAATATCGCCCAGGTGGCCGAGCATGCGCGTAACGCTCAGGACATCTCGGCACAGTCGCAATCCCTCGCCGGCAGCGGCGGCCAGGTCATCCTTGGGGTGGTCGATGGCATGGCCCACATTGCCGAGGCGGTCAATCAGTCGTCGCAAAGCATCACCGCCCTTGGCCAATCCTCGGAGGAAATCCACTCGATCATCCAGGTGATCAACAGCATCGCCGAGCAGACCAACCTGCTGGCCCTGAACGCCGCGATCGAGGCAGCCCGCGCCGGCGAGGCCGGGCGCGGGTTCGCCGTGGTCGCCGACGAAGTGCGCAGCCTGGCCGGGCGCACGGCGCAATCGACCCGGGAAATCACCGGCATGATCGAGCGCATCCGCGAAACCACCAGCCAGGCGGTGCGCAGCATGCAAACCGGGGTCAGCCGGGTGAACGACGGGGTGAGCATGGCCCAGCAGGCCGGCACCTCGATCAACGAAATCCGCGAAGGCGCGCAACGCTCGGCGCTGATGGTCGAGGAGATTTCCCACACCATCGGCGAGCAGTCCAAGGCCAGCAGCGAAGTGGCGCAACAGGTGGAGATGATCAATCAGGTTGCGCAACGCAACAGCCAGGCCATGCATGAACTGGCGACGACGGTCGAACACATGGAGCGCTCCGTCGCCACCCTGCAGACCTCGGTGACGCGTTTTCAGTTGTAAGAAGGGCCCGGGCCACCCGTGAAAAGATACCGCCGACGACAGCCCGCAGCGGCCCGCTACCAGTCGGCGACACCCAATCCGGCATTGGGCTTGATCCACAGCACCGCTCCGTTATCACGGCGTTGCTGTATCGAGCGCCCGGCGTCGAGCGCTTCCCCCGTACGCAGGTTCTGCGCGCAGTCCGACTTGCTCGGGCTGAACATCAGGGTCCCCGGCGTGTCCTGGCGAACCCTCATGCCGCGGGGGTAGTGCCAATCGCCCAGGGTCAGGTCTTGCGCCAGTTGCCCACGCCAACGTCCGGGTTGCCGCTGCTCGTCGAGGTCCAGGCTCAGGTCCGACAGCGCTATCCCCTGGATAACCACCGCCGGTGAAGCCAGACCAATGGTGTCGATGCTGAACCTGCCGTCGTACCGCCTGACCTCGCTGGAGTCCGGCCACTTCACTCCTGCCACATCGGCTCCGGTCACCAGGGTGCAGGCAGAGAAGCGCCAGCGACTGGGCTGCAAGCGGTCCGCGTCGGCAATGTCCAGCGTTACCCAGGTGCCGCCGGCGCAGGGCCAGCCCGCAACGACCTGGTCACGGCTCAGCAGCATCTTTGAGAGAGGGCCGCTGCCGTACATCTGCAACTCTGTAACCTCTACGCCGTTGATCCTGTGTGGTGCAGCGAACTCGGCGTAAACAAGGCTGCGAAGACCATAGGGTTGCGGCCGGCCTTGCGCATCCAGAGGTTCAAGCGTTCCCAGATTCAGCTTGGCACCTGCGGGCAATTGCAAGCCATCAAGCTGTACGTCCTGCTCAAGTTGCGGGTGGTGCGCCTCATTCAGTTGATTGTCCCGGTGGATTTTCCACAGTACGCAAACCACGATGATTACGCATACCCCTGCAAGTACACCGAAGTGCAGGGGCTGCCGACGCATCCGGTGTCGGCAGGCCGGAATGAGCAAGGCAATCAACAGTAAGGGAAGTCCGATAAAGGACAGCAACACCAGGTTCAGCAGGGTTCCATACATCATCGCGCCAAAAATCAAGGCAAGCATCCGTGCAGTCGAGAAAGTCGCCCATGGTGACAAATGCGACTGCTGCGTTCCAGTGCGCCGACTCAACGCCGAAGTACCGCTCAGCCCCTGTCCACACAGGCGAAAGCTTGTTGGAGCAGCAGGGAACTCAATCGGGCCAACGCCTATCAAAGGGCTCAGTTTTCCCCCCTAGTTGGAGTCACCCACCATGCGTCTCAAAACAGCTGTCGCCACCCTGGCCCTGCTTTCCCTGCCTGTAGGTTCGGCAATGGCCGACAGCTTCTGGCGTAACATCCTTTCCACCGGCGCCACCACCGCGTCCACCTACCTGACTTCCAAGGATCACAAGCTGATCGGCGCCGCCCAGGACGACGCCAGCAGCTTCGTCGCCAGCGAAGGCAACATCCGCGGTCCGTACCTGGAAGCCGCGATGCAGAAAGTCCGTGCCGACAACCCGGGCCTGCAGGCCACCGACATGGAGTTGGCCAACGCGATCCTGGCGAAAAACGCCGTCGCCCAGTGACCGCCAGCCTGTAGCCAGGTTGACGCAACGAAAAATGCCGCTCACGAGAGCGGCATTTTTTTGCCCGCCGTTCGAGCTCAGCGATAGGCATCCACCGGTACGCAGGCGCAGAACAGGTTGCGGTCGCCGTAGACATTGTCGACCCGGTTCACCGTCGGCCAGTACTTGTGCGCCCTGGCGTGGGGGCTGGGGATCACCGCCTGCTCGATGCTGTAGGGCCGTTCCCAGACCCCGGCGATGTCCGCCAGGGTATGGGGAGAACGCTTGAGCGGGTTGTCTTCGGCCGGCCAGTTGCCTTCCTGGACCTGGGCGATTTCGGCGCGAATGCTCAGCATGGCCTCGATAAAACGGTCCAGCTCAGCCTTGGACTCGCTTTCGGTGGGTTCCACCATCAGCGTGCCCGGCACCGGGAACGACATGGTCGGCGCGTGGAAACCGTAGTCCATCAGGCGCTTGGCCACATCCTCTTCGCTGATGCCGGTCTGCGCCTTGAGCGGCCGCAGGTCGAGAATGCATTCGTGGGCGACCCGGCCGTTGCGCCCGCTGTAGAGCACCGCAAAGGCCCCGCTCAGGTGTTCGGCCAGGTAGTTCGCCGAGAGGATCGCCACCTCGCTGGCATCCGCCAGCTGCGGGCCCATCAGGGCGATGTACATCCAACTGATCGGCAGGATGCTGGCGCTGCCCCAGGGCGCCGCGCTGACCGCGCCGTTCTGCGGCAGCGGCCCGTCGATGGCCACCACCGGGTGGTTGGCCACGAACGGCGCCAGGTGCGCCCGCACGCCGATCGGCCCCATGCCCGGGCCACCGCCGCCGTGGGGAATGCAGAAGGTCTTGTGCAGGTTCATGTGGGAAACGTCGGCGCCGATATCGGCCGGCCGCGTCAGCCCGACCTGAGCATTGAGGTTGGCGCCGTCCATGTACACCTGGCCGCCGTGACTGTGGATCACCTCACAGATCTCACTGATGCCCTCTTCGTACACCCCGTGGGTCGAAGGATAAGTGGCCATCAGGCACGCCAGGTGTCCGCCCGCAATCTGCGCCTTGTCCTTGAGGTCTTGCAGGTCGACGTTGCCGGCGGCGTCGCAATCGACGATCACCACCTGCATGCCGGCCATCTGCGCCGAGGCAGGATTGGTGCCGTGGGCCGAGGCGGGAATCAGGCAGATATTGCGCTCTCCCTGCTGGCGGCTCTCGTGGTATTTGCGGATCGCCAGCAACCCGGCGTACTCGCCCTGGGCCCCAGAGTTGGGCTGCATGCAGATCGCATCGAAGCCGGTAATGGCGCATAACCAGCGCTCCAGCTCCTCGATCATCAGCGAATAGCCGAGGGCCTGTTCCGGCGGGACAAAGGGATGCAGGTTGGCGAAGCCGGGCCAGGTGATGGGGATCATCTCGCTGCTGGCATTGAGCTTCATGGTGCAGGAGCCCAGCGGGATCATCGACTGGTTCAGCGCCAGGTCCTTGTTCTCCAGCTGCTTGAGATAGCGCAGCATCTCGGTTTCGCTGTGATGGCTGTTGAACACCGGATGGCTCAGGTAAGACGTGCTGCGCAGCAGGTCCTGGGGGATGCCCGGGACCAGGGTTTCAGCATCCAGTTGCGCGACGTCCAGCCCGTGGTCGGCGCCGAGGAACACATCGAACAGCCGGGCGACGGTGCTCTCGTCGCAGGTTTCATCCAGGCTCAGGCCCAGGTGCCCGCGTCCGAGGATCCGCAGATTGATCTGCGCGGCCTTGGCGCTCTCGATGATGGCCGTCTGGCTACCGCCGACCTCCAGCGTCAGGGTGTCGAAGAACTGCCGGTTCAGCCGCTCGATGCCCTTGCGCTCAAGGCCGGCGGCGAGGATGCAGGTCAGGCGATGGACGCGCTGGGCGATGCGCCGCAAGCCTTCCGGGCCGTGATAGACCGCGTAGAAACTGGCGATATTGGCCAGCAGCACCTGGGCGGTGCAGATATTCGAGTTGGCCTTCTCGCGACGGATATGCTGCTCGCGGGTCTGCAGGGCCATGCGCAGCGCCACGTTGCCCCGGGCATCCTTGGACACGCCGATGATCCGTCCCGGAATCGCTCGTTTGTACTCCTCGCGGCTGGCGAAGAACGCTGCGTGGGGCCCGCCATAGCCCATGGGCACGCCAAAGCGCTGGGACGAACCGAACACCACGTCGGCCCCCAGCTCGCCCGGCGGCGTCAGCAGCAACAGGCTCAACAGATCGGCCGCCACGCAGGCCAGCGCCTGCTGCGCGTGCAGGTGATCGATCAGCGGCCGCAGGTCACGAATCTCGCCGTGGGTGTCCGGGTATTGCAACAAAGCGCCGAACACCTGGTGCCGCTTGAGGTTGTCCAGGCTGTCGACCACCAGTTCGAAGCCGAACCCTTCGGCACGGGTCTGCACCACCGAGAGGGTCTGCGGATGGCAGTTCTGGTCGACGAAGAACAGATTGCTTTTCGACTTGGCCACGCGCTTGGCCAGGGCCATGGCTTCGGCGGCGGCCGTGGCTTCGTCCAGCAGCGAGGCGTTGGCCAGCTCCAGGCCGGTGAGGTCGATGGTCAGTTGCTGGAAATTGAGCAGGGCTTCGAGCCGGCCCTGGGCGATTTCCGGTTGGTAGGGCGTGTAGGCGGTGTACCAACCGGGATTTTCCAGCACGTTGCGCAGGATCACCGTGGGGGTCAGGGTGCCGTGATAACCCATGCCGATCAGGCTGGTCCAGACCTGGTTCTGCTCGGCGTAACCGCGCAGTTTGGCCAGGGCGGCCTGCTCGTCCAGCGCTGGCGGCAGGTCCAGCGGACGGTTGAAACGGATGCCCGGCGGCACGGTCTGTTCGATCAGCTCGACCCGGCTGCCCAGGCCCAGGCTGTCGAGCATCGCTTGCTGCTCGGCGGCGTCGGGCCCGAGGTGACGCCGCAGAAAGGCATTGGGTTCGCGTAACTGGCTCAAGGACGGCAACTGGGACATGACGGGCTCTCTCTCAGGCGGCGCTCGGCGTCGATGGAACACGGTCAAAGCAGCATAGCAGCCGATCCCGCACGCCGACGGTGTGGCACCCCGGGCGAACCGGTAGCATGATGCTCGACTCCGGCGCGGCCCGCCGCCCTGCCTCGACCACTGTTTATCGGGTATCCCATCGTCATGAGCCAGCTGCCTTTCCTGCCGTTTTCCAAACCCACCATCGATGAAGCCACCATCGCCAGCGTCGGCGAAGTGCTGCGTTCGGGCTGGATCACCAGCGGGCCCAAGGTCCAGGCCTTCGAGGCGCAACTCTCGCAGTACTGCGGCGGGCGCCCGGTGCGCACCTTCAATTCCGGCACCTGCACCATGGAGATCGCCCTGCGTATCGCCGGCATCGGCCCTGGCGATGAAGTCATCACCACGCCTATCTCCTGGGTGGCCACGGCCAACGTGATTCTCGAAGTCGGCGCCACCCCGGTGTTCGCCGACATCGACCCGATCACCCGCAACATCGACCTGGCCCAGGTGGAAGCGGCCATCACGCCCCGGACCAAAGCCATCATCCCGGTGTTTCTCGCCGGCCTGCCGGTCGATATGGCGCGCCTCTACGCCCTGGCGCGCAAGCACGGCCTGCGGGTCGTGGAAGACGCCGCCCAGGCGCTGGGCTCAAGCTGGAATGGCGAGCGCATCGGCGCTGGCGGCGACCTGGTGTCTTTCAGTTTCCAGGCCAACAAGAACGTCACCTGCAGCGAAGGCGGCGCCCTGGTGCTGAACACCGCCGAAGAGGCTCGCCTGGCGGAGAAGTACCGACTGCAGGGCGTGACCCGCCACGGCTTCGACGGCCTGGACGTGGACGTGCTGGGCGGCAAATTCAATATGACCGACGTCGCGGCCGCCATCGGCCTGGGCCAGTTCGCCCACCTCGAAACCCTCACCGCTCATCGCCGCGAACTGGCCCGGCATTACTTCGAATGCCTGGGCAGCGACTTCGAAACCCGCTACGGCGCCCAGCTGCCCCCGGCGGACTTCGGCAACAGCAACTGGCACCTGTTCCAGCTGGTACTGCCGGAGCGGCATGACGGCAAACCGGCGCGGGCGACCTTTATGGAGCAGATGCAGGAGCGCGGGATCGGCATCGGCTATCACTACCCGCCGATTCACTTGCTGAGCCTGTACCGCGAGCGCGGTTTCAAGGAGGGGATGTTCCCGGTGGCGGAACGGGTGGGACGGCTGATCGTCTCGTTGCCGATGTTCACGGCCATGAGCAAGGGCGATGTCGAACGCTCGGTAGCGACGGTGAAGGCTGTCTTGCAAGAGACATAAATAAATACCCAGCCCTTGAACGGCTGGTTTCTGCACTATTCAAGACGCTCAATATTCCGTATTGGGCGTTTTTATTTCAGCAATAAATACAGCTCCCAATAGTTATATAAGTGCCCACTTGTCTGATCCTTTGCGCCAAAAACCAGACTCCCGGCGGCACTCACTTTAACCGTACACATAAGCACATGATAAATCAGCACGAACCCATACATAAAATTTCCGAAATACAGACGACTTCAAAGCAATAGCCAATCATTCTATAGGCCAACTTTCCGCCTGCTATGTTTACTTATGACTGCGCCCTGGAGACAACAGGCCATTACGCAGTTGCAAAGACCGTTACAAAAATCCATGTTTCAATTTACTCGAAATGGAGTTCAAAAAATGAGCAGCCAACAAATAATCGTATACATCGAAGAAGAGCAGTTGATTGCGCAAAAGAACAACAACTACAGCCTCTATCTGGCCAAGAAAGTAAACAATGACTTTACGGTCATCTGGCAATCAAAAGGCCCCGTTGCGACAGTCAACAATCCTAGTTACCAATATAGAAACACCTTTGATATCGCTACCCCGTCCTTCATGGTCAACTTCACCAATGACCCGGTCAGCAGTGGCGATGTCACCTTCACCTCCGGCGGGAGAAACCTGCCCATCAGCACCGGCCAGACCACGACGCTCGATGCGAACGGCGTGTTCACTCCGGCCAAGAATGGCGGCGTACCCTCAGATGTTCTCATCAACAACCTGCTGCAAGGCAATCCGCATGAAATCCTCCTGGATTCCAACGGCAACAACATCTGGGTGAACCGTCAGAGCGGCATGAACATCGGCACTGCGACACTGACCCCAAAGAGCCAATATCAACTCTGGTTCGGCAACATTCAGGAAACCGGTTCGTTGATCGCCACCAACCTGTCCAACCCCTATGTAGCGACCCTGCAGGATGGCGGCAGCGTCACCATCACCTACACCGACAGTGGCACCTGGGTGACCGGCGAACCGGCCAGAGTCCTGAGCGCCTCTGAAGTCAGGGCGCTTCACGCCAGGCTCGGGATCGCGGCATAGTCCGCCGGGCGGATCGAGCATCGGTTGCGCGAAGGACTTAGAGCACTGCGCGATGCCATTGGCAGTCTTCCGTTCGCACGTTGCGCTCATGCAAGAAAAACCCTGTATATCGTAGATCTACAGGGTTTTTTATTGATGATGTCGAACTCATGGTTGAACGGGCCAGGTGGGGTCGAGACTCTGTATATAAATCATCCACAGGATGAGCGTGAGATTAGCCATGAGTAAGCAAACCATAATTGTCTATATTGAAGAAGAGCAACTTGTTGCACAAAAGGTAAATAACTACAGCCTCTACCTGGCCAAGAAAGTAAACAGTTCCTTCACTGTCATCTGGCTTTCAAAACCGCCATTCGCCGCCCCCAACCAACCGACTTATCAATACAAGAATATCTTTAATATCACCAATGATTCCTACATGGTGAATTTCACCAACACACCGCTGCAAGAAGGAGACATCAATTTTACTTCAGGCGGAAAGAACCTACCCATCAACACAGGCCAGATAACCACCCTGGATCAATATGGTGTATTCAGCCCGGCAAGGAATGCTGGAACGCCAGGAGATGTTTCAATAAATAACGAACTTCCAGCCACCCCCAGCAATATATTGTTGGACTCTACCGGACTTAGTCTCTGGGTGAACCGCTCAGGGGGCATGAATATAGGCATCACCACCATGACCCCCAAAAACGAGTTTCAACTATGGTTCGGTCCGGCCCAAGCGGCGGGTTCGCTGATCCCCAGCAGCCTGTCCAGCCCTTACAACATCAGCGTGAACGACGGAGAAACCAAAACCGTCACCTACACCAATCAGGGCACCTGGGTTAGCGGCGAACCCGCGGCGAGTTTGACGGCAGAAGAAGTGGAAGCGCTTCACATCAGGGTGAACAAAGCCGTACTGCGGGCCAGATCACTCCGCCGCTAGGCCAGCCCCAAAGAGGTCGCCTGCAAACGAAAAACGCCGCGTACCCGATAAGGGCAACACGGCGCTCTTGTAGCGGATTCGCGTCTGGCAGGGATTATTCGCCGATAGCGGCCTTATAACCGGCTGCGTCGAGCAGCTTCTCAAGATCAGCAGCGTTGGCCGGCTTGAGCTTGAAGATCCAGGCGCCGTACGGGTCGCTGTTGAGCAGTTCCGGGCTGCCGCTCAAGTCTTCGTTGACCGCGATCACTTCGCCGGCCACTGGCGCGTAGATGTCGGAAGCGGCCTTCACCGATTCCACCACACCGGCCTGGTCGCCAGCGCCGAAGACATTGCCGACTTCGGTCAGCTCGACGAACACCACGTCGCCCAGGGCTTCCTGAGCGTGGTCGCTGATGCCCACGGTCACGGTGCCATCGGCTTCCAGACGGGCCCATTCGTGACTTTCGGCAAAACGCAGGTCAGCAGGGATATCGCTCATGTTCTGTGTCCTCAAGAAGAAATGTCAGCGGTAGATCCCGCCGAAAATAAGTTAGATCAAGGTTTTGCCATGACGCACGAAGGTCGGTTTTACCACCCGGACCGGGTACCACTTGCCACGGATTTCCACTTCTGCGCGGTCGGCGGTAGCCATGGGCACCCGCGCCAGGGCGATCGATTTGCTAAGCGTAGGAGAGAAACTACCACTGGTGATCTCTCCTTCGCCAACATCGGCGATGCGAACCACCTGATGGGCACGCAGCACGCCGCGTTCTTCCAGCACCAGGCCGACCAGTTTGTGCTTCACCCCACCCGCGCGCTCGGCCTCCAGCGCGGTGCGCCCGATGAACTTTCGCGACGCCGGCTCCCAGGCGATGCTCCAGGCCATGTTGGCCACCAGCGGTGAAACCTCCTGGTGAATATCCTGGCCGTACAGGTTCATGCCGGCCTCCAGGCGCAAGGTATCGCGGGCGCCGAGGCCGATCGGCGAGATCCCCGCGCCCACCAGATCGTTGAAGAACGCCGGGGCCTGGTTGGCCGGCAGGACGATTTCCAGGCCATCCTCACCGGTGTACCCGGTGCGCGCGATGAACCAGTCGCCATCGGCCTGGCCTTCGAAGGGCTTGAGTTGCTGGATCAGCGTGCCGCGCGACTGGGTCACCAGCTCGGCGATCTTGTGGCGGGCGTGGGGCCCCTGGATCGCCAGCATCGCCAGCTCGGAGCGTTCGTGCAGTTGCACCTGGAAAGCGCCCAGCTGCGCCTGCATCCAGGCCATGTCCTGGTCACGGGTGGCGGCATTGACCACCAGCCGGTAACCGGCTTCGGTGCGGTAGACGATCATGTCGTCGACGATACCGCCGTGCTCGTTGAGCATGGCGCTGTACAAGGCCCTGCCGGGGCTTTGCAGGCGTTCGACATCGTTGGCCAGCAGGTGCTGGAGCCAGGCCTTGGCCTGGGGGCCGTCGACATCGATCACGGTCATGTGGGATACATCGAAAACCCCGCAATCGCGTCGCACCTGATGGTGCTCCTCGACCTGCGAGCCGTAATGCAGAGGCATATCCCAACCGCCAAAATCGACCATCTTCGCGCCCAGGGCGAGATGAAGGTCATACAGAGGCGTGCGCTGTCCCATGGGTTTCTCCTTCCGGGCGTGGCGAAGGTGCGGGCGGTCGCTGTATGAGCTGGAAGCCTTGAAATAGATGGCTCTCAGACAATTCAAAAGACCCGATCAGAAAGATCGACCACACCGAATGCCGCGCATTGTAGCCGCAAGGTGTGACACTGGCACCTAACCGATTCGATGAGCGGAGCGTCGGATCAGTCCGATCACCGGCAGCAATCCCACCAGGACCAGGGTCAGGGCCGGCAACGCGGCACGCGCCCACTCGCCCTCGCTGGTCATCTCGAAGATCCGCACCGCCAGCGTGTCCCAGCCGAACGGGCGCATCAGCAAGGTGGCGGGCATTTCCTTGAGCACATCGACGAACACCAGCAGCGCCGCGCTCAGGGTGCCGGGCAGCAACAGCGGCAGATACACTTTGAAAAACAGTCGCGGTCCGCTGACCCCCAGGCTGCGCGCCGCTTCCGGTAACGAGGGGCGGATCCGCGCCAGGCTGCTTTCCAGCGGCCCGTAGGCCACCGCGATAAACCGCACCAGATAGGCCAGCAGCAACGCCGCCAGGCTGCCCAGCAGCAACGGCTTGCCCGCTCCACCCAGCCAGCCCGACAGCGGAATCACCAGTTCGCGGTCCAGATAACTGAAGGCCAGCATGATCGACACGGCCAGCACCGAACCCGGCAAGGCAT
The DNA here is from genome assembly GCF_059421865.1 of Pseudomonas sp. GW821-FHT02B10. Lineage (NCBI taxonomy): Bacteria > Pseudomonadati > Pseudomonadota > Gammaproteobacteria > Pseudomonadales > Pseudomonadaceae > Pseudomonas > Pseudomonas sp. GW821-FHT02B10. The sequence goes on along the minus strand of NZ_JBWKVU010000002.1, from coordinate 429,881 downwards.
ACCCCAGGTTGGCCAGGCTGACGCCGGAGCGGATCGCCCGGGTTGGCGCCAGCCGTCGGGCGAACGCCAGCAGCAGGGCCACGCTGACCGTGATCAGGGCCGCCATGGCGCCCAGGTACAGGGTGTGCAGGATCAGCCCGGCATAACGCTCGTCGAGGTCGAAACGGCCACGCTGCCAGAACCACACCACCAGTTGCAGCACTGGGATGACAAAGGCGCAGGCAAACACCAACGCGCACCAACTGGTGGCCGCCAGGGCCTTGATGCCATGCAGGTGATACAGCGCCTTGCCCCGCGGCCGCTCGTTGCCGGAGCGACTGGCGCCACGGGCGCGACGCTCGCCGTACAGCACCAGCATCACCGCCAGCAGCAACAGGCTGGCCAGCTGCGCGGCGCTGGACAGGCTGAAGAAGCCATACCAGGTCTTGTAGATGGCGGTGGTGAAGGTGTCGAAGTTGAACACCGCCACCGCGCCGAAATCGGCCAGGGTTTCCATCAGCGCCAGGGCCACACCGGCACCGATGGCCGGCCGCGCCATGGGCAGGGCCACGCGCCAGAACGCCTGCCAGGGCGTCTGCCCAAGCACGCGCGCGGCTTCCATCAGGCCTTTGCCCTGGGCCAGGAACGCAGTGCGCGCCAGCAGGTACACATAGGGATAGAACACCAGCACCAGGACCAGGATCACCCCGCCGGTGGAACGCACCCGCGGCAGGCGCAGGCCCGTGCCGAACCATTCGCGCAGCAGGGTCTGCACCGGGCCGGAAAAGTCCAGCAGGCCGACGAAGACAAAGGCCAGCACGTAGGCCGGAATCGCAAAGGGCAGCATCAGCGCCCAGTCCAGCCAGCGCCTTCCGGGAAACTCGCAGAGGCTGGTCAGCCAGGCCAGGCTCACACCCAGCAGCGTCACACCGACGCCGACGCCCAGCACCAGGGTCAGGGTGTTGCCCAGCAGGCGCGGCATCTGGGTCTCCCACAGGTGCGACCAGATCTGCTGGTCGATCACCTGCCACGACAGCAGCAGCACGCTCAGCGGCAGCAGCACCAGGGCGGCGACGGCAAAAACCAGCGGGTACCAGCGACGTTGGGCGGGATGGGCCACGAAAGACTCTCGAACGAGATGGATCAATAAAAGGCAATTACGAACCGGTTAAACAAAACGCCCCGCAAAGGCGGGGCGCAGTATAACCAGCGGATCAGTTCCAGCCAGCACGGTCCATCAGGCGAATGGCCTCGGCCTGGCGCTTGCCGGCGACTTCCACCGGCAGGGTGTCGGCCACGAACTTGCCCCAGGCGGCCACTTCGGCGGACGGCGGCACGCTCGGGTTGGCCGGGAATTCCTGGTTCACGTCGGCGAAGATCTTCTGCGCTTCCTCGGTGGTCATCCACTCCACCAGGGCCTTGGCGGCTTCCGGGTGCGGTGCGTGCTTGGTCAGGCCGATGCCCGACAGGTTGACGTGCACGCCGCGGTCACCCTGGTTCGGCCAGAACAGTTTGACCGGCAGATCCGGCTTCTGCTTGTGCAGGCGGCCATAGTAGTAGGTGTTGACGATGCCCACGTCGCACTGGCCGGCGCTGATCGCCTCGAGCACCGCGACGTCGTCGGAGAACACGTCGGTGGACAGGTTGTTGACCCAGCCCTTGACGATTTCTTCGGTTTTCGCCGCGCCGTGGGTTTCGATCAGGGTCGCGGTCAGCGACTGGTTGTAGACCTTCTTCGCCGTGCGCAGGCACAGGCGGCCTTCCCACTGCTTGTCAGCCAGGGCTTCGTAGGTGGTCAGTTCGGACGGTTTCACCCGCGCGGTGGAGTAGGCGATGGTCCGCGCCCGCAGGCTCAGGCCGGTCCAGGCGTGCGAGGCGGCGCGGTATTGCAGGGGGATGTTGGTGTCGATCACCTTGGAGGTGAACGGCTGCAGGATACCCATCTGCTCGGCTTGCCACAGGTTGCCGGCATCGACGGTGAGCAGCAGGTCGGCGGTGGCGTTCTCGCCCTCGGCCTTGATCCGCTGCATCAGCGGCGCTTCCTTGTCGGTGATGAACTTCACCTGGACCCCGGTTTTCTGGGTGTAGAGATCGAAGACCGGCTTGATCAGCTCGTCGATACGCGAGGAGTAGACCACCACTTCGTCGGCTGCCTGGACAGTGCCGCCAATGAGGGTGAGGGCCAGGGCGGTCAGTAGACGCTTCGGTGCCAACATGGGAGCGGTCTCTCGAAATCAAAGGGGAGTAAATGATAAGGACTACTATTTAGCTTCTCAAACTGAACCGGAGACCGAGGCGTTACGAGATGTTGCTGATGCATCGCCAGCGTGGGGTTCAGAGCAGACGCGCGCCCACACATGTCCGCGCGGCCCCTGCGGGAGCCGCCGGTTGAGCGGTTCGACTACTCGCGATAACGGTCAGGCCTTGGCCAGTTCCGGCAGATCCCCGCTGAGGCCCAACGCCTGGCGCACGAACAGCGCCTTGGCCTCGGGCATCTGGTCGACCATTTTCAACCCGGTATTACGCAACCAGCGCAGCGGCAGCGGATCGGCCTGGAACAACCGTTCGAAGCCTTCCATCGCCGCCATCAACGCCAGGTTGTGCGGCATGCGCCGCCGCTCGTAACGGCTGAGCACCTTGGTGTCGGCCAGGTGTTCGCCGCGGCTGGCCGCCTGCAGCAGCACCTCGGCCAGCACCGCGGCATCGAGGAAGCCCAGGTTGACCCCCTGCCCGGCCAGCGGATGGATGGTATGGGCCGCGTCGCCGATCAGGGCCAGGCCTTGCGCCACGTAACGCTTGGCATGGCGCTGACGCAAAGGCACGCAGAGTCGCGGATCGGCGCTCAACACCGCGCCCAGGCGGCCTTCGAAGGCGCGTTCCAGCTCTCGGCAGAAGTCGCTGTCGTCCAGCGCCATCAGGCGTTCGGCCTCGCTGGGCGTGGTCGACCAGACGATCGAACACCAATCGTGCAGCCCGTCGCGCTCTAGCGGCAGGAACGCCAGCGGGCCGTTGTCGGTGAAACGCTGCCAGGCGGTCCTCTGGTGCGGCTCGGCGCAACGCACGCTGGTGACGATGGCGTGATGCAGGTAATCCCATTCGCGGGTAGCGCAGCCGGTCAGGCGCCGCACCGCCGAATTGGCGCCATCGGCGGCAATTACCAGCGGGGCGCGCAGACTGCGGCCATCGGCCAGGGTCAGCAGCCAGTCGTCGCCGGAACGGCGCATCTGCTCCAGGCGGGCATTGGCCAGCAGGCCGATGTCGCAGTTATGCAAGCGCTCCAGCAACGCGTCCTGGACCACGCGGTTTTCCACAATGTGGCCCAGCGCCTCGGCATGCACGCTGGCGGCCGAAAAGTGAATCTGCCCGGTGCCGCTGCCATCCCAGACCTGCATCTCGGCATACGGGCTGCTGCGCCGCCGGGTCACCCCTTCCCAGACACCCAGGCGCTCGAGAATCCGCTGGCTGGCCGCCGACAATGCGCTCACCCGCGGCTCGAACGGTGCTTCGTCGTCGAAGGGCTTGACCTTCAGCGGGCTGCCATCGAGCAGCAGCACTTCCAGGCCGCTGTCCTGCAACGCCAGCGCCAGGGCGCTCCCGACCATTCCGGCCCCGACAATCAGCAGATCTGCACGCATTTCCATGCTTTAAGCCTGTCTCGCTTGCGGCTTGAGCCGCACGTAAAGGGTTTTGTCGAACCGCGCTGTCTGGCTGCCGACACTGTGCTGGATTTCCATGCCCGGTCGCGGGCTCAGCCACTCACGCATCGGGACGGGTACCCAGGCCCATGGCTTGCCGCGCGAACCAGCGTTTGGCCGGTGGCAGCAGGTCCAGGCCCAGCAGCCCGATATTGCGCCCCAGGGACACCAGCGGCAGCTTGCTGCCAAACAGCCGGGTGACCTGGTCGGAGAAGCCCACGGTCAGGTCCTGGTCCAGGCGCTGCCGCTCGCGGTAGGCCTGCAAGATACTGAAATCGCCCGGCGGCGTCGGGCTGACCAGCAAGGCATCGGCCAGCGCCTGGGCGTCGCGCAACGACAGGTTGAAACCCTGCCCGGCAATCGGGTGCAGGCTATGGGCGGCGTTGCCCAGCACCACCAGGTGAGGACGCACCTGCTCCTCGGCCTCCACCAGCGCCAGCGGGTAAAGATGTCGCGCGCCGACCTGTTTCAGGGTTCCCAGGCGATAACCGAATACCCCCTGCAATTCGCTGAGGAAGCTGCGTTCGTCCAGCGCGGCCAGGCGCTGCGCGTCCATGCCCAGGCGGGTCCAGACCAGCGCGCAGCGGTTGTCCGGCAGCGGCAGCAGGGCCATCGGGCCGTCGTCGGTGAAGCGCTCGAAGGCCATGCCGTTATGGGCTTCGCTCGGGGTGATATTGGCGATCAGCGCGCTCTGGTTGTAGGGGCGCTTTTTCACCCCGATCCCCAGTTGCTCGCGCAGCCCCGAGCGACCGCCGTCGGCCAGTACCGCCAGTTCGCAATCCAGGCTGGTTTCATCGTTGAGGGTCAGGCGGTAGCCGTCTTCCAGCGGCTCCATGCGCGTGACCTCGGCCGGGCAGCGCCAGCTCACCACGTCCTTGTCCAGCCCCTGCCACAGGCATTGGCCGAGCCAGGCGTTTTCCACCACATAACCGAGGGCGGGAACGCCCTCCTCCATGGCCGACAGCCGCGCGGTGGAAAACCGCCCACGGTCGGAGACATGGATCTGTTTGATCGGCTCGGCGCGACGGGAGATTTCCTGCCACACACCCAGCCGTTGATAGATCTGCCGCGCGCCAAACGACAGCGCCGAAGAACGCGCGTCGTAGCTGGGCTGATAGGTATCGCCCGGAGCGAACGGCTCGATCAGCACGATCTTCCAGCCGCGCTCCTTGGCGCCGGCCTGCAAGGCCAGGGCCAGGCTGGCACCGACCAGGCCACCGCCGATGATCGCCAGATTGACCCGGTTCATGCTGCGCAGCTCCGGGCGGCGGCCATCAGGGCCTCGATCTCGGCCACGGTCTTGGGCACGCCACCGGTGAGAATTTCACAGCCTTGCTTGGTTACCACCACGTCATCCTCGATGCGCACGCCAATGCCGCGCCATTTCTTCGCCACGTTCTGATTGTCCGGCGCGATGTAGATGCCCGGCTCGACCGTCAGGGCCATGCCGACTTCCAGCACCCGCCATTCGCCGCCGACCTTGTACTCGCCGACATCATGCACATCCATGCCCAGCCAGTGGCCGGCGCGATGCATGTAAAACGCCTTGTAGGCTTCGCTGGCGATCAACTCGTCCACCTCGCCTTCGAGCAGACCCAGCTTGACCAGCCCGGAGGTGATCACCCTGACGGTCGCTTCATGGGCCTGGTTCCAGTGCTTGTTCGGCGCGATCTCGGCAAAGGCGGCTTCCTGGGAGGCCAGCACCAGCTCGTAGATCGCCTTCTGCTCGGCGGAAAACTTGCCATTCACCGGCCAGGTGCGGGTGATATCGCTGGCATAACAATCGATCTCGCAACCGGCGTCGATCAGCACCAGATCACCGTCCTTGAGCAACGCGTCGTTCTGCTGGTAATGCAGGATGCAGCTGTTGCGCCCGGCGGCGACGATCGAACCGTAGGCCGGCATCTTCGCCCCGCCCCGGCGGAACTCGTAGTCCAGCTCGGCTTCCAGGCTGAACTCGTACAGGCCGGCGCGGCTGGCCTGCATGGCCCGGATATGGGCCTGGGCGGAAATCCGCGCGGCCTCGCGCATCACCTTCACTTCCGCCGCCGATTTATACAGACGCATGTCGTGCAGCAGATGATCCAGGGCAACGAATTCGTTCGGCGGCTGGGCGCCCAGGTGTGCCTTGGAGCGGATCACGTTGATCCATTCCATCAGGTGGCGATCGAACTCGGGGTTGCTGCCCATGGCCGAATACACCCGGTCGCGGCCTTCGATAAGGCCCGGCAGGATGTCGTCGATGTCGGTAATGGGGAAGGCATCGTCGGCGCCGTAATCGCGGATCGCGCCCTCCTGGCCAGCCCGCAGGCCGTCCCAGAGTTCGCGCTCGGCATTACGCTCACGGCAGAACAGGATGTACTCGCCATGCTCGCGACCGGGCATCAGCACGATCACCGCCTGGGGTTCGGGGAAACCGCTGAGGTACTGGAAATCGCTGTCCTGACGGTAGACATGCTCGACGTCGCGGTTGCGGATCGCCACCGCGGCAGCCGGCAGGATCGCGATGCTGTTGGGTTCCATCTGCGCCATGAGCGCCTTGCGGCGGCGGGTGTATTCCGATTTCGGGATATGGATCATGGGCAGACGGATTTCCCTATCGAGCGATCAGTGCAGAGAAGGCTTGGCGGCCGGTTCAACCGTCTTGTTGGTCTCGGTGAACAGCAGCAGCGGGGCGACCCGCAGGTATTCCATCACTTCCATGTAGTCGCTTTCGCCGTCGTCGGACTCTTCCAGCGCGTCCTGTACCTGGGCGATCGCCGCCAGGTCCTGCAGCACTTCCGTGGCCTCGGTGCTCAGGGCACTGCTGTCGCGGGAGTTCAGGCCGAAGCCGGTGAGGAAACCCTGGCACCATTGCCCCAGGGCCGCAGCGCGCTCGGCCAGCGGGGCGTCGTCGGTGGGCAACAGCAGGACGACGGTCATGTCGTCGCTGGTCAGCTCGCCCTTGACCATTTCCTGCAGGCCGATCAAGGCGTTGCGAACATTGTCCTGCGGCTCGCCTTCGAGCAGCTCGGCGGCGTCGATCAGCCAGCCGTCGACTTCGAAGCCGGCGCCGGCGCAGCTGCGCCCCAGCAACAGGCCATGCAATTCGGCGGGCGAGACAGGGTGACCGCTGCTGCTGAGCAGGGTGGCGAAGGCGTTGTACGGGGAATTCTGAATGGGCATGGGCAGCTAGGCGCCAAGCGGCGCAATGTCTAGAATGGAGGCCTTGTATCCTAGCATCGGCAGACGCGCCAAGACCATCGAGGCCGTCAACTCGTTTGCCCAGGCAGTTGCCACTCATCAGACAAATCCAGTGGGATCCAATGGAAGACACCGATCTGCAAGCGCTGATGGCTAGACTCGAACTGCTAATTGGCCGGGTCGAGCAACTAAAGAGTCAAAACGCACTCTTATTAGCTCAGGAAAAGACTTGGCGCGAGGAACGCGCGCACCTCATTGAAAAAAACGAAATCGCCCGGCGTAAGGTCGAATCGATGATTTCGCGCCTCAAGGCCCTGGAGCAAGACTCATGAGTTCAAGCAATAGCGTTACCGTGCAGATCCTCGACAAAGAGTATTCGATCATCTGCCCCCAGGAAGAGCGTAGCAATCTGGTGAGCGCCGCCCGGTATCTGGATGGCAAGATGCGCGAGATCCGCAGCAGCGGCAAAGTCATTGGCGCCGATCGTATCGCGGTGATGGCCGCCCTCAATATCACCCACGATCTGCTGCACAAGCAGGACCGCCCTGACGTGCAAGCCAGCGGTTCGACCCGCGAACAGGTGCGCGACCTGCTCGAGCGCGTGGATCTGGTGCTCGCCACCGACACCGATACAACCAAGGCTGATTCCTGAGGGTGGTTGCGGTATAATCCCCACCACTCCCTGGGGTGCTTGCCAGTTGGCGATGTCCCTGAGCCGATTCGCACTACCCTGGAAGTTGCACGTTGGGCCGGTGTGCATGTCCGCTAGACGGAAAGCCTTAACGCCTACTGCATCTTCCGCCTTGAACTTTCGGGTTCAAGGGCTAAGTCGACAGCGGTTCATCCGGGGAGCCTGAATTCCATGCCAATGCCAGCTATGCAAATAGCTGGCATTGTTTTTTTGGGGCTCCGCTTTTTCAGTTCCATTTTTTTCGGCTCCGTTTTTTTCGATCAGGGGTTATTTGGTACGCTGTCCTGCCGTACTCCTCCCGGACCCGAGCGACCATGACCGAACCGGCGCCGCTTTCCCGCCCGCAACTTCGACGCATACTGCGCAAAGCCCGCCGCGCCCTCACCGCCAGCGAACAACGCCAGGCCTCTCGTGGGCTGTATCGGCAACTGGCGCAGCATCCGTTGTTCCGCCGAGCCAAACACATCTCTCTTTACCTGCCCATGGACGGTGAAATCGACCCGCGCCCGCTGCTGCTGACCGCGCAACGCCGGGGCAAGGCGACTTATCTGCCGGTGCTCAGCGCCTGGCCACGGACCAAGATGGTGTTTCAGCGGGTTCGCCCCGGCGAAAAGCTGCGCCCCAACCGCTTCCGCATTCCCGAGCCACGGGTGAGCCTGGCCCGGCAACGCAAGGTCTGGGCCCTGGATCTGGTGCTGTTGCCGCTGGTCGGCTTCGATGAGGCGGGCGGACGCCTGGGAATGGGCGGTGGTTTCTATGATCGCAGCCTGGCCTATCTGGCGCGGCGCAAAAGCTGGCGCAAGCCGACGCTACTGGGGCTGGCCCACGAATGTCAGAAAGTCGCGAAACTGGATCAGGCGAGCTGGGATGTACCGCTGCAAGCAACGGTGACTGACAAGAAATGGTATTTCGCGAAATAGGCGCCACCAGGAGAGAGCGGCGCCGTAGAAGGAATCAACGCTTGTAAGGCTGCTGCTGTTGCGCGAGCTCGACCGGTGCGTCGGTCTTGTTGGCCCACAGACTCTGCGCATAACCGGTTGTCACTACGCCCAAACCGAACAAAATAACCAAAATCCATAGTAAATCCGGTTTGCGTTGCATCGATTGCCCCCCTCAGGCAAATCCCACACGATGACAGCGACGGTTTCCATAACAGGCCGTGCAGCAGCGTCAAGCTTAAAATCCCGGCATTCTGCGATAACGTGAACCGACACGCAAATGCTGGCGTCAACCGACTGTCGGTTTGTCATAAAATTGCCCGACAACTTGCCCATGTCCCTCTGGAGAGCACAGAAAATGGCCTATTGGCTGATGAAATCCGAACCGGAAGAACTCTCGATCGAGGGTCTGGCGCTCAAGAAACAGGCGCGCTGGGACGGCGTACGCAACTACCAGGCACGAAACTTCCTGCGCAGCATGGCGGTGGGTGACCAATTCTTCTTTTATCACTCCAGCTGTCCCGAACCGGGCATCGCCGGGATCGGCCGGATCATCGAGGCCGCCTACCCCGACCCGACCGCCCTGGAACCGGAAAACCCGCATTTCGATCCCAAGGCCAGCGCCGAGAAAAACGCCTGGAGCGCCGTCGACGTCGCCCATGTCGAAACCTTCCCCAAGGTGCTGCGCCTGGATTATCTGAAGCAGCAAACCGCCCTCGCCGAACTGCCCCTGGTGCAGAAAGGCAGCCGGCTGTCCGTGATGCCAGTGACCGCCGAACAGTGGGCGGCAGTACTCGCGCTGCGCTGAACAGGCCGCAATCGATACTCAGGCAGGCATCCCGCGCACAACGTACTAGGCTTGCCCGTTCATTTGACGGACATCAAGTCGCCCAACGGCTTGAGCCGCCAGACTAGGACGCTACTGCCGCAGGGATGTCCCCAATGCCGACGAATCACCGCTCCTCCCGCCTTTTTGCCTTCGCCTTGCTGGCATTGCTGCTGATCGCGGGCGGCTTTGGTTACTGGAAGTCCACCCTGGACCGCCTGCCCGAAGGCCTGAGCATCGGCAACGGCCGGCTTGAAGCCACCGAAGTGCAGATCGCCAGCAAGACGCCCGGACGCCTGGCTGAAGTGCTCGTCGACGAAGGCGACAGAGTGTCCAAGGACCAGCTGCTGGCCCGCATGGATACCCGCACCCTGGAGGCCCAGCGCGCCCAGGCCGAGGCCGACGTGGTGCGCACCCGGGAAAACCTCGCGGCGGCCGAAGCCAATGTGCAGCTGCGCCAGAGCGAACTGCTGCTGGCCAACCAGGAACTCAAGCGCTCCCGGGAACTGTTCAACCGTGGTTACGCCAGCCAGCAGATCATCGACCAGCAGCAGGCGCGCCTGAACACCGGCAACGCCGCCGTCCAGGCAGCCCAGGCCCAGGTCGCCGCGGTGCGCGCCGCCATTGGCTCGGCCAAGGCCATGGTCGCCCAGCTGACCAGCGAGATCGACGACAGCAGCCTGCGCGCGCCCATCGACGGCATCATCCAATTGCGTCTGGCCGAACCGGGCGAAGTGCTGGGCGCCGGCGGCCGGGTGTTGCTGCTGATCGACCCGAGCGACCAGTACATGAACCTCTACCTGTCCGCCTCGGTGACCGGGCGCCTGGCTGTCGGCAGCGAGGCGCGGATCCTGCTCGACGCCCTGCCCGATCAGCCACTGCCGGCGAAGATCAGCTTCGTCGCGGCCAAGTCCCAGTTCACCCCCAAGGAAGTGGAAACCCGCGATGAGCGCCAAAAGCTGGTGTTTCGCGTCAAGCTGCGACTGACCCAGCCCAGCGCCGTACCGCAGGCCAAGCCGGGTATGCCCGGCGCCGGTTACGTGCGCACCGCGACCGTGGACTGGCCGGCCAACCTGCAATGAACGAACTGGCGCTGCAGGCCACGGGCATCAACCACCGCTATGGCTCGCAGCAGGCCCTGGTCGACCTCGCCTTCAGCCTGCCCGGCGGTACCCGCTGCGGATTGATCGGCCCGGATGGCGCCGGCAAGTCGAGCCTGCTGGGCTTGATCGCCGGGGTGAAGAAGCTGCAGCAGGGCCAACTGCAGGTGCTCGGCGGCTCCATCGAACAACGCCGCCATCGCAGCAGCCTGTACGCGCGGATCGCCTTCATGCCCCAGGGCCTGGGCGGCAACCTGTATCCCGAGCTGTCGATCGAGGAAAACATTCGCTTCTTCGCCACCCTGTTCGGCCTGTCGAAAACCGAATGCGAACAGCGCATGCATAACCTGTTGCTGGCCACCGACCTGCTGCGTTTCGCCGAACGGCCCGCGGGCAAGCTGTCCGGCGGGATGAAGCAGAAGCTCGGGCTGTGCTGCGCATTGATCCATGAGCCAGACCTGCTGATCCTCGACGAACCCACCACGGGCGTCGATCCGCTGTCCCGCCGGCGCTTCTGGGAACTGGTGGACGAGGTTCGCCGCCAGCGCCCGCAACTGACGCTGCTGGTGGCCACCGCCTATATGGAGGAAGCCGAGCAGTTCGAGCACTGCCTGATGCTCGACCGCGGCCGGCTGATTGCCCAGGGCTTGAGCCGGGAACTGGCCATCGCCACGCCCAGCGGCAAGCTCGACGATGCCTTCACCCACTTTCAAGGCGACAGCGGGCACGACAACCAGCCGCTGGTGATCCCGCCAAGAACCACGGACAACCAGCAAATTGCTATCGAAGCCCATGAGCTGACCCTGCGTTTCGGCGACTTCACGGCCGTGAACAAGGTCAGCTTCGCCATTGGCCGGGGCGAGATTTTCGGCTTTCTCGGCTCCAACGGCTGCGGCAAGACCACCACCATGAAGGTCCTGACCGGGCTGATGCCGGCCACCGAAGGCAGCGCCAGGCTGCTGGGCAATCCGGTGGACGCCAGGGACCTGGCCACCCGCAAGCGCGTGGGTTTCATGTCCCAGAGCTTTTCGCTGTACGGCGAACTCAGCGTGCGCCAGAACCTGGTGCTGCACGCCCGGCTGTTCGACCTGCCCAAGGCCGAGAGCGGCCCGCGGATCGAAGAGCTGATCCGCCGCTTCACTCTCCAGGAGATCGCCGATCAACCCTCCGGCGCCCTGCCCCTGGGCTTGCGCCAACGCCTGTCCTTGGCGGTGGCGGTGCTGCACCGCCCGGAAGTGTTGATTCTCGACGAGCCGACCTCGGGCGTGGACCCGGCGGCCCGCGATGACTTCTGGCGGCTGTTGATCGAGCTGTCGCGGGAACAGGGAGTAACGATCTTCCTGTCCACCCACTTCATGAACGAAGCCCAGCGCTGCGACCGCATCTCGCTGATGCACGCCGGCAAGGTACTGGCCTGCGATACACCGGCCGCCCTGCAGCAACAGTTCGCCGGCGAAACCCTGGAAGCTGCTTTTGTCCGCTGCCTGGAAGACGCCCAGGGCACGCCGGAACCTGCTCCCCCGGCGACCGCCCAGCCCGAAGTCAGCAGCGCCATTCACAGCGACAGTCGGCGCTTGCGCCTGGCGCGCCTGATCGCCGTCGCCACCCGCGAAGGCAAGGAGCTGTTGCGCGACCGGGTGCGCCTGGGGTTCGCCTTGCTCGGGGCGCTGTTCATGATGGTGATCTTTGGCTACGGCATTTCCCTGGACGTGGAAAACCTCGCCTTCGCCGTCTACGACCAGGACCAGACCCCGCAAAGCCGCGCTTACCTGGAAGCCTTCCGCAGCTCCCGCTACTTCAAGGAGCAGCAGCCGATCCGCGATGCCGCCGAACTGCATCGGCGCCTGCAACGCTCGGAGATCAAGCTGGCCCTGGAGATTCCCCCCGGTTTCGGTCGCGACCTGTACGCCGGGCGCCAGCCCGCGGTGGCCGCCTGGCTCGACGGCGGCATGCCGTTTCGCGCCGAGACCAGCCGCAACTATGTCGAGGCGGTGCATCAGGCCAATATCGAATTGCTCGCCGAACACAGCAGCCCGGCCCTGGGGCGAGCACCCGCGGCCCGCCTGGAAACACGCTTTCGCTACAACCAGGACGTGGTCAGCGTGAATGCCATCGGCCCTGGCGTGATGGCGCTGATCCTGGCGTTCATCCCGGCGATGCTCACGGCGCTGGGCATCGTGCGCGAGAAGGAGCTGGGCTCGATCACCAATTTCTACGCTACGCCACTCAAGCGCCTGGAGTTTCTCCTGGGTAAGCAGGCGCCCTACCTGGGCCTGAGCCTGATCAACCTGGCGCTGCTGGTGGCCATGAACCGCTGGCTGTTCGGCGTGCCCTTCAAGGGCAGCGGCCTGACCCTGGCCTTCGGCGGCCTGCTGTATGTGCTGGCCACCACCAGCCTGGGCCTGCTGATTTCCGCGTTCACCCGTACCCAGATCGCGGCGATCCTCGGCACCATGATCATCACCAGCCTGCCGACCATCCAGTTCTCCGGGCTGATCGTGCCGCGCTCGTCGCTGGACGGCGCCGCGGCGCTGATGGGGCAGCTGTTCCCCGCCGGTTACTTCCTCGACATTGCCGTCGGCACCTTCACCAAGGCCCTGGACCTGCGCCAGCTGTGGCCGCAGTGCCTGGTACTGTTCGGGTTCTTCCTCGGGTTCACCGGGCTGAGCCTGGCGATGCTGAAAAAACAGGAGGCCTGATGCACCGGTTCAACCACATCCTGCGCCTGGGCCTCAAGGAGCTCACCAGCCTGCGACACGACAGCGTGTTGCTGCTGTTTCTGCTGTACGCCTTCACCGTGGCCATCTACATGCCGGCGGCCGGTTCGGTGATCGGCGTGCACAACGCCAGCGTGGCGCTGGTGGACGAAGACCACAGCCAGCTCTCGCGCCAGCTGGCCGAGGCCCTGCAACCGCCGGAATTCCAGAGCCCGGTGCAGTTGCCCTACAACCAGTTGGACCAGGTTCTGGACAGCGGCCAGTTCACCTTCGTCATCAATGTGCCGGCCAACTTCCAGAGCGATCTGCTGGCCGGGCGCCAACCCAGCGTGCAAGTGAATGTCGACGCCACGGCCATGAGCCAGGCCTTCATGGGCGCCGGTTATATCGGGCGGATTTTCCAGCGCGAACTGCTCAACTACAACCAGGCCGACCCGGCGAGCCGGATGCCCGCACTGTTGACCAGTCGCGCGCTGTTCAACACCAATCTGCAGGGCGGCTGGTTTCTCGCGGTGATTCAGATCGTCAACAACATCACCATCCTGGCCATTGTCCTGACCGGCACGGCGCTGCTGCGCGAGCGCGAGCACGGCACCCTCGACCATCTGCTGGTGTTGCCGCTGACTGCCCTGGAAATCATGCTGGCGAAGATCTGGAGCAACATGCTGGTGGTGGTGCTCTGCACCTGGGTGTCGCTGGAGGTGATCGTCAAGGGTGTACTGGGCGTGCCGCTGGCCGGCTCGCTGGCGCTGTTCCTCGCGGTGACCGGGCTTTACCTGTTCGCCAGCACCGCGCTGGGGATCTTTCTCGCCACGCTGGCGCGCTCGACCCCGCAATTCGGCTTGCTGGCGATTCCGGTGATCATACCGATGTTGCTGCTATCGGGCGGCAGTACCCCGCTGGACAGCATGCCCCAGTGGCTGCAATGGGTGATGCAGGGCTCGCCGTCGACCCACTTCGTCAGCCTCAGCGCCGCGATCCTGTTTCGCGACGCCGGCATTGAAGTGGTCTGGCCAGACCTGCTAGCCCTGGCGGTGATCGGCCTGCTGTTCTTCGGCATCGCCTTGGCGCGGTTCCGCAAGAGCCTGGCGTCCTGAGGTTGCCTCAGGGGCCAACTTGTAGGAGCGAGCTTGCTCGCGATCAGCCGCCAGGCTGAAGTGCGGCGGAGCTTGCAATATCGCTATCGCGAGCAAGCTCGCTCCTACAGATCCAGCATTACTGGATGATCAGGTTGTTGAACAGCAGGTCTTCCACCACCGGCTTGCCGGTTTCGTCGTTCATCACCTGCTGGGTCTGCTTCAGGGCTTCCTGACGCAGTTTTTCCTTGGCTTCGACGTTGTTCATGGTTTCCGTGGTCTGCTGGGCGAACAGCGCCACCAGCTGGTTGCGGATCAACGGCTCGTTGGCCTTCACCGCCTGGGCGGCGGCATCGCCGGTCACCCGCAGGGCGACGTCGGCCTTGTAGACCTTGAGCTTCGGGCCACCATCCAGACCGTAGTTGCCCACGAACGGCGGGTTCAGGCTGATGTAACTGACTTTCGGTGCTTCGCCCTCTTTGGCTTCCTCGGCCATGGCTGCCATCGGCAGAGACAGGGCCAGCATCAACATGATCCACGCTTTCACAATTCGCTCCTTATCCGGTAGGCGGTCTAGCATAAAGGCCCCTGCGCCTGTGCCCAAGCACAAAGCTTATGGCTGGCTATCAGGCCGGGGCATGCTCGTTGACCGCGTTATTCACCCACCTACACTTATCGGCCATCACTCCCAAAGGAATAGCCCTGATGAAAGCCGTGCTGTGCAAAGCCTTCGGCCCCGCCGAAACGCTGGTGCTGGAAGACGTCGCGAGTCCTGTGCCGAAGAAGAACGAGATCCTGCTGCAGGTGCACGCGGCCGGGGTGAACTTCCCGGACACGCTGATCATCGAGGGCAAATACCAGTTCAAGCCGCCCTTTCCGTTCTCGCCCGGTGGCGAAGCCGCGGGGGTGGT
Organism: Pseudomonas sp. GW821-FHT02B10; assembly: GCF_059421865.1. Classification (NCBI taxonomy): domain Bacteria; kingdom Pseudomonadati; phylum Pseudomonadota; class Gammaproteobacteria; order Pseudomonadales; family Pseudomonadaceae; genus Pseudomonas; species Pseudomonas sp. GW821-FHT02B10. The sequence continues at coordinate 414,765 of NZ_JBWKVU010000002.1, read as the reverse complement.
CGGCGCCGTCGGCGAGAAGGTCAGCCACCTCAAGGTCGGCGACCGGGTCATGGCGCTGACCGGCTGGGGTAGCTTCGCCGAGGAAGTGGCGGTACCAGGCTACAACGTGCTGCCGATTCCAGCGTCGATGGACTTCAACACCGCCGCCGCCTTCAGCATGACCTACGGCACCTCGATGCATGCCCTCAAGCAGCGCGGCAACCTGCAGCCGGGTGAAACCCTGCTGGTGCTCGGCGCTTCCGGCGGTGTCGGCCTGGCGGCGGTGGAAATCGGCAAGGCCATGGGCGCCCGGGTCATCGCCGCCGCCAGCAGCGCCGAGAAACTCGCGGTGGCCAAGGCCGCCGGCGCCGACGAATTGATCAACTACAGCGAAACCAGCCTGAAGGACGAGATCAAGCGCCTGACCGACGGCCAGGGCGCCGATGTGATCTACGACCCGGTCGGCGGCGACCTGTTCGACCAGGCCATCCGTGCCATCGCCTGGAACGGCCGGCTGCTGGTGGTGGGTTTCGCCAGCGGGCGCATTCCCGAGCTGCCGGTCAACCTGGCGCTGCTCAAGGGCGCCGCGGTGATCGGCGTGTTCTGGGGTTCATTCGCCCAGCGCCAGCCCCAGGACAACGCGGCGAACTTCCAGCAGCTGTTCGGCTGGTTCGCCGAAGGCAAGTTGAAACCGCTGGTCTCGCAGGTCTACCCGCTGAGCAACGCCGCCAGCGCCATCAACGATCTTGGCCAGCGCAAGGCGGTGGGCAAGGTGGTGGTCCAGGTTCGCTGAATCCCTTCCGCTTTATAGAAGCTTGCTCGCGATAACGGGCTGACCGTCAGCCGCAACGGCGACTCGCGAGCAAGCGCTCTTCTCCCCAACCGCAGCCGCCGGCACCAGAAACGCCCCCTACTTGTCTTTAAGCGACATGTTCGTAAAAGAACATGCAAATGCTCCTGCGTTGCGTGCTCCCAGATAAGATGCAGTGCTATTTTCGGTAACGAAACTGTAACATTCGCATCCGCAGTCAAAACAAGAAATTTGGAGCTCTTGAATGTTTGCTTTCTTTCGACCTGCCGCACATCAGGCGCCCCTGCCTGACGAAAAAATAGACAGTACCTACCGCCGCCTGCGCTGGCAGATCTTCGCCGGGATCTTCATCGGCTATGCCGGCTACTACTTGCTGCGCAAGAACTTCTCCCTGGCCATGCCGTACCTGATCGAAGAGGGTTACACCCGCGGTCAGCTGGGCCTGGCCATGTCGGCGATCGCCATCGCCTACGGCCTGTCCAAGTTCCTCATGGGCCTGGTGTCCGACCGCTCCAACCCGCGCTACTTCCTGCCCTTCGGCCTGCTGGTATCGGCCGGGGTGATGTTCATTTTCGGTTTCGCGCCCTGGGCCACGTCCAGCGTGACCATGATGTTCATCCTGCTGTTCATCAACGGCTGGGCCCAGGGCATGGGCTGGCCGCCAAGCGGACGGACCATGGTGCACTGGTGGTCGCAGAAGGAACGCGGCGGCGTGGTTTCGGTATGGAACGTGGCGCACAACGTCGGCGGCGGCCTGATCGGCCCACTGTTCCTGCTCGGCATGGGCTGGTTCAACGACTGGCACGCGGCGTTCTACGTCCCGGCCGCCGTGGCCCTGATGGTGGCGCTGTTCGCCTTCGTCACCATGCGCGATACCCCGCAATCGGTCGGCCTGCCGCCGATCGAGAAGTACAAGAACGACTACCCGGAAGGCTACGACGCCAGCCACGAAGAAGAATTCAGCGCCAAGGAAATCTTCGTCAAATACGTGCTGCGCAACAAAATGCTCTGGTACATCGCCATGGCCAACGTCTTCGTCTACCTGCTGCGCTATGGCGTACTGGACTGGGCGCCGACCTACCTCAAGGAAGCCAAGCACTTCACCGTGGATAAAACCTCGTGGGCGTACTTCTTCTACGAGTGGGCGGGGATCCCGGGTACGCTGCTGTGCGGCTGGATGTCGGACAAGATCTTCCGTGGCAACCGTGGCCTGACCGGCATGGTGTTCATGGCCCTGGTGACCGTGGCGACCCTGGTGTACTGGCTGAACCCGGCCGGCAACCCGACTATCGACATGATCGCGCTGTTCTCCATCGGCTTCCTGATCTATGGCCCGGTGATGCTGATCGGCCTGCAGGCCCTGGAACTGGCGCCGAAGAAAGCCGCCGGCACCGCCGCGGGCTTCACCGGTCTGTTCGGCTATTTGGGTGGTTCGGTCGCGGCCAGCGCGGCGATGGGCTACACCGTGGACCATTTCGGCTGGGACGGCGGTTTTGTCCTGCTGGTAGGCGCCTGCCTGCTGTCGATGGCCTTCCTGGCCCCGACCTTGTGGCACAAACAGGTCGCCAGCCAGAGTCGCGAAGCCATTGCTTAGTGGGTGGCTGACTTACAGCGCTTGAGCCGCGCCTCCAGATTACGGTCTGGCATGGCGTGGCTACGCAGGGCGTGCACGGTCTGCTCGACATAATCGCGAGTAGTGCCGTAGCGCCCGCAGGCGTTTTCAAATACCTGGCTCAGCACATGGTCCGGCAGGTTGCCGGCATAGCTGGGCAGGTGTCGCTCCAGAACGAACCCCAGGGCCTGAACCCGGCTACCGTCTTCAAGACGGCAGTTGAGCCAGTGCGGGCGATAGGACGGGTATGGCATCTCGCGCTGCCACAGCGCATACAGCGAGGTTTCCAGCTGCTCTTGCGGCAGGCGGTAGGCGAAGCCGCTGCAGGAACCGCCACGATCCAGGCCAAAGACCAGCCCCGGCTTCTCCGGCGTGCCACGGTGCTCGTGGGACCACAGATACAGACCGCGATGGTAGCCATGCACCCGCCCGCGCATGCGCTCGACCGCCGAACATTCGGGGCGCCAGATCAGCGAACCGTAGGCAAACAGCCAGACCGGTCCGCCCTTGTGGCGCGCCATGGTGGATTGCATCGAGCTGAGAAGCTGTTCGTGGGTGAGCTGCGGCCCCAGGTCGAGCCGCGGAGGGTAAGCCAGATTCAAAAAACTGGATTCAATGGCTGTCATGGCGAATAGCGTTCGGCTCCCCGCGTATAAAGAATTACTTAATAGAACGCACGGCTGTAACTCCAAGACACATATGTTTCAAGGCAAGTTAAGTGCCATCGAAGAGTTTTAACTTTCAATAATGCGTGACATATAACCTACCGGCATTTATCTAATTAAATAAATACCGATGGGCTATATAGGAAGTTATAACGAGGGACAGCCCCGAGAACTCAGGACCGAGGAGCGTAGGCAAATACATCCGCGCGCATCTGATGCGCATCCATGCCCGCGTCGACCAGCGCGTCGAGGGTCGCGTAGATCATCGCTGGCGAGCCGCTGGCGTAGACATGCACCGCCGACAGGTCGGCAATGTCCTCGCTCACCGCCTCGTGCAGCATGCCGCAGCGCCCTTCCCAGCCACAGAGGTCGCTGACCACCTTGTGCAGGAACAGGTTGGGCAGCTTCTTCCATTCGTCCCAGTGTTCGATCTGGTAGAAGTCGTCCGGTCGGCGCACGCCCCAGTACAGGTGCACCGGGTATTTGAAGCCCTTGGCCCGGCAATGCTCGATCAGGCTGTGCATCTGCGCCATGCCGGTACCGGCGGCGATCAGCACCAGCGGCCCGTCCGGTAGCTCGGCCAGATGGGTATCGCCAAACGGCAGCTCGACGCGCACGTTGCCGTTGCGTTGCAACTGTTCGATCAAGCTTTGTGCACTGCTTTCGCGCACCAGTACGTGCAGCTCCAGCTCGCGCCCGGCGTGCGGCGCCGAGGCCAGGGAGAACGCCGACTTCTCGCCATTCTCCCGCTCGAGCATCAGGTACTGGCCAGCGTGATAACGCGGTGGTTTGCCGGCCGGCGCCCGCAGACGGACCCGCCAGACATCGCCGCCGACTTCCAGACACTCGGTGACCTGACACGACAGACTGCGCACCGGCAGTTCTCCCAGCGCAAGGACGCCATCCCACAGTACGATGCAGTCTTCCAGCGGCTCTGCAATGCAAGTGTAGAACTCGCCATGATCGCGCACATCGCCGGCCTGCAGGACACGGCCCTCCACCAGCAGGGCGCAGCACACATGACAGTTGCCATTGCGGCAGCTTTGCGGGCATTCATAGCCCAGGCGCCGCGCCGCATCGAGAATCCGCTCGCCGGGCAGCGTCTCAAGCACCGCTCCGGAGGGCTGCAAGGTTACACGCATCAATCTATTCCTAACTGATTCCAGATGGCATCGATCCGGCGGGTCACCGCCTCATCCTTGACGATCACCCGGCCCCACTCGCGGGTGGTTTCACCGGGCCATTTATGCGTGGCATCGAGCCCCATCTTCGAGCCCAAGCCGGAGACCGGTGAGGCGAAGTCGAGGTAGTCGATCGGCGTGTTATCGATCATCACCGTATCGCGCTTGGGGTCCATGCGCGTGGTAATGGCCCAGATCACGTCGTTCCAGTCGCGCGCGTTGATATCGTCGTCAGTGACGATAACGAACTTGGTGTACATGAACTGTCGCAAAAACGACCAGACACCGAGCATTACCCGCTTGGCGTGGCCGGGGTACTGCTTCTTCATGGTCACCACCGCCATGCGGTACGAGCAGCCTTCGGGCGGCAGGTAGAAGTCGGTGATTTCCGGGAACTGTTTCTGCAGGATAGGCACGAATACTTCGTTCAGCGCCACGCCGAGAATCGCCGGCTCATCCGGCGGACGACCGGTGTAGGTGCTGTGGTAGATCGGCTTGATCCGGTGGGTGATGCGCTCGACGGTGAACACCGGGAAGCTGTCGACTTCGTTGTAGTAGCCGGTGTGGTCGCCATACGGGCCTTCGTCGGCCATCTCGCCCGGATGGATCACCCCTTCCAGGATGATTTCCGCGGTGGCCGGCACTTGCAGGTCGTTGCCGCGGCATTTCACCAGCTCGGTGCGGTTGCCCCGCAGCAGGCCGGCGAAGGCGTATTCGGAGAGGCTGTCCGGCACCGGCGTCACGGCGCCGAGGATGGTCGCCGGATCGGCGCCCAGGGCCACGGACACCGGGAACGGCTGGCCCGGGTGCTTCTCGCACCATTCGCGGTAATCCAGCGCACCGCCACGGTGGCTCAACCAGCGCATGATCACCTTGTTGCGGCCGATCACCTGCTGGCGATAGATACCGAGGTTCTGCCGGTCCTTGTTCGGCCCCTTGGTGACGGTCAGGCCCCAGGTGATCAGCGGGCCGACATCGCCCGGCCAGCAGGTCTGCACCGGCAGCATCGCCAGGTCGACGTCATCGCCTTCGATGACCACTTCCTGGCAGATGGCATCCTTGACGACTTTTGGCGCCATGGAAATGATCTTGCGAAAGATCGGCAGCTTGGACCAGGCATCCTTGAACCCCTTGGGCGGCTCGGGCTCCTTGAGGAACGCCAGCAGCTTGCCGATTTCCCGCAGTTCGCTGACCGCCTCGGCGCCCATGCCCAGCGCCACGCGCTCCGGGGTGCCGAACAGGTTGCCCAGCACCGGAATGTCGTAGCCGGTGGGGTTTTCAAACAGCAGGGCCGGACCTTTGGCACGCAAGGTGCGATCGCAGACCTCGGTCATTTCCAGCACTGGGGACACCGGAACCTGGATGCGCTTGAGTTCGCCGCGCTGTTCCAGACCGCTGATAAAGTCGCGCAAGTCGCGATACTGCATGCGTGAGCCTCGTTTTGGCCGTGGCGTTCGGGGCTGGCAGTTTAGCGCCGAACCCGACTGTTCAGAACAGTGAACTGCCGTTCCTCAATAATCAGATAGCAAAAAGCCGGGTTTCCCCGGCTTTTGCGGTCCCGCTCGACTTACTTGCGTTTCATCGACAGGAAGAACTCATCGTTGGTCTTGGTCTGTTTCAGCTTGTCGACCAGGAACTCGATGGCGGCGACTTCATCCATCGGATGCAGCAGCTTGCGCAGGATCCACATGCGCTGCAGCTCGTCGTCGGCGGTCAGCAACTCTTCGCGGCGGGTGCCGGAACGGTTGATGTTGATGGCCGGGAAGACACGCTTCTCGGCGATCTTGCGGTCCAGGGGCAGCTCCATGTTGCCGGTACCCTTGAACTCTTCGTAGATCACTTCGTCCATCTTCGAGCCGGTCTCGACCAGCGCAGTGGCGATGATGGTCAGCGAGCCGCCTTCTTCGATGTTCCGCGCGGCACCGAAGAAACGCTTCGGTTTTTCCAGGGCGTGGGCATCGACACCACCGGTCAGCACCTTGCCGGAGCTCGGGATCACGGTGTTGTAGGCACGGGCCAGACGGGTGATGGAGTCGAGCAGGATCACCACGTCCTTCTTGTGTTCGACCAGGCGCTTGGCCTTCTCGATCACCATCTCGGCAACCTGCACGTGGCGGGTTGGCGGTTCGTCGAAGGTGGAGGCGACCACTTCGCCGCGCACGGTGCGCTGCATCTCGGTCACTTCTTCCGGACGTTCGTCGATCAGCAGCACGATCAGATGAACTTCAGGGTTGTTACGGGTGATGTTCGACGCGATGTTCTGCAGCATGATGGTCTTGCCCGCTTTCGGCGGAGCAACGATCAGACCGCGCTGGCCTTTACCGATCGGGGCGCACAGGTCGATGACACGACCGGTCAGGTCTTCGGTGGAACCGTTGCCGGCTTCCATCTTCATGCGCACGGTCGGGAACAGCGGCGTCAGGTTTTCGAACAGGATCTTGTTCTTCGCGTTCTCGGGACGATCGTAGTTGATCGTGTCGACCTTCAGCAGTGCGAAGTAACGCTCGCCTTCCTTTGGAGGGCGGATCTTGCCAACGATGGTGTCACCGGTGCGCAAGTTGAAACGACGGATCTGGCTCGGGGAGACGTAGATATCGTCTGGGCCGGCCAGATAGGAGGCGTCGGAGGAGCGAAGAAAGCCGAAGCCGTCCTGGAGGATCTCCAGCACGCCATCACCGGAGATTTCCTCGCCGCTTTTAGCGTGCTTTTTCAGCAGGGAGAAAATCACGTCCTGCTTGCGCGAACGGGCCATATTTTCTATGCCCATCTGTTCGGCCAATTCGAGCAGTTCGGTAATCGGCTTTTGCTTGAGTTCAGTCAGATTCATATAGGAATGACGTAATCATTTATGGAGGGGGGAAATTAAGCTTTTGGCTTAATGATGCCGCGCCGCGGAGAAGGCGACAGGATCGCGTACTTATTCGAAAAGGAGAGCGTCGGCGACGGCTTGCAGGGGGCAGAGGAGAAACCAGTGCGGGGCCGAATGTAACACCTGAGTTTCTGAGCGTCTAGCCCTGAATAATGAAAAAGCCCCGCTATTTACGGGGCTTTTTTGATGCGATTTACAACGACGCTTAGATGTTGGCGTCGAGGAAAGCAGCCAGTTGCGACTTGGACAGTGCGCCGACCTTGGTGGCTTCGACGTTGCCGTTCTTGAACAGCATCAGCGTCGGGATACCACGCACGCCATGCTTGGCCGGGGTTTCCTGGTTTTCGTCGATGTTCAGCTTGGCAACGGTCAGCTTGCCTTTGTAGGTTTCAGCGATTTCGTCCAGGACCGGAGCGATCATTTTGCATGGGCCGCACCACTCAGCCCAGTAGTCGACCAGTACAGCGCCTTCGGCCTTGAGTACGTCAGCCTCGAAGCTAGCGTCGCTAACGTGTTTGATAAGATCGCTGCTCATGGAAGTCTCCAGGTTGTAAGCAAAAAAACGTGGCCCATCATAGCCGCCCTTCCCGCGTTCAGGAAGCCGGAGTTGATTGACTCTCGCTATGGTGCCCGATGAATTTGGGTATAGCTCAACTGGAAACTATGCGGGGGTAACAAAGGCGATTCCGGTGCGCAACGCCGCGCCACGCACATGCTCCTGCATGGCCTTCTGCGCCGCCCCAGAGGCATGCCGGGCCAGCCCGCGGAGGATCTTGCGGTGCTCCTGCCAGGTTTCCATGGCCCGCTCGGGCCGGATGAACGGTAGTTTCTGGCTCTCCAGGAAGATCTCGGCGCTGGTGCTGAGAATGCTCACCATTGCCTGATTGCCGCTGGCTTGCAGGATCTTCTGGTGAAACTCGAAATCCAGCCGCGCCGCCGCCTCGAAATCCGCCCCCCGCAGCTCGTTGCGCATGGCCTCGACATTATCCTGCAACGCATCCAGCTCATCGGCGGTCAGTGTCACGGCCGCCAGCCCCGCGGCGAAGCCTTCCAGGGCGTAGCGCAATTGGAAGATATCCGTCGGCGACGCCTGGGCCGCGAACGGCCAGCTCAGCCCCGCGCCATTGACCGGCGATTCCGCGGCCTGCACGAACACACCTTTGCCGGGCTGCACGCTGATCACCCCCAAGGCGCTCAAGGACGACAGCGCCTCGCGCAATGAAGCCCGACTGACCCCCAGTTGCACAGCCAGATCGCGCTGCGACGGCAGTGCATCGCCCGGGCCGAAGCCGCGCTCGTTGATCAATTGGCGGATGGCTTGCAGCGCCACCTCGGGTACGGCGCGGGAGATCGAGTTCATAGAATGCAGGCTGGCCGGTCCAGGAAAAGGCTAGTTGTAAAGCTATTCGCCGAGCCCGGCAAGTCGTGCCCCAAGGGGGTTCGGGCGCCTCTCCGGACGCTCGATAAGGGGGCAGAAACGCCATCAACTGTTCAGACCAGTAAGACCGAAGGACGCCAGCAAAACCCGGCGCTCCAGGGCTTTTTCCGGCGTTTGGCACGGGCTGTGCTGTGTCGCTGCGCAGAAATCACTTCCCGTGAATCCGGAGATTTGCCATGACCAAGCGTTTCAGCGCCCTGCTCTCTGCCCTGTTTGCCAGCCTGCTGCTGAGTCAGACGCCCGCCCACGCCAGCGGCCTGGACGATGTCGTCGCCCGTGGCACCCTCAAGGTGGCCGTGCCCCAGGATTTCCCACCCTTCGGCTCGGTCGGTCCGGACATGAAACCCCGCGGCCTGGATATCGACACCGCGAAACTGCTGGCCGACCAGCTCAAGGTCAAACTCGAACTGACCCCGGTCAACAGCACCAACCGCATTCCGTTCCTGACCACCGGCAAGGTCGACCTGGTGATCTCCAGCCTCGGCAAAAACCCGGAGCGCGAGAAGGTCATCGACTTCTCCCAGGCCTACGCGCCCTTCTACCTGGCAGTATTCGGCCCACCCGAAGCACCAGTCGCCACCCTCGACGATCTCAAGGGCAAGACCATCAGCGTCACCCGTGGCGCCATCGAAGACATCGAATTGACCGCCGTGGCCCCGCAAGGCGTGACCATCAAGCGCTTCGAGGACAACAACTCGACCATCGCCGCCTACCTGGCCGGCCAGGTCGACCTGATCGCCAGCGGCAACGTGGTGATGGTCGCCATCAGCGAACGCAACCCGAAACGCATCCCGGCGATGAAGGTCAAGCTCAAGGATTCCCCGGTCTATGTCGGCGTGAACAAGAACCAGCCGGAGCTGCTGGACAAGGTCAACCAGATCCTCACCACCGCCAAGGCCGACGGCAGCCTGGAAAAGAACGCCCAGCTGTGGCTCAAGCAGCCATTGCCGGCTGGCCTCTGATCGCGGTCGCGGAGGTTATCCATGGCTTATCAGTTCGACTTTCTACCGGTGCTGGAAAACACCAGCCTGCTGCTGCGCGGCGCCCTGTTCACCCTTGAGCTGACCGCCATCGGCGCGTTGCTCGGGGTCGGCCTGGGCATAGTCGGCGCGGTGGTGCGGGCCTGGAAGATCCAGCCCTTCTCGGCCCTCTTCGGCGTCTACGTCGAGCTGATCCGCAACACCCCGTTCCTGGTGCAGCTGTTCTTCATCTTCTTCGGCTTGCCGTCCCTGGGGCTGCAGATATCCGAGTGGCAGGCGGCGGTGCTGGCGATGGTGATCAACCTGGGCGCCTACTCCACTGAAATCATTCGCGCCGGCATCCAGGCCATCCCCCGCGGCCAACTGGAGGCCGCGGCGGCCCTGGCCATGACGCGCCTGGAAGCCTTCCGCCATGTGGTATTGCTGCCGGCGCTGGGCAAGGTGTGGCCGGCCCTGAGCAGCCAGATCATCATCGTCATGCTCGGTTCGGCGGTGTGTTCGCAGATCGCCACCGAGGAGCTGAGCTTCGCCGCCAACTTCATTCAGTCGCGCAACTTCCGCGCCTTTGAAACCTACGCCCTGACCACGCTGATCTACCTGTGCATGGCCCTGCTGATCCGGCAGCTGCTGAACTGGGTCGGGCGCCGCTATATCGCGAGGAGCAGCCAATGAGTGATTTCAGCTTCTGGGACATCGTGCGCAACCTGCTGACCGGCCTGCAATGGACCCTGCTGCTGTCGCTGGTGGCCTTTGTCGGCGGCGGGCTGATCGGTTTGCTGATCATGACCCTGCGCATTTCCAAGAAGGCTTTCCCCAGCGGTTTCGCCCGCCTGTACATCGAGCTGTTCCAGGGCACGCCGCTGTTGATGCAGCTGTTCCTGGTGTTCTTCGGCATCGCCCTGCTGGGGGTGGATATCTCGCCCTGGCTGGCGGCGGCCATCGCCCTGACGCTGTTCACCAGCGCCTACCTGGCGGAGATCTGGCGCGGCTGCGTCGACTCGATCCCCAACGGCCAGTGGGAAGCCTCCTCCAGCCTGGCGCTCAACCCTTATGAACAGCTGCGCCATGTGATCCTGCCGCAGGCGCTGCGGATTGCCGTGGCGCCTACCGTGGGCTTCTCGGTGCAGGTGGTCAAAGGCACCGCGGTGACCTCGATCATTGGCTTCACCGAGCTGACCAAGACCGGCGGCATGCTCGCCAACGCCACCTTCGAGCCCTTCATGGTCTACGGCCTGGTAGCGCTCGGTTACTTCCTGCTGTGCTACCCCCTGTCCCTCAGTGCGCGCTACCTGGAAAGGAGACTGCATGCCTCTGCTTAGAATTTCCGCCCTGCATAAATATTACGGCGACCATCATGTGCTCAAGGGCATCGACCTCAGTATCGAGGAAGGCCAGGTGGTGGCGATCATCGGCCGCAGCGGCTCGGGCAAGAGCACCTTGCTGCGCACCCTCAACGGCCTGGAATCGATCAACGACGGGGTCATCGAAGTCGACGGCGAATACCTCGACGCCGCCCGCGCCGACCTGCGCAGCCTGCGGCAGAAGGTCGGCATGGTGTTCCAGCAGTTCAACCTGTTCCCGCACCTGACCGTCGGCGAGAACGTCATGCTCGCCCCGCAAGTGGTGCAAAAGGTGCCCAAGGCCAGGGCCGCCGAACTGGCGCGCGAGATGCTGAAACGGGTCGGCCTGGAGGAGAAGTTCGACGCCTTCCCCGACCGTTTGTCCGGCGGCCAGCAACAGCGGGTGGCGATCGCCCGGGCGCTGGCCATGTCGCCCAAGGTGCTGCTGTGCGACGAGATCACCTCGGCCCTGGACCCGGAGCTGGTCAACGAAGTCCTGAGCGTGGTGCGCCAGCTGGCCAAGGACGGCATGACCCTGATCATGGTGACCCACGAGATGCGTTTCGCCCGGGAAGTGGGCGACAAGCTGGTGTTCATGCACCAGGGCAAGGTGCATGAAGTGGGCGACCCGAAAGTGCTGTTCGCCAACCCGCAGACGCCGGAACTGGCGAATTTCATCGGGACCAATGAAAGCGCTTGATGCTACCTGTAGCCACTGCCGCAGGCTGCGACAAGGCCCGCAGGGCCTTCCTGGACCCTCAAGAACAGCGCCTGCTGCGCAGGCGGTCGTAGCCTGCGGCAGCGGCTACAGGGAGCTGTGGCGCAAGGATTCATGCGTTGAATCAACGCATTGGACACTGCGCGTTGGCGCGAGCGATTGATCGTGGCAGGATGGCAAGGTTATCGACCGAGACCCCCAAACCATGCCGCAAACCCAAGCCAAGAATCTGTCCCTGATCGCCGCCATCGACCTGGGCTCCAACAGCTTTCACATGGTCGTGGCCAAGGCTCACCATAATGAAATCCGCATTCTCGAGCGGCTCGGTGAAAAGGTTCAGCTGGCCGCCGGGATCGACGAAGACCGTCAACTCAACGAAGAATCCATGCAACGCGGGCTCGATTGCCTGAAGCGCTTCGCCCAACTGATCAACGGCATGCCCCTAGGCGCGGTACGCATCGTCGGCACCAACGCCCTGCGCGAAGCCCGCAACCGCGGCGAATTCATCCGCCGCGCCGAGGAAATCCTCGGCCACCCGGTGGAAGTCATCTCCGGTCGTGAAGAAGCCCGCCTCATCTACCTGGGCGTGTCCCATACCCTCGCCGATACCCCGGGCAAGCGCCTGGTCGCCGACATCGGCGGCGGCAGTACCGAATTCATCATCGGCCAGCGCTTCGAGCCGCTGCTGCGCGAAAGCCTACAGATGGGCTGCGTCAGCTTCACCCAGCGCTATTTCCGCGACGGCAAGATCACCCCGGCGCGCTACGCCCAGGCCTACACCGCAGCGCGCCTGGAAATCATGAGCATCGAACACGCCCTGCATCGCCTGACCTGGGATGAAGCCATCGGCTCCTCGGGTACCATCCGCGCCATCGGCCTGGCGCTCAAGGCCGGCGGCCACGGCAGTGGCGAAGTCAACGCCGAAGGCCTGGCCTGGCTCAAGCGTCGGCTGTTCAAGCTGGGCGATGCCGAGAAAATCGACTTCGAAGGCATCAAGCCGGATCGTCGGGCGATCTTCCCCGCCGGCCTGGCGATTCTCGAAGCCATCTTCGACGCCCTCGAACTGCAGCGCATGGACCATTGCGAAGGCGCCCTGCGCGAAGGCGTGCTCTACGACCTGCTGGGCCGTCATCACCACGAAGACGTGCGCGAGCGCACCCTGGGCTCGCTGATGGAGCGTTATCACGTCGACCTGGAACAGGCCGCCCGGGTCGAGCGCAAGGCGCTCCACGCCTTCGACCAGGTGGCCGAGGACTGGGATCTGGAGGACGGCGTCTGGCGCGAACTGCTGGGCTGGGCCGCCAAGGTCCATGAAGTGGGCCTGGATATCGCCCACTACCATTACCACAAGCACGGCGCCTACCTGATCGAGCACTCCGACCTCGCCGGTTTCTCCCGCGAAGACCAGCAAATGCTCGCGCTACTGGTACGCGGCCACCGTCGCAACATTCCCAAGGACAAGTTCGCCGAATTCGGCGAGGAAGGCAGCAAGCTGATCCGCCTGTGCGTGCTGCTGCGTTTCGCCATCCTGTTCCACCATATCCGCGGCACCCAGGAAATGCCCCAGGTGAAGCTGCACGCCGCCGGCGACAGCCTGGAGGTGATGTTCCCGGCAAACTGGCTGGACGAGAACCAGCTGACCCAGGCCGACTTCGCCCTGGAAGCGGAATGGCTGACCCGGGTCGGGATCACCCTCAACGTGCACTGAAACGCCCCGCACAAAAAAGCCGGCTTGCCGGCGATGGGCTCCTTCTAAAGGGCACCATCGCCGGCAAGCCGGCTTTTTCATGGGCTGAATAAGCCCCGGGCTCAGCGCACCGCCAGCACCGGGTTGCTCAGGCGCTCCAGCAATGTGGCCTGGGCGCTGCGCGGGTTCTGGTTGCCGGTCGGGGTGTTGCGGATGTAGCGACCGTCCGACTGCAGGCTCCAGCTGTGGGTGTTATCGGTGAGATAACTTTCCAGCTCCTTCTTGACCCGCAGGATCAGCTTCTTGCCCTCGACCGGGAAGCAAGTCTCGACGCGCTTGTCGAGGTTGCGCTCCATCCAGTCGGCGCTGGACAGGAACATCTGCTCCTCGCCGCCATTGAGGAAGTAGAACACCCGGGTGTGCTCCAGGAAGCGGCCGATGATCGAGCGCACATGGATGTTGTGCGACACCCCGGCGATCCCCGGACGCAGGCAGCACATGCCACGCACCACCAGGTCGATGCGCACGCCCGACTGGCTGGCCTTGTACAGCGCGCGGATGATCTTCGGATCGGTCAGCGAGTTGAACTTGGCGATGATGTGCGCCGGCTTGCCGTCCAGGGCGAACTGGGTCTCCCGGGCAATCATGTCGAGCATGCCCTTCTTCAGGGTGAAGGGCGCGTGCAGCAACTTCTTCATGCGCAGGGTCTTGCCCATGCCGATCAACTGGCTGAAGAGCTTGCCGACGTCCTCGCACAAGGCGTCGTCGGAAGTCAGCAGGCTGTAGTCGGTATACAGGCGGGCGTTGCCGGCGTGGTAATTGCCGGTGCCCAGATGGGCGTAGCGTACGATCTCGCCGGCTTCGCGCCGCAGGATCAACATCATCTTGGCGTGGGTCTTGAAGCCGACCACGCCGTAGATCACCACCGCGCCGGCCGCTTGCAGGCGGCTGGCCAGTTGCAGGTTGGACTCTTCGTCGAAGCGCGCGCGCAGCTCGATCACCGCGGTGACTTCCTTGCCGTTACGCGCCGCATCCACCAGCGCATCGACGATTTCCGAGTTGGCGCCGGAGCGGTACAGGGTTTGGCGCACCGCCAGTACGTGCGGGTCCTTGGCCGCCTGACGCAGCAGGTCGACCACCGGGGTGAAGGACTCGAACGGGTGCAGCAGCAGGATGTCCTGCTTGCTGATCACGCTGAAGATGTTCTCGCTGTTCTGCAACAGCTTGGGAATCTGCGGGGTGAACGGCGTGTATTGCAGCTCCGGGTGGCTGTCCAGGCCGGTGATGCTGAACAGGCGCGTCAGGTTCACCGGACCGTTGACCTGGTACAGCTCGGTCTCGCTCAGGTTGAACTGCTTGAGCAGGTAGTCGGACAGGTGTTTCGGGCAGGTGTCGGCCACTTCCAGACGCACCGCATCGCCGTAACGACGGGAGAACAGCTCGCCGCGCAGGGCGCGGGCCAGGTCTTCGACGTCCTCGGTGTCCACCGCCAGGTCGGCGTTGCGGGTCAGGCGGAACTGATAGCAGCCCTTTACCTTCATGCCCTGGAACAGGTCATCGGCGTGGGCGTGGATCATCGACGAGAGGAACACATAGTTGTCGCCAGGGCCGCCGACTTCTTCCGGCACCTTGATGATCCGCGGCAGCAGGCGCGGCGCCGGGATGATCGCCAGGCCGGAATCGCGACCAAAGGCGTCGATCCCTTCGAGTTCGACGATGAAGTTCAGGCTCTTGTTCACCAGCAGCGGGAACGGGTGCGTCGGGTCGAGGCCGATCGGGGTGATGATCGGCGCGATCTCGTCGCGGAAGTAACGACGAACCCAGGTCTTGAGCTTGGTGGTCCAGTAACGGCGACGGATGAAGCGGACCTGATGTTTCTCCAGCTCCGGCAACAGGATGTCGTTGAGGATCGCGTACTGGCGGTCGACGTGACCGTGCACCAGGTCGCTGATGCGCGCCAGGGCCTGATGCGGCTGCAGGCCATCGGCACCGGCCTGCTCACGGGCGAAGGTGATCTGCTTCTTCAGGCCGGCGACGCGGATCTCGAAGAACTCGTCCAGGTTGCTGGAGAAGATCAGCAGGAACTTCAGGCGCTCCAGCAACGGATAGGACTCATCCAGCGCCTGTTCCAGCACGCGGATGTTGAACTGCAGTTGCGACAGCTCGCGATGGATATACAGGCTGCTGTCATCCAGGCTCGGGATGACCAGGGTCGGCATCGCCACATGCGGTGCGTCCGCTTGCACCGGCGGGGCTTCCAGCTCCGGTGGTGTTTCAACGACCTGCTCGACCACGGGTTGAGCTTCTTTTACGGCAACTTCAGTGAGTCCTTCGGTATTCATCGCGTGTTCCTGGGAGGGCTATTTTTGCTCTCGTAACAATTGAGCAGCACGAACGGCAAAGTAAGTCAGGATGCCATCGGCACCCGCGCGTTTAAAGGCAGTCAAGGATTCGAGAATAACCCCTTCGCTCAACCAGCCATTCTGGATCGCCGCCATGTGCATGGCGTATTCGCCGCTGACCTGATAGACAAAGGTTGGCACCTTGAATTCATCCTTGACCCGCCAAAGGATGTCCAGGTACGGCATGCCCGGCTTGACCATGACCATGTCCGCGCCTTCGGCGAGGTCGGCGGCCACTTCATGCAGGGCTTCGTGGCTGTTGGCCGGGTCCATCTGGTAGGAGGCCTTGTTGGCCTTGCCCAGGTTCAGCGCCGAGCCGACCGCGTCGCGGAACGGGCCGTAATAGGCGCTGGCGTACTTGGCCGAATAGGCCATGATCCGCACGTTGACATGCCCGGCCAGCTCCAGGGCTTCGCGGATCGCCTGGATGCGGCCGTCCATCATGTCCGAAGGCGCGACCACCTGGGCGCCGGCTTCGGCATGGGACAGGGCTTGCTTGACCAGTGCATCGACGGTGATGTCGTTCTGCACATAGCCTTCTTCGTCGAGGATGCCGTCCTGACCGTGGGTGGTGAACGGGTCGAGCGCCACGTCGGTGATCACCCCCAGTTCAGGGAAACGCTCACGCAGCGCGCGGGTGGCGCGCTGGGCAATGCCTTCCGGGTTCCAGGCTTCGGCGGCGTCCAGCGACTTGAGATCCGCCGGGGTCACCGGGAACAACGCCAGCGCGGGAATCCCCAGCTCGACCCACTTCGCCGCTTCCTCCAGCAACAGGTCAATGGTCAGGCGTTCGACGCCCGGCATCGAGGCCACCGCTTCCCGACGATTCTCACCGTCGAGCACGAATACCGGCAGGATCAGGTCATCGGTGGTCAGGACGTTTTCACGCACCAGGCGACGAGAAAAATCATCACGGCGATTGCGACGCAGGCGAGTGGCGGGAAACAAACGGTTGGCTGGGGTAAAGCTCACGACAGACTCCTGAGCCCGCACAGGCGGGCGAGCGTGACAGTTATAAGCGCCCATTATGACGAACGGATGACAGTTGTGCTTAACCCTGTGACCGGTAGTCGCAGCTATTGTCCAGCCAGCATTTGTTCACGTCGAGACACATTTGGATACTTTCCTCCATGGGCCCGAAGGGTTAGGCTGCGCGTTCATTTCGCCAGCATCCAGACAATGCTCCAACAATTTCTTCAGGAATTCGGCTACTTCGCCCTCTTTCTCGGCACATTCTTCGAAGGCGAGACCATCCTGGTCCTGGCCGGCTTCCTCGCGTTTCGCGGATACATGGACATCAACCTGGTGGTGGTCGTGGCGTTCTTCGGCAGCTATGCCGGCGACCAGCTGTGGTACTTCCTGGGACGCAAGCACGGGCGCAAGCTACTGGCGCGCAAACCGCGCTGGCAATTGATGGGCGATCGGGCGCTAGAGCATATCCGCAAGCATCCGGACATCTGGGTGCTGAGCTTCCGCTTCGTCTACGGCCTGCGCACCGTGATGCCGGTGGCCATCGGCCTGTCGGGATATCCGCCGGGACGTTATCTGTTGCTCAACGGCATCGGTGCGGCGATCTGGGCCGCCGCCCTGGCCGCCGCGGCCTATCACTTCGGCGCCGTGCTCGAAGGCATGCTGGGCAGCATCAAGAAGTACGAACTGTGGGTACTCGGCGCCTTGCTGGTCCTGGGTTTTGCCCTGTGGCTGCGCCGCCGCTTCAAGAATGCGCGACTGGCCAAGGCGATCTACGAAGCCGAACAGGTCAAGCAGAACGAGCAGAGCGATTGCTGCAAGTCTAAGACGCCAGTCGAGTAAGACGACCCCGGCAGCAGTAAAACGCAATGCCACTGAGCAGGCTGTAACTGATCAGGCCGACCCAGCCCAAGGCGCTGGCCGGCCACAGCCCGACCAGAGGCGCCAGCCACACCAGCGGCAGGTCCGACGCCAGCCGCAGCAGCTCCCTCTTCAGCGCCCACGGGCGATTCTCCAGCACCACCCCAATACGAACAGACCAAAGGCCACGGCGCTCCAGCCCAGCACCAGGGCCGCGACCGGCAGGCTGTCGCCCAGGTTCATCAGGTAGCTGCCAAGAGCCGCGTACACCGCGCATCGTCAGCAACCGGGCATAGAACTGCAGATTGGCCCACACCGGGTTCCAGCTGGCCAGGGGCGTGGTGACGCCGAAGACCACCGGCTCGTTGTCGTCCTCCTCCTGAAAGGTGCCGAACAGCCGGTCCCAAATAATGAACACGCCGCCGTAGTTGCGATCCATGTAGAGAGCGTCCGCGACCCGATAGTTGTTCCCCCCGCCAGCGGTCGGCCAGCAGCTCGAGGACTATCAGCACGAAGAAGAACGGCACCGCATACAGAATGAAATTCATCACACGACCTGATCGCAATCCTGATCGAAGATTAGGTCGGGCGACGGGATAACCCTATGGCAACGGGCAACAAATTAGTGGACATTTAACGCCATGAATCTGGAGAAAAAACCATGAGCAAAAAAGTTGCAGTGATCCTTTCCGGCTGTGGCGTCTATGACGGTGCCGAGATCCATGAAAGCGTCATCACCCTGCTGCGCCTGGACCAGCGTGGCGCCCAGGTGCAGTGCTTCGCCCCGAACATCGCCCAGCTGCATGTGATCAACCACCTGACCGGCGAAGAGATGCCCGAGTCGCGCAATGTCCTGGTGGAATCGGCGCGCATCGCCCGCGGCCAGGTCAAAGACATCCGCGAGGCCAACGCCGAAGACTTCGACGCGCTGATCGTGCCTGGCGGTTTTGGCGCGGCGAAAAACCTTTCCAACTTCGCCGTGGAAGGGGCCGGCTGCACGGTCCAGCCGGATGTCCTGGCGCTGACCGAAGCCTTCGCCGAAGCCGGCAAGCCGGTGGGCCTGATCTGCATCTCGCCGGCATTGGCGGCGAAGATCTATGGCCCGGGCGTCACCTGCACCATCGGCAACGACGCCGACACCGCGGCCGCCGTCAGCAAGATGGGCGCGACCCATGCAGAGTGCACCGTCGGCGACATCATCGAGGACAAGGCGCGCAAGCTGGTCAGCACCCCGGCCTACATGCTCGCGCAGTCCATCAGCGAAGCCGCGGCCGGCATCAATAAGCTGGTGGATCGGGTGCTGGAACTGACCCACGAAAACGACGAGTAACCCAAAAGCCGTGGCGAGCGGCAAGCGCCCTCGCGGGAATTGTCAGGCCTGACGCGCCAGCCGCGTCAGGATCCGGTCCAGGGCATTGGCGAAGGCCTGCTTCTCGCGATCCCCATAAGCGCCTTGCCCGCCACCGACCTGCCCCTGCTCGCGCAGATCGGTAAACAGGTTACGCACCGCCAGCCGCTCGCCCATGTTCTGCGCATCGAACTCCTTGCCCCGCGGGTCGAGAGCGGCGACGCCCTTCTTCACCAGCCGGTCGGCCAGGGGCACATCGCTGCAGATCACCAGTTCGCCCGGCACCGCGTGTTCCACCACATAATCGTCAGCCGCATCCGGGCCGCTGGGCACCACGATCAGCTTGACGCAGGCAAAGGCCGGCTTGATCTGTGGCTGCCCCGCCACCAGCACCAGCTCGAACTGGCGCTTGAGGGCAAACCTCACCACCTGATCCTTCGCCGCCTTGGGGCAGGCGTCGGCATCGATCCACACACGCATTGCGTGACTCCTCCTGAAAAGCATCGCGGGCAAGCCTCGCGCCTACGGTTCTCGATGAACCGTAGGAACAAGGCTTGCCCGCGATAATGAGCGAAGCGGATGCCTCAGGAAACCTGGGTCCGCCGTTTCTCGGCGATGCGGCTGCGACTGTAGAGCACGATGATCGCCACGATCGCCACCGCCTGGGCCGTCAGCGAGTAGGCATCGGCGTGAATGCCCAGCCAGTCGAAGTCGAAGAACGCCACCGGCCGCGTACCGAAGATTCCAGCCTCCTGCAGCGCCTTGACGCCATGCCCGGCAAACACCACCGACAAGGCGCACAGCAACGCCGCGTTGATGCCGAAGAACAGCGTCAGCGGCAGCTTGGCCGAACCGCGCAGGATCACCCAGGCCAGGCCGACCAGCAGCACCAGCGCCGTGGCGCCGCCGGCCAGCACTGCGTTATGGCCCGCCGGGCCGGCCTGCAGCCACAGAGTTTCGTAGAACAGGATCACTTCGAACAGCTCGCGATAGACCGAGAAGAACGCCAGCACCGCAAAACCAAAACGGCCGCCACCGCCCACCAGGCTGCTCTTGATGTAGTCCTGCCAGGCCGCGGCGTGCCGGCGGTCGTGCATCCACACGCCGAGCCACAGCACCATGACACTGGCGAACAAGGCCGTGGCGCCTTCCAGCAACTCGCGCTGGGAGCCGCTGACATCGATCACATACGCCGCCAGCGCCCAGGTCGCCAGGCCGGCCAGCAACGCCAGCCCCCAGCCGACGTTGACGCTGCGTACCGCCGATTGCTGGCCGGTATTGCGCAGGAAGGCCAGGATCGCCGCCAGCACCAGGATCGCTTCCAGGCCTTCGCGCAGCAGGATCAGCAGGCCGGAAATGTAGCTCAGGGACCAGCTCAGGCCGTCGCTGCCCAGCAGGCCCGCCGACTCTTTCAGCTTGGCCTTGGCGGCAGCCAGGCGCTGCTCGGCCTGCTCTGCCGGCAAGCCGTCCTGCAGCGCCTGACGGTAGGCCATCAGGGCTTTCTCGGTGTCCTTGCGCACATTGGCATCGACGTTGTCGAGGGAGCTTTCCACCAGCTCGAAGCCTTCCAGGTACGCCGCCACTGACAGGTCGTAGGCCTGTTCGCGGTCACCGGCGCGGTAGGCGGCCAGGCTCTTGTCCAGGGTCGAGGCGGTGTAGTCGAGCAGTTGCGCCGGGCCACGCTTGACCTGTGGCGGCTGGGCGCGCTGGGCACGGAAGGTGGCCGCGGCCTGCGGGCCTTCGGCGGCCTGCACTTCGCTTGGGGTCTGGCGGGCCAGGTCGGCGAGGTTGTAGCTCTTGTCGCCCTTCGCCGCGGCCGGGTCGGCAGTGAAGCCGGCGATATAGGTCGCCAAGTCCCAGCGCTGGCGGTCATCCAGCTGATCGGCGAACGACGGCATGTCGGTGCCTTCGACGCCCAGGCCGAGGGTGTTGTAGATCGCGTAGAGGCTCAGGTGATCCGTGCGCGCCGCATCCCGCAGGTTGGCCGGTGGCGGCGTCAGGCCGACCCCAGCCGGGCCATCGCCGGCACCGGTGTCGCCGTGACACACCGAGCAATGCTGGGCATACAAAGGCGCGCCACGGCTCGGATCCGGGGTGATGATCGGCGCCTGGCTGACCTCATAGGCCACCGCCAGCTTGGCGCCCAGCTGCCGCGCCTGGCGGGCGACGAGGGCGCCGTCCGCTTTGGCCTTGACCGCATCGTTCAGGCTGGCGATGCCCTGCTCCAGCTCGGCCTTCTCCGGCTTGGCCGGCAAATCGGCGACCAGCCCCTGCAACACACCGAGAAACTCGACCTGTTCACGGTACTCGGAGTCGTCAATGACCTTGCCCGCCTCGACCGTCGGAGGGTAGTCCGCGCCAATGTAGTCGAGCAGGTGCAGCGCCTTGGGCGCGCCTTCTACGGTGTCCGCCAGCAGGTTGGCGCTGCACAGGGCCAATACCGGCAGCACGAGCCACGCCAGGAAACGGGAGGGGGCAGTCATGAACGAATCTCAAATGGAAATACGAAGTAACACATTGTTCACTTCCAATGAGTTTCACTCAAGCGTTGTCACACGCGATACCCAGGCGCAGTCGTACCTCGTACAGGGCCAAAGCCTTGAATCGCCTGGGGTCCGGGGTTTCCTGAACAAAGATGAAATAAATCCGGGCGTGGCCGGGACTAGCCCATGCTCTCGGATCCCCTGAGGCGCACGCACAAAAAAGGCGCCCTCGATGGGCGCCTTTTTTATGTGACCAGCCTCTTAGACCGGCGCTTTGCGAATGGTCGCCAGCAACCCGGCGGCGCCGAGGAACAGACCGGCGAAGGTGCGGTTCATGCGCCGTTGCTGGGTAGGCGTGCGCAGCAGGCGCAGGACCTTGGAGGCCAGGCCGGTGTAGCCGGCCATGACGATCAGGTCGACGGCAATCATGGTCGCACCGAGAATCAGGTATTGCTTCACCAGCGGTGCGTGGGGATCGATGAACTGCGGCAGGACCGCCAGCATGAACACCAGAGCCTTGGGGTTGCTGATGTTGACCAGGAACCCACGGAACACCAGCGCCAGCGGTTTGCCGATCGGTCGGATCGCGGAGTCGTCGCTCAGGTCGCTGGGCAGCGCGCGCCACTGTTTGACCGCGAGGTAGACCAGGTAAGCCACGCCGAACCATTTGATCGCGTAAAAGGCGGTCGAGGATGCCGCGAGAATCGCCCCCACGCCGGCGGCGACAATCGCAATCTGCATGGCCAGGCCCAGTTGCAGGCCCAGGGCGTTCCAGTAACCGCGCCAGAAACCGTATTGCAAACCGCAGGACATCGACGCAATCGCGCCGGCCCCCGGGGAAAGGCTGATCACCCAGCAGGCGGCAAAAAACGCCAGCCATGTCTCAAGAACCATCGCACACCTCGGCTCGAATTCGTCGTAGACGCCTAAGCTAATGCGCCGGCGGGCGGATGACCATAGATTTTTGTCGGACAGACATCGCCGGCCAACTGTAGCCGCTGCCGAAGGCTGCGCTAAGGTCCGCAGGAGCTTCCTGCGATCTCAAGAGCATGTCTGCGTCGCAGCCGATCGCAGCCTCGCGATGCTCGGCAGCGGCTACAGAGACGGCGCAGGAGGACTATTTCTCGCCGGAGCCTATCGACAGCGCATCGCTACCGCGCCAGCGGCGCACCGAACGCTGGAAGAACAGGCTGTTGGGCACTTGCACCATGACGCCGCCGGTGCCGGCTTCCTCGGCCTCGATCAACGAGGTGTACAGCAGGTTGATTGCCACCACCCGGCCCTTGATGCCCGGTTTGTCGAGGGTGTCCACCAGTTCGACCACATCGCCGATGCGGAACGGGCCCACGGTGAAGATCAGGATGGCGCAGAGCAGATTGGACAGCACGCTCCACATGGCGAAGAAGGCCACCGCAGCCACAGCGACAAAACCGGACAGGGCAGTCCAGAGCACCGTCGCCGACACCCCGAGCCGCTCCAGGACAAAGATCAGCGCGCTGCCCATGATCAGCCAGCGCAAGCCGCCGCGCAGTGGCATCAGCAACTGCGGCGGGAACGGATAACGTTCACCCAGGCGGGTCAGGCAGCGCGCGACAAACCGCTGGGTGACGTAGCCAGCCAGCAGGATCAGCAGGATTTGCACGGTGACCCACAGCGGCTCGACCCACGTGATAGGCACAGGCAACTTGAACGCTTCCATCAGGACAAGGCTTCCAGTTCCGCCTGCATGCTTTCCAGCAGTTCCAGGGCTTCCATCCAGGCCTCTTCCAGTTCGCCTTCGCGCACCTTCAGCCTGGCCTGCTCGGCCAGCAGATCACGCAACTCGTCCTTGCGCGCGGCTTCGTAGATACCACTGTCGCCGAGGCTGGCTTCGATTTTCGCCAGCCGCTCGTGGACCTTGCCCAGCTCGGTTTCCAGCTTGTCGGCTTCGCGCTTGTGCGGGGCCAGCTGCTGGCGCAGGGCCGCGGCAGCCTGGCGCTGGGCCTTCTTGTCGGTTTTGTCCGGGTTGACCGTGGTCGTGCTGACCGGCGCGTTGCGCTGGCGGTAATCCACCAGCCAGCGCGCGTAATCGTCCAGGTCGCCGTCGAACTCTTCGACCTTGCCGTCGGCCACCAGGTAGAAGTTGTCGGTGGTGCTTTTCAGCAGGTGACGGTCGTGGGAGACCACCAGCACCGCGCCGCTGAACTCTTGCAGGGCCATGGTCAGGGCCAGGCGCATCTCCAGGTCCAGGTGGTTGGTCGGTTCGTCGAGCAGCAGCAGGTTCGGGCGGTCCCAGGCAATCAGGGCCAGGGCCAGGCGCGCCTTTTCGCCACCGGAGAAATTCAGCACCGGCTCGTCGATACGCGCGCCGCGGAAGTCGAAACCGCCGAGGAAGTCGCGCAGGGTCTGCTCGCGCTCGGTCGGCGCCAGGCGCTGCAAATGCAGCAACGGGCTGGCCTTGGCATCGAGCGAGTCCAGCTGGTGCTGGGCGAAGTAGCCGACCACGGTATTCTCGCCGCGGGTCAGGCGACCGCCCAGCGGCGACAGCTCGCCGGAGAGGTTCTTGATCAGGGTCGACTTGCCCGCACCGTTGGGGCCGAGCAGACCGATGCGCGCACCCGGGGTCAGTTGCAGCTTGACCTTCTCCAGCACGGTCTTCTCGCCGTAACCCAGACGGGCATCGGACAGGTCGAGCAGCGGGCTGGAGATCTTTTCCGACTCGCGGAAAACGAAGTCGAACGGCGAGTCGACGTGGGCGGCGGACAGCTCTTCCATCCGCTCCAGGGCCTTGATCCGGCTCTGGGCCTGGCGGGCCTTGGTGGCCTGGGCCTTGAAGCGCGCAATGTACTTTTCCATATGCGCACGCTGCGCCTGCTGCTTCTCGTAGGCTTGCTGCTGTTGCGCCAGACGTTCGGCACGGGCGCGCTCGAAGGCGCTGTAGCCACCGCGATAAAGGGTGATCTTGCGCTGATCGACATGAGCCACATGGTCGACCACGGCATCGAGGAAATCGCGGTCGTGGGAAATCAGCAGCAAAGTGCCGGGGTAGCCCTTGAGCCAGTCCTCCAGCCAGAGGATCGCATCGAGGTCCAAGTGGTTGGTCGGTTCGTCGAGCAACAGCAGATCCGACGGGCACATCAGCGCCTGCGCCAGGTTCAGGCGCATCCGCCAGCCACCGGAGAAGTCGCCGACCTGGCGGTCCATCTGCTCGTTGCTGAAACCCAGGCCGGCCAGCAGCTTGCGCGCCCGGGCGTCGGCGGTATAACCGTCGGCGCTGTCCAGCTCGGCATGCAGGCGCGCCAGGGCCGCACCGTCATGGGCCGCTTCGGCGGCGGCCAGCTCACGCTGCACCTGGCGCAGGCGCAGGTCGCCATCGAGCACGTAGTCGACCGCCAGCCGCTCGAGGGTATCGACCTCCTGGCGCATATGGGCGATGCGCCAGTCGGCGGGCAGGAAGCAGTCGCCCGAATCCGGGTGCAACTCGCCACGCAGCAAGGCGAACAGGCTGGATTTGCCGGCGCCGTTGGCACCGATCAGGCCGGCTTTCTGGCCGGCGTGCAGGGTCAGCTCGGCGTCTTCTAGCAGACGTTGCGGACCACGCTGTAAAGTCAGGTTCTGAAGTCGAATCATAATGGCGGCGGAGTCTACCAGCTTCGTTCGCAACTGGCGCGAGTAGCACTATGTCCTCTGACCTGTGGAGCTTCACCCTCAAGACCTACGCCCGCCCGGGCGTCGAAGAAGCCTGCCTGAACCTTCAGGCGGCCGGGGCCAATGTCTGCCTTCTACTCTGCGCGGCCTGGCTCGGCGCACGCGGGGTGGCCTGCACTTCGCAGCGCCTGCAACAGCTGCGAACCCTGGGCCAGCCCTGGCACGACGAAGTCGTCAGGCCGCTGCGCCAGCTGCGCACGCAATGGCGCCCGGCCGCGAGCGCGGATCCGGAACTGGCGATCTTGCGCGAACAGGTCAAGGCATTGGAACTGGAGGCCGAGCGGCAACTGCTGCTGCGCCTGGAGGCGCTGGCGGGAGAATGGTCGGAGGGTGAAGCGCAGGATCTGACGGACTGGCTGGAAGGACTGGCGGCCGAAGCCGCCAACCTCAACCGCGACGCGCTGCAGGCGCTGCGCGTCGCGGTGACCGACGCTTAGGAAGCGCTGGTTGGCGTGGTGCTGGCGGGAGCGGCAGTCGGAGCCGGAGCTGGCGCAGCAGTCGCCGCTGGAGCTGGCGAAGAGACCGGTGCCGCAGGCTTGGCTGCCGGAGTTGCCGGGGTGGCTGGTTTGGCGGCCGCTGGAGCGGTGGCCGGTTTGGCAGCAGCAGGCTTGGCGGCGACTGGCTTCTTCGCGGCTGGTTTTGCAGCCGGCTTGGCAGCAGGTTTCACCGCAGGCTTGGCGGCTGGTTTGGCTGCAGCCGGTTTAGCGGCTGCTGGCTTGGCGGCAGTGGAAGCCGCTGGCTTGGCTGCTGCAGGTTTAGCTGCAGGTTTGGCCGCGGGTTTCGCTGCTGCCTTCACCGGAGCTTTGGCCGCAGCCGGTTTGGCGGCCGGCTTCGCAGCCGTTTTTGCCGCTACCGGTTTAGCCGCTGGCTTGGCAGCAGCAGGCTTGGCCGCTGCGGTTTTAGCCGCTGGCTTGGCGGCGGGTTTGGCCGCTGGTTTTGTTGCTGGCTTGGCAGCGGGTTTCGCTGCAGCCGGTTTGGCAGCCGCCGTTTTCGCAACAGGTTTGGCAGCAGGTTTCGCAGGTGCTTTTGCAGCAGCCGGTTTAGCCGCTGGCTTGGCAGCTGCAGGTTTGGCTGCGGCGGTTTTTGCCACTGGCTTGGCGGCAGGTTTGGCAGCCGGTTTGCTGGCAGCTTTTGCCGGTGCTTTAGCGGCAGGTTTGGCCGGTGCTTTTGCCGCCGGCTTGGCTGCGGCTTTCTGTGCTGGAGCGGCGGCCGGTTTGGCGGAGCGAGTGCTCAGCACCTTGGCTGCGGCTTCTTTCACACGACCGACGCCCTGGGCCAGTTTCAGGCTTTCCTGAGCGTCGCGCTTGAGTTGCAGAATGTAGGCGCGGGTTTCGGATTGACGTGCCTTGAGTGCATCGAGCAGGTCTTCAAGTTCTTTCACTGCGTCCTTGGCTTTGGCTTGTGCCTTGGCCTTGCCGGCCGCCGCGGCGTCCTGCAATTTGGTGCGCGATTTGTGCAGTTTTTCCTGTGCCTTACCGCGTTGCTTTTCCAGTTTGGCGAGCAGTTTTTCAGCATCAGCCAAGGCTTGGGAACAAGCGTTTTCCAAATGTTCGAGCAGGCTGCTCGAAAGCTGTTGGAGCAAATGCAACGGAGTATTTACAGGCTTCTTATTGGCCGACATGGTTTACCTCCTGGCTGACGTGAGTTGCGGCTCATACTAGACCTCTGCTGCTACCGCCGCTAGGGCATGTTGACAGTATCGAATGCCATGCGTTGCAGAGGATCGAAAATGTTCTTCGCGCACAAGAAAGTTACTCACCAGCCGCCACATCCACGCTGGCATAATCCACCTTGTCTCAGGCCGGAGAACGCCCATGTCGCGTTACCTTTTTTTATCCTTGTGTGTGTTGTTGCCACTGGCTCAGGCCGCCGAAGATTCGCAGAAAAACGATGCTCACGATCTCGCCTACAGCCTGGGCGCCAGCCTCGGTGAGCGCCTGCGCCAGGAGGTGCCGGACCTGCAGATCCAGGCATTGGTGGAGGGCTTGAAACAGGCCTACCAAGGCAAGCCCCTGGCACTCAAGGACGAGCGTATCGAACAGATCCTCGCCCAGCATGAAGCACAGGTCGGCGAGCAAGCGGACAAGCCGCGAATCGAAGTGGCGCTGGAAAACGAACAGCGTTTTCTCTCGGCCGAAAAGGCCAAGCCGGGCGTACGCGAACTGGAGAACGGCATCCTGCTGACCGAGCTGGCACCCGGCAACGGAGTACGGCCGGGAGCCAATGGTTCGGTACAGGTTCGCTACACCGGACGCCTGCCTGACGGCACAGTGTTCGATCAGAATCAGCAGCCGCAGTGGTTTCGCCTGGACAGTGTGATTGCCGGATGGCGCAGCGCCTTGCAACAGATGCCGACAGGGGCGAAGTGGCGCCTGGTGATTCCTTCGGGCCAGGCTTACGGCGCCGATGGCGCGGGCGACCTGATCGCGCCTTACACGCCACTGGTGTTTGAAATCGAGCTGCTGGGGGCTACCGGTTAGGGGGCGCAGAAACGAAAAACGGTGCGCAATGCGCACCGTTTCGGTAAAGCTTTCGCGGCAAGTCAGGCCTGAACGGCGGCCTCTTCCTTGTGAGCGTTGTGCAGCACTTCGATCAGGCAATCTTCCAGCTCGAAGCGTTCATGCAGCAGACCACCCAGCTCCTTGAACTTCTCCGCCACGCATTTTCCTTCGTCGCACAGATCGTTGAACGCCAGCAGCTTTTCAGTGATGACATCGATCCGTGGATAAATGGTTTCGGCCAGCTCGAGCCCGCGCTGGTCATTGAAGGCCTTGGCCTCGCCAGTCAACTGCTCGTAGATTTCAAAGTGGCCGGCGGAGACGTAGTCCACCAGGATTGCGCAGAACTCCTGCAGCGGCTGTCGATTTTCAGCCAGCGTCTCAGGCTCCGCGCCGAGAGCATCATAGGCCCGAACCAGTTCGTGACGCTCCTGCAACCAGCGATCGATCAGCAGATGCACTCCACCCCAGCGTTCCTGAGCATTCTGACAACTTTCGAGCATGGCGATCTCTCTTCCCTTATGGGTCATGCCGCTCTGAATCCGCCACTGGACTGAACATCAGCATCCGGCCAGGCAGAACAGCATCGAGCAACGTAATTGCGGTGACACGTGCGGGCCAGATTATGCCCGCTCGACAGCCGCTTCAAGGTACGCAGGAGATAAAGTTCATACAAGTGTTTAATCTTGCGCCCCATCGCAAATCGACGACTCAGGTCGCGGCCGCCCTGCGCCGGCCCCATGGTAGAAGCCGCGCCAGACGATAGGCGCTCAAAATCATCACAGCGATGAAAAACAGCAGGCTCCACTCCGCGGCACTCATGTCCAGCAACGTCCAGGTGACCTCCGCGCACTGCGCGGTCCCGGTGAAAACCAGCTGCAAGGCACGCCCCCAGGACAGGTTGCCGAGCATGAACGGCATGTCCGGCAAGCACGCCAGCAACTGATCCGAAGGAATGTTCTGCAATAACACATGGCGCCCTGCCGTAACGACACCCGCCAGGCTGCAGAACAGTTCAAGCAGCCAGTACAGGGCACTCGTCGGGTATTGTGGCCCCTGCAGGGCCGCGACCAGGCTGATCGAGGTCAACAGCAACGCAAAGAAACGTTGCGCCACCCACAACAGGCAAGGCTCGAGCCCAACCCCGAACTCCAGGTGAAACGAAGCCCACAGGGCCAAGGCACCGGTAAAAAACACAAGGGAGAACAGCAAGCGTGAGCCGGCCAGCGACATGGTGTATCCACAACGGAAGAAACAGGCTGCCACGGTAGAGAAAGCGCTCGGCCCTTTCAAGGCGCGCCATGACAAGATCGAGCGCGGCAAACCGGTACAGAGGCCAGATCGGGGGGGCGTCGCGGGACGGGCCGCCCCTCCGGGGACGGCCCAGCCTTGCGGGTTTATACCCTGGCGGGCACCGGCAGCGGCGATGCCAGGAGGCGCTCGTCCAACAGCCCCAGACCTTCCTGGAACAGCTGGTTGCTGCGCTCGGTATCGCCCAGCTGCGCCAGCAACCGGGCCAGCTCAGCACAGGCTTCAGGGTTGCGCTGCAGGCGCAGGCTGCTTTCCAGGTAGTCCCGCGCCTTGCCCCAGAGACTGGTTTGCAGGCACAGGCGGCCCAGGGTCAGCAGCAGGCTCGGGTCGTTCGGGTGGTCTTTGAGGCACTGCTCGGCGAACTGCAGTTGCCGCGCCGGGTCACTGCCCCGCAGCAAGCCGTAAAGCCGCGCCAGATGGCTGTCGTACTTGCGCTTGAGAGCGACGCGCAGCACTTCTTCGGCCTCGGCCCCGGCGCCCAATTGCCGCAGTTGCTCGGCGTAGGCCAGCACCAGCTGCGGTTCCTGACGCTGAGCCGCGGTCAGTTGCTGCCAAGCGCGGTTGAGCGATTGCAGGCCGACCGTACCGTCCTCTTCGCGATGTGCCGCGAGGGTCAGGTTCTCGCCCCAGGCCCGACGTTCCAGCTCGGCCAGTTCGTTGGCGGGCAGGACCTTGTCCTTGCGCAGCTCGGGCAGCAGGCGGATCACCGCCGACCAATCGCCCCGCTGCTGGTGCAGACGCTGCAACTGCCGCAGCACCTGGACACTGTGCGGATGACGCTCGCGCATGGCTTGCAGGGTACTCAGAGCGCCTTCGGTATCACCGCGATCGGTCTGCAGTTGGGCATGACTCAAGGCCACCGCCAACTCAGCCTGGGGCTGGCGCTCGAGGGCACGCTCCAGCAGGCTGTCGCACTGCTCGTAATTTCCCAGCTCGTTCGCCGCCCGCGCCGCGCCGAGGTAGTACAAAAGAGGCTGGCGCTCGGCTTCTGCGGCACGATGCAAGTGCTTCTGGGCGCTGGCCCAGCGGCCTTCGGCAAGATCCATCTGGCCTTGTTCGATGGCAATCTGCACGCGACGGCTGCGGTTGCGCCGCGACCAGGGATTGACCACGCCGCTGGAGGCCATCACCAGTTCGATCAGTGCCTTGATACCCCAGATCACCAGCCAGATCACAGCGACCAGCGCCAGGGTCGCCCACAGGCTCGACTCATAACGGAAGCTGTCATAGGCAATCAGGATGTACCCGGAATGCTCGGCGATCGCCAACCCCAGCAATCCCGAGGCGGCGATCACCAGGAACAGAATCACGTACAGGCGCTTCATGGGCTGGTCTCCTGCGGGGCATTCGCAGCAGGTTTGGCCAGTGGTTTCACCGACTCTTCAGCGCTCAGGTTGCGTCGCTCCAGGTAGGCCTGAACGGCGCTCAGGGTCTTGGCCAAGTCCGGCGTCTGCACGGTGACCGGCTGTTTGCTCAGTTCGGACACGCGCTCGAGCATGAGTTTGCTCTGCGGATTGTCCTGATTGAAGTTGCCCTTCAACACGTCGCGAGCTTCCGCCAGGGCCTGGGTGTACACCGGCGCCTGGCCGTTCAGGGCCGCCCATTGCGCCTGCTCCAGGGCCAGGCTCAAGGCCAGGCGCACCTGCGTCAGGCTTTGCCCGGCGAGCAACGGCCGCACATTCTTGTCCGCGTTGAAGTCGATACGAATGTAACGCGAGATCTGGTCCCACCATTGCGCCCAGCGGCTGGCGCCGTCGCCGTCGGCGGTCAGGCCCAGCAACGAATCGCCACGGTCGCGGTACTCGGGGGCCAGCTCGGTGAGCTCGGTCACCTGATCGCGCAGTGCGCCCAGTTGCAGGAACAGCCCGGTGCGATCCGGTTGTTCGGTACTGCGCAGGGCCGCGAGGCTCTTGGCCAGCTGTTCGCGCGCGGCGAAAGAACCGGGATCGTTCTGCTCGCGCAGGATCTCGTCGGCCCCCTGCACCAGGGCCTGGGCGCTGCTGATGTCCTGCAAGGCCGAAAGACGCAGGCTGGCCAGACGCAACAGATGTTCCGCCTCGGCCAGACGCCAGTCCTTACGGCTGGCACCCAGCACGCTCTCCAGCTTCTGACTGAGTCGCTGCTGGTCGCCCTGCAACTGCGCGACCAGACGGCGGCGCTCTTCCAGCTCATCGGCCGCCGGCAACTGCTCCAGACGCGCCGTCAGGCGCTGCTCGTTGAGCTTCAGGCTCTGCGCCTCGTCACCCAGGGCCTGCAACTGCCCCAGCTGCTGTTGATTGTTGGCCTGCAGGCTGCGCACCTGCCAGACACCCCAGCCGCCGGCAGCGACGCCGGCCGCCCCCAGCAGCAGGGCGAGGATCGCCAACCCGTTGCCACGGCGCTGCGGAGCAGGGGTTGCGGGTTCAGCCGGTGCATCGATTACCGGCTGGACATCATCTTTAGGCAAGGCTGTTTCGCTCACGTATCCATCCTTTGCGTTTAGAGAACGGGCACGGGTTGCTCCCGTAGCGCCGTTAGCAAGGCCGCGGCGCTGGCGCCACGACAATCCACAACTTTCTCGGCCCCGGCGGCACGCGCCATCTCGGCAACTCGGGGGCTCGGTACAAACAACGGCAGCCGCGCCACCTGTGGCCAGGCCTCGCCGGCCAACTGCTGCAAGTGCTCGAAACCCTGCCCACTGCTGACCACCAGCCCATTCAAGCGTTCAGCTCGGATGCGTTGTATCAGGACCCCGTCGGCATAGCGCGGCAGGTCGCGGCGGTACAGCTCCAGATAATCGACACTAGCACCTTGGCCGCGCAAACGCTCAGCCAGCAGCTCTCGGCCACCCTCCCCGCGCACGATCAGCGCCCGCGGGTCGGGCCGTGCAATAGCCTCGCGCAACTGGGGAAGTTCAAGCAAGGCTTCGCTGTCATCGCCTTGCTCGGGAAAAAAAACATCCAGGCCGTGATCGGCCAGAATCTGCGCCGTGCCGGCGCCCACACTGAACCAGCGCTGGCTCGGCGGCTGCGGCCAGAACTGCTCGAGCAGTTGCACGGCCATTCGCGCGGCCGGCTTGCTGACCACGATCACCGCGCAGTACCGGTGCAACTCAAGCATCCTGGCGCGTTGGGTATCGCCAAAAGGCAGGGCTTGGATTTCCAGCAATGGCAGGCTGCTGCTGAACACCCCCGCTTCGCCCAGAACCTCAGCCAGCAGCGCCGACTCGTCCGTGGGCCGGGTCAGCAGCACACGCCAGTCGCTCACTCTTCGCCAGCCTCGCCATAGACCGCGCGCAGAATATCGTCGGCGCCCTGGGCCAGCAGATCCTCCGCGACCTGCACGCCGAGCGCCGCCGCAGCGCTACGTGGAGCACGGGCCTCGGCGCTGAGCAGCACACCGCCGCTCGGTTCGCCGACCAGGCCACGCAGCCACAGCTGATCGCCTTCGAGTACCGCATAGCAGGCGATCGGTACCTGGCAGCCGCCATTCAGATGCTTGTTGAGGGCCCGCTCGGCGGTGACTCGATCCGCGGTATCGACATGATGCAGTGGCGCCAGCAGCTTATGGATCTCGCTGTCGGCCGTGCGGCATTCGATGCCCACCGCGCCCTGGCCGCCAGCCGGAAGGCTGTCGTCGACGCTGATCGAAGAGCTGATGCGATCTTCGAAGCCAAGACGGATCAAGCCCGCAGCGGCCAGGATGATGGCGTCGTACTCACCGGCGTCGAGCTTGGTCAGGCGAGTATTGACGTTGCCGCGCAGGAAGCGGATCTGCAGGTCCGGACGACGAGCCAGCAACTGCGCCTGGCGACGCAGGCTGGAGGTGCCCACCACGCTGCCCACGGGCAGGTCGTCGAGACTGGAATAGGTATTGGAGACAAAGGCATCGCGCGGGTCTTCACGCTCGCAGATGCAGAACAGGCCCAGGCCTTCAGGGAAGTCCATGGGCACGTCTTTCATCGAATGCACGGCGATATCCGCTTCGTTTTCCAGCAGCGCGGTTTCCAGCTCCTTGACGAACAGTCCCTTGCCGCCGATTTTCGACAACGGCGAGTCGAGCAGCTTGTCGCCGCGACTGACCATGGGCACCAGCGTCACGATCAACCCCGGGTGAGCGGCTTCCAGACGAGCTTTGACGTATTCGGCTTGCCACAAGGCCAAGGCACTTTTGCGGGTAGCGATGCGGATTTCGCGAGAGGACATGAATCAATCCGTACTGATGAAAATACGGCAGATGATAACAGCTCAGCCAAATCAGCTTTGACTTGTATCAGGAACTACAGCCCCTCCCTGGCTGCAGGAACATTGCGGGCGGGGCGCATGACCCGCCCGGCCGCCCGGATCTAGAGCTGCTGCATCATCTTGCGCACGCCGGCCACATGCCGTCGGCTGACGATCAACGCATCACCATTGAGACCTTTGAGGAACAGCTGGAAATGCCCCAGCGGCGTACGCTGCAGACGTTCGATGCGTTCACGGGCCACCAGGGCGTTGCGATGGATGCGCACGAAGCGCTCGCCAAACTCGTCCTCCAGCGCCTTCAGGGGTTCGTCCAGCAGGACTTCGCCGCTTTCATGGCGCAAGGTCACGTATTTGTGGTCGGCAATGAAATAGACGACCTGATCCAGCGGGATCAGCTCGATGCCTTTGCGGGTCCGCGCACTGATATGGCTGCGAGGGCCGCTGCCGCTTTCCGCGGCGGGCCGGGTCAGGGCCGCCAGCTGGACCCGGTTGGGGCGGTCGGCCTTTTTCAGCGCCTCGAGCAGATGCTCGGAACGCACCGGTTTGAGCAGGTGACCTACCTCGCTGACATCAAAAGCCTCGAGGGCGAATTCATCAGGGGCGGCACAAAACACCACGGCTGGCGGCGCTTCGCGCTCACACAAACGGGCGGCAACCTGCAGGCCATCGAGACCCGGCATGCGGATGTCGAGAAGCACGATATCCGGCTTCAGGCTGTCGATCAGGGCCAATGCCTCTTCGCCATTGGTGGCGCTGGGCTCCAGGACACTGTATCCCTCAAGCTCACTGACCATGCGGCTCAGTCGCTCGCGGGCTAGGGGTTCGTCATCAACGATCAGGACATTCATATTGCGCTGGATTCCTGCGTGAGTCTCGCACAAGGATAGCGTAGACAGGTGAAGTGACGTCCGTCACGGCGATCCACGCTAAGACTAGTGCGAGGGCCAAAAAGTGCCCCACGACGGGCACCATTATTTACCCGGGCCTGCTCGATACCGTTCAAGGCCCGCCACTGCACGACATGGTCATGGGGACTGCTGATACAGGACACAAACACCCCCTCTCTTATAGTCGGCTTCCACCCCGACCGCCTCCCTCGCGAATCGCGAGATGGCGGCGGGACCGGAGCGCATGCGACAACGGTTGTGTGATCAGCGACCAGACTCGATGAAACATCCGGGATTGCGCTGTTCCTTCAGTCCAACTGTAGACGGTTGCCAAGACGATATTGCTCTATCGATAAATATCGTTACATCACTCCTCGCACCCCACCTTCGCTCGCCTAGTCTCTGCGCGCCCGAGGTCGGCGACAAGCGCCCACGGCCCCCATGGCAGAAATAAAAACCTGCCGACCGGTGCCAGCTACAGGATTGGCAACCCTGTTATTATCCGCGGCAACTTTTCACCTCATTTCCCTTCCAGCCGATCACGAGCGAATTCATGAGCACTGACAAGACCAATCAGTCCTGGGGCGGCCGCTTCAGTGAGCCCGTCGACGCCTTCGTCGCCCGCTTCACCGCCTCCGTCACCTTCGACCAGCGCCTCTATCGTCACGACATCATGGGCTCGATCGCCCACGCCACCATGCTGGCCAAGGTCGGCGTACTGACCGATGCCGAACGCGACAGCATCATCGACGGCCTGAAAACCATCCAGGGCGAAATCGAGGCCGGCACCTTCGACTGGCGCGTCGACTTGGAAGACGTGCACATGAACATCGAAGCACGCCTGACCGACCGCATCGGCGTCACAGGCAAGAAGCTGCACACCGGCCGCAGCCGCAACGACCAGGTGGCCACCGATATCCGTCTATGGCTGCGCGACGAAATCGATCTGATCCTGGCGGAAATCACCCGCTTGCAAAAAGGCCTGCTGGAACAGGCCGAGCGCGAAGCCGGCACCATCATGCCGGGCTTCACTCACCTGCAAACCGCGCAGCCTGTGACCTTCGGTCATCACATGCTGGCCTGGTTCGAGATGCTCAGCCGCGACTACGAGCGCCTGGTCGATTGCCGCAAGCGCACCAACCGCATGCCTCTGGGTAGCGCCGCGCTGGCCGGCACCACCTATCCGATCGACCGCGAGCTGACCTGCCAGCTGCTGGGATTCGACGCCGTCGGCGGCAACTCGCTGGACAATGTGTCTGATCGCGATTTCGCCATTGAGTTCTGCGCCGCCGCCAGCGTGGCCATGATGCACCTGTCGCGCTTCTCCGAAGAGCTGGTGCTGTGGACCAGCGCGCAGTTCCAGTTCATCGATCTGCCCGACCGTTTCTGCACCGGCAGCTCGATCATGCCGCAAAAGAAAAACCCGGACGTTCCGGAGCTGGTTCGTGGCAAGAGCGGCCGCGTGTTCGGCGCCCTGATGGGCCTGCTGACCCTGATGAAGGGCCAGCCCCTGGCCTACAACAAGGACAACCAGGAAGACAAGGAACCGCTGTTCGACGCCGCCGACACCCTGCGCGACTCGCTGCGGGCCTTCGCCGACATGATCCCGGCGATCAAGCCCAAGCACGCGATGATGCGCGAAGCGGCACTGCGCGGTTTCTCCACCGCCACCGACCTGGCGGACTACCTGGTGCGCCGTGGCCTGCCATTCCGCGATTGCCACGAGATCGTCGGCCACGCCGTGAAGTATGGCGTGGAGACCGGCAAGGACCTGGCGGAAATGAGCCTGGAGGAGCTGCGCAAGTTCAGCGACCAGATCGACCAGGACGTGTTTGCCGTGCTGACCCTGGAAGGCTCGGTCAACGCCCGTGACCACATCGGCGGCACGGCCCCGGCTCAAGTCAAGGCGGCGGCGGTTCGCGGCCAGGCGTTGCTGAGCAGCCGCTAAAAGCTAGCGCGGGCAAGCCACGCTCCTGCTAAGAGCATGGCTTGCCCGCAGTCAGCGACCTGAAACCTTCCTACTTCTTGCTGGCGATCATCGCCAGGAACTGCGGCATCGCCGCGTCCTTGTCCGCCGCGACCCGCTGCACATTGGGCATCTGCTCCAGGCGTGCCATCAAGGCCTTGGCTGCCGGTATCTCGGCCAGATAATCCACACCGAACAGCTTCTGCCCTACCGCGCAGGCCAGGCTCACGCTGTACAGGAAATACAGGTCCGCCACGCTCAGGCTGCTGCCCGCAACATAAGGGGCGAACTTGCCGTGCCTGGCCAGCGAGGCGAACCCCTGCACCAGCTCGTTGCGGGACTTCTCCTTGATAGCCTCGGGGACCGCCATCCCGAAGAACGCCTCGCCATAACAGGCCCGCGCCGGCAACTCGATGTAAAGCTCGATCTCCTTGGCCAGCGCCAGCACCTGGGCACGCGCGAACGGGTCACTGGGCAGCAGCGCCGGCCCAGGCTGGCTTTCAAGGTATTCGAGGATCACGCTGGTTTCATTGATAAAGCCCTGCTCCACCCTTAGCACCGGCACCTTACCGCGCGGGCTGATGGCCAACGCCTCAGGGCTTTGCCCGGCGTAGAACGGCACTTCTTCGAAAGGCAGATCTTTTTCCAGCAATGCCAGTTTCACCATGTTGTAGTAATTGCTGACGGCGAATCCATAAAGCTTGAGCATCACATAGCCTCCAGGCCGGGTGCGGGGTTGGCAGCCACTCTTATAGAACCTCGACAGCCGACTGGCCAGCAGCATCAGGCTCCTGAATACGGGTAAACTGGCGACCTTTCCTTGAGGAGCCTGCCATGAGCGAGCCAACCCCCGGTACCAGCAACGACGACAGCGACGAAGAAGCGTTCACCGAAAACACCCTGATCGAAGCGATCGAAAACCAGATCGAAAGCGACAACCCGCCCGCGGCCAAGGCCACCTTCAACAAGCTGACCCTGGTCGGCTATGAGCGTGACGAAATCCTCAACCTCATGGCTCACGTCCTGGCAGTGGAAATCGACGCGATCCTCGAAGAAGACCGCGCGTTCGACACCCAATGGTACGAAGCCGCGCTGCGCGCCCTGCCCGAGCTGCCGCCCGAGAAGAAATAAGCCCGCCACGCCTCGCGTCCGCCCCTGGCCGGCGCGATGGCGAGCCTTGACTACACTGGTACGCGCCCTGCGGCCAAATACCGCCGCCCAGAGGCGTAAAAGTCCGCAGCGGACACTGGACAGGCTGCCCAACTGCGGTCACCTTAAGGACGCTGTCGTCTAATTCCTAGAAAGTCTGGAGTCCTTATGTCGTATACCCCTGAGTTGGTTGCCGAACTGGAAATCCTTGCACTCTTCAACCTGGACAGTTCCCAGGAAGGCCTGAAAATCCATCAGACCGCTGCCCCCCAAGCTATCGCCGCCGCACGACGCCTGTTCGAAAAAGAGCTCATTACCCAGCCCGATGGTGGTTACCTGACCAGCCTGGGCCGCGATGCCGCCGAGCATGCCCAAGGCCTGCTGACCATTCTGACGGTCAAAGAAGCCGCCTGAACGCTTTCCCCTACGGCCCTCGGAATCCCCGCCTGTCGGATTCCGCGGGCAAGCTCCAGTTGCCCGCTGGAAATCTGACGTCAAAAATAAAATTCAGCTTAAAGCTCGCCCTCGACTGGCTGTAAACTCCTCCACCTATAAGACCTCCCACGTTCAAGCTTCGCGAGCCTGTTTGAATGACCCGCACCCATGAAATCCGCCCAGATCTGGACGAGGGAATCGATCGCAAGGTTCTCAGCCAGCTGCGTGCGCGCTTTCTGAAGCTCAACGAAGGGCGTCTGGATCGGGCCATGGAGGGGTTATCGCCGCGCCAGCAACTGGTGCTCAACCTGTTGCCGCTGTTCTTTCACGTCAACCACCCGTTATTGCCGGGTTATGTGTCGGGCGGCACACCCGCCGGGCTGTCGAACTACGAACCCGACACCTCAACGCTCAACGAAGCCCAGCGCCTGACTCGCTCGTTTTCCTACAAGGTCCGGCCCGGCAATGCACCGCGACCTATCCATGGCCTGTTCCTGATGGGCAGCCTGGGCACCCTGGCCCAGGCTGACCAGAGCGATATGGATGTGTGGGTCTGCCATGCGCCCGACCTCGGCGAAAACGAACTCGCCGAACTGCGCAAGAAATGCCTGCTGCTGGAAACCTGGGCTGCCAGCCAGGGCGCCGAGGCGCACTTCTTCCTGATCGACCCCAGCCGCTTCGTCCGTGGCGATCGCGACACCCAGCTGAGCTCGGACGATTGCGGCACCACTCAGCACTATCTGCTGCTGGACGAGTTCTATCGCACGGCCATCTGGCTGGCCGGGCGTACGCCACTGTGGTGGCTGGTGCCGGTGTACGAAGAAGCCCGCTACCAGCAGTACACCCATACACTGCTGTCCAAGCGTTTCATCCCTGCCGACGAAAACCTCGACCTTGGCCATCTGGCCCATATTCCGCCGGGCGAATTCATCGGCGCCGGGCTCTGGCAGTTGTTCAAGGGCATCGAGTCGCCGTACAAGTCGGTGCTCAAGCTGCTGCTGACCGAGGTCTACGCCAGCGAACACCCGCGGGTGGAATGCCTGAGCCTGCGCTTCAAGCAGGCGGTGTTCGCCAATCGCCTGGACCTCGACGAGCTGGACCCGTACATCGTGGTCTACCGGC
This sequence comes from Pseudomonas sp. GW821-FHT02B10, assembly GCF_059421865.1. Lineage (NCBI taxonomy): Bacteria > Pseudomonadati > Pseudomonadota > Gammaproteobacteria > Pseudomonadales > Pseudomonadaceae > Pseudomonas > Pseudomonas sp. GW821-FHT02B10. The sequence continues at coordinate 376,144 of NZ_JBWKVU010000002.1, read as the reverse complement.
GCATCGAGGAATACCTCAAGGCCCGTGGCGAACCGGAGCGCCTGGAGCTGGTACGGCGCAGCCTGTATCTGAAGGTCAACCGCAAGCTCACCGGCAACAACGGCGCGCGCAACCCGAGCTGGCAGCGCTCGCTGCTCGAACGGCTGGCCCACGAATGGGGCTGGGATCAACGCCAGCTGGCAATGCTCGACAGCCGCAGCCAGTGGAAAGTCCGCCAGGTCAGCGCCGAACGCCGGGCCCTGGTCAACGAACTGAACTACAGCTACCGCTTCCTGACCCAGTTCGCCCGTAGCGAGCAGACCCTCGGCCTGGTCAACAAGCGCGACCTGAATATCCTCGGCCGCCGCCTGTACGCGGCCTTTGAACGCAAGGCCGGCAAGATCGAATTCATCAACCCCGGCATCGCCCCGGACCTGGCCGAAGACACCCTGACGCTGGTGCAGTCGCCCAACAAGAAAGAACCGGGGCAAACCCACTGGGGCCTGTACAACGGCAGCCTGAATGCCCTGGAGTGGGAACACTTCGCGCCGATCAAGCGCAGCCGCGAACTGCTGGAGCTACTGACCTGGTGCCATCGCAACGGCGTGATCGACAGCAGCACGCGCCTGGCGCTGCACCCGGGCAGCAGCGACTTGAGCGAGTTCGAACTGTTCAATCTGCTGGGCAGCCTGCAACAGACCATCGCCCTGCCCCTGGGCACCGTCAGCGAAGAGCGCCTGCTGCACAGCAGCGTGCCCAGCGAAGTGCTGATCCTGGTGAATGTCGGCCGCGACCCGCTCAAGCATCACCGCGACCTGAACATCCTGATGACCACCGAGCGCACCGACTCTTTGAGCTACGCCGGGGTGCGGGAGAACCTGGTGCTGACCCTCGACCAGGTGACGCTCAACAGCTGGAACGAGGTATTAGTCGGCCGTTACGACGGCGCCCATGCCCTGCTCGACTGCCTGCGCGACTACCTCAACAACCTGCCGCGCGGCCCTGAGCAACCGAAGCTGCGAGTGCGCTGCTTCTGCCACAACCGCGCGCAGTTCATCGCCCAACGGGTCGAAGAGCTGTTCGACACGGCGCAGAACCTGTTGCTCAGCCAGCTCAACCACCGCTACCTGATCCAGGTCCAGCAGCATTACCACGTGCTGGAGTTGGTGCCGGGCCAGGTCAATCATGTGGCGCTGGCAAGCCTGCCGGCGCTGATCAACTACCTCGGCGAAGAGCAGTCGAGCTACAGCCCGCTGCACCTGGACCCGATGGCCCTGGAAGAACACGACCTGGCGCTGATCCTGCCGATGGGCCAGCCTGATTGCATCCAGGTGTTCTACCGTGTCGTCGAGGCTCAGGCCGAGCTATACGTGCTGGATGAATTCGATGCGCTCTGGCAGCAACGCCTGCCCTACCACGACGAACAGAGCCTGCTGGTCCCCCTGCAACGCTTCCTGCAGTCGATTCTCTACCGGCGCGATGCCCAACTGCCGATGGAGGCCTCCCAGGCTCTGGTGCCGCTGGATATTTTGTATTACCAGATATTGCCCTCAGGCAGCACAAGGGCCCGTCGAATCGAGCCACGCCCGGCACCCCAGACACCAGCGAACAAAGCCTTTTATGACGTGCAGGGCATCATCGGCAAAGCCGCACCGGGGCAGGTGCAGGTCACTCTGTATTGCAATCAACGGGAGTTTTCCGAGCTGGAGCATGGCGACCAGCTGTTCGCCGCGGTCGCCCAGGAGATTGTCGGCCAGCGTCGCGAAACCGAGCGCTATCGCTGCTATATCACCGACCTGGACCTGTCCGGCCTGCTCGGTGAGCACCACGGCTCAAGCAATCTCTACCTGCGCTACAAGGCCGACCTGGAGCGCGCCTTGAACGACGCGCTCGAGCAGGTCTAGCCGGTCAGCGGCGCCCTTCAGAGGTGAAAGTCGCCAGCCGCTTCGGGTTGGTATTCCACTTCCAGCAGGGTCAGCTTCAGGGTCTTGCCGCCGGGCGCCGGCCAGTCGATGTACTGCCCGACCTGCAAACCGAGCAAGGCGCTGCCCACCGGCGCCAGGATAGAGATCCGGCCCTCGTCGGCGTTGGCGTCCTGCGGATACACCAGGGTCAGGTGATAGTCCTTGCCGCTGCCCTCTTCGCGGCAATGCACACGCGAATTCATGGTCACGACACCAGGCGGGACTTCATCGTGGCCCACCAGGGTTTCGGCGCGATCCAGCTCGGTCTGCAACGCAATGACGCCAGGCAGCGTGTCGTCCAGGCTGTCGATCAGGCGCTCCAGACGCTGCACGTCGAGGCGGGTGAGAATGATGGAAGGTGCGGTGCTCATGATCCAGGCAGACTCCTTTTTTCGGCACAAAAAAGCAAAACCCCGTCCAGATAAGACGGGGTTTTCACTGGCCTCGATGTGGCGAGGCGTAACCGGACACTACCACAGCAGCACAAATAAACAAGCCGCCGGGCTTTTGTGCCCGGGCTAGCCCATACCGGGCGCCGCAGCCCGCTTGCGCTCCAGCGCCTGACGACAGATGACTCGCCGTCGCTCATCGTCCGCCGAGCGCCATTCGCGAATGTCTTCCACATGCCGGAAACAGCCCTTGCAGACTTTTTCCTCATCCAGCCGGCACAGGCTGATGCAGGGCGAGGCCACGGCCGGGCTGACATTGCTGTACAGCGGCTTGGGCGGGCGCGCCGGGGCGGTTGGCGTCACAGTCTCAGAGCCCTTCGAACTCAAGCTTGATATCGGCCTGCTCGAGGACGATGCGCTCGAGCATTTCGCCCAGCTGCTCTTCGCTCTTGTCGCACATCCAGCGCTCGCTTTCTTCGTCGTAGTCGAAGTGGAAACCACCGGAGCGCGCGGCCAGCCACAGCTGACGCAGCGGCTCCTGGCGGCTGAAGATCACCTGGCTGCCGTTTTCGAACTTGACGGTGAGCACACCGGCGGAGCTCTCCAGATCGATATCCAGGTCACTCTCCTCGAAAATGTCCTCCAGCGTCTGCTGGGTGGCATCGACCAGGTCGTGGAAACGGGCTTCAGTCAAACTCATTGCGGGAACCTCGAAAAGTGTCTACTCACGCTCAAGCGCCGCAAGATACGGGCGCATCCGGGCGAATGCAAAGGATACCGATCAAGGGCGCGGGCGGCAGAGAAAATATCCCCGCAACCGCCGCGCCCAGCGCCCGTGCCCGGGGCAAAGGCCCGCCGGACGGGTGTTCCAGCGCATAGGCAAGCCGTCGGGTGGCCGGTATACTCGGGCGCAATTAACGCATTCTCAAGGATTTCGCCATGAAGCGCCTGATCTCTTCCCTTGCTGCGCTCGTCGCGGTTGCCTGCCTTGTCACTGCCTGCGGTCAAAAAGGCCCGCTGTATCTTCCCGATGACAGCAAATCCCCTGAAGACCAAGGTCACTCGCAGTCGCACAAGCACGACACCAACTAAGGGAACCCCATGGACGCTTTTAACTACCGCGACGGGCAGCTGTTCGCGGAAGGTGTAGCGTTGTCCGCCATTGCCGAGCGCTTTGGCACGCCGACCTACGTCTATTCCCGAGCGCATATCGAAGCGCAGTACCGCGCGTACGCCGATGCCCTCGCCGGCATGCCGCACCTGGTCTGCTTCGCGGTAAAGGCCAACTCCAACCTGGGTGTACTGAATGTCCTGGCGCGTCTGGGCGCCGGTTTCGACATCGTCTCCCGGGGCGAGCTGGAACGCGTCCTGGCCGCTGGCGGCGCGGCCGACAAGATTGTCTTCTCCGGTGTCGGCAAGACCCGTGACGACATGCGTCGCGCCCTGGAAGTCGGCGTGCACTGCTTCAACGTCGAGTCCAGCGACGAGCTGGAACGCCTGCAACAGGTTGCCGCCGAACTCAAGGTTCGCGCGCCGGTTTCGCTGCGGGTCAACCCGGATGTCGATGCTGGCACCCACCCGTACATTTCCACCGGCCTGAAGGAAAACAAGTTCGGTATCGCCATCGCCGATGCCGAAGACGTGTACATCCGCGCGGCACAGCTGCCGAACCTGGAAGTGGTCGGCGTCGATTGCCATATCGGCTCGCAACTGACCACCCTGGCGCCCTTCATCGATGCCCTCGACCGTCTGCTGGACCTGGTCGACCGCTTGGGCGAGTGCGGCATCTACCTGCGCCACATCGACCTCGGTGGCGGCCTGGGCGTGCGTTATCGCGATGAAGAGCCACCGCTGGCCGCCGACTACGTCAAGGCCGTGCGCGAACGCCTCGATGGCCGCGACCTGGAACTGCTCTTCGAACCCGGCCGTTTCATCGTCGCCAACGCCGGGGTACTGCTGACCCGGGTCGAGTACCTCAAGCACACCGAACACAAGGACTTCGCCATCGTCGACGCGGCGATGAACGACCTGATCCGTCCGGCCCTGTACCAGGCCTGGATGGACGTCAGCGCCGTACGCCCGCGCGATGGCCAGGCACGTACCTACGACATCGTCGGCCCGATCTGCGAAACCGGCGACTTCCTGGCCAAGGAACGTCAGCTGGCCCTGGAAGAGGGCGACCTGCTGGCCGTGCATTCGGCCGGTGCCTACGGTTTCGTCATGAGCTCCAACTACAACACCCGCGGTCGCGCTGCTGAAGTGCTGGTCGATGGTGAACAGGCTGTTGAAGTGCGTCGCCGCGAGACGGTAGCCGAGTTGTTTGCTGGCGAAAGCCTGCTGCCGGAGTAAAACCATGCTGCTGCGTTTTACCAAGATGCACGGCCTGGGCAATGACTTCATGGTCCTCGACCTGGTCAGCCAGCACGCGCACATCCTGCCCAAACATGCCAAGCAATGGGGCGATCGCAACACCGGAGTCGGTTTCGACCAGTTGCTGATCGTCGAGGCGCCGAGTAATCCGGATGTGGATTTCCGCTACCGGATCTTCAATTCCGACGGCTCCGAAGTGGAGCAATGCGGCAACGGTGCGCGCTGTTTCGCCCGTTTCGTGCTGGACAAGCGCCTGACCACCAAACGCCAGATCCGCGTCGAGACCAAAAGCGGCATCATCGAACTGGATGTGCGCAACGACGGTCAGATCAGCGTCGACATGGGCGCGCCGCGCCTGGTACCCGAGCAGATTCCATTCGTGGCGCCGGCCCAGGCCCTGAGTTACCAGGTCGAAGTCGATGGCCAGACCGTCGAATTGGCCGCGGTGTCCATGGGCAACCCTCATGCGGTGCTGCGGGTCAACGACATCAACAGCGCGCCGGTGCATGAGCTGGGACCGAAGATCGAACATCACCCGCGCTTCCCGGCCCGGGTCAATGTCGGCTTCATCCAGGTCATCGACCGTCAGCGCGCGCAGTTGCGGGTCTGGGAACGTGGCGCCGGGGAAACCCAGGCCTGCGGTACCGGCGCCTGCGCCGCCGCAGTGGCCGCGATCAGCCAGGGGTGGATGGATTCGCCGCTATTGATCGACCTGCCGGGCGGGCGCCTGTCCATCGAATGGGCAGGCCCTGGCCAACCGGTGAAGATGACCGGCCCGGCAGTGCGCGTATACGAAGGACAGGTGCGTCTTTGAATGAGCGAAAACCATGACTGATCAGCCTCAGGTTCCAGCCGAACAGCCCGACGAATCTCCTGCCGAAAACCTCGAGGCGGCGGCGATCGCCGCGTACCTGGAGGCTCATCCGGACTTCTTCGTCGAGCATGAAGAACTGCTCCCGGCGTTGCGCATTCCCCATCAGCGCGGTGACACCATCTCGCTGGTGGAGCGGCAGATGAAGATCCTGCGCGAGCGCAACATCGAGATGCGTCACCGGCTTTCGCAGTTGATGGACGTGGCCCGGGACAACGACCGGCTCTTCGAGAAGACCCGGCGCCTGATTCTCGCGCTGATGGATGCCAACAGCCTGGAAGACGTGGTGATGAGCGTCGAAGACAGCCTGCGCCAGGACTTCCAGGTGCCTTTCGTGAGCCTGATCCTGTTCAGTGACAGTGCCATGCCGGTGGGCCGCTGGGTCACCGCGGCCGATGCCCAGACCGCCATCGGCGGCTTGCTGACCGAAGGCAAGAGCATCAGCGGCAGCCTGCGCGAGCATGAGCTGGACTTCCTGTTCGGCGAAGAGCAGCGCCAGCAGATCGGCTCGAGCGCCGTGGTCGCTATCGCCCATCAGGGCATTCACGGCGTGCTGGCCATCGCCAGCCGCGACCCGCAGCACTACAAAAGCTCGGTGGGGACGCTGTTCCTCAGCTATATCGCCGAAGTCATGGGCCGCGTGCTGCCGCGCTTCACTCACTCGCTACGCTCGGTTCGCTGACCATGGAACGACAACTGGACGCCTACTGCGAGCACCTGCGCAGTGAGCGCCAAGTGTCGCCCCATACGCTGCAAGCCTACCGCCGCGACCTGGAAAAAGTGCTGGCCTTCTGTGCCAAGCAGCAGGTTTGCAGCTGGTCCGACCTGGACATCCAGGGCCTGCGCAGCATGATTGCGCGCCTGCACCAGCAGGGCCAATCCTCTCGCAGCCTGGCGCGCCTGCTCTCCGCCGTACGCGGCCTGTACCACTACCTGAACCGCGAAGGCCTGTGTAATCACGACCCGGCCAACGGCCTGGCGCCACCCAAGGGCGAGCGCCGCCTGCCCAAGACCCTGGACACCGATCGCGCACTGCAATTGCTCGATGGCGCGGTGGAGGATGATTTCCTCGCGCACCGCGACCAGGCAATTCTCGAGCTATTCTATTCCTCCGGCCTGCGCCTGTCGGAGCTGACCAGCCTCGACCTCGAACAATTGGACCTGGCCGATGGCCTGGTGCAGGTCCACGGCAAAGGCAGCAAGACCCGGGTCCTGCCGATTGGCAAGAAGGCCCGCGAGGCACTGCAGCTGTGGCTACCGCTGCGGGCGCTGAGCAATCCGCCGGACGACGCGGTGTTCGTCAGCCAGCAGGGCCGGCGCCTGGGCCCCCGGGCGATCCAGCTGCGGGTCAAGGCCGCCGGCGAGCGCGAGCTGGGACAGAACCTGCATCCGCACATGCTGCGACACTCCTTCGCCAGCCACATGCTGGAATCCTCCCAGGACCTGCGCGCGGTACAGGAACTGCTGGGGCACTCGGATATCAAGACCACCCAGATCTATACCCACCTGGACTTCCAGCACCTGGCAGCGGTCTACGACAGCGCCCACCCACGGGCCAAACGCAACAAAGGCGGTGAGTAATGACGATCAAGCTGATCACCTTCGACCTCGACGACACGCTGTGGGATACCGCGCCCGTGATCGTCAGCGCCGAAGCCGTGCTGCGCCAGTGGCTGACCGACCACGCTCCGCAACTGGGCGGCGTACCGGTGGAGCATCTCTGGACCATCCGTGAGCGGGTGCTGAGCAACGAGCCGGGGCTCAAGTACCGCATCAGCGCGCTGCGCCGACGGGTGCTGTTTCATGCGCTGGAGGAAGCCGGCTACGACCAGGGCCAGGCCAATGCCCTGGCCGACCAGAGCTTTGAAGTGTTCCTGCATGCGCGGCATCAGCTGGATATCTTTCCCGAGGTGCAGCCGACCCTGGAAGCGCTGGCCAACCACTTCGCGCTGGGCGTGGTCACCAATGGCAACGCCGACGTGCGCCGCCTGGGGCTGGCGGATTACTTCAAGTTCGCCCTGTGCGCCGAAGACATCGGCATCGCCAAACCCGATGCACGGCTGTTTCACGAAGCCCTGCAACGGGGCGAGGCGACACCGGACACCGCCGTGCACATCGGCGACCACCCGGGCGACGACATCGCCGGGGCGCAGCAGGCCGGCTTGCGGGCCATCTGGTTCAACCCGGCCGGCAAGGCCTGGGAGGCGGACCGGTTACCGGATGCGGAAATCCGCAGCCTGACCGAGCTGCCGAAACTGCTGGCGCACTGGCACAACGGCGCCTGATCGGACGCTGTCGCAATCACTGCAACACCGCACTCTCGCCAACAAGCGCCCATGAAAAAGCCCGCAGCGACGGCGGGCTTTTTCAGCAAGCAAGTGGCAGGCGCTCAGATAGGCCGGCTACCGTACTTGTTATCAGGCTTCTTGGGCGGATCGGCAACCACATTGGCCTCGACTTCCTGCACTTTACCGCCACGGGCCAGGAACTCCTCCATGGCGCGCGCCAGTGCATCACGCTCTTTGTTCTTGGCTTCGACACTCGGCAGCTCGTCTACCGAGACGGCAGCCTTGGCCTTGCCTTTGGCGGTCGGGGCAGGAACATCACTGCCATCGTCTTCCGCCACATCGTCGGCGGCCGCTTCAAGACCTTCTTCGGTTTCGTCTTCGTCGCCTACTTCGAGGTCGTCGTTTTCCAGATCATCGTCGCTCATGTTCTACCTCATGACTTGCGAAAAGCAGATTAGTTATAGCCCAGCTGAGCCGACTGTCGAAGGCCGCTGGAAAAAAATCAACATCCACTGATAACCAGCGGCTTATGCCTTATCACCGTGCAAGGTGGCAAGGACTTTGCGGGCACCGCCATGATCGCGATGCTCGCCCAGATAAACGCCTTGCCAGCTGCCTAACGCCAAGCGACCCGCCGAGACCGGCAAGCTCAATTGACAGCCTAGCAAACTGGCCTTGAAGTGCGCCGGCAGATCATCGGGCCCTTCGTCGTCATGTTCATACCCGGCCATGCCTTGAGGCACCAGGGAGTTGAAGAAACGCTCGAAGTCACGACGAACCGCAGGGTCGGCATTCTCGTTGATGGTCAACGAGGCCGAGGTATGCTGCAGCCACAAATGCAACAGACCGACCCGACATGCCTTCAGTTCAGGCAGGCCGGCGAGCAACTCGTCCGTTACCAGATGAAAGCCCCGGGGCCTTGCCCGCAGGGTAATCAGAGTCTGTTGCCACATACAGTTCTCCGCACATTCGGCGCGCATTCTAGCGCGCTCTGGGAAAAAACAAAGTGCCGAATATTCCTCCAATGCTGTAAGTCATTGACCCGAAAAAAAAGCAGTCATCAAACTGGCTGACAAGCTCTGGAAAAAACCTTTCAGCCGTCTCTCAATGACAAAACGCAGACAAAAAAATGCCCGGCAAGCCGGGCATTTTTTCTGGCGAGATTACAGGTTGTAACCGCGCTCGTTGTGTTGCGCCAGGTCGAGGCCGACCGACTCTTCTTCCTCGGTGACACGCAGCCCGATGACCACATCCAGCACCTTGAGGATGATGAAGGTCACGATCGCGGTGTAGATCACCGTGAAGCCCACGCCTTTGCACTGGATCCACACTTGCGCGGCGATGTCGGTCACGGTGCCGAAGCCGCCCAGCGATGGCGCGGCGAACACGCCGGTGAGGATCGCGCCGAGAATACCGCCGATACCGTGCACGCCGAAGGCGTCCAGGGAGTCGTCGTAGCCCAGCTTGCGTTTCAGGGTGGTGGCGCAGAAGAAGCACACCACGCCCGCTGCCAGGCCGATCACCAGGGCGCCCATCGGGCCTACGGTGCCAGCGGCAGGCGTGATCGCCACCAGGCCGGCAACCACACCCGAGGCGATGCCCAGGGCGCTTGGCTTACCGTGGGTCAGCCATTCGGCGAACATCCAGCCCAACGCCGCGGCGGCGGTGGCGATCTGGGTTACCAGCATCGCCATGCCGGCGGTGCCGTTGGCGGCGGCGGCGGAACCGGCGTTGAAGCCGAACCAGCCGATCCACAGCATGGCCGCGCCCATCAGGGTGTAACCCAGGTTGTGCGGCGCCATCGGGGTGGTCGGGAAGCCTTTACGCTTGCCCAGCACCAGGCAGGCCACCAGGCCGGCGATACCGGCGTTGATGTGCACCACGGTGCCGCCGGCGAAGTCCAGCACGCCCCAGTCCCACATCAGGCCGCCGTTGCCGGACCAGACCATGTGCGCGATCGGCGCGTAGACCAGGGTGAACCAGATGGCCATGAAGATCAGCATGGCGGAGAACTTCATCCGCTCGGCGAAGGCACCGACGATCAGCGCCGGGGTGATGATGGCGAAGGTCATCTGGAAGGTGATGAACACCGCCTCGGGGAACAGCGCCGCCGGGCCGGTCAGGCTCGCCGGGGTGACGCCGGCCAGGAAGGCCTTGCCCAGGCCGCCGACGAAGGAGTTGAAGTTGACGACGCCCTGCTCCATGCCGGTGGTGTCGAACGCAATGCTGTAGCCATAAATGACCCACAGGATGCTGATCAGGCCGGTAATGGCGAAGCACTGCATCATCACGGAAAGAATGTTTTTCGAGCGCACCATGCCGCCGTAGAACAGCGCCAGGCCGGGAATGGTCATGAACAGCACCAAGGCCGTCGAGGTCAGCATCCAGGCAGTGTCGCCGGAGTTGAGGACTGGGGCTGCCACTTCGTCCGCCGCCATGGCCAGGCCAGGCATTACGAGGGACAACAGGGCTCCTAGCCCTGCGATTTTACGCAGAGTCATATTGTTTTCTCCTGGGGCGTTGGGTTTGGGGCGGCTTAGATGGCGTCGGTATCGGTTTCGCCGGTACGGATGCGAATAGCCTGTTCCAGATTGACCACGAAGATCTTGCCGTCACCGATCTTGCCGGTGTTGGCGGCCTTGGTTATCGCCTCGATGACCCGATCAAGATCCTTGTCGTCGATGGCGACGTCGATCTTCACCTTGGGCAGGAAGTCGACTACGTACTCCGCGCCGCGATACAGCTCGGTGTGCCCCTTCTGCCGGCCGAAGCCTTTGACCTCAGTAACGGTAATGCCCTGCACGCCGATCTCGGACAGCGACTCGCGCACGTCGTCCAACTTGAACGGCTTGATGATGGCAGTGACTAGCTTCATGAAACTTTCTCCCGAATTGGTGGACTTGCCCCAGGAAAACAAACCCGACTCAAGTCTAAGCGCAGTGCCTGGCTTTGTAACGCATCGTCGGCCTTCCTCGACCAGACCGACGCCAGCTAACCGCTGCTGACGAAACACTTCCCCGCTCCGCCTGCCGCACTGCATTCGTCACAGCGACTGCATCAGTGCATGGGTCATCGGGGACTAAGCAGAAACCTTGCCATCTCGCGAAAACCCACTGATTTCAGTCCCTTGGCCGCCACGACAGAAACCACTTCGCCATCATCGCCACGGATACGCACAACAACAGTGCGCCACTGCCCGGCGCGATGCGCGAAAAGCGTGCATCCCCGCCTGCCAATTGACTATAGACAGTGCGTGATACACTGCCCGCCATTGTTTTCAGGACACTTCCCATGCTCGCGCCCAAAGACCTCCTCGATGCCCTGAGCGGCCATGCCGCCCGCCTGTTCAGCGGCGATACCCCACTGCCCCGCGCCGAAATCGAAAGCCAGTTCAAGGCCCTGCTGCAAAGCGGCTTCAGCAAGCTGGACCTGGTCAGCCGGGAAGAATTCGACAGCCAGATGGTCGTCCTGGCCCGTACCCGGGCCCGCCTGGAAAGCCTGGAGGCGAAGGTCGCCGAGCTGGAAGCCAAGCTCAACCCGAGCGAGCAATAACCACCTCGACCGCGCCCTTGTGCATAGGCTCGACCGTGCAGTGCCTGCCGCCGGTCGAGCCGGCCCCGCCAGTAAAGATTTTCCGCCCTGCCCGTTCATTTCCCGCCTGCTCCGCCGATAACATGTCCAGCGTTTGCGATCCTGGCCACCCTCTGGGCGAGCCATGCCCTACGACACCGCCAAGCAACGCCAACGCTTGCCTCGACTTATTCTTTGTTGTGCACCAGGTAGCCCTATGACCGCGCCAAAACCCTTCAGCCGCTTGGCCTTCTTCGTTCATACCGCCGAGATGCTCAATCACTATCAGGCGGTCTGGAGCCTGTTGGGGGCCGATGCTTTCGATGTGGTCCTGCATGGCACCCATGAAGAGCGCGCGCAAAGCCGCGAACTGATCGGCGGCCTCGGTTACAGCTGTCACGGCAGCCTGGATGTGATCAAGTCCAATCACCGCTATGACGTGGTGGTCTCCAACCACAGCATGTACGACCACGGCTCGCAGCCGATGATCAAGGCGCTGGGCCATCGACAGGTGCGCTTCATGTACGCCCTGGGCAAGTACAAACACAACTTCTCCAGCTGGAACCGGCATTACGACCTGATCCTGTGCTTCGGCCCCTGGCAGGCCGAGCGCCTGCGCGAATGCTGCGATGCCGTGACCTTCCAGATGGGCTACCCGCGCTACGACGCTTATTTCCGCGAAACCTCGCTGCAAGGCCAGCATCCGGCGGACCTGGCCCTGGACCCGACGAAAAAGACCGTGCTGTGGCTGCCGACCTGGCTGGAGCTGTCGTCGATCAGCCGCTTCGCCGACGCCATGGCCGGGTTGTGCGATCGCTACAACGTCATCGTGAAGACCCATCCGCTGTCGGTTGAAACCGATCCCGGGGCGCTGAAACTGCTCGAGCAATACGCGTTCACCGCGGTGATTACCCGCGTCTACGACAACCTCAGCCTGTTCCGTTGCGCCGACTATGTGGTTTCGGACTACGGCGGAACCGCGTTCGGCGCCCTGTACCTGGACAAGAACCTGCTGCTGTTGAACGTACCGGACGCCGAGCAGGACGCGCTGACCGGCGAGGAATCGCCCGATGTACTGCTGCGCAACGACATCGTCAACCTCGACCCCGAGGCGCGCTGGCAACTGGCCGACCTGCTGGGGGACGAGAGCCTCTGGCAACGGCAGGCCGCGGTCCGTCAGCGCCTGCGTCGCCATTACTTCGCCCCCAGCTATGGTTTCTCGGCGGAGCTGGCGGTACTGGCGCTGCGCAACATCGAAAACATACTCAAGCAGGGGTGAAAGCATGGTGATCTGGCTGGTCGGCATGTCGGGCGCGGGCAAAACCACGATTGGCCGGGCCCTGTATGCCAGCCTGAAAGCGCAACGGCCGCAGACCGTGTTCGTCGACGGCGACGAGATTCGCGCGCTGTTCCGCCATGACCAGCAGGCGGACGCCTACAGCGTCGCCGGACGCCGGGTCAACGCCGAGCGGATCCAGGCCCTGTGCGGCTGGCTCGATAGCCAGGGCATCGATGTGGTCTGCTGCATCCTGTCGATGTTCCAGGACATCAGCGACGACAACCGCCAGCGTTTCTCCAGCTACCGTGAAGTGTTCGTCGATGTGCCGCTGAGCACCCTGATCAGCCGTGACAACAAGGGGCTTTACCAGTCCGCCCTGCGAGGCGAACAGAGCAACGTGGTGGGCGTGGACATCGAGTACCCGCCGCCGCAACGCCCGGACCTGGTGCTGCATAACCGTCACGAACCCGACGACATCCCGGGCTATGTGGAACGCATTCGCCAGCTCTGTGGGTATCCACCATCATGCTGAACTACGCCTACAGCGACGGGGACCTGCTGGAAACCCCGCAGACCTATCGCTACAGCAGTTTCCAGGGTGAAGCTTTCGTCGACGCCTGGCGCGCCTCGCGCCTGGCTGCATGCGCCCACCTGCCGGCGCCAGCCTTGCCTGCGCTGTATCCGCAAGGCCCGGCGCACGCCGGGGACAGCACGGCGCTGCTGGGCCACCTGTGCCTGGAAATGCGCGCGGGCGCGGGCGTCTCCGGCCCGCTGGCGACCTACTGGCTGCCGCGCCTGCTGAAGAAATTCGAAGTGAGCAAACGCCTGTATACCGGCTATGAAGCCGCGGCTCCGCACCGTCCGCTGCCCCATGGCAGCTATGGGTCCGTACAGCCTTACCTGCTGCTGGCCGAGTGCATGCTGCACGGCTGGCAGGCGAGCGGCGCGGCCTACTACCTCAGCGGCCTGCTCAAGCTGACGGATACCCTGGTGTCGCAGCAGGGCCGCCTCGCCCCGGACCAGGGCGCCTACCTGGCCTGGCTGCTGACCCAGGAACAACAGGTGCTGGCCACAGTCGCCCGGGAGGCCGGCCTATGAGCCGCGCTCGCCTGCTGATCCTCTGCGCCCGCACCGCACGCTCGGTCGCCTACCTGCAAGGCTTGGCGGCAGCCGGTATCGAACCTGAAGCGGTGATTGTCTACGGCCAGGGCGGCGGCTCGTTACAGACCACCCGCGAGCTGCAGGTACAGCCTCTCGCAGAGCTGTTCTGCCCGGACCTGAGCCAGGACCTCGACACCTGCCTGGCGGCCCTGGACTGGCCCCACGAGGTGTGCCCGGCCCAGGCCCTCGACGATCCACAACTGCTCGCGCTGATCGACCGCCAGGCGCCGGACCTGGTCGTCTACTCCGGCTACGGCGGGCAACTGGTGCCGGCGGCCCTGCTGAGTCGCTACCCGGTGCTGCATATCCACTCCGGCTGGCTGCCGGACTATCGTGGCAGCACCACCCTGTACTACCAGATCATCGAGCAGCGTGAATGCGCCGCCAGCGCCCTGCTGCTCGACGAGCAGATCGACACCGGCCCGGTGCTGGCGCGCAAGACCTATCCCCTGCCCCCACCGGGCATGGATGTCGACTACCTGTATGACAATGCGATCCGCGCCGACCTGCTGGTGGAAGTCCTCGGCCACTGGCGGCGCGAAGGCGCCCGAGCCCTGTGGCCCCTGCCGGCCGAAGCCGAAAAGCCGCCTTACTTCATCATTCACCCGTTGCTCAAACACCTGGCCCTGCTGGCGGTGGACAAACACAAGGACGCGCCATGAACCCGGTCGCCGAAAACATCGTTCGTTTCGGGACCAAGTCCGAAACCCTGGAGCGCCTGCAGCCGCGGGTCACCCGTTCGCAGATCCTGCCGCTGTACTTTTTCACCGCCCGGCAGTGGCGGGACGATCCCGCTGACGTGCTGCAGAACATTGCCCGGCTGGAGCCTGACGGCTTTTTCGTGATCGTGCGCAGCAGCGCGCAGAACGAAGACAGCGTCAACAGTTCCATGGCCGGCCTGTTTACCAGTTGCCTGAATGTCAGTATCACCAACCCTCGGGCCTTGAGCGTCGCCATCGAACAGGTGATCGCGTCTTTTGCCGAGCACCGCTGCGAGGACAACCAGATCCTGATCCAGCCGATGCTGACCTCGATCCAGATGAGCGGCGTGGTGATGACCCACGACCTGGAGCATGGCGCCCCTTATTACGTGGTGAACTACGACGACGAGAGCGGCCTGACCGATACCATTACCGGCGGCCAGGGCATCCAGAAAACCGTGCTGGTGTACCGCGACACCGAGAGCGCCCAGCTGCGTTCCCCGCGCTTGCAGGCAGTGATCGATGCCTGCCGGGAGCTGGAAACGCTCTGCGGTAACGTGCCGCTGGACATCGAGTTCGCCGTCGACCACCACCAGCAGGTCTATGTCCTGCAGGTGCGGCGCATCACCCTGTGCAACACCTGGCACCCGGTCACCGAACGGCGGGTGGCGCGCCAGTTGGAGCACATCCAGCGCTTCCTGGCCAAACGCCTGGCGCCCCAGGCCGGCCTGTATGGCGATAGCACCCTGCTGGGGGTGATGCCTGACTGGAATCCGGCGGAAATCATCGGCACCACCCCGCGCCCGCTGGCGGCCTCGTTGTATCGGCGCCTGGTGACGGATTCGACCTGGCGCGAAGCCCGCGCCCTGATGGGTTACCACCACCCGCGACACCAGGCCCTGATGGTGATGCTCGGCCATCACCCGTATATCGACGTGCGCTGCAGCTTCAACTCATTCCTGCCCGCGGGCCTGGAACCGGGGTTGTGCACTCGCCTGGTCAATGCCTGGCTGCAGCGCCTGCAGGCCCATCCGCAATGGCACGACAAGGTCGAGTTCGAAATCGTCCAGACCTGCCTGGACTTCACCTTCGATGCCGACTTCGCCGAGCGTTATGGCGACAGCCTCAGCGCCGTCGAACAACGGGCCTATCGCACGGCCCTCGACCAACTGACGCTGCGGGCGCTGAGCGGTGAGGGAACCGGCGCGCTGCCGCCCTTGCTCGATCGGGTGCGCACCCATGAGCGCCGGCAGCAAAGCCGGCGCCTCGACGCCCTGCCGGCCGACCTCGACAGCATCCACCGCCTGCTGCTGGACTGTCGCGAGCAAGGCACGCTGCCGTTCGCCATGCTCGCCCGGCATGCGTTCATCGCCGAGGCTCTGCTGCGCTCGGCCTGCCGCCGAGGCGCCCTGAGCAACGAGCGCCTGCTGGCCTGGAAGCAGTCGATCCACACCGTCACCACCGAATTGACGCGCGAATACGCCCAGGTCTGCGCCGATGCCCGTACCCTGCCGGCGTTCGTCGCCAAGTTCGGTCATCTGCGCCCCGGCACCTACGACATCACCTCACTGCGCTACGACGAGCGCCACGACCTGTTCGCTGCCGCGACCGTCGAGCTGGGTCACGGCGAGAGCCCGCAGACGGCATTCCAACTGCAACCCGAAGAACGCCAGGCCCTGCAACGGCTGATCGACGAGCAGGGCTGGCCGCTGTCGACCGAACACCTGCTGGACTATGCCAGCCAGGCCATCCAGGCCCGGGAATACGCCAAGCTGGTGTTCACCCGGGACCTGTCCGATGCCCTGCAATTGCTGGTGAGCTGGGGCGCCGACGTCGGCCTGGCCAGAGAAGACTTGTCCTTTCTCGATATCCACCCGCTGCTCGACAGCCTCACCGCGCCACTGATGGATGACACCGACCGGGTTCTGCTGGAGTCGGCCAGCCAGGCGCGGCGCAGTTATGAACAGGGCATCTCGCTGAAGCTCGGGCACCTGATCAGCGCGGTCGACGATGTGTTCGTCGCGCCGCTGCATCGCAGCCTGCCCAACTTCATCACCCGGCAGAACGTCGAAGCCATCGGCATGGAACTGCGCCAGGACACCCCGGCCTCGGCGCCGCTCAAGGGCAAGATCGTCTGCATCGAGAATGCCGACCCCGGCTACGACTGGGTCTTCACCCGCGGCATCGCCGGGCTGGTCACCCAGTACGGCGGGGCCAACTCGCACATGGCCATCCGCTGCGCCGAGTTCGGTATTCCGGCGGCCATCGGCTGCGGCGAACAGCTGTTCAACCGGATCCTGCGCAGCCCGCGCATCGCCCTCAATTGTCGCGACAAGACCCTGAGCCCGGTGCAACCATGAAACGTCTCGGCATCACCCTGAGAACCTGCAACCCGCAGGCCTACGACGAACCGCGCGATGGCCTGGCCAGGGACTGGTACCGCTTTTTCGCCGAGCTCGGCTGCGGCCACCAATGGCTGCTGCTGCCCAACCTGGGCGAAGACACCGTGGCCTATGCCCGGGCCCAGGGCGTGCAAGGCGTGATCTTCAGCGGCGGCGATGATCTCGGCAGCGACCCGTTGCGCGATCAGAGCGAGCAGGCGCTGCTGGCCCACTGCGTGGCCGAGCGGCTGCCGGTGCTGGGGGTCTGCCGCGGGTTGCAACTGATCCACAGCTTTTTCGGCGGCCGGCTGGCCGATGCCGATCGCGACGTGCACGTCGCGCAACGCCACCTCATCACCTTGCTGGCCGCCGACGAGCTGCCCTGGCTACAAGGCCAGGCCGCTTCGCGCTCGGTCAATTCCTTCCACGGTAAACAGTTGCTCGACCCGTTGCCCGCCGCCCTGCGCCCCTGGGCCCTGGACGCTTCCGGAACCTGCGAGGCCCTGGTGCATACCCACCTCAAGGTGGCCGGCATCATGTGGCATCCCGAGCGCGAAGCAGCGCTGGACGAAGCCGATCGACAACTGTGCCAATGGCTCTTTGAGTGACCTGACATGAAAGCCGTAATTCTCGCCGCCGGCCGCGGCTCCCGCCTGAAACACCTGACCGCCGCGCAACCCAAGCCCCTGGCCCGCCTGGCTGGCAAGCCGCTGCTCGAATGGCAGCTGCAAGCCCTGGAAAACGCCGGGGTCGACGAGGTGCATCTGGTCAGCGGTTATTGCAGCGAAGCCCTTGAAGGCTACGGCCAGAGCCGGCTGTACAACCCGTATTGGGCCAGCAGCAACATGGTGCGCAGCCTGATACGTGCCGACGCCCTGCTGTCCAGCGAACCGACCCTGGTGTGCTACGGCGACATCGTCTATCGCCCGGACATCGTCCGTGACCTGATGGCCTCCCAGGCGCCCCTGAGCATCACCTACGACCTCGAGTGGTGGGACTTGTGGTCGACGCGCTTCGACGACCCCCTCAGCGATGCCGAAAGCTTCCGCCAACAGGCCGGCCAACTGCTGGGTATCGGTGAAAGGGTCGCCAGCCACGAGGAAATCGAAGGCCAGTACATGGGCCTGCTGAAATTCACCCCCGCGGGCTGGAGCCAGGTCCAGGCGCTGCTGGCCGGCATGAGCGAGCAGCAGATCGACAAACTGGACATGACCAGCCTGCTGCGCGCCCTGCTCCAGGCCGGCACCGCTATCGCCACCGTGGCCATTCGCGGCGGTTGGGTGGAAGTCGACAATCAGTCGGACATCGCCCTGTACGAACAGCGCATCGCCCAACCGGGCTGGTCCCACGACTGGCGCGGCTGAGCCACTCGCCGCAACATCCTGAGCCGATTTTCCGGCGCGGCGATGCTCCGGCCGGGGCTAGGCTTGCACAACCGCAGGACGCGGTTTCCCAGCCTCA
The DNA here is from genome assembly GCF_059421865.1 of Pseudomonas sp. GW821-FHT02B10. Taxonomy (NCBI): domain Bacteria; kingdom Pseudomonadati; phylum Pseudomonadota; class Gammaproteobacteria; order Pseudomonadales; family Pseudomonadaceae; genus Pseudomonas; species Pseudomonas sp. GW821-FHT02B10. The sequence continues at coordinate 357,730 of NZ_JBWKVU010000002.1, read as the reverse complement.
AGGAACGAGTCATGTCTCTGGCCATTGTCCACAGCCGTGCCCAGACCGGCGTGCAAGCGCCGGCCGTGTCGGTCGAAGTCCATCTGGCCAACGGCCTGCCGGCCCTGACCCTGGTGGGCCTGCCTGAAGCGGCGGTCAAGGAAAGCAAGGACCGGGTGCGCAGCGCCATTCTCAATGCCGGCTTCGATTTTCCAGCCCGGCGCATCACCCTCAACCTCGCCCCGGCCGACCTGCCCAAGGACGGCGGGCGCTTCGATTTGGCCATTGCCCTGGGCATTCTCGCCGCCAGCGTGCAGGTGCCGACCCTGGCCCTGGAGGACGTCGAATGCCTGGGCGAGCTGGCGCTTTCCGGCGCGGTGCGTCCAGTGCGCGGTGTGCTGCCGGCAGCCCTGGCCGCGCGCCAGGCCGGACGCACGCTGATGGTGCCGCGCGCGAATGCCGAGGAAGCCTGCCTGGCGTCAGGACTGAAGGTGATCGCCGTCGAGCACTTGCTGCAAGCCGTTGCGCATTTCAACGGCCATACACCGATCGAACCCTATGTTTCGGACGGTCTGCTCTACCAGAACCGCCCCTACCCCGACCTGAATGAAGTACAGGGCCAGCTGGCCGCCAAACGCGCGCTGCTGGTAGCCGCGGCCGGTGCGCACAACCTGCTGTTCAGTGGTCCGCCGGGCACCGGCAAGACCTTGCTGGCCAGCCGCCTGCCCGGCCTGTTGCCGCCGCTGGAGGAGCAGGAAGCCCTGGAAGTGGCCGCCATCCAGTCGGTCACCAGCCACACTCCGCTGAGCCATTGGCCGCAGCGGCCGTTTCGCCAGCCGCACCACTCTGCGTCAGGGCCAGCCCTGGTGGGCGGAGGCTCGAAACCACAACCCGGGGAAATTACCCTGGCCCACCACGGTGTGCTGTTTCTCGATGAGTTGCCGGAATTCGATCGCAAGGTATTGGAGGTGCTGCGCGAACCGCTGGAGTCTGGGCAGATCGTCATCGCCCGGGCTCGCGACCGGGTGCATTTTCCGGCGCGTTTCCAGCTGGTGGCGGCGATGAACCCTTGCCCCTGTGGATATCTTGGCGAGCCCAGTGGCCGCTGCCGCTGCACCCCGGAGCAGATCCAGCGTTATCGCAACAAACTCTCCGGGCCGCTGCTCGACCGCATCGACCTGCACCTGACCGTGGCCCGGGAAAGCACCGCCCTCAACCCCAAGCCCCAGGCTGGGGATAACACCGCGCAAGCCGCGGCCCTGGTGGCCCGCGCCAGGGAGCGGCAACAACGGCGCCAGGGTTGCGCCAATGCTTTTCTCGACCTGCCGGGCCTGCGCCGGCATTGCCAGTTATCCACAACCGACGAGCGCTGGCTGGAAACCGCCTGCGAACGCCTGACCCTGTCCCTGCGCGCCGCCCACCGCCTGCTCAAGGTCGCCCGTACCCTGGCGGACCTCGAGCAGGCCGAGCAGATCAGCCGCGAGCACCTGGCCGAAGCGCTGCAATACCGGCCGGCCGCGAGTTGAGGAGAATCACTCCTTGCTCAGGTCCACCAGCGGCGTCGGCCGTACTTCGGTCTGCCGACCGTTCTGGATCTGGCTGATCTCGGCCAGGGACTTATCCACAGCCGCCTTGTCGGCCAGCAGGCTGTAGCGGATCTGGAATTGCTTGCTCTGCCTGGCCTCGATGGTCGGCACCAGGCCCAACGGGCGCTGGTAGCGACGGTTGTAGGAGAAACTGGTGCCCGGTTCCAGGCCGGTCACGTAGCCCTGGCCCTGGGTATCGGTGTTTTTCCACAGGGAGAACACCGGCAACTGCCGGGTATTGAAGCCCACCGCCACACCGAGGCTGCCGGCCTTGTTGTGCAGCACCGTCAGGGTGTCGCCCTGGGCATCGGCGTACGGCACCACGTTGTAGACGGTCTCGTCGTAATCCCGGGTCGGGCCGCGGTAGGTCTGCCAATCGGCAAGGTCGCCCTTGGCCTTGTCATTGAACGGCGACACCTGCTTCACCGCAGCGGCGAACTTCGCCCCCTCTTCGAGGAACGGCGTGCTGAAGTTGCTGTGATACAGCGCCTGGTATTCCTTCGGATAGTCGCCGTTGTTGGTCAGGGTGTCGTTGAGGGCGAAACTGACGCTGCCCGGCTCGGTCACCAGCTCGGTGGCCACCGAGAAATCGACTTTCTTGAACGCCTGTTCCTTGAGCTCGCCGCGCAGGCTGATGGCGTACGGCGGCTTCTCGTCGATATGCAGGGTGATCTTGTTCGCCGGGATGTTCGCCGCGCGACCGTGCAGGGTCAGCAGCTCACCGTTATCCATCCCCGGATGCCCGACCCACTCATAGCCGCAGCGGGTCACCAGTTCGTTGAAACCTTCCAGCCAGCCCAGGCCGCCGCGACCGTTAAGCTCGATGAACGCCGGGTTGACCACTTCCTTGACCGGCGAATCCCAGCCCATGCGCACCTTGCCGACGGAGGCCTGCAGTACGTTCATGCCACGGGTCGGCACCACCGAGAGCTTCATCGCACCGTTGTCGATGTCGACAATGCTCACCCCTTCCTGCCGCCCGCCATGCAGGGTGCGCAGGGTCACGGAAAAGGGTTGTTCGGTCTTTACTCCCAGCTGTTGGCTGGTGATATGGAAATCCTGGGCGGCCTTGTCGGTATCGAGCAGGACATAGTCCCAGGCCATGGCGTGGGAAGCAGCGGTGAACGCGGAAAGAACGACCAGCAGTCGGAGCGGAGTCATGGGCGTATGCCTTTATTGGAGTTGTGGGATTTTTATAGCGCTGATGAATCGTTTCAGCAACCTAATTTCCGCAACAGGCCGGCACACTCGAACGCCTCTCCAGGGCTCAGCGAATCTTCAATAACAGCTCAACCACTTCCATCACCTCGTCCATCGCCGCTGCGGCGGCCTCGGCCGAGGGTCGCAGCAACAGGCCGTCGGCATAGCCCATGATCTGGGCGAAGATCTGCCGGGCTGCGCGTGCGGGTGATGCGCATCGGAAAACCTGGGCCTGCACGCCGGCTTCGATGATGCTGGCGAGCAGGGCCTGCCACTGCTCATCCACCCTCTGGTAGGCCTCGGCCAGCGCGGTGTCGTGCATGGCTTCATCCCAGGCATCGAGCCACAGCGCCCAGCTGTCTTCGGCAGAAACCGGCAGGCAATCGCGCAGGAATCCATGCAGGGCCTCCAGCGGCGGCAAGCCAACCAGGGGCGCGCCTACAGCGTCCAGTTGCTCGTTGGCAAAACGCACGAAAGCTTCGTGACGCAATTCATTCCAGTCGCTGAAGTAGTGATAGATGTGGCTGCGGGACAAGCCGGCGTGGTCCGCCAGGTCGCGGGTGGAAACATCGGCGAAACCCTTGCTGTGGAACAGCTCCAGGGCAGCGGCGATGATCTGGTCTTTGCGGTCGGTACGGGACATTCGGGCATTACCTCTGGGCGCCGGTAGATGGACGGCGCTTGCGTTTTGAGCGACTGCTCAAATATTATTGAGCAGTCGCTCAATAATAGCGCTTATCTTCCCTCCGGTGCACTCATGCCAGCCGTTACCCCACAAATCCTGATCGATGAAAGCAAGAAAATCGGCCAGCAATCCGCCAGCCAGACCCTGAAAGCCATCGCCCGCGCCTACCCCGGCAAGCTGTTCTGCACCTTGTCGCTGGTGGCACTAGAGAACGCATTGCTGCTGGCCTACCCGTTGTTTGCCGGGTTCGCCGTGGACTCGATCATTCGCGGCGATGCCGGCAGCGCGTTGGTCTATGCCCTGGTGGTGCTGGCGTTCTGGGTGGTCGGGGCCGCGCGGCGGGCGGTGGATACCCGCACCTTCACGCGGATCTACGCCGACCTCGCGGTGCCGGTGATCCTCAACCAGCGCCTGCAGAACCAGAGCACCTCCACCGCCGCGGCGCGGGTGGTGCTGGCCCGGGAGTTCGTCGACTTCTTCGAGAAACACGTTCCGACCATCGCCACCGCGCTGGTCTCGATTGTCGGCGCGGCGGTGATGCTGCTGGTGATCGAACCCTGGGTCGGCCTGGCCTGCCTGGTGGCCTTGCTGCTATGCGTCACCCTGCTGCCGCGTTTTGCCCGGCGCAATCAGGAGCTGCATGAGCGCCTGAACGACCGGCTGGAAAAGGAAATCGGCCTGGTGGCCAAGGTCGGCGCCACGTCCCTGCAACGGCACTACCGGGTACTGTCGCGGCTGCGGATCTGGCTGTCGGACCGCGAGGCGGCGGCCTATCTGCTGCTTGGCTCGGCGGCCGCGCTGCTGTTCGTGATCGCCATCAGCCAGCTGGCCCTGACCGAGAGGGTCAAGGCCGGGCATGTGTATGCGGTGATGACCTACCTGTGGACCTTTGTCAGCAGCCTGGATGAAGCGCCGACCATGGTCGACCAACTGGCGCGCCTGCGGGATATCGGCAAGCGGGTGGACCCGGGGCTTGCCGAACCGGCCGAGCCCCGCTGAAACCTCAGAACGGCCGGATGCGATAGCCGTTGCCATCCTTGGCCTCGGCGAATTTGTAATACGCTGACAGATTGACCTTCTCGGCGATGTGCTGGGTGAACGACACGCCGTCATCACCCCACACCCGACCGATGTGGCTGTAGACAAAGGCTTGCGCGGCCCACTGCTTGTCGCCCTTGCCCATGTTGTTCATGGCCACGTAGCCGGACGACGTCCTGGACATGCCGCTGACCTCGCCACTGACATCGTTCTGGCCGTTGGTGACCGGGGAAATGAACACCTTGGCGCTCGTGGTGCGGGCCTCGGCGTATTGCGAGAGTTTCTGGTTCTCCGAGTGGTTGAGCACCAGCAGCACCTTGCCCTGCAGTTGGCTGGCGGTCGGCCAGGACTTGCCCTTGAGCGAGCCCTGCAAGGCACTGCTGCTGACACCCAGATGCTGGGCCAGGTCGCCCGGGGTGTAGAGCTTGCCCTGGAAAATCCGGCTGACCAGGTCATCGAAGTCTTTCGGCGTACGCCCGGAGCTTTCCTTCGACCAGCCCTGTTTCTTGTCGAGGATCAGGGTAATCGGGAAGTGCCCGGGATGGCTGTCGCTCCAGAGCTTGATGTCGTTGAGGCAGGCCTCGAGGTCGTTGGTGCCGTTGCCGTCGCCGGTGCAATTGTTGTCATTGCCGGACTGGAACAGGCTGCCGGGGTTGTGCCGTACGAACCAGTGGCGGGGCGAACCTCCGGTGACCGCATCGCGTTGGTCCCAGAAGTCCAGCTCCAGGGTGCGCACGCTGTCGAGCACGCTGGTGAAGGTGCCAGCGTACTGTTTTTCGTAGCAGTTATGGCATGCCACCTGGGCGATAGCGTTGAAGGCGGTGTACCAGGAAGCCGGGGAAATGAATCCCACGGCCTCCTGGCTGGATGCCATCTGGCTGGCCAATGCCAGGGGCAGCACGGCGGTACGGAGGGCAAAACCAGTGAGACGGGACATGTCAGCTCCTGCCGGGAAGGCATCCTGTAGGGAAATCGCCCCTATGGTTTAGCCCAGCCCCGCGCATTTGCAATCTACCTCCCCAGCCGTGGCCAACGGCCACGCAACCGCTATCAACGGAAGCGGTCGACCTCCTGGCGCAAGTCCGCCGCCAGCTTCTCCAGCTCCTTGGCGGTGATCGCCAGGTTCGATACCACTTCGCGCTGTTCGCTGTTGGCCAGGGCAATGCTCTGCAGGTTGCTGCTGAGCAGGGTCGCCGTGCTGCTCTGCTCCTGGGTCGCGGTGGTGATCGCGGCGAACTGCTGGCCGGCCGAGCGGCTCTGCTCGTCGATGCGCGCCAGGGCCGAGGCGACATTGGCGTTGCGCGACAGGCCTTCCTGCATCAACACATTGCCCTGCTCCATGGTGGCGATGGCGTTGCCGGTTTCCTGCTGGATGCTGTTGATCATCCCCGAGATTTCGTCGGTGGCTTCGCGGGTGCGCGAAGCCAGGTTGCGTACCTCGTCGGCGACCACGGCAAAGCCGCGGCCTTGTTCGCCGGCGCGCGCGGCTTCGATGGCGGCGTTGAGCGCCAGCAGGTTGGTCTGGTCGGCAATCGCGGTGATCACCCCGACGATGCCGCCGATTTCCTCGGAGCGCTGGCCCAGGGTGTTGATCACCGTGGCCGTGCTGTTCAAGGCGCCGGCGATCTGCTCCAGCGACGCCGAGGCTTCCTCCATCGAGGTGCGGCCGATCCGGGTCTGCTGGGCATTTTCCTGGGCCAGGCGCTCGGTGTTGCCCATGTTGTCGGCGATATTCAGCGAGGTGGCGCTGAACTCCTCCACCGCCCCGGCCATGCTGCTGATCTCGCCCGACTGCTGTTCCATACCCTCGTACGCCCCGCCCGACAACCCGGACAACGCCTGGGCCCGGCCATTGACCTCCGCGGCAGCCTTGCGGATGTGCTCGACCATGGTCGACAGGGCCTGGCCCATCTGGTTGAAGCTGCCTGCCAACTGGCCGATCTCATCCTGGCTGGAGACATTCAGGCGCGCACTCAGGTCGCCTTTACCCAAGGCATCGGCCTGGCGCACCAGGTCGCCCAGCGGCGCAAGCTTGCTGCGCAGCAGCCAGACCGTGGCGCCCACCGCCAGCAGCATTGCCAACAGGCTGCCGATGACCAGCCGCAGACCGACGCTCCAGGTCACCGCGCGAATCTCGGCCTTCGGCATGCTCGCCACCACCGACCAGGGCCCGCCTTCGAAAGGGACGGCGACACTGTAGAAGTCCTCGTTCTTGTCGCTCCAGAAGTGGCCCTTGCCCGGCTGCCTGGCCAGTTCAGCGATGGTCGCCCCCGCCGGTTCCAGGGCCTGCACGCCGGCCGGCGGCACCAGCCACTTCTGCTGTTCGTCGAGCAACGCCAGGGAACCGGTCTGGCCGATGCGGAAGCGCTTGAGGTTGTCGAACTGGGCGTTCTGCGCGTCGGTGTAGTCGAAGCCGACGAACAGCACCGCAATCACCTGGCCGGCGCTGTCCCTCACCGGCGTGTATTGGGTCATGTACAGGCGCTCGAAGAGCAGCGCGCGGCCGACATAGCTCTGCCCCGCCATGAGTTTCTGGTAAGCCGGGTGCGCGTGGTCCAGCAGGGTGCCGATGGCGCGGCTGCCGTCCTGCTTACTCAGCGAGGTGCTGACGCGGATGAAGTCGTCACCGCTGCGCACGAACACCGTCGCCACGCCGGCGGTCATCTGCTTGAACTCGTCGACCTCCTCGAAATTGTTGTTCAGCACAACATCACCCAGGTGCAGGCCCGGGGTCTGGGTACCGGCCACGGTCACCGGCTGGTCCGGGTGCAGGCTCAGGCCGCCGCTGAAACGCTTTTCGAACAGCCCGCTCAGGCGCTGGGTACTTTCGCGCAGGGTGCCGTGGAAGGTATTGAGCTGGTCGGCCAGCAGCCGTGCCTCACTGGCCAGGTGTTCTTCCCGGGTGGCGAGGTTGGCGGCGTCCAGCGAGCGCAGGGCGAAGACAGTACTGCCGCTGATCACGATCGCCAGTACCACGGCGAGTGCGAGACCAAGCTGCGAGGCGATCCGGGCACGAGGTTGAGGCATGACAGCTCCTGGCCGAGAGACCGGATCGTCCTGATCGCGTCACACGCTCGGCAATGGTTCTAATAAGAATGAGATGTCGAAACCTTTCAGAACGAAGGTTCCACTTCCAAGGATTCGGCGGCGCCGATCAATACTTGAGCGCGTTGGATGGGTATCGCGCAGGCCCCTGGTCACGGGGCCTTCATCGTTTCAGCCGAGACGCTCTACGTCGGGCAATTGCATGGCGCGGACCTCGTTCTGGAGAAAATCGCTGAGGCGGCGCAAACGTTCACCTCCAGGCCGGGTCTTGGGCCAGACCAGGTAGTAATTCTCGCCACTGGCCACCGCCGTCGGCCAGGGCAGGCTCAGGCGTCCCTGGGCCACATCCTCGGCCACCATCAGCAAGTCGCCCATGGAAACCCCATAGCCGCGGGCCGCGGCGATCATGCCCAGTTCCAAGGTGTCGAAGACCTGCCCGCCCTTGAGCGAGACCTGCTCGGACAGGCCCATGCGCTCCAGCCAGTTGCGCCAGTCGCGGCGATCCGGGGTCGGGTGCAGCAGCTCGGTGGCCGCCAGCCGCGCTACATCCCACGGCTGGTCGTTGAGCAGGTTCGGCGCGCCCACCGGGATCAGCAGTTCCGGAAACAGGTAGCTGGCCTCCCAGTCCGGCGGAAAGTGGCCATTGCTCAGCAGCACCGCGCAGTCGAAGGGCTCCTGGTTGAAGTCCACCGAGTCGACGTCCATCCAGGCGCTGGTCAGTTGCACTTCGTTGCCCGGTTGCAGATGGCGGAAGCGGCTCAGGCGCGCCAGCAGCCAGCGCATGGTCAGGGTCGAGGGCGCCTTCATGCGCAGAATGCCGTCTTCGGCGCGCAAGGTATCGCAGGCGCGCTCGAGGGCGGTGAAGCCTTCACGGATGCCTGGCAGCAGCAGGCGCGCGGCTTCGGTCAGTTGCAGGTTGCGCCCGCTGCGCTGGAACAGCCGGCAGGCGAAGTGGTCTTCCAGGGTGCGGATATGCCGGCTGACCGCACTCTGGGTGATCGACAGCTCCTCGGCCGCGCGGGTGAACGAGCTGTATCGCGCCGCGGCTTCAAAGGCGCGCAAGGCATACAGGGGCGGAAGACGACGGGGCATGGCAGCACTCCACAGGCGCAATGGCGCCAACTTACCAGAATCCGCAAGCATGAGTTTTAATCATGCCACCAATCGTTTTTATCCCTTTGTGAAAGTCGCCCAGAGCGCCGAGAATCAACCCTCTTAACTGCCTCCCCCGTATCGAGACCGATGACCATGCAGCATCCAGCACGCACCGAACTCTGGGCCATCCTGCGGCTGGCCGGGCCGCTGATCGCCTCACAGTTGGCGCATATGCTGATGGTGCTGACCGACACCCTGATGATGGCCCGCCTCAGCCCGGAAGCCCTGGCCGGCGGTGGCCTGGGCGCGGCCACCTATTCGTTCGTGTCGATCTTCTGCATCGGCGTGATCGCAGCGGTCGGCACCCTGGTCGCGATTCGCCAGGGCGCCGGCGACATCGAAGGCGCCGCGCGCCTGACCCAGGCCGGCCTCTGGCTGGCGTGGCTGATGGCGCTGGTCGCCGGCCTGCTGCTGTGGAACCTCAAGCCGGTGTTGCTGCTGTTCGGCCAGACCGAAACCAACGTGCAGTCCGCCGGCCAGTTCCTGCTGATCCTGCCGTTCGCCCTGCCCGGCTACCTGAGCTTCATGGCCCTACGCGGCTTCACCAGCGCCATCGGCCGCGCCACGCCGGTGATGGTCATCAGCCTGGCCGGCACCGTGGCCAACTTCCTGCTCAACTACGCCTTGATCACCGGCATGTTCGGCCTGCCGAAGCTGGGCCTGGTGGGGATCGGCCTGGTCACCGCGATCGTCGCCAACTGCATGGCCCTGGCGCTGGCCTGGCACATCAAGCGCCACCCGGCCTATGCCGCCTACCCGCTGCGCCAGGGCCTGGCGCGGCCCAATCGCCACTACCTGCGGGAACTCTGGCGGCTGGGCCTGCCCATCGGCGGCACCTACGCGGTGGAAGTCGGGCTGTTCGCCTTCGCCGCGCTATGCATGGGCACCATGGGCAGCACCCAGCTGGCGGCGCACCAGATCGCCCTGCAGATCGTTTCCGTGGCCTTCATGGTGCCGGCCGGGATCTCCTACGCGATCACCATGCGCATCGGCCAGCACTACGGTGCCGGGCAGCTGTTGCACGCGCGTATGGCCGGCCGGGTCGGGATCGCCTTTGGCGGCGCGGCCATGCTGGGTTTCGCCATGGTCTTCTGGCTGCTGCCGAACCAGTTGATCGGGCTGTTCCTCGACCATAACGACCCAGCCTTTCGCGACGTGATCAACCTCGCGGTCAGCCTGCTGGCGGTCGCGGCCTGGTTCGAGCTGTTCGATGGCACGCAGACCATCGCCATGGGCGCGATTCGCGGGCTCAAGGACGCCAAGACCACCTTCCTCGTGGGTCTGGGCTGCTATTGGCTGATCGGTGCGCCGGCGGCCTGGCTGATGGCATTCACCCTGGGCTGGGGCGCGACCGGTGTGTGGTGGGGCCTGGCATCGGGGCTGGCGTGCGCCGCCATCAGCCTGACCCTGGCTTTCGAATGGAAGATGCGCCGGATGATTCGCCGGGAAGGTGCGGAGCCTGCCGCTCGGGATAACTTCCAGGCCGCCCGGGATTCCCTGTAGCGGCAGGTTCTCCTGCCACTACGGCAGGGTGCCGTCAGATGACCTCGCCGACCAGGACCTGCTGACTCCTGCCGAAGGTCAGATACTCCACCAGTTCCGTCAGCGGCAGCGGCTTGCTGATCAGGTAGCCCTGCGCCTGGTCGCAACCGAAGCTGCGCAGCAAGGCCAGTTGCTCGGGGGTTTCCACGCCTTCGGCCACCACCTCGAGATGGAGGTTGTGGGCCAGGTTGATCATGGCGTGCACCAGCTTGCGGTTCTCTTCGCGCTGCTCCATGCCGCCGACAAAGCTTTTGTCGATCTTCAACAAGGCAATCGGCAGGCTGTTGAGGTGCACGAAGGACGAGAACCCGGTGCCGAAATCGTCCAGGGAAAACCGCACCCCCAGCCGCCCCAGCGCGTCCATGGTCTGCTTGACCAGGTCGCTGCGGCGCATCACCGCGGTTTCGGTCAACTCGAATTCCAGCCATTGCGCCTCGACACCACGCTCGGCAATCAGCCGGCTGAGGGTCGACAGCAGCTGGCTGTCCTGGAACTGGCGGAACGACAGGTTGACCGCCATGTGCAGCGGCGCCAGGCCGCGTTCGCGCAGGGCCTGCATGTCGCGCAGCGCCCGGGAAATCACCCAGTAGCCCAGCGGCACGATCAGGCCGCTCTGCTCGGCCAGGGGCACGAACTCGCTCGGCGGCAACAGCCCGCGCTCGCCGTGGCGCCAGCGCACCAGGGCCTCCAGACCGACGATCTGCCCGTCATGCAGGTTCAGGCGCGGCTGGTAGTGCAACTCCAGCTCGTCGCGGCGCAAGGCCCGGCGCAGTTCGCTTTCCAGGTCGGCGAGGCTGCGGGCATTGCGATTGATGCGTTCGTTGAAGATATGAAAGGTACAGCCCTGGGTGCTTTTGGCCTGCTGCATGGCGATGTGCGCGTGCCACATCAGCGGGTCGGCGCCGGCATTCGCCCTCGCGTGGGCGATGCCCAGGCTGCAGCCGATCAGCAGGCTTTCGCCATCGATCCAGTACGGCTCGGCCATGACTTCGGCGATGCGTTCGGCCATCCACTCGGCGCGCTGCGGCGCCCGGCGGGTATCGATCAGCAGGGCGAATTCGTCGCTGCCCAGGCGCGCCAGCTGGTCGCCGGCCTCAAGCTGGCTCTTGAGCCGCGAGACCACTTGCAGGATCAACCGGTCGCCGGCCTGGTGGCCCAGCGCATCGTTGGCATGGCGGAAGTTGTCCAGGTCCAGGTGCCCCAGCGCCAGCCCGCGTCCTTCGTTTTCCGCCAGGCGCGCCGCCAGCAGGGTCTGGAAGCCCTGACGGTTGGCGATGCCGGTCAGCGGGTCCTGCTCGGCCAGGCGCAACAGGGTGTTTTCCAGCACCCCGCGCTCGCGCACATGGCGCAGGCAACGGCGCACCGTATCGGCAGTGAGGTTTTTATTCACCAGCCAGTCGCTGGCGCCGGCGGGCGTGTTCAGCGGCTCCTGTTCCAGCAGCAATACCGTGGGCAGGCTGCAACGACCGGGAGCCGGTTGCAGTTGGGGAACGGTTAACAGAATCGCGGAGCGGTCTTCATCGAACAGACGGCTGACAGATTCCCAGGTCGGCGCACTGATCAGCACCACCGAGTCTCCCAACGGAGCGAGACACTCGCGCAACAACGCTGCCCACGCCGGCTCTTCGGCCAGCAGCAGCAAGCGCAAGGGTTCGACAGGCTTGGACAAGCTAGCTCCCTAGACTCTGTAATAGAAGTTGGCGGCGGGCATTATGACGCGTAGATAAACAATGACAAATGATATTGATTATCAAACGCAATTTCTTGTACCGCTCTAACTCGAACATTAGACGCATATTCAGCGCGCATCCTGAGGGAAAGTATCAAAACCGGCAAATTTAGATAGCGTGCTGCGTCACAAGTCGGAGAGAGCAGCAGAATCCGTCCATCCTGTTAAAATGCCCGCCCATTTCGCTACAGACCCCTTTTTTCGTCATGTCCCGACTCAATCCCCGGCAGCAAGAAGCCGTGAACTACGTCGGCGGCCCTCTTTTGGTGCTCGCCGGTGCTGGCTCCGGCAAGACCAGTGTAATCACGCGCAAGATCGCCCACCTGATCCAGAACTGCGGCATTCGCGCGCAGTACATCGTCGCCATGACCTTCACCAACAAGGCCGCGCGGGAGATGAAGGAACGGGTCGGCACCCTGCTGCGCAGTGGCGAGGGCCGCGGCCTGACCGTGTCGACCTTCCACAACCTGGGGCTGAACATCATCCGCAAGGAGCATGTGCGGCTGGGCTACAAGCCGGGCTTCTCGATCTTCGACGAGACCGACGTCAAGGCCCTGATGACCGACATCATGCAAAAGGAATACTCGGGCGACGACGGCGTCGACGAGATCAAGAACATGATCGGCGCCTGGAAGAACGACCTGATCCTGCCGGCCCAGGCCCTGGAAAACGCGCGCAACCCCAAGGAGCAGACCGCGGCCATCGTCTACACCCACTACCAGCGCACGCTCAAGGCGTTCAACGCGGTGGACTTCGACGACCTGATCCTGCTGCCGGTGAAGCTGTTCGAGGAACACGCCGACATCCTGGAGAAGTGGCAGAACAAAGTGCGCTACCTGCTGGTGGACGAATACCAGGACACCAACGCCAGCCAGTACCTGCTGGTGAAAATGCTCATCGGCAAGCGCAACCAGTTCACCGTGGTGGGCGACGACGACCAGTCGATCTACGCCTGGCGCGGCGCCCGCCCGGAAAACCTGATGCTGCTCAAGGAAGACTACCCGTCCTTGAAGGTGGTGATGCTCGAACAGAACTACCGCTCCACCAGCCGCATCCTGCGCTGCGCCAACGTGCTGATCTCCAACAACCCCCACGAGTTCGAGAAACAGCTGTGGAGCGAGATGGGCCATGGCGACGAGATCCGCGTGATCCGCTGCCGCAACGAGGACGCCGAGGCCGAGCGCGTGGCCATGGAAATCCTCAGCCTGCACCTGCGCACCGACCGGCCCTACAGCGATTTCGCGATCCTCTATCGCGGCAACTACCAGGCCAAGCTGATCGAGCTGAAGCTGCAGCATCACCAGATTCCCTATCGCCTGTCGGGCGGCAACAGCTTCTTCGGGCGCCAGGAAGTGAAGGACCTGATGGCCTACTTCCGCCTGATCGTGAACCCGGACGACGACAACGCCTTCCTGCGGGTGATCAACGTGCCGCGCCGGGAAATCGGCTCCACCACCCTGGAAAAACTCGGCAACTACGCCACCGAACGCAAGATCTCGATGTACGCCGCCACCGACGAAATCGGCCTGGGCGAGCACCTGGACAGCCGCTTCACCGACCGCCTGGCGCGCTTCAAGCGCTTCATGGACAAGGTGCGCGAGCAGTGCGCCGGCGAAGACCCGATTTCCGCCCTGCGCAGCATGGTCATGGACATCGACTACGAGAACTGGCTGCGCACCAACAGCTCCAGCGACAAGGCCGCCGACTACCGCATGGGTAACGTGTGGTTTCTGATCGAAGCGCTGAAGAACACCCTGGAAAAAGACGAAGACGGCGAAATGACCGTCGAAGACGCCATCGGCAAACTGGTGCTGCGCGACATGCTGGAGCGTCAGCAGGAAGAGGAAGACGGCGCCGAAGGCGTGCAGATGATGACCCTGCATGCCTCCAAGGGCCTGGAATTCCCCTATGTGTTCATCATGGGCATGGAGGAGGAAATCCTTCCCCACCGCTCCAGTATCGAAGCCGACACCATCGAGGAAGAACGCCGCCTGGCCTACGTGGGCATCACCCGCGCGCGCCAGACCCTGGCCTTCACCTTCGCCGCCAAGCGCAAGCAGTACGGTGAAGTCATCGACTGCGCGCCCAGCCGCTTCCTCGACGAACTGCCGCCGGACGACCTGGCGTGGGAAGGCAACGACGACACCCCGACCGAAGTCAAAGCCGTTCGCGGCAATAACGCACTGGCGGATATACGGGCGATGTTAAAGCGCTAGAATTGGCCATTTTTTAACCGCAGCATTTTTAACCGAACACCTTTTATCAGAGCTCAGGCGCACAAGGCGTCAACAGAGGAAAGCTTCATGGAAGCACTGCACAAGAAAATCCGCGAAGAAGGCATCGTGCTTTCCGACCAGGTCCTGAAAGTCGACGCCTTTCTGAACCACCAGATCGACCCGGCCTTGATGAAGCTGATCGGCGACGAATTCGCCACGCTGTTCAAGGACTCGGGCATCACCAAGATCGTCACCATCGAAGCCTCGGGCATCGCCCCGGCGATCATGACCGGCCTGAACCTGGGCGTACCGGTGATCTTCGCGCGCAAGCACCAGTCCCTGACCCTGACCGAGAATCTGCTGTCGGCGACCGTGTACTCGTTCACCAAGCAGACCGAAAGCACCGTGGCGATTTCCCCGCGCCACCTGACCAGCAGCGACCGCGTGCTGATCATCGATGACTTCCTGGCCAACGGTAAGGCGTCCCAGGCGCTGATTTCGATCATCAAGCAGGCGGGCGCCACCGTGGCCGGCCTGGGCATCGTGATCGAGAAGTCGTTCCAGGGCGGCCGCGCCGAACTGGACGCGCAAGGCTACCGCGTGGAATCCCTGGCCCGGGTCAAGTCCCTGGCCGATGGCGTGGTGACCTTTATCTAAGAGGCTTCGCCTCTTGATCGCGGGCAAGCCTCGCTCCTACAGAGACCACCCGCTTCTGTAGGAGCAGCCGGTCGACGCTCGATTGCCCGCGATGACGCCGCCAGGCGTCTACCTCATGCCTGCGCCGTCTCCCGCAGCGCCGCCAGCAGCAAACGCTGATAGATCTCCTCGCGCCAACCATCGGGCTTCACCAGCTGCATCCGCTGCAGATGCGCCGGAAACGCCTCGGGCGGTGGGGCATCCAGCGCCGCCTTGCCCAATTCGAGAATCTCGCTGAGCTTGAACTTGCTCTTCAGCCAGTTCAGCGCCCGCAGCAAATCCCGCTCCTCTGCGCTGAAGTCGCTGCCCAACGGATATTCCGGGAACAGGTGCCGGTGCCGCGCCTGGATCGCCAGCAGGCGTTGCGGGTGGTTGTCGGTAAAACGCGGATCGAGGCGGAAATCCCTGGGCAGCTTGCCGGCCTTCTGCGCCTGTTCGATCAGGCCCGGCTGGAAACGCGAGTCGCTGATATTGAGCAGCGCTTCGATGACCTTCGCATCGGTCTTGCCGCGCAGATCGGCGATGCCGTACTCGGTGACCACAATGTCCCGCAGGTGCCGCGGGATGGTGCAGTGGCCGTATTCCCAGACGATGTTGGAGCTGACCAGGCCCGCGGATTCGCGCCAGCTGCGCAGGATCAGGATCGAGCGCGCGCCTCGCAGCGCATGGCCCTGGGCGACGAAGTTGTATTGTCCGCCGACGCCACTGAGCACCCGGCCGTCTTCCAGCTGATCCGCCACCCCGGCGCCCAGCAGGGTGACCATGATCGAGCTGTTGATAAAGCGCGCGTCCAGGCGCTGCAGGCGCTTGAGTTCTTCGTGGCCGTACAGCTCGTTGATGTAGCTGATGGCGGTCATGTTGAACTCGCCGAGCTTGCTCTTGGGCAGATCCCTGAGGCGCTGGTAGAAACTGCGCGGCCCGAGGAAAAAACCGCCATGTACCGATACCCCGCCCAGCGCCTGGTTTTCATCCAGGGTCCCGGCGTTGGCCTGCTGCTGCAGGGCCACCGAAGGGTAGACCTTGCGCCGTACGATGCCGGCATCGGCCAGGGCCAGCAGGCCGTTGACGAACATCTCGCTGCAGCCATACAGGCCCTTGGCGAAAGGCTCCACCCCGCCTTCGCGCTCGATCAGCGGCTTCCAGCCCTGGATCTCCAGGTCCGCCAGCAGCGCCCGATAACCGTCGTTGTCCGCCTGGCGTGCCAGCAACGCCGCCGTCAATGCATCGCCCATGGAGCCGATGCCGATCTGCAGGGTGCCGCCGTCGCGCACCAGGGTGCTGGCGTGCAGGCCGATAAAGTGATCCTGGAACCCCACCGGCATGTTCGGCGTGGAAAACAGCGTGCTGCCCTCCTCTTCGTCGATCAACAGGTCGAAGGTGGTGGCGTCGATTTCGGCGTCGCCCGGCATATAAGGCAGGTCGCGATGCACCTGGCCCAGCAGCAGGATGGTTTCGCCGGCGGCACGCCGCTCGGCGATCATCGGCAACAGGTCGAGGGTGATGTCCGGGTTGCAACTCAGGCTCAGGCGGTCGGCCTGTTGCGGGTCCCGGGCCACCAGTTGCGCGACCAGGTTCAGGCCCGCGGCATTGATGTCGCGCGCGGCGTGGCTGTAGTTGCTGTAGACATAATCCTGCTGCGCCGCCGGGCTGTTGAGCAGGCTGCCGGGCTGCATGAAGAACTGTTCGATATGGATATTGGCCGGCACCTGGTTGCGGTGCAGGTCGGCGAGGAATTCCAGCTCGGGGTAGTCGCCGAAGACCTGCTCGATGAAAGGCTCGAGGAAGCGCCGTTGCAGGCCATCGCCCAGCGGCGGGCGGCCCAGGCTCAGGGCGGTGTAAATGGTCAGTTGGCGTTCGGGCAGCTGTGCGATGCGACGATACAGGGCATTGGCCAAGCGGTTGGGTTTGCCCAGCCCCAGGGGCATGCCCAGGTGAATATGCGCCGGCAAGCGTGCCAGGACCTCATCGACCGCCAGCTCGATAGAACATGACTGCACCATCCGATCCTCCAGAACCTTCCATGAATTTGAGGTTGGACCGAGCTTGCCGGGTCTTTGCTGCAATGAACAGTAGCGGCCGAATCGCAGGCATGAAAAAAGCCGCTCGTGAGCGGCTTTTTTGCGCAAGATCCGTGCTTATTTCAAACCGGACATCTTCTGGATGGCGCCTTTGAGCTCTTCATCGGAGCAGTCGGCGCAGGTGCCTTTAGGCGGCATCGCGTTGATACCGGTAATGGCCTTGGCCAGGATGCCGTCGAGGCCACCCTGGTGATCCGCGCGCTCTTTCCAGGCAGCGGCGTCGCCGATTTTCGGCGCGCCCAGCAGGCCGGAGCCGTGGCAAGCATTGCAATGCTTGGCAATCACTTCGTCTGGAGTCTTCGCACCACCGCCACCGGCGGCAACAGCGACTTCCATACCCTTGCATTCCTGCCCCTGGACGCAGACCTGGCCAACCGGCTCGAGGCGCTTGGCAATGTCGTCGTTGGTCGCAGCTTGAGCGCTGACAGCCCAGAGGGCCAATACGGTTGCTGGTGCAGCCAGCATTTTCATAATTAGGTTCACGCGTACACCCTCAATGGTGGCTAGTCACGCCCACGGCCACGGTTTCGCGGGCGGGCGCAAGTATAGCGGTTAGCCCGCCACTCTGAAACAACCCTAGATTCAAAGGGGGATTAGAGAGAGGCGAAATGCTGCTTCGGGCACCGCTGCAATCCTTGCAGGACGCCTCTTCTACTAGAAGTTCGCGGGCGTGGCTGCGCTGATTAGTCGCGCGGGTGCATCGAAAGGATTACGGAAACGGTGCGGCTTGGTGCTTTCGAAATAGTAGCTGTCACCGGCTTCAAGCACGAATGTCTCAAGACCCACCACCAGCTCCAGGCGTCCTTCCACGAGAATCCCGGTTTCCTCGCCTTCATGGGTGAGCATCTCTTCACCAGTATCGGCGCCCGGCGGATAGATCTCGTTGAGAAAAGCGATCGCCCGGCTCGGATGCGCCCGGCCCACCAGCTTCATGGTCACCGCGCCATCGGAAATATCGATCAACTCGTTGGCTTTGTAGACGATCTGGGTGGGTTTTTCCTGGAGGATTTCTTCCGAGAAAAACTCGACCATCGACATGGGAATGCCGCCAAGAACCTTTCTCAGCGAACTGATCGAGGGGCTGACGCTGTTCTTCTCGATCATCGAAATGGTGCTGTTGGTGACGCCCGCGCGCTTGGCGAGTTCACGCTGGGAAAGGCCTTTGAGTTTACGGATGGATTGCAGTCGTTCACCGACGTCCAATGCGGCAGCCTCCTAGGGATCAGGCGTTGTTGTAGTTGAGCGTTATCATGGCGATAGCGTTCAGTATTTACAACACTTGGGCCCCAATCCCAGGGGGCAAGGCGACTTTCGGCAATGCGCTGTGCCGCTCAGTCCCCAGAATAGACGCGTGGCACCCGGCGCAGGTTGCAGAACAGCTGATAAGGGATGGTGTCGGCCGCGGCCGCCAGCTCGCTGGCGAGGATGTTCTTGCCCCACAGCTCGACGGTAGAACCCAGCCCGGCTTCTGGCACGTCGGTCAGGTCGATGCACAGCATGTCCATGGAAACCCGGCCGAGCAGCTGGGTACGCTGCCCCGCCACCAGCACTGGCGCACCGGTCGGCGCATGCCGCGGATAACCGTCGGCGTACCCCATGGCCACCACGCCGATCCGCATTGGCCGTGGCGTGACGAATTTGGCGCCGTACCCCACCGGCTCGCCGGCCGGCAGTTCGCGCACGCAGATCACCTTCGACTCCAGGGTCATCACCGGTTGCAGGCGCGCGGCCAGTGGATGCGGTTCTTCGAACGGGGTCGAGCCATACAGCATGATGCCGGGGCGCACCCAGTCGCTGGGGATGTGCGGCCAGCCGAGCACGGCCGGCGAGTTGCGCAGGCTGATCTCGGCGGACAAACCCTGGCGCGCCGCCTCGAACACCGCAACCTGCTCGTCGCTGCTGCTGCAGCTGAGCTCGTCGGCGCGGGCGAAATGGCTCATCAATACGATCTTCGCCACCTTGCCGCTGGCCAGCAGCCGCTGATAGGCCGGCTGGTAATCCTTGGGATGCAGGCCGACGCGGTGCATGCCCGAATCCAGCTTGAGCCATACCGTCAGCGGCTTGGCGACGGTGGCCTGCTCGATGGCCTCCAGCTGCCACAGCGAATGCACCACGCACCAGAAATCATGTTCGACGATCAGGTCCAGCTCATCGGCCTCGAAAAAGCCTTCAAGCAGCAATATCGGCGCGCGAATCCCCGCCGCACGCAGCTCCAGGGCTTCTTCGATACAGGCCACGGCAAAGCCGTCGGCCTCGGCTTCCAGCGCCTGGGCACAGCGCACCGCGCCATGGCCATAGGCATCGGCCTTGATCACCGCGAGCGCACGGGCGCCCGGTGAGGCTTCGCGGGCCAGTTGGTAGTTGTGACGCAGGGCTTGAAGATCGATCAGGGCACGGGCAGGACGCATGGCGGCAGACTTCTAGGCGGTCATGTGGGAAGAAAAAACCGGCGCTGGCGGATGGCGTGAGCCATCCATTAACAGCACCGGGAGAGGGATCTTGCTTAAGGCAGAGCGGCCACGACGGACAACTCGACCAGGATTTCCGGTTCGCAGAGCTTGGCTTCGACGGTTGCGCGGGCCGGGGCGACGCCTTTCGGCAGCCACTGGTCCCATACGCTGTTCATCCCGGCGAAGTGCGCATCGATGTCCTTCAGGTAGATGGTCACCGACAGCAGGCGCGACTTGTCGGTGCCGGCCAGGTCCAGCAAACGCTCGATGTTGGCGAGGGTTTCACGGGTCTGCTGCTCAATCCCCGCGTTCAGGTCGTCGCCGACTTGCCCGGCCAGATACACGGTACCGCTGTGGACGACGATCTGGCTCATGCGCTCATTGGTGAGCTGGCGCTGGATTGGCATGTTTTGCAGGCTCCTGAGGATTACCGTAACGAGAAATATCGAGACCTTCGGCGCTGATCTGCGGCTTTTTCTTCGCCATCAGATCGGCCAGCAGACGACCGGAACCACAGGCCATGGTCCAGCCAAGCGTGCCATGACCGGTGTTCAAGAACAGGTTGCGCATGGGCGTGGCGCCAACGATCGGCGTACCGTCCGGAGTGGTAGGACGCAGGCCGGTCCAGAAACTGGCCTGGGACAGATCGCCGCCCTGAGGATAAAGATCGTTGACGATCATCTCCAGCGTTTCGCGCCGACGCGGGTTGAGCGAGAGGTCAAAACCGGCGATTTCCGCCATGCCGCCAACGCGGATACGGTTGTCGAAACGAGTGATCGCGACCTTGTAGGTTTCGTCGAGGATGGTCGAAGTCGGGGCCATGGCCGGGTTGGTGATCGGCACGGTCAGCGAGTACCCCTTGAGCGGATACACCGGGGCCTTGATGCCCAGTGGCTTGAGCAGTTGTGGCGAGTAGCTGCCCAGGGCCAGCACGTAGCGGTCGGCGGTTTCCAGCTTGCCGTCGATCCAGACGCCGTTGATGCGGTCACCGGCGAAGTCCAGGCGCTGGATGTCCTGGTCGAAGCGGAATTCCACACCCAGCTTGGTGCACATTTGCGCCAGGCGCGTGGTGAACATCTGGCAGTCGCCAGTCTGGTCGTTCGGCAGGCGCAGGGCGCCGGCCAGGATGTCGGTCACGCTGGCCAGGGCCGGCTCGACGCGGGCGATGCCCTCGCGGTCCAGCAGTTCGAAAGGCACGCCGGACTCCTTGAGCACGGCGATATCCTTGGCCGCGCCATCCAGTTGCGCCTGGGTGCGGAACAGCTGGGTGGTCCCCAGGCTGCGGCCTTCATAGGCGATGCCGGTTTCCGCGCGCAGTTCGTCGAGGCAGTCGCGGCTGTACTCGGACAGGCGGACCATGCGCTCCTTGTTCACCGCATAGCGGGCAGCGGTGCAGTTGCGCAGCATCTGCGCCATCCACAGGTATTGATCGATGTCGGCGGTGGCCTTGATCGCCAGCGGCGCGTGACGCTGCAGCAGCCACTTGATGGCCTTGAGCGGCACGCCCGGCGCGGCCCAGGGCGAGGCATAACCCGGCGAAACCTGGCCGGCGTTGGCGAAACTGGTTTCCATGGCAACGGCCGGCTGACGGTCGACGACGGTCACTTCGAAACCGGCACGGGCCAGATAGTAGGCACTGGTGGTACCGATCACGCCGCTACCCAAGACCAGAACGCGCATTTTCATATCCCTCATCGCGGATAACCGCTGACGTTTGTTATTCAGAGCGAAGATGCGCGCAGTATAAAAAGCAACGACCAGTGCTTTTCACTATATAAACGCCTATATTTGGCGAGAATTCTCGGCAAAAACCCTTTTCACGGAGGCGCATCCCCTATGCGTACCAACCACCAGACAAAGCGTGAGCTGGACAAGATAGATCGCAATATCCTGCGCATCCTGCAAGCCGATGGGCGCATCTCCTTTACCGAGCTGGGGGAAAAGGTCGGGCTGTCGACCACGCCGTGCACCGAGCGGGTCCGCCGCCTGGAGCGCGAAGGCATCATCATGGGCTACAACGCCCGGCTCAACCCGCAGCACCTCAAGGGTAGCCTGCTGGTATTCGTCGAAATCAGCCTGGACTACAAGTCCGGCGACACCTTCGAGGAGTTCCGCCGCGCCGTGCTGAAACTGCCGCATGTACTGGAATGCCACCTGGTGTCGGGGGACTTCGACTACCTGGTGAAGGCGCGGATTTCCGAAATGGCCTCGTACCGCAAACTGCTGGGCGACATCCTGCTCAAGCTGCCCCACGTACGTGAATCCAAGAGCTATATCGTGATGGAAGAGGTGAAAGAGAGCCTGAGCCTGCCGATTCCGGATTGATCACAACGGCCCGCAGGCCCTGTCGTCAGGGCAATCGCTGTCGCGGGCAAGCCTCGCGCCTACATGCCCGCGATGGCCTCGGGTCAGACCAGCACCTGCCGGGTGCTCGCCATGTATTCATGGATCTGCTTCTCCACCCGCGGGTGGATCAGCTCCACCGGGCGCCGGCCATTGGGGCATGGCAGGCTCGGCGTGGTGCCGAACAGGCGACAGATCAGCGGCCGCTCGTCATACACCGTGCAGCCATTGGGCCCCAGGTGCACACAGTTCAG
Source organism: Pseudomonas sp. GW821-FHT02B10 (assembly GCF_059421865.1). Classification (NCBI taxonomy): domain Bacteria; kingdom Pseudomonadati; phylum Pseudomonadota; class Gammaproteobacteria; order Pseudomonadales; family Pseudomonadaceae; genus Pseudomonas; species Pseudomonas sp. GW821-FHT02B10. Next base: position 335,734 of record NZ_JBWKVU010000002.1, on the reverse strand, counting down.
CTCTTCCATCGCCGCGTCCTGCTCGGCCCGGGTCTTGCGCGGCAGGCGCGACATCTCTTCGGTCGAAGTGGTGACCGGACCACAGCAGTCGTGACAGCCGGGCACGCACTCGAACGAAGGGATCTGCTGTCGGAGCGTGCGGATTTTCTGGCTGTTGCAGCTCATCGAAGCGTTTACCGGGAGTCTGGAGAGGCCGCGATTTTGCCTTAAAAGCCTTGTGGCAGACAGCACTGGCCGACCAATGTTGCCGCACCGGAAAGGTCCGGCTTATGCTCCGTCAAATTTTCCAAACACACGAATCAGGATGATCCACATGAACACCCGTGTTCAGCCGTCGGGGCCAGGCCATTCGCACCCCGCCTCCTACTACGCCGCCAGCAGCCTGCACCAGCCCGATTATCCGGCGCTGGCCGGCGAGCACCAGGCGGACGTATGCGTGGTCGGCGGCGGCTTCTCCGGGCTCAACACCGCGATCGAGCTGGCCGAGTGCGGGCTCAGCGTCATTCTGCTGGAAGCGCGCAAGATCGGCTGGGGCGCCAGCGGGCGCAACGGCGGGCAACTGATTCGCGGAGTGGGTCACGGCCTCGAGCAGTTCGCCTCAATAATCGGCGAAGACGGCGTACGCCAGATGAAACTGATGGGCCTGGAAGCGGTGGAAATCGTCCGCCAGCGTATCGAGCATTTCCAGATTCCCTGCGACCTGACCTGGGGTTATTGCGACCTGGCCAACAAACCGCGCGACCTCGAAGGTTTCGCCGAAGATGCCCAGGAGTTGCGCGACCTGGGCTATCGCCATGCAACCCGGCTGCTGCAAGCCAACGAGATGCACAGCGTGGTGGGTTCCGACCGTTACGTCGGCGGCCTGATCGACATGGGCTCGGGGCACCTGCACCCGCTGAACCTGGCCCTGGGCGAAGCCGCGGTCGCGCAGCAACTGGGCGTGCGCCTGTTCGAACACTCGGCCGTGACCCGCATCGATTACGGGCCGCAGGTCAAGGTCCATACCGCCCAGGGCTCGGTGCGCGCCAGCACCCTGGTGCTGGGCTGCAACGCCTACCTCAACGATCTCAACCCGCAACTGGGTGGCAAGGTGCTGCCCGCCGGCAGTTACATCATCGCCACCGAACCCTTGAGCGAAGAGCTGGCCCACGCCCTGTTGCCGCAGAACATGGCGGTCTGCGACCAGCGGGTGGCCCTGGACTATTACCGCCTTTCGGCCGATCGGCGCTTGCTGTTCGGCGGCGCCTGCCACTATTCCGGCCGCGACCCGCGGGACATTGCCGCTTATATGCGGCCGAAGATGCTGCAGGTGTTCCCGCAACTGGCGGCGGTGAAGATCGACTATCAATGGGGCGGCATGATCGGCATCGGCGCCAACCGCCTGCCACAGATCGGCCGTCTAAAAGACCAGCCCAATGTGTATTACGCCCAGGCCTACTCGGGCCACGGCGTGAATGCCACGCACCTGGCCGGCAAGTTGCTGGCCGAAGCCATCAGCGGCCAGCAGGGCGGTGGTTTCGATCTGTTCGCCCAGGTCCCGCACATCACCTTCCCAGGCGGCAAGCACCTGCGTTCGCCGCTGCTGGCGCTGGGGATGCTCTGGCATCGGTTGAAAGAACTGATCTGAAACCTGTAGCCGCTGCCGCCAGGCTGCGATCGACTGCGCAGCAGGCGAAAAAAGGCCGCATCCGGTTTCCTGTGAAATCGGTTGCGGCCCTTTGCGGTTGCTGCGCAACCGATCGCAGGCTGCGCCAGCGGCTACAAGCCAGCGGGATTTTCACAGCCGCCAGAACGGCTTGAGCCCTTCCTGCCGCGCCTGTTCGCGACTCAGGCCGATATCGCGCAACTGTTCGGTGGTCAGCTCGAGCAGCGCCTTGCGTGTACGCAGTCGGTGCCAGTACAGGCCCCAGAGACCGAGGCCGGACGGCGCATTGTGGACGGACATCGCCCCTGCTGCCCGCTCCTGCCCAGCCGCCAGTTCCTGACTGTGTAACGACAAACGCACATCGCTCAAGCCGTTCATTTTTGCTGCTCCTGTTTACTTGGGTCGCTATGAGCAGACATCATGCGCGGGCGCCAGAAACCATTACAGATTCAAAGCACTGCTATTATTTCCATACAGAATTTCCCCTATCCGGGCTGAATCCTGTAATTTTGCGCCATCTGTACTGGTTACCCGATTCAATCACCCCGAGGCTGCGCCATGACCCTGTATGTCAATCTCGCCGAACTGCTGGGCACACGTATCGAACAAGGCTTCTATCGCCCCGGTGACCGACTGCCGTCAGTACGGGCCTTGAGTGTCGAACACGGGGTCAGCCTGAGTACCGTGCAGCAGGCTTATCGGGTGCTGGAAGACAGCGGCCTGGCGACGCCCAAGCCCAAGTCCGGCTACTTCGTGCCGGTCAGCCGCGAACTGCCGGCACTGCCCGCGGTGGGTCGCCCGGCGCAGCGGCCAGTGGAGATTTCGCAGTGGGACCAGGTGCTGGAACTGATCCGCAGCGTGCCGCGCAAGGATATCGTCCAGCTGGGCCGCGGCATGCCCGACGTCACCAGCCCGACCCTCAAGCCCCTGCTGCGCGGGCTCGCCCGCATCAGCCGGCGCCAGGACATGCCCGGTCTGTATTACGACACCATCTACGGCGTGCACGAACTGCGTGAACAGCTGGCGCGGCTGATGCTCGATTCCGGCTGCCAGCTCGGCGCCAACGACCTGGTGATCACCACCGGCTGCCACGAAGCCTTGTCCACCAGCATCCGTGCCACCTGCGAGCCCGGGGATATCGTCGCCGTCGACTCGCCGAGCTTCCATGGCGCCATGCAGACCCTCAAGGGCCTGGGCATGAAGGCCCTGGAAATCCCCACCGACCCACTCACCGGCATCAGCCTCGACGCCCTGGAACTGGCCCTGGAGCAATGGCCGATCAAGGCCATACAGTTGACCCCCAACTGCAACAACCCGCTGGGCTATATCATGCCGGAGTCGCGCAAGCGGGCCCTGCTGACCCTGGCCCAGCGCTTTGACGTGGCGATCATCGAAGACGATGTGTATGGCGAGCTGTCCTACACCTACCCGCGCCCGCGGACCATCAAGTCGTTCGACGACGATGGCCGGGTGCTGCTGTGCAGCTCCTTCTCCAAGACCCTGGCGCCGGGCCTGCGCATCGGCTGGGTCGCCCCCGGGCGCTATCTGGAACGAGTGCTGCACATGAAATACATCAGTACCGGCTCCACCGCGCCGCAGCCGCAGATCGCCATCGCCGAGTTCCTCAAGAGCGGCAATTTCGAGCCGCACCTGCGGCGCATGCGCACCCAGTACCAGCGCAATCGCGACCTGATGATCGACTGGGTCAGCCGCTATTTCCCCACGGGTACCCGCGCCAGCCGGCCGCAGGGCGGGTTCATGCTGTGGGTCGAACTGCCGGAAGGTTTCGATACCCTGCGCCTGAACCGCGCGCTGCTCGGCCAGGGCGTGCAGATTGCCGTGGGCAGCATCTTTTCGGCCTCGGGCAAGTACCGCAACTGCCTGCGGATGAACTACGCTGCCAAGCCAACGGCACAGATCGAGGAAGCCGTGCGCAAAGTCGGCGCAGCCGCCATCAAGCTGCTGGCTGAAGATTGCGCAACGGACTGACCTTTTCCTGTGAAACCGGCGTCACAGCTAGACCATCGCAGCGATTCGAGATGAGCTGACTTGAGATCCAGACAGGCCCTGGCCTTCCTTATGCTGATCGCGCTGTGCCTGAGCGGCTGCGTCAGCCTCGATGTGCCTCGCGAGCCCAGCCAGGCTCTGCCGGCCGCCGACTCGGCCTTCGGTCGCTTGATCCAGGCCCAGGCCGCCCCCTATCAGGGACGTTCGGGCTTTCGCCTGCTGTCCGACAGCAGCGAAGCCTTCATGGCCCGCGCCGAACTGATCCGCAACGCCCAAAGCAGCCTCGACCTGCAGTACTACATCGTCCATGACGGCATCAGCACCCGGATGCTGGTGGACGAACTGCTCAAGGCCGCCGACCGCGGCGTGCGCATCCGCATTCTGCTGGATGACACCACCAGCGACGGCCTGGACCAGATCATGGCCACCCTCGCCGCCCATCCGCGGATACAGATCCGCCTGTTCAACCCCCTGCACCTGGGGCGCAGCACTGGCGTGACCCGTGCCATGGGGCGTCTGTTCAACCTGTCGCTGCAACATCGACGCATGCACAACAAGCTGTGGCTGGCGGACAACAGCGCGGCCATCGTCGGCGGGCGCAACCTGGGGGACGAGTACTTCGACGCCGAACCCAACCTGAACTTCACCGACATCGACATCCTCGGTATCGGCCCGGTGGCCGAACAGCTCGGGCACAGCTTCGACCAGTACTGGAACAGCGCCCTGAGCAAACCCATCGGCGAGTTTATGTCGCGCCTGCCATCGGCCAGGGAGCTGGCCAACACCCGGTTGCGCCTGCAGCAATCGCTGGACGACGCCCAGCAGCAGGAGCATGCCCTGTTCCAGGAGCTCAAGGCCTATCGGACCCAGCCGCGCATGGACGTCTGGCGCAAAGAGCTGATCTGGGCCTGGAACCAGGCGCTGTGGGACGCCCCGAGCAAGGTCCTGTCCAAGGGTGAACCCGACCCGCACCTGCTGTTGACCACCCAGTTGGCGCCGGAGCTACAGAGCGTCAGTAAAGAGTTGATGATGGTTTCGGCCTATTTCGTCCCCGGCCAGCCAGGCCTGGTCTACCTCACCGGACGCGCCGACGCCGGGGTTGCGGTGAGCCTGCTGACCAACTCCCTGGAAGCCACCGACGTACCGGCGGTCCACGGCGGCTACGCGCCGTATCGCAAGGCGCTGCTGCAACACGGCGTGAAACTCTACGAACTGCGGCGCCAACCCGGTAACGGCGGCGGCAGCGGTCCTCACCTGTTCCACAGTGCGTCGTATCCTGGCTCGGACTCCAGCCTGCACAGCAAGGCGATCATCTTCGACCGCCAGAAGTCCTTTATCGGCTCCTTCAACTTCGACCCGCGCTCGGTGCTGTGGAACACCGAGGTCGGGGTGCTGGTGGACAGCCCCGAGCTGGCCGAGCGCGTTCGCAGCCTGGCGCTGCAAGGCATGGCGCCGGCCCTGAGCTACGAGGCGAAACTGCAGGACGGCAAGCTGGTCTGGGTCACCGAAGACAACCAGCAACTGCACACCCTGACCCGCGAGCCAGGCAACTGGTGGCGGCGCTTCAATGCCTGGATGAGCAATACCATCGGCCTCGAACGGATGCTCTGAGCGCCCGCCGGAGCGAGCTGGCTCGCGATAGCGGAATCACACTCAGCCAGGCGGTTGACTGTCAGCCCCTTGTCGCGGGCAAACCTCGCTGCTACAGGGTTTGTGGCTGGGCCGCGCCAAACGCGCCTTCGCGCAACAACAGCACAATCAGCCCCAGGGCCCCGGCCGCCATCAGCAACAGCAAGGCATGCCCGCTGACCCACTGGCTGCCCGCCCCCGCCACCAGCGGCCCGATCAGGCAGCCGATGCCCCACAGCTGAGCGACGTGGGCATTGGCGCGCACCAGCGCATCGTCGCGGTAGCGCTCGCCGATCAGAATCAACGACAAGGTGAACAGGCCCCCGGCGCTGGCGCCGAACAACACCCACAGCGGCCAGATCAGCAGGGTATCGAGCAGCAACGGAATGGCCAGGCTCGACAGCAGCAGGATTACCGCGCAGCCGGCGAACAAGGCGCGCCGCGATACGCGGTCGGCCAGGGCACCGATTGGCAGCTGCAACAAGGCATCGCCCACCACCACGGTGCTGACCATCGCCAGGGCGATGTCCTCGGTAAACCCCTGGCGCAGGCAATAGACCGGCAACAGGGTCAGGATCATCGCCTCGAACGCGGCGAACAGCGCCACCGCCCAGCCAATGGCCGGCAGGCCACGACAGAAGCGCCACAGATCACCGAAGGTCACGCTGCAAGACTCGCTGCTCGGCGCACCGCTGCGGCCCATCAGCAACAGAGGCGACACCACCAGCAGCACGACGCCCACCCAGAAACCGTAGTCATGCTCGGTGCCCAAGGCGCCCAGCAGCAGCGGGCCAGCCAATTGGCTCAAGGCATAGCTACTGCCATACAGCGCCACCAGGCGACCGCGCCACTGCTCCACCACCAACTGGTTGATCCAGCTTTCGCCGAGGATGAAGACGATGGTCAGCACCACGCCGATCATCAGCCGCAGCACCAGCCACAGGGGATAACTCGGCAACAGCGCCAGCAGGCCAATGGAGATCGCCCCGCCCCACAGGCACAGGCGCATCAGCCCCGCCGTGCCGAAGCGTGCCGCCAGGCGGCTGGACACCTTCGCCCCGAGCAAGACGCCAATCGCCGGCATCGAGGCCATCACGCCGATTGCAAAGGGCCCATACCCCCAGCTCTCCAGGCGGAACGACACCAGCGGCATGCTCACGCCCAAGGCCAGCCCCACACTCAGGACAGCCGCCAAAACGGCGAAATAAGTTGCCCAGCGCATTTCCACGCTCCTGTGGATGGTTTTTTTAATACAGAGACAACGCAGCCGGACCTCCCCTGCGGAAAGTCCGGCTGCGATATGGATCGGCTAACGGTGCGCGGGGTGGCGTCTGTTCAGACGCCCGATATCCGCGCCCCTTGAATTACAGCTTGATCCAGGTCGCCTTCAGTTCGGTGTACTTGTCGAACGCATGCAGCGACTTGTCACGACCGTTGCCCGACTGCTTGAAGCCGCCGAACGGCGCGGTCATGTCACCGCCGTCATATTGGTTGACCCAGACACTGCCGGCCCGCAGCGCCTTGGCGGTCAGGTGAGCCTTGGAGATATTGGCCGTCCATACCGCCGCGGCCAGGCCATAAGGCGTGTCGTTGGCAATCTGGATGGCTTCTTCCACAGTGTCGAAGGCGATGACCGAGAGCACCGGGCCAAAGATCTCTTCCTGGGCGATCTTCATTGCGTTGCTGACACCATCGAAGATGGTCGGCTCAACGTAGGTCCCGCCGGTTTCCTGCAGGGTGCGCTTGCCGCCCACCACCAGCTTGGCGCCGTCGGCATGACCGGACTCGATGTACGACAGCACGGTGTTCATCTGCTGGGTATCTACCAGCGCGCCGACGTTGGTGGCCGGGTCCAGCGGGTTGCCCGGTTTCCAGGCCTTGAGGGCCTCGATCACCAGCGGCAGGAATTTATCCTTGATCGAACGCTCCACCAGCAGGCGCGAACCGGCGGTGCAGACTTCGCCCTGGTTGAAGGCAATGGCGCTGGCCGCGGATTCGGCCGCGGCCTGCAGGTCCGGGGCATCGGCGAACACGATGTTCGGGCTCTTGCCGCCCGCCTCCAGCCAGACGCGCTTCATGTTCGATTCGCCGGAGTAGACCATCAACTGCTTGGCGATCTTGGTCGAACCGGTGAACACCAGGGTATCGACGTCCATGTGCAGGGCCAGGGCCTTGCCCACGGTGTGGCCATAACCTGGCAGCACGTTGAGCACCCCGGCCGGGATCCCAGCCTCGACGGCCAGCGCGGCGATGCGAATAGCGGTCAGCGGCGATTTTTCCGACGGTTTGAGGATCACCGAGTTACCGGTGGACAGCGCCGGCCCGAGTTTCCAGCATGCCATCATCAACGGGAAGTTCCACGGCACGATAGCGCCGACCACGCCCACCGGCTCGCGAGTCACCAGGCCCAGTTGGTCGTGGGGCGTGGCGGCGACTTCGTCGTAGATCTTGTCGATGGCTTCGCCGCTCCAGCTCAGCGCTTGCGCCGCGCCGGGAACGTCGATACCCAGGGAGTCGCTGATCGGCTTGCCCATGTCCAGGGTTTCGAGCAGGGCCAGTTCTTCGGCATGCTTCTTCAGCAGGCCGGCAAAACGAATCATAGTGGCTTTGCGCTTGGCCGGCGCCAGGCGCGACCAGACGCCGGAATTGAAAGTGGCGCGGGCGTTTTCCACGGCGCGTTGCGCGTCGGCGGCGTCACAGCTGGCAATACTCGCCAGCAGACGGCCATCGACCGGGCTGATGCATTCGAAGGTTTCGTTGGAAACGGCGGCGGTGTATTCGCCATTGATGTAGGCACGGCCTTCGATTTTCAGCTCGCGGGCGCGTTGTTCGCAATCGGCTCGAGTCAGGGTGGTCATGCGAGTGTCCTCCTCTTGTTGGATACAGGCGCCACGCGATCGATGTCGGCACCTTCAGGAATTCTGCCCGGCCAGCCTGCTTCGGCCCATGGCATTCACCACCCTAAACCAGCGGCACCCGAAGTTTCAATATATTTGACAGTGGCCAGGCAAACGCCATTGCTATGTTCATTTTAATAAACATAGACTTTGGGCTTTCCAGCCATTCGCAGCGCAATCAGGGGGGAATACCAGCATGAGCATCCAGGACATCGTCGACTTCAATCAGGCCAACACTGCGGCCGAGCGGTATCGCCCTGCCCAGGAAAAAGTCCTCAAGGGCGACCCCGAGCAGACCGTCTTCAACCACTACAACAGCCCGTGCGGCCAGATGAACGCCGGGGTGTGGGAAGGCGCGATCGGCCAGTGGACGGTGAACTACACCGAGCACGAGTACTGCGAGATCGTGCAGGGGGTTTCGGTCCTGCGTGACGGCGAAGGCAATGCCAAGACCTTGCGCGCCGGTGATCGCTTCGTCATTCCCGCAGGCTTTCGCGGCACCTGGGAGGTGCTGGAACCGTGCCGCAAGATCTATGTGATCTTCGAACCGAAAGCCTGAATCGCAGGCACAAAAAAACCCGCTTGAAGGCGGGTTTTTTTGTCAGAAGAAAAATCAATTACTTGATTTTGCCTTCCTTGTAGATCACGTGCTTACGAACAACCGGATCATATTTCTTGATCTCGATTTTGTCCGGAGTAGTGCGCTTGTTCTTGTCGGTAGTGTAGAAGTGACCAGTACCGGCGCTCGAAATCAAACGAATCAATTCACGCATGATTAGCTCCCTTAAACCTTGCCATCGCGACGAAGTTCGGCCAGCACGACATCAATGCCACGCTTGTCGATGATACGCATGCCTTTGGCAGATACGCGCAGACGCACAAAACGTTTCTCGGACTCAACCCAGAAGCGGTGATGCTGCAGGTTCGGCAGGAAACGACGACGGGTTTTGTTGTTTGCGTGGGAAATGTTATTCCCAGTCACCGGACCCTTACCGGTAACTTGACAGACTCTCGACATGCCTCAGCCCTCTAAAACCACATGCCCAACCCGGCATGGGTTGGCCGCTTAATCTCTCAGTCATTTGGCGCCAGGCGCCGCGTTTCTTTAGGGTCTTACCGGCTACACCTACAAGCGAAGGAACCGGGCCCCTAGAAAAGAGCGCTGCTTTATACCAGAAAGACCCCGTAGCAACAACAGCCGGTGTGCTTTGGATTTCGAAAAGTCCCTGTTTTCTTGCTCCGGATGCCTGCACCAAAGGCTGGCGCCATGGCTGACCACTCGTCGCAGAATAAATTCTCCGAGGATGAAACAGGCGGCAAAATCACCCAGCACAGCCGCCGCCCCGCTCGTTCCACGTCAATATATGGAAAAAACCTCTGTCAATTTATGCCTAATGTGCCCATGACTGCCGACCGCCAACAGGCTCGACGCCGCAATAAATGCCAACGTATCCGGCCCACGAGCGAAAAAAGGGGATAGTCATTTTTCAACGGGGCCACTAGGGTAAGCCTTTTTCCAGACTGCACTCGCAGATGGGCCTTCGATCTGCAAAGGAAGCCAAACATGCGCCTCGCTGCCCTCCCGCTCCTGTTCGCCCCTCTTCTTCTGAGCCCGCTGGCCCACGCCGCCGCATTAAGCGTGTGCACCGAGGCCAGCCCGGAAGGTTTCGACGTAGTGCAGTACAACTCGCTGACCACCACCAACGCCTCGGCCGACGTGCTGATGAATCGCCTGGTGGAGTTCGACGCCAGCAGCGGCAAGGTGGTACCGAGCCTGGCCGACAGCTGGGAAGTCTCGGCCGACGGCCTGACCTACGTGTTCAAGCTGCACCCGAAAGTGAAGTTTCATCGCACCGCGTATTTCAATCCGAGCCGCGAGCTGACCGCCGAAGACGTGAAGTTCAGCTTCGACCGCATGCTCGACCCGGCCAACCCCTGGCATAAAGTGGCGCAGAGCGGCTATCCCCATGCCCAGTCGCTGCAGCTGCCGGCGCTGATCAAGAAGATCGACGCCCTGGATCCGCTGACCCTGCGCTTCACCCTCGACCACGCCGATTCGACCTTCCTCGCCACCCTGAGCATGGGGTTTGCGTCGATCTACTCCGCCGAATACGCCGACCAGTTGCTCAAAGCCGGCACCCAGGACAAGCTCAACAGCCAGCCGATCGGCACCGGCCCCTTCGTGTTCGGCCGCTTCCAGAAGGACGCATCGATCCGCTACAAGGCCAACCCCGACTATTTTGCCGGCAAGCCGGCGGTGGATTCGCTGATCTTCGCCATCACCCCGGACGCCAACGTGCGCCTGCAGAAGCTGCGCCGCAACGAATGCCAGATCGCCCTGTCGCCCAAGCCGCTGGACGTGACCGCCGCGCTTGAGGAGCCTGCGCTCAAGGTCGAGAAAACCGCGGCCTTCATGACCGCGTTCGTCGCCATCAACAGCCAGCACCCACCGCTGGACAAACCTGAAGTACGCCAGGCCATCAACCTCGCCTTCGACAAGGCCAACTACCTGAAAGCGGTCTTCGAAAATACCGCCGAACCCGCCAACGGCCCCTTCCCGCCCAACACCTGGAGCTACGCCAAGGAGCTGCCGGGTTACGCCCATGATCCGGCGAAGGCCCGCCAATTGCTGGCCAAGGCCGGCCTGAAAGACGGCTTCCAGACCACGATCTGGACCCGCCCTTCCGGTAGTTTGTTGAACCCCAACCCGAGCCTGGGCGCGCAACAGCTGCAAGCAGACTTGGCACAAGTCGGGATCCAGGCGGAGATCCGCGTGATCGAATGGGGCGAGCTGATCCGTCGGGCCAAGGCCGGCGAGCACGACCTGCTGTTCATGGGCTGGGCCGGCGACAACGGCGATCCGGATAACTTCCTCACCCCGCAGTTCACCTGCGCGGCGGTGAAGTCCGGGACCAACTTCGCCCGCTACTGCGACCCCGGCCTGGACAAGCTGATCACCGCCGGCAAGACCACCACCGAGCAGGGCGTGCGCAGCAAGCTTTACCAGCAGGCGCAAACCCAGATCCAGCAGCAGGCCCTGTGGCTACCGCTTGCCCACCCGACCGCCTTCGCCCTGACGCGCAAGGATGTCCATGGGTATCAGGTCAGCCCGTTCGGTCGCCAGGACTACTCGAAGGTCAGCCTCAAGCCCTGAGCCGCGAGCTACATCCAGCCGTACTCGGCCATCGACAGCGGCTCGCCCTCGCCGACGATGAAATGGTCGAGTACGCGCACATCCACCAGGTCCAGCGCCTCCGTGAGCCTGCGGGTCAGCACCCGATCCGCCTGGCTCGGCTCGGAAACGCCCGAAGGATGGTTGTGGCACAGGATTAGCGCGGCCGCGTTGTGCGCCAGGGCACGCTTGACCACTTGCCGCGGATAGACGCTGGTGGTGTTGATGGAACCCTGGAACAACGCCTCGAACGCCAGCACCCGGTGCTTGGAGTCGAGAAACAGGCAACCGAAGACCTCATGCGGTTCATGGCGCAACATCGCCTTGAGGTAGTCGCGGACCGCCACCGGGCTTTCCAGCACCGAATTGCGACTGAGTTTTTCCGCCAGATGCCGGCGCGCCATTTCCAGCACCGCCTGCAATTGCGCGAACTTGGCCGGGCCCAGGCCAAGCTGCCGACTGAAGGTCAATTGGTCCGCCTCGAGCAGACCACGCAGGCTGCCAAACTGATGCAACAGGTGTCGCGCCAGGTCGACCGCGCTTTTTCCGGCGACCCCGGTGCGCAGGAAAATCGCCAGCAATTCAGCGTCGGAAAGGGCCAGCGCGCCCTGCTCGAGAAGCTTCTCCCGCGGGCGCTCCGCCGCAGGCCAGTCGCGAATGCTCATAGCACCTCCATGTGTGTGGGCGCCGCTGTTCCATAGCGGTCGCTGTGCTATCTTAGCCCATCTTTTTGCGTGGAATTTCCCCTGGGGAGGGGGTGTTACACGCAGCAATCATTGAACTGAAAGGCAGGCCTATGCAGCGGCTGTATCGGAAACGCATCGTTCTCGGCGTCGGCGGCGGCATCGCTGCCTATAAGAGCGCCGAGCTGGTTCGCCGACTCCTCGACCACGGCGCGGAAGTACGTGTGGTCATGACCCGTGGCGGCAGTGAATTCATCACCCCGCTGACCATGCAGGCCCTGTCCGGGCACCCGGTCCACCTGGACCTGCTCGACCCCGCGGCCGAAGCCGCCATGGGCCATATCGAACTGGCCAAATGGGCCGACCTGGTGCTGATCGCCCCGGCCACCGCCGACCTGATCGCCCGCCTGGCCCAAGGCATCGCCGACGACCTGCTGACCACCCTGGTCCTGGCCACCGACGCCACCGTCGCCATCGCCCCGGCCATGAACCAGGCCATGTGGCGCGACCCTGCCACCCAGGCCAACACCCAGCTGCTGCAAAGCCGTGGCCTGAAGGTCTTCGGCCCGGCTTCCGGCAGCCAGGCCTGTGGCGACGTCGGCCTGGGCCGCATGCTCGAAGCCAACGATCTGGCGCTGTGCGCCGCCGACTGCTTCCAGCACCTGGCGCTGACCGGCAAACACGTGCTGATCACCGCCGGCCCGACCCAGGAAAATATCGACCCGGTGCGCTACATCACCAACCACAGCTCAGGGAAAATGGGCTTTGCCCTGGCCGAAGCCGCGGTCGAAGCCGGTGCCCGGGTGACCCTGATCACCGGTCCCGTGCATCTGCCGACCCCGGATCGCGTGACCCGGATCGACGTAGTCAGCGCCCGCGACATGCTCGCTGCCTGTGAAGCCGCTATCCCGTGCGACCTGTTCATCGCCTCGGCCGCGGTCGCGGACTACCGCCCGGAAGTCGTCGCCCCACAGAAGTTGAAGAAAGACCCTACGAACGGTGACGGCCTGCTATTGCAGATGGTGCGCAACCCGGACATCCTGGCCACCATCGCCACCCGCCCCGACCGTCCGTTCAGCGTCGGCTTCGCCGCTGAAACCGAACACTTGCTCGACTACGCTGCACGCAAACTCAAAGACAAGAACCTCGACCTGATCGTCGCCAACGACGTGGCCAACCCGAGCATTGGCTTCAACAGCGAGGAAAATGCCTGCAGCGTGATTGACCGGGAGTTGCACGCAACTCTCTTCGCCCAGACCAGCAAGGGCAAGATTGCCCGCCAACTGATCTCTTTCATCGCCGAACGGCTGAACCAGGTTTAACTCGCATGCACGCTTTACAAGCCAAGATCCTCGACCCACGCATCGGCAACGAATTCCCCCTGCCGCAGTACGCCACGCCAGGCTCCGCCGGCCTCGATCTGCGCGCCATGCTCAAGCAGGACACCCTCCTGGAACCGGGCCAGACCCTGCTGATTCCTACCGGCCTATCCGTCTACATCGGCGACCCAGGCCTCGCCGCGCTGATCCTGCCGCGCTCCGGCCTGGGTCACAAGCACGGCATCGTCCTGGGCAACCTGGTCGGCCTGATCGACTCCGATTACCAGGGCGAACTCATGGTCTCCTGCTGGAACCGTGGCCAGACCGCCTTCAACATCGCGGTGGGCGAACGCATTGCCCAGTTGGTACTGGTACCCGTGGTCCAGGCGCACTTCGAAGTGGTCGAAGCCTTCGACGAAAGCCAGCGCGGCGCGGGCGGTTTCGGTCACTCCGGCAGCCATTGAGCAAAAAAACCGGGCCGCGCCAGCGGCTCGCCTAAGATTGGTGGGTTGTGTTTCAGCACAAAAAACTCAGCAGATTTATTCGCGGACTCAAGCACCCGGAATCACGGTACAAGGTGATTGAAAAGAGCTGACGCTCATCAGATGGCATTTTTGCACCATGAACCCAAGGGCAAAAACGCCGTCATACCCTTCAGTTTGAGCCTTCCGGTCAGTATTCCGGCCTGTCCTGCCCCCTTTTAGACGGAGCACCCCCAGTGATGAGCAATGCAGCCCAAGTCGTACCCAAGTTCCCTGAAAGCATCTTTCGCGCTTACGACATTCGCGGAACCGTTCCGGAAACCCTGAACGCTGAAACCGCCTACTGGATCGGTCGCGCCATTGGCTCCGAGAGCCTGGCCCAGGGCGAACCCAACGTTTGCGTAGGCCGTGACGGTCGCCTGTCCGGCCCCGAGCTGGTGGCGCAACTGATCCAGGGCCTGCACGACAGTGGTTGCCACGTCAGCGATGTCGGCCTGGTACCGACACCGGCGCTGTATTACGCGGCCAATGTGCTGGCTGGCAAATCCGGGGTGATGCTGACCGGTAGCCACAACCCGTCGAACTACAACGGCTTCAAGATCGTCATTGCCGGCGACACCCTGGCCAACGAACAGATCCAGGCCCTGCACGATCGCCTCAAGACCAACAACCTGAGCAGCGGCCAGGGCAGCATCACCAAGGTCGACATCCTCGATCGCTACGGCAAGGAAATCACTGCCGACGTCAAACTCGCCCGTCGCCTGAAAGTGGTGGTCGATTGCGGCAACGGCGCGGCCGGCGTCATCGCGCCTCAGCTGATCGAAGCGCTGAATTGCGAAGTCATCCCGCTGTTCTGCGAAGTGGACGGCAACTTCCCCAACCACCACCCGGACCCGGGCAAGCCCGAGAACCTGGAAGACCTGATCGCCAAGGTCGCCGAGACCAACGCCGATATCGGCCTGGCCTTCGACGGTGACGGCGACCGCGTTGGCGTCGTGACCAACACCGGCAGCATCGTCTTCCCCGATCGCCTGTTGATGCTGTTCGCCAAGGATGTCGTAGCGCGCAACCCGGGCGCGGAAATCATCTTCGACGTCAAATGCACCCGCCGCCTGATCCCGCTGATCAAGGAATATGGCGGTCGCCCACTCATGTGGAAGACCGGTCACTCGCTGATCAAAAAGAAAATGAAGCAGACCGGCGCGTTGCTGGCCGGTGAAATGAGCGGACATGTGTTCTTCAAGGAACGCTGGTTCGGTTTCGACGACGGTATCTACAGCGCCGCGCGGCTGCTGGAGATCCTCAGCAAGGAAAAATCCAACGCGGAAGAGCTGTTCGCCACCTTCCCGAACGATATTTCTACGCCGGAAATCAATATCCATGTGACCGAAGAGAGCAAATTCAGCATCATTGATGCGCTGCACGACGCGCAATGGGGCGAAGGCGCCGACCTGACCACCATCGACGGCGTACGAGTCGACTACCCCAAAGGCTGGGGCCTGGTTCGCGCCTCCAACACCACACCGGTGCTGGTACTGCGCTTCGAAGCCGATGACGAAGCCGAACTGCAGCGCATCAAGGATGTGTTCCACACCCAGCTGAAACGTGTTGCACCTGACCTCCAACTACCGTTTTGATTTTCTTCAAGCGCCTTTATTGAAGTGCCGGAGCCCTGAATGACCCTCGAACGCGATGCCGCCGCCAATACCGCCAAGGTCCTGTCCGAAGCGCTGCCTTATATTCGCCGCTATGTCGGCAAGACCCTGGTGATCAAATACGGCGGCAACGCGATGGAAAGCGAGGAGCTGAAGACCGGCTTCGCCCGCGACATCGTGCTGATGAAGGCTGTCGGGATCAACCCGGTGGTCGTGCATGGCGGCGGCCCGCAAATCGGTGACCTGCTCAAGCGCTTGTCCATCGAAAGCCACTTCATCGATGGCATGCGCGTCACCGACGCGGCGACCATGGACGTGGTGGAGATGGTCCTCGGCGGCCAGGTGAACAAGGACATCGTCAACCTGATCAACCGCCATGGCGGCAGCGCCATCGGCCTGACCGGCAAGGACGCGGAGCTGATTCGCGCGAAGAAGCTCACCGTCACCCGCAAGACGCCGGAAATGACCACCCCGGAAATCATCGACATCGGCCACGTAGGCGAAGTGGTCGGCATCAACACCGACCTGCTGAACCTGCTGGTCAAAGGTGATTTCATCCCGGTGATCGCGCCGATCGGCGTCGGTGCCAACGGCGAGTCGTACAACATCAACGCCGACCTGGTGGCCGGCAAGGTGGCCGAGGCGCTGAAAGCCGAGAAGCTGATGCTGCTGACCAACATCGCCGGCCTGATGGACAAGTCGGGCAAGGTCCTGACCGGCCTGACCACCCAGCAGGTCGACGCCCTGATCGAAGACGGCACCATCTACGGCGGCATGCTGCCGAAGATTCGCTGCGCGCTGGAAGCGGTACAGGGTGGCGTGGGCAGCTCGTTGATCATCGACGGTCGCGTACCCAATGCGATTCTGCTGGAGATCTTCACCGATACCGGTGTCGGCACCCTGATCAGCAATCGCAAGCGTCCTTAAGCGCTGCAATAAAAAGCCCCCGCCTGGGCAAGCCAGGCGGGGGCTTTTTATTGCGCCTTCTGTAGGAGCGGAGCTTACCCGCGATAGCGATGCATCAGGTCAGACCGCTATCGCGGGCAAGCCTCGCTCCTACAATACTCAGACGCCGAATTGCGCACGGTAGGCTTCCACCGCCGGCAGATGCTGCTTGAGCGCCGGATCGTCCGCCAGGAACTGCAGGACCTGGGTCAGGGAAACGATGCTCACCACCGGAATGCCGAAGTCGCGCTCGACTTCCTGGATCGCCGACAAATCACCATTGCCACGCTCCTGACGGTTCAGGGCGATCAACACACCCGCCGCCTTGGCGCCTTCCTGGGATTCGATGATCTGCATCACTTCGCGAATCGCGGTGCCCGCGGTGATCACGTCGTCGATGATCAGCACATCGCCAGTCAATGGCGCGCCGACCAGGCTGCCGCCTTCGCCGTGAGCCTTGGCTTCCTTGCGGTTGAAACACCATGGCAGATCGCGCTGATGATGCTCGGCCAGGGCCACGGCCGTCGCCGCAGCCAAAGGAATACCTTTGTACGCCGGGCCGAAAAGCACATCGAAGGGAATACCGCTGTCGACGATCGCCGCGGCATAAAAACGCCCCAGCTGCGCCAGGGCCGAGCCGCTGTTGAACAGGCCGGCATTGAAGAAGTAAGGACTGGTACGCCCGGACTTCAGGGTGAACTCACCGAAGCGCAAAACCCCGCGATCGATGGCAAAACGAATGAAATCGCGCTGATACGCCTGCATGAAAAAGCCCCAAATACCACGGATTTAGCTAATTAGGTAGACCTCGGGTATCATACACGCACGTGATTTTTGGGGCCATTTATGCGGATCATCAGTGTGAACGTCAATGGTATTCAGGCTGCAGTGGAGCGAGGTTTGCTCAGTTGGCTGCAAGCACAGAATGCCGACGTCATCTGCCTGCAGGACACCCGCGCCTCCGCCTTTGAACTGGACGATCCAGCCTTCCAACTGGATGGCTACTTCCTTTATGCCTGCGATGCCGAAGTTCCCGCCCAAGGCGGTGTGGCTTTGTATTCGCGGTTGCAACCGAAGGCTGTCATCAGCGGTCTCGGCTTCGAGACGGCCGACCGCTACGGGCGCTACCTGCAAGCCGATTTCGACAAGGTCAGCATCGCGACCTTGCTGCTTCCTTCCGGGCAGAACGGCGATGAAGACTTGAACCAGAAGTTCAAGCTTATGGACGACTTCGCCCGTTACCTGGATAAACAGCGGCGCAAACGTCGCGAGTACATTTATTGTGGCTCGCTGTACGTGGCGCAACAGAAGCTGGATATCAAGAACTGGCGTGACAGCCAACAATCTCCGGGGTTCCTGGCGCCTGAGCGTGCCTGGATGGACGAGATTGTCGGCAACATGGGTTATGTCGACGCCCTGCGCGAAGTCAGCCGCGAAGGCGATCAATACAGCTGGTGGCCGGACAACGAACAGGCCGAGATGCTCAACCTGGGCTGGCGCTTCGACTATCAGCTGCTGACCCCGGGCCTGCGTCGCTTCGTGCGCAGCGCACGCCTGCCACGCCAGCCGCGCTTCTCGCAGCACGCGCCGCTGATCGTGGACTACGACTGGACGCTGACCATCTAAGCGTCTTTTCGCAGCCACAAAAAAGCCGACATCAGTGTCGGCTTTTTTGTGGGCGCTCGGCCTATTTGATCAATCGCCAGGTAAACGGGTAACGGTACGCCACCCCTTCATTGGCCTTGACCCCGGCGATGATGGTCAGCACCAGGGCGCCGATCGCCAGCAGACCAAAAAGCAGGAAACCCACCAGCACCACCATCAGCAGGAAGCAGACCAGCGAGGCAAGGGCCACGGTGATCTGAAAGTTCAGCGCTTCCTTGCCCTGGGCATCGATGAACGGATCGGTCTCGCGCTTCATCTGCCAGAGCACCAACGGACCGATCAGGGTGCCGAACGGAATCCAGATGCCCAGCAAGGCCGACAGGTGACAGAACATCGCCCACTGACGCACCTCATGGCTCGGGACAGGTTGCGGAAGCTGGTCGTCGTTCATGCGGCTCTCCTTGCTGAAAGCTACCGGGCAATCAGTCAGCCAGGGCTGCCTGTTGCAATTCAAAGATCTCGCTCATGCCTTTCTTGGCCAGCGCCAGCATGGCGTTCAGTTCTTCCGGCTGGAACGGCGCGCCTTCGGCAGTGCCCTGGACTTCGATGAAACCGCCAGTGCTGGTCATGACCACGTTGAGGTCGGTCTCGGCCGCCGAGTCTTCCAGGTAATCCAGATCCAGCACCGGCTCGCCCTGGTACATGCCCACGGACACCGCTGCGATCATTTGCTTGATCGGGTCGCCGCCCTTCAGGCCGCCACGCTTCTTGATCACTTTCAGCGCATCCACCAGAGCCACCATGGCACCGGTGATCGACGCGGTACGGGTACCGCCATCGGCCTGGATCACATCGCAGTCGACATACAGGGTGACGTCGCCCAGCTTGGTCATGTCCAGCGCAGCGCGCAGGGAACGACCGATCAGACGCTGGATCTCCAGGGTGCGGCCGCCTTGCTTGCCGCGACTGGCTTCACGCTGGTTACGCTCACCGGTGGCGCGCGGCAGCATGCCGTATTCGGCGGTCAACCAGCCCTGGCCCTGGCCCTTGAGGAAGCGGGGCACGCCGTTCTCGACGCTGACCGTGCAGATCACTTTGGTATCACCGAACTCGACCAGTACAGATCCCTCGGCGTGTTTGGTGTAGTTGCGGGTGATGCGGATCGAGCGGAGCTGATCGGCAGCGCGACCACTTGGACGTTTCATAGGGAAATACCTGTACGGGGACGGAAAACTGCCGACCATTATAGAGCCCGCGGCCCTGCCTGGGCAGTTCTAAAAACCCCGGCCCGTCGGCGACGCCTCTGGAACGGCCCTCCGGTCGCCCCGCAGCGCTTTGTCACACCCGCAGTTTGGGAGCATCCACCGCACTGCGCTACAATCCTGCGCCTTCGCAGCCTGTCGGCTTCAATTCATTCATATCGGGCCCGTGCAACCCTCCGCGGTTGGCGGCGGACCTGTATCGGAGGTACCTCCATGGTGCACAGCATGACCGCCTTCGCCCGGGTAGAACGGGCCGGCACCCAGGGCACCCTGAGTTGGGAACTGCGCTCGGTCAACAGCCGTTACCTGGAACCGCACCTGCGCCTGCCGGAATCCTTTCGCGACCTGGAAGGCGCGGTCCGTGAGGCGCTGCGCCAGGGACTGTCGCGCGGCAAGCTCGAATGCACCTTGCGCTTCACCGAAGAAACCACCGGCAAACCACTGCAGGTCGACCGGGAGCGCGCCGCGCAACTGGTGGCGGCAGCCGAGTCCGTTGCCAGCCTGATCAAACAACCGGCGGCGCTGAACCCACTGGAAGTGCTGGCCTGGCCCGGAGTCCTGGTGGCTGATGCCAGCGACCCGCAGGCGCTGAACAACGAAGCCCTGAGCCTGTTCAACCAGGGGCTGAAAGAGTTGAAGAGCGGCCGCGAGCGCGAAGGCGCGGAGCTGGCCCGCCTGATCAACGACCGCCTGACCTCCATCGAGGAAGACGTCGTGACCCTGCGCGAGTTGGTCCCGCAGATGCTCGCCACCCAGCGCCAGAAGGTTCTCGACCGCTTCGCCGACATGCAGGCCGAGCTGGACCCCACGCGCCTGGAACAGGAAATGGTGCTGCTCGCCCAGAAGAGCGACGTCGCCGAAGAACTGGACCGCCTGAGCACCCACATCATCGAAGTTCGCCGCGTGCTCAAGTCCGGCGGCGCCGCCGGCCGGCGCCTGGACTTCCTGATGCAGGAACTCAACCGCGAAGCCAACACACTGGGCTCCAAGGCCTTCGACCCGCGCAGCACTCAGGCTGCGGTCAACCTCAAGGTGTTGATCGAGCAGATGCGCGAACAAGTACAGAATATTGAGTAAGGCTACCCCGACATGAACCACAGCACCGGCACCCTCTACATCATTTCCGCCCCTTCGGGCGCGGGCAAGACCAGCCTGGTCAAGGCCCTGATCGACGCCGATCCGTCGATCCGCGTTTCCGTGTCCCACACCACCCGCGCCATGCGCCCGGGCGAAGTGGACGGCGTGAACTACCACTTCGTCTCGCGCGAAGCGTTCGTGAAGATGGGTGAACACGGCGACTTCCTCGAGCGCGCCGAAGTCTTCGGCAATCTCTATGGCACCTCCCAAAGCCACTTGCAGCAGACCCTGGACGAAGGTCACGACCTGATCCTGGAGATCGACTGGCAAGGCGCCGAGCAGGTGCGCAAGTTGATGCCCCAGGCTCGTTCGATCTTCATCCTGCCGCCGTCCCAGCAGGCCTTGCGCCAGCGCCTGACCAACCGCGGCCAGGACAGCGACGAGATCATCGAAGGCCGGATGCGCGAAGCGGTCAGCGAGATGAGCCACTACGTCGACTACGACTACCTGATCATCAACGACGATTTCGCCCATGCGCTGGACGATCTGAAGGCGATTTTCCGCACCAACCAGCTGCAGCAGAAGCGCCAGCAGCAGCGTTTCGGCAAATTGCTCGCCGAATTGCTGGGCTGAATAGCACTTCCCAAAACCGCTGCAAGGGCTTTACATTGGCACTTGTAGCGGGCCGGAAAGCTTGGTTAAAAAATCAGCGCTTCCCTAATCGCTGGTGATTTTTTAAACTGTTGAGTCCGCTCGCCCATCCGGGCAGCGCGCATATTGCATTTGCTACGAGGAAGACCATGGCCCGCGTAACCGTTGAAGACTGTCTAGAACACGTGGATAACCGCTTTGAGCTGGTCATGCTCTCTACCAAGCGTGCCCGTCAACTGGCAACCGGCGGCAAAGAGCCGAAAGTAGCATGGGAAAACGACAAGCCTACCGTCGTCGCCCTGCGCGAAATCGCTGAAGGCCTGATCGACTACGCAGCTATCGCCGAAGCCGAAATCGTTGAAGATGAACCGCTTTTTGCTGCATTCGAGGACGAGTCCAACGAGGCCGTCTAAGCCTATGCCTGGTCGACGTAGCACGGCGCGGGATCACAGCTTACGGCAGGAGTCATCATGCCGAGCATAGACGCCCTCGCCGATCGCTTATCGACCTATCTCGGCACGGACCAGGTCAATCTGGTCCGCCGAGCGTATTTCTACGCCGAACAAGCCCATGACGGTCAGCGCCGTCGCAGCGGCGAGGCGTACGTCACGCACCCGTTAGCGGTCGCAAACATTCTCGCCGACATGCATATGGACCATCAGAGCCTGATGGCGGCCATGCTGCATGACGTGATCGAAGACACCGGTATCGCCAAGGAAGCGCTGCAAGCGCAGTTTGGTGAAACCGTGGCCGAACTGGTCGACGGGGTCAGCAAACTGACCCAGATGAATTTCGAGACCAAGGCCGAAGCCCAAGCGGAAAACTTCCAGAAGATGGCCATGGCCATGGCGCGCGACATTCGCGTGATCCTGGTCAAGCTGGCCGACCGCCTGCACAACATGCGCACCCTGGAAGTGCTGTCCGGCGAAAAACGCCGGCGGATCGCCAAGGAAACCCTGGAGATCTACGCGCCCATCGCCAACCGCCTGGGCATGCACAGCATCCGCATCGAATTCGAAGACCTCGGTTTCAAGGCCATGCATCCGATGCGTTCCGCGCGGATCTACCAGGCGGTCAAGCGCGCCCGGGGCAACCGCAAGGAAATCGTCAACAAGATCGAAGAATCCCTGAGCCACTGCCTGGCCATCGACGGCATCCAGGGCGAGGTCAGCGGCCGCCAGAAGCACCTGTATGGCATCTATAAAAAGATGCGTGGCAAACGCCGGGCCTTCAACGAGATCATGGACGTCTACGCGTTCCGGATCATCGTCGACAAGGTCGACACCTGCTACCGCGTGCTCGGCGCCGTACACAACCTGTACAAGCCACTGCCGGGTCGCTTCAAGGATTACATCGCGATTCCCAAGGCCAACGGCTACCAGTCGCTGCACACCACGCTGTTCGGCATGCACGGCGTGCCGATCGAGATCCAGATCCGCACCCGCGAAATGGAAGAGATGGCCAACAACGGCATCGCCGCCCACTGGCTGTACAAATCCAGCGGCGACGAGCAGCCGAAGGGCACCCACGCCCGGGCTCGCCAATGGGTCAAGGGCGTGCTGGAGATGCAGCAACGCGCCGGCAACTCCCTGGAATTCATCGAAAGCGTGAAGATCGACCTGTTCCCGGACGAGGTCTACGTGTTCACGCCGAAAGGCCGGATCATGGAGCTGCCCAAAGGCTCCACCGCAGTGGACTTCGCCTATGCGGTACACACTGACGTCGGCAACAGCTGCATCGCCTGTCGGATCAATCGCCGCCTGGCGCCGCTGTCCGAACCGCTGCAAAGCGGCTCCACCGTGGAAATCGTCAGTGCCCCGGGCGCACGCCCCAACCCGGCCTGGCTCAACTTCGTGGTCACCGGCAAGGCTCGCACCCACATCCGCCACGCACTGAAACTGCAACGCCGCTCCGAGTCCATCAGCCTGGGCGAACGCCTGCTGAACAAGGTGCTCAACGGTTTTGACAGCTCGCTGGAAAAGATCCCCGCCGAACGCGTGCAAGCAATGCTCACCGAGTACCGCCTGGAGCTGATCGAAGACCTGCTGGAAGACATCGGCCTGGGCAATCGCATGGCTTATGTGGTCGCCCGCCGCCTGCTCGGCGAAGGCGAACAGCTGCCAAGCCCGGAAGGTCCGCTGGCCATTCGCGGTACCGAAGGCCTGGTCCTGAGCTATGCCAAGTGCTGCACGCCGATCCCGGGTGACCCGATTGTCGGCCACCTGTCCGCGGGCAAAGGGATGGTGGTGCACCTGGACAACTGCCGCAACATCAGCGAAATCCGCCACAACCCGGAAAAATGCATCCAGCTTTCGTGGGCCAAGGATGTCACCGGCGAATTCAACGTCGAACTGCGCGTCGAGCTGGAGCACCAGCGCGGCCTGATCGCCCTGCTGGCCAGCAGCGTCAACGCGGCCGACGGCAATATCGAGAAAATCAGCATGGACGAACGGGATGGTCGCATCAGCGTGGTCCAACTGGTGGTCAGCGTGCACGACCGCGTGCACCTGGCTCGCGTGATCAAGAAACTGCGCGCCCTGACCGGGGTCATTCGCATCACTCGCATGCGTGCATAGCTCGCTATATAGCCCGCCCATTACAAGGAGTCATTCATGACCAAGACCGTTATCACCAGCGACAAGGCACCCGCCGCGATCGGCACCTATTCCCAGGCGATCAAGGCAGGCAACACCGTCTACATGTCCGGCCAGATCCCGCTCGATCCAAAGACCATGGAACTGGTGGAAGGCTTCGAAGCCCAGACCGTCCAGGTATTCGAGAACCTCAAGTCCGTGGCCGAGGCCGCCGGTGGTTCGTTCAAGGACATCGTCAAACTCAACATCTTCCTCACCGACCTGAGCCACTTCGCCAAGGTCAACGAGATCATGGGCAAGTACTTCCAGCAGCCTTACCCTGCCCGCGCCGCCATCGGCGTTGCCGCCCTGCCAAAAGGCGCGCAGGTTGAAATGGATGCCATCCTGGTCATCGAGTAACACGTCCGGCGCGGCTACCCAGGCCGCGCCGTCTCCGTTCTGAAAGGATTTCCTCATGCGCAAAGCGCTAGCCCTCTCGTTGTGCGCCCTG
This sequence comes from Pseudomonas sp. GW821-FHT02B10, assembly GCF_059421865.1. Taxonomy (NCBI): domain Bacteria; kingdom Pseudomonadati; phylum Pseudomonadota; class Gammaproteobacteria; order Pseudomonadales; family Pseudomonadaceae; genus Pseudomonas; species Pseudomonas sp. GW821-FHT02B10. The sequence continues at coordinate 311,621 of NZ_JBWKVU010000002.1, read as the reverse complement.
TTCCTCGGTGGCTGCGCCAGCGATCCCGCCGACCGTGACATCAGTGGTACCTGGATCAACCAGGTCGCCATCGACGCCGCCGCCAAAGGCGGACCGCTGCGCGAAGCCCTGCAAGGCTACGGCCCGAACCTTGAATGGGACGTCAACACCAAGGCCAGCCAGGCGCGCTACACCAACGGCTTCGAAAACGTCGAAGGCAAGGTGCTGGCTGAAGAATCCGGCGCCTGGAAAATCGATTTCTACGGCAGCTCCGCCAGCGAATTGAAACGCGACGGCAAACAACTGCTGCAAGAAGCCAACGACAACGAGCCGGAACAGGTCTTCGATCGTCCCAAGGACCCGGCCCCGGAAGGCGCGCCACTGGGCGCCAACTTCGAGCGCGCGCTGTACTCGGCTTACCTGGGCGGCGAATGGAAAATCGTCAACGGCCCGGGCGAAGGCGGCACCGTGCTGTTCCAGTCCAACGGCCAGGTCATGGGCCTGCCGGGCGCCGATCGATACGCACTGTGCCTCGCCGGCGACTGCGCCTCGATGAGCGGCGGCTACGACAACCTGTGGCTGCAGCTCAACGGCCAGGGCAACCCGTGGATCTTTGCGCGCAACGGCAAGCAACTGGAGATCTTCCAGCCCATCAACGCCTCCCAGGCGAACGAGGTACCTTCCCTCACCCCGGGTACGCGCCAGTGGCTACTGGAAAAACAGTGATCCAGCAAAAGGAGCCGAAAGGCTCCTTTTTCTTTATCCATGATGCGGCTCAGCCCTACCCTTCGATAATCTGCGCATACCCCTCGCGAAAACTCGGATAACGCGGCGCCCAGCCCAGGGCCCTGGCGCGGGCATTGCTGCAGCGCTTGCTGCCGGAACGCCGCACGCTCGAGCTGTCCGCCCACTCGGTCACGCCCAGGTACTCCCGTAGCCAGCCCACCACCTCGGCCAAAGGCACCGGTGCATCGTCGACCCCGATATAGCAATCCTCAAGCACCACGCCGCGCCGATCGGCCTGCAACAGGAAGGCCTGCAACCCCGCGGCATCGTCGGCATGAATGCGGTTGCCATACAGCGGTGGATCGATGGCGACGCGATAACCCTGGCGCACCTGATTCAACAGCCACTCCCGCCCCGGGCCGTAAATCCCGGTCAACCGCACCAGACTGGCTGGAATGCCACTCTGCAAGGCCACTTGCTCGGCCTCGAGCATCAGCCGCCCGGAATAGCCGTCGGCCTGGGCCGGCGAGGTCTCGTCGATCCACTCGCCATTTTTCTGCCCGTATACGCTGCTGCTGGAAACGAACAGCAAGCGTTTTGGCGACTGCCCGTTCTGCTTGAGCCAGCCCAGGACATGGGTCAGCCCCTCGACATAGGCCGCACGATAGCCCGCCTCGTCATGCTCGGTGGCGGCCGCGCTGTACACCAGGTAATCCAGCGACGAGGTGGGCCAGGCTGGCGGACACTGCTCACTGAAAAGATCGCCCGCCACGCCGATCACCCCTTCCGGCAATTGCGAAACCGTGCGCCGCAGGCCGTAGACCCGCCAGTTTTCAGCCAGCAGTTGCTTCGCCAGACGGCTGCCGACATCACCGCAGCCAGCGATCAGAACAGAAGGGGCGGACATCAGAAAACTCCTATCAGAAAGGCACAGACTAGCGTCGGCAATGGACGAGCGGCTAGCAATCAAAGAAAAAAAGATACTCTATTACTTCTGTTAACAAGAATTAGTTGCAATAATGACGACCCATTTGTTCTCGGCCCTGCGAGGCCTAGAAGGACACTTACCCTTTTCCCTCTCAGGTCCGGCCAGCATGACACGCAATCAATTCTCCGCTTCGCCAACCCAACGCCCAAGCCCGCTGCGCGCCATGAGCGCGGCCGCAGCGTTGCTGTTCAGCCTGCTGCTGGCACCGACCGCGGCCTTCGCCGATGAGCAGGCCCCGGCTGGCGCCGCGACACCTGCGGCAGCCCACGCGCCGGCCGACGCCACGGCGCCGGTAGCCACTCCGGTCGCTGCAGCGCCGGCACCTGCCGAAGGCGAAGCAGCCGTTGATGCACCTGAAGTCCTCGAAGCGGACAACTCCCTGGGCATGGCCCACGACCTGTCCCCGTGGGGCATGTACCAGAACGCCGACATCATCGTGAAGCTCGTGATGATCGGCCTGGCCATCGCCTCGATCATCACCTGGACCATCTGGATCGCCAAAGGCTTCGAGCTGATGGGCGCCAAGCGTCGTCTGCGCGGTGAAATCCTCAACCTGAAAAAAGCCACCACCCTCAAGGAAGCCAGCGTCACCGCCGCCAAAGAAGGCACCCTGGCCAACCTGCTGGTCCACGACGCCCTGGAAGAAATGCGCCTGTCGGCCAACAGCCGCGAGAAAGAAGGCATCAAGGAACGCGTCAGCTTCCGCCTCGAGCGCCTGGTAGCCGCCTGCGGCCGCAACATGAGCAGCGGCACCGGCGTGCTCGCCACCATCGGTTCCACCGCGCCCTTCGTCGGCCTGTTCGGTACCGTGTGGGGCATCATGAACAGCTTCATCGGCATCGCCAAAACCCAGACCACCAACCTCGCCGTCGTCGCCCCCGGCATCGCTGAAGCCCTGCTGGCAACCGCCCTGGGTCTGGTCGCGGCCATTCCGGCGGTGGTCATCTACAACGTCTTCGCCCGCTCCATCGCCGGCTACAAGGCCCAGGTCTCCGACGCTTCCGCAGAAGTCCTGCTGCTGGTCAGCCGTGATCTCGATCACCTGCCGACCGCCGAGCGCTCTGCGCAACCTCATGTGGCCAAAGTAGGGTAATCCGCCATGGGCCTGCATTTGAAAGAAGGCGCAGAAGACGATCTCGCCGAAAACCACGAAATCAACGTCACGCCGTTTATCGACGTGATGCTGGTGCTGTTGATCATCTTCATGGTCGCCGCGCCGCTGGCGACCGTGGACATCAAGGTCGATCTCCCGGCCTCGACGGCCAAACCGGCACCACGCCCCGAGAAACCGGTGTTTCTCAGCGTCAAGGCCGACCAACGCCTGTACCTCGGCGACAACGAAGTGAAGGCCGAAGCCCTCGGCGCCACCCTCGACGCCAAGACCCAGGGCAAGAAAGACACGACGATCTTCTTCCAGGCCGACAAAGGCGTGGATTACGGTGACCTGATGAGCGTGATGGATGCCCTGCGGGCCGCCGGATACCTGAAGGTCGGCCTGGTCGGACTTGAGACGGCTACCAAGAAATGATCACGACGCGCCAAAAACTGACGCGTTACAGCGGTAGCCTGGCCATCGTACTGGGGGTCCATGCGGTCGCGATCCTGCTCGCGCTCAACTGGAGCTCCCCCATGCCGGTCGAGCTGCCACCGCAGGCGATGATGGTCGAGCTGGCGCCGCTTCCGGCACCGCCTCCTCCCGCGCCGCCCAAGGTCGTGACGCCACCGCAGCCGCCGGCTCCGGTCGAAGAGTTGCCGCTGCCCAAACTCGCGGAAGCGCCGAAACCGACGATTTCCGTGCCCAAGCCGGTCAAACCCAAGCCCAAGCCTCAACCGCCCAAGCCGGTGGAGAAAAAGCCGGAACCGCCGAAGGAAAAGCCGAGCGAAGAGAAGCCTAGCGACGCTCCGCCGACGCCCACCGCGGCACCGTCCTCGGCACCTGCTCCGGGCCCGTCGCCGGCCCAGATCGCCGCCAAGGAAAGCTGGCAAGGCACGCTGCTGGCGCACCTGGCCAAGTACAAGAAGTACCCGCCGGGTGCCCAGGCGCGCGGCAAGGAAGGCCTGAACCGGCTGCGCTTCGTGGTCGACGCGCAAGGCAACGTGCTGTCCTATGAACTGGTAGGACGCTCGGGCAACGCCGATCTGGACCGGGCCACCCTGGAAATGATCCGCCGCGCCCAGCCGCTGCCCAAGCCACCGGCGGACATGCTCAACAACGGCTCGATCGAGATCGTCGCGCCCTTCGTTTACTCCCTGGAGAAACGTCGCCGCTGAGCATGACGCCCAGGCAATCCCCAGCAAAAAGGCACCCAAAGGTGCCTTTTTGCTTTTCCAGGCATGACCGGCATGCATTGCCCGGTGTCACAGCGAGCATTGAGTCTGATAACGTGCGTCTATCGATTGCAGCCGGTATGCTTGGCCCGCAACCTCATGGACGTCCGCTATGACTCTTACTGAATTACGCTACATCGTTACCCTCGCCCAAGAGCAGCACTTCGGCCACGCGGCCGAGCGTTGCCATGTCAGCCAGCCGACCCTGTCGGTGGGCGTGAAGAAGCTTGAAGACGAACTCGGTGTGCTGATTTTCGAGCGCAGCAAGAGTGCGGTACGTCTGACGCCGGTCGGCGAAGGCATTGTCGCCCAGGCGCAAAAGGTCCTCGAACAGGCCCAGGGCATTCGCGAACTGGCCCAGGCCGGCAAGAACCAGCTGACCGCCCCGCTGAAGGTCGGCGCGATCTACACCGTCGGCCCGTACCTGTTCCCGCACCTGATCCCGCAACTGCACCGGGTCGCCCCGCAGATGCCGTTGTATATCGAAGAGAACTTCACCCATGTGCTGCGCGACAAGCTGCGCAACGGCGAACTGGACGCGATCATCATCGCCCTGCCGTTCAACGAAGCCGACGTGCTGACCCTGCCGCTGTACGACGAACCGTTCTACGTGCTGATGCCCAGCACCCACCCCTGGACCCAGAAAGAGACCATCGACGCCAACCTGCTCAACGACAAGAGCCTGTTGCTGCTGGGCGAAGGCCACTGCTTCCGCGATCAGGTCCTGGAAGCCTGCCCGACCCTGACCAAGGGCAACGACGGCGCCAAGCACACCACGGTGGAATCCAGCTCCCTGGAAACCATCCGTCATATGGTCGCTTCCGGCCTTGGCGTCTCGATCCTGCCGCTCTCGGCGGTGGACAGCCATCACTACGCTCCAGGCGTGATCGAAGTGCGGCCGCTGACCGCGCCCGTGCCCTTCCGCACCGTGGCGATCGCCTGGCGCGCCAGCTTCCCGCGGCCGAAAGCCATCGAGATCCTCGCCGACTCGATCCGCCTGTGTTCGGTGGCCAAGCCGCCTGCCGCGAGCTAAGCCGTCGCGATGACTGAGCTGTCGAATGTGCCGGTCACGGCACTCAAGGGCGTCGGCGAAGCCATGGCCGAGAAGCTGGCCAAGGTCGGCCTGGAGAACCTGCAGGACGTACTGTTCCACCTGCCCCTGCGTTATCAGGACCGTACCCGCGTGGTGCCGATCGGCGCGCTGCGCCCCGGGCAGGACGCGGTGATCGAAGGCACCGTCAGCGGCGCCGACGTGGTGATGGGCAAGCGCCGCAGCCTGCTGGTGCGCCTGCAGGACGGCACCGGCGGGCTCAGCCTGCGCTTCTACCATTTCAGCAACGCGCAGAAGGAAGGCCTCAAGCGTGGCACCCGCGTGCGCTGTTATGGCGAAGCCCGCCCAGGCGCCTCGGGGCTGGAAATCTACCACCCGGAATACCGTGCCATCAGCGGCGATGAACCGCCGCCCGTGGACCAGACCCTGACCCCCATTTACCCGCTCACCGAAGGCCTGACCCAGCAGCGCCTGCGCATGCTGTGCCAGCAGAGCCTGGCCCTGCTCGGCCCGCGCAGCCTGCCGGACTGGCTGCCGCAAGAGCTGGCGCGGGATTACCAGCTGGCGCCGCTGGACGATGCGATTCGTTACCTGCATCACCCGCCGGCCGACGCCGATGTCGACGAACTGGCCCTGGGTCACCATTGGGCCCAGCATCGCCTGGCGTTCGAAGAGCTGCTGACCCATCAGCTGTCCCAGCAGCGCCTACGCGAAAGCCTGCGCTCGCAACTCGCCCCGGCGCTGCCCAAGGCCACCCGGCTGCCGGCGCTGTACCTGAAGAACCTCGGCTTTCCACCCACCGGCGCGCAGCAACGGGTCGGCAACGAGATCGCCTACGACCTCAGCCAACCCGAGCCGATGCTGCGGCTGATCCAGGGCGACGTAGGGGCCGGCAAGACCGTGGTCGCCGCCCTCGCCGCCCTGCAGGCGCTGGAGGCTGGCTATCAGGTGGCCCTGATGGCACCCACCGAGATCCTCGCCGAGCAGCACTTCATCACCTTCAAGCGCTGGCTCGAACCGCTGGGGCTGGAAGTCGCCTGGCTGGCCGGCAAGCTCAAGGGCAAGAACCGCACAGCCGCCCTGGAACAGATCGCCGCCGGAGCACCAATGGTGGTCGGCACCCACGCGCTGTTCCAGGACGAAGTGCAGTTCAAGAACCTGGCGCTGGTGATCATCGACGAACAACACCGCTTCGGCGTGCAGCAGCGCCTGGCCCTGCGCCAGAAAGGCGTGGGCGGACGCCTGTGCCCGCACCAGCTGATCATGACCGCCACGCCGATCCCACGGACCCTGGCGATGAGCGCCTACGCCGACCTGGACACCTCGATCCTCGACGAGCTGCCCCCTGGCCGTACGCCGGTGAACACCGTGCTGGTGACCGACTCGCGGCGCGTCGAAGTCATCGAGCGGGTGCGCGCCGCCTGCGCCGAAGGGCGCCAGGCCTATTGGGTGTGCACGCTGATCGAGGAATCCGAAGAGCTGACCTGCCAGGCCGCGCAAACCACTTACGAAGACCTGAGCAGCGCCCTGGGCGAACTGCGGGTCGGCTTGATCCACGGGCGCATGAAGCCGACGGAAAAGGCCGAGGTCATGGGCCAGTTCAAAACCGGTGAATTGCAGCTGCTGGTGGCCACCACCGTGATCGAAGTCGGCGTCGATGTGCCCAACGCCAGCCTGATGATCATCGAGAACCCCGAGCGCCTGGGCCTGGCCCAGCTGCACCAGTTGCGCGGTCGCGTTGGTCGGGGCAGCGCCGCCAGCCATTGCGTCATGCTCTACCATCCTCCCTTGTCGCAGATCGGCCGCCAGCGCCTGGGCATCATGCGCGAAACCAACGATGGTTTTGTCATCGCCGAAAAGGACCTGGAACTGCGCGGCCCCGGCGAGATGCTCGGCACCCGCCAGACTGGCCTGCTGCAATTCAAGGTCGCCGACCTGATGCGCGATGCCGACCTGCTGCCGGCCGTGCGCGATGCCGCCCAGGCCTTGCTCGAGCGCTGGCCGCACCACGTCAGCCCGCTGCTGGAGCGCTGGCTGCGCCACGGACAGCAATACGGCCAAGTGTGAGCAGCGTCTCAGTTAAGGGGCGAATGCCCCGATCAAGCTGGTTATACTCCTGAAATTGTTTGAAAACGGATACAGACCATGACAGAAGTTGCCCTCGCCACCGCAGCCCCGCACGCTCCGTCTGTAATCCGGCTGCTGCTCGGCAAGCTGAACATCGGCTTCACGGAAGTCCTCGACCATCCTGGCCTGCCGGCCGCGCGCAAGGTACAAGCCGTCCTGCTGGACGACGCCGTCGGTGCGCTGATGGTGCTGTTCCCACAGAGCCAGTTGCTGGACCTCAATCGCCTCGCCGAACTGACCGGCCGCCGCCTGACCGCCGTCTCCACGGAACGCCTGGAGCGCATGCTCGGCAAACACAACCTGAGCCTGCTGCCCGGCCTGCCGGCGCTCACCAGCTCGCCCTGCCTGTATGAAGAAAGCCTGCTGCGCGAGCCGACCCTGCTGATCAACTCCGGCGAGCCGGGCCTGCTGCTGGAAATCACCAGCGACGCCTTCAAGAGCATGCTGAGCAAGGCCAGCGCCGGCAACTTCGGCGAGGCCCTGAGCAGCATCCGCCCGAACCTCGACCGTCCGGACGACGACCGCGAGGAAATCACCCAGGCGATGCAGGCCTTCACCGCCCGGCGCATCCAGCAACGCCTGGAAGCGACCATCGAGATTCCGCCGCTGGCCGAAACCGCGCAGAAGATCATCAAGCTGCGGGTCGACCCCAACGCCACCATCGACGACATCACCGGCGTGGTGGAAACCGACCCGGCCCTGGCCGCGCAAGTGGTGAGCTGGGCGGCTTCACCCTACTACGCCTCGCCGGGCAAAATACGCTCGGTGGAAGACGCCATCGTCCGCGTGCTGGGCTTCGACTTGGTGATCAACCTGGCGCTGGGCCTGGCCCTGGGCAAGACCCTGAGCCTGCCCAAGGACCACCCGCAACACAGCACGCCGTACTGGCAGCAGTCGATCTATACCGCCGCCGTCATCGAAGGCCTGACCCGCGCCATGCCGCGTGCCCAGCGCCCGGAAGCCGGCCTGACCTACCTCGCAGGCCTGCTGCACAACTTCGGCTACCTGCTGCTGGCCCACGTCTTCCCGCCGCACTTCTCGCTGATCTGCCGCCACCTGGAGGTCAACCCGCACCTGTGCCACAGCTACGTCGAACAGCACCTGCTGGGCATCAGCCGCGAACAGATCGGCGCCTGGCTGATGCGCTACTGGGACATGCCGGACGAGTTATCCACCGCCCTGCGCTTCCAGCACGACCCAAGCTACGACGGCGCCTACGCCGAATACCCGAACCTGGTGTGCCTGGCCGTGCGCCTGCTGCGCAGCCGCGGCATCGGCTCCGGCCCCGTCGAAGACATCCCTGACGCCCTGCTCGAACGCCTCGGCCTGTCCCGCGACAAAGCCGAAGACGTGGTCAGCAAAGTCCTCGAAGCCGAAGTGCTGCTGCGCGAACTGGCCTCGCAGTTCAGCCAGCACTGACCCCAGAAAAAAGCCCCGCTCCTGTAGGAGCGAGGCTTGCCCGCGATCATCTTGCGGCGTGTATACCGCTCGCCTTCAAGCCTTCGGCTTGGCCTTCTTCGGCTTCAGGTACTTGGTCAGCCCCTGGAACCAGATCACCAGCGCCGGGTTGCCCTTGATCTGGATCGACTTGTCCTGAATCCCGGTCATAAAGGCCAATTGCTTGTTCTTCGCCTGCATCGTGGCAAAACCATAGGCCGCATCCTTGAAGGCAATGGCGAACGCCGGCTCGGGGTACACCCCGGACTTGCTGGTAATCCGCTGGTCCTTCACCCGGAAATGCCGCGCCACCTTGCCATCCAGTGTCTGCAGCTGGAACACCAATTCCTTGTCACCCAACTGCTGCTGGAACGCCGGATTGGTCCGGCTGGCCTTGCCCATCAACAGCCCCAGCATCCACAGAAGAAAACGAAATTTCATGCGCAAAGCCCCAAAGGAAAAATGAACGGCTGGCGCAGTGTAGCGGCTTCGGAGGGGAACGCCACAGTTATGCAATGTTAAGGGAAGATGAGTGCGTTATTGGGGATTATGACTGCCAAGTCACCCTCGTTTACCAGCAACCTTACAAATCGGGCGAGAAGCGGTCCGCTTATAGCCCTGTGAATCCTGAAACCTGATCCTCATCCACTCCTCGGCCAGGCAATAGCCAGCACTCCAGACAACAGGCTCAAGGCGAGCAGCACTTTGGCAATCAGGAACGCAACGTCAACGGAATCGGAAATGCCCCCACTGCCGCTTGCCCCACTAGCAATGCCAGCCAGCCCGAGCAAAGCGCTGAGTATCGAGATCGCTAGCAGCACGATCGCCAGTACCGTGAATATTTTATGCATTGTGCGGCTCCTTCATCGGGATGGCCCATAAGTCGCGCGTTGATACTTCGCATAGGCTCGTTGAAGCTATTTTTTCGGGATGTTTCTCGCTATTGGCTTTCTCTTAATAGTCGTCATCACGTCCGGTTGGTCTCCAGTTGATGTCTTTGTCCGCGTGATAACCCTGAATAGGATGCGCTGGAAGTGGGTGCTCTTTAGCTAGATCAGGAAAGCGAAGTTCGGGCTTTTTGTACAGCTGACTGGAAATATCACTGTACGCAAGTGCTATTTTTTCATCTTTTATATAACCAAGGTCGCCATCTGCAAAAGTGCTTTCAATTACCAATGCTGCCTTCCGCATGCCCAACGCAGTAGCCCGCTGATAATAATGCATTGCAACCGGATAATTTTTATCAATATTACTATTGTAAGATGCCAGTTTGTAGGCAGCATCTGCATGATTTTGTTTTTCAGCACACTTAAGAAACTTCAACCCTAGCTGATCATTATTTTTTTCGTATACATACAAATATCCAATGTGAGTTAAAGCTTGAGGGCTACCTAAATTTCCTGCCTTGATTAAATACTGCATTGCATTCTTATCGGACTGAGTAACCCCTATACCCCGCTGTACCATCACACCCATATCGTAGTAACCCAACGGAGCCTCAAGTTCGACCATTCGCATATAAAGATCGATAGCTTTATTTGTATCTTTCGAGACACCATCACCGCGTAAATATAGCTCTGCAAGATTGTGCATTGCTTTCCAATGGTTCTTTTCTACAGCCTGCTGATACAGGCTGGCCACTTTGCTCCAGTCGGCCGGACGCTCTTTACTAAGTACCCGAGCTTGTTTAAACCATTGGTCTGCTTGCTGGTCCAAGGGTGGAGCAGTGTCTTTTTCATGAACACACTTGAAATCGTATGCCATGGAAAAACCACTGCTGCCCAATAGCACAACAGCCAGCAGTGCTTTAATAATCGTCATCACGTCCGGCCGGCTTCCAGTTGATGTCTTTGTCCGCGTGATAGCCCTGTACAGGATTCGGTGGTAGTGGGTAGTCTTTGGCTAGATTTGGGAAACGTAAATCTGGATTCTTGGCGAGTTCTCTGGATATTTTGTAATAGGCATCTTCTGTCTTTTTATCTTGCTGATAGGAGAACTCTCCATCTTTAAACACTCGCTCTATTGCCATAGCTCCTTTACGCTCACCCAAAGCAGCCGCTTGTTGGTAATAGTGCATTGCCACAGGATAGTTTTTATCTACAATTTCATAATACTCAGCCAATTCGTAATTTGCGCTTGCATCGTTTTGATGCGCAGCGCAGCGCAAATAAGAAACACCTAGATCTCTCTTTTTTAGATCATAGATATAAATATTTCCCAGTCTAACCTGGGCTAATGGACTACCTATATCCCCCGCTTTCAGCAAATACATCATTGCGTCTTTCTCAGACCGCACAACTCCAACACCTCTCTGAGTCATTACACTCATATCGTAATAACCTAGCGGAACTTCAAGCTTGACCATATCTAGGTATAAATCAATAGCTTTATTTGTATCTTTGGGTACACCATCCCCACGCAGATACAACTCAGCAAGATTATGCATGGCTTTCCAATGGTTTTTTTCGACAGCCTGTTGATAGAGCTGCGCTACTTTAGGCCAATCAGGCAAACGCTCTTTACTTATAGAACGAGCCTGTTTAAACCACTGATCTGCCTGTTGATCCAGAGGTGGAGCAGTGTCTTTTTCATGAGCACATTTGAAATCATAAGCCATGGCAACGCCCCCAAAAAGAAAGGTAAAAAATACAATTATTAAATTAATCAACAGCTGTCGCATAAGGCGTCACCAAGTCCCAGAACCTAACTAAATTTCCTTTAAGTGGTAAATTTTCCTTCTGGTTTTTCCAGTTCTTATTTACCACCTGTTCCCAGGCTTCAAAGTCATCCTGAATATTATCGATTAAAAAAGGGGTCTTCTTACTAATACCCATCCCCGAATGCATCCCCCACAACCGCTCCCGCCAGGTCCGGGTGGTTTGCGGGCTTGGCATGGCGATATTCAGTTCGGAGTCGGAGTTCAGGCTGCGCTCGTTGATGTTGGCGGAGCCCAGGGTGAAGAACAGGTCGTCTACCAGCAGCAGCTTGCTGTGTACATAGATGGACTTGTACTGCGCCATTCCTTGTTCCGGGCCGAGATGTTCGGTGATATCGCGTTCGGTCTGGCGCTGCTCGCGCGTCTTGGGAGTAGCGGTTTCGCCGCCGTCCTTGCAACTGACCAGAGTCGCGACAATGATTTTCAACCCCTTGGGCGGCAGCATCTCCGGCTCCAGTTCGCGAGCCGCGGCCTGGTTGTAGTGTTTGTTGGGGTCCATGGCCAGGAGTTCATCGGCGCGACTCGGATCGATACCCTGCTCATGCATTTGCGTCTGTACCTTGGCCAGCTCCTGATCGCGTGTCGGCGATTCGTCGCGGGCCTTCAGTTCGCGCTGGCGATAGGCAAGCTGACGTTGATCGTAGAGCAGGTCGCGGTGGGCCAGGGGCATCAGTTCGCCCTGGCCAAGGGTGTCGAGCATCTCGTAGGTGGAACTGGAGAAATGCCCACTCTCCGGGTTGTTGGTGACCACGAACAGGTGCAAGTCCTGTTGTTTGCCGGCAGCGACGTAGTCGGCGGCAACTTTCTTCAGGCGTTCGGCCAGCGGTTTGTAGCGGAAGTATTGGTTCTCGATATAGGCGTACTGATGCACATTGCCCAGGGCCTTTTCATATACCTCGAGAATGGTTTTTTCCGGGCCTTCTTCCGGTTGAGTCCGGCAAATCTGCGCGGGCTCTCCACCATCGAGGATCAGGCTCAGTGGTTTGACCGACGAGCGCTCGTGATTCAGGGTGCCCTTGAAGACCCGGCGTATCCAGCTGCTGCTCTTGTCCCAGGCATTGCAGAAGTTGTGATTGAGGTCGAATAGCACCGGGCCGCGTACAAATAGGGAAAGGTCCTGCCAGGGGCCGAAGCCCAGATCGCGCTTGCCGGCTGCATCGTCGTAGGCGTGGGCGGTGGTGTCCCAGTAGTTGCGCTGCAGGTTGTGGCCCATTACGAGACCTTTCGCCTTTTGCGGGTCCATGTAGTCGACCACCAGGGTTTTCTGGTGATGGCTGGGAAATAGGCTCAGGGCCAGCATCTGCATGAAGGGCACATCGTGAGACTCGTCCTTGAGCAGTCGCCACAGGATGGCAAGGCGCCCCCAATGCATGCGCAGGCCATTTTGATCGTCGTAGGTCAACTCTCCTACGAGTTTGAAGTCCCGCGTACGAAACTCGATATTGCGGGCTTCGCGGCTGTGTACCCAGCGATACCAATCTCGGGTCTCGACCTGTTCGTTCGGGGCTTGAACCGTCCCTCCCGAATCACGGCCCTTGGTGTAGCCGCTGTCCAGGGCATCCAGGCTTTGCTGGATGTCGATCAGACGGTCGCGCGTGGCTCGTCGGCCGGCCTCGTCGTTTGCCGGAAGTTTTTCCAGGCGTGCCTGCTCCTGCTGCTGTTTTTCCAGGAGCTTTTTCCGTTTTTCACCCAGGGCGCTGGTGTCAGCCGGCTTGCCCGCGGTCATTCCAGAACCCATCGATGTTCCGCCGGCGCCGCTCCAGCCCTCACCGATCACCGAGTTTTCACCGAGCTGGGCCAGCCGGTTGTTCCAGATCAGTACCCGTACCTCGACACCACTTTCGGCCTTCTGCCTGAGCAGTTTTCCCAGACTGGGGCTGTCGGTCGAGGCCCGGTCGAGACGCAATCCCGGGTCGAAGCCCCAACTGATAAGGTCAATGCTTTTCGTAGCTGCCTGGATGCATTCATAGACCTTCTTGAAGGCTTCCTCGCCACACACCAGCGGCGTCACCACGTTGCCTGCCGGACGTGGCGGGCTTAGCGGATTGTTCTTGTGGGCGAACCAATCCGAAGTCAGGGTTGCGGCGCTTTCTTCAAGCGAGATCGACAGTTTCTGATCGAGGTATGTCATGGAGTGCTTCCTTTACTCTTTCTGCTCGCTTTGATCCGCCCACAATTGGCGGAACGCCTCACTGCTGCTCAACGCCTCCAGAGAGGCCGCCGCGCCCGGGAAGTCGCGATATCCCTCACGCCCCAGGCGCTCACTGCGTTGGCGCGTCTGTTCGGTCGAGGTTTCGCTCATGTCCAGGTTGAAACGGTGTCCGTTCACCGTTTCCACCGAATAGTTGCGGGTACCGGGAATATGCTGGAAAAGCACATTGCCCTTCTCGTCGCTGAAGCCTTTGTCGATCAGTGCGCCATCGGCGTAGAGCTGATAGGGCTCATCCGGATACCCCGGCATGTTGGGCAACGGGGAAATACGAATGCACAGCTGACCCGGTACGGTTTCTTTCGCCGGGTTGGCCAACGCCTCCTCCATCAGGCTGCCAGCCTTGTCCGCATCGGCCGCCCCTGGCAGACCCGGTATCTTGATCCCAATCCCGGTCCCACTCCCCGGCGAGCCCCCCGCATTGATCTTCACCACCGGCCCCACCACCGTGACGCCGCCGGCATCGAGTTTGATAAAACTGCCTCCGGCCTTGATGGTCAGTTCGCTGCCGGCCTCGATCACCATCTTGGCGCCGGCCTTGAGGTGGATTTCCTGGCCGGCTTTGGTCAGCTGGGCGGTACCGAGTTTGATGTGCTGGTTTTTGCCCACGGTCAGGTGGTCGTCGACGCGGGTTTCAGTCTTGCGGTCGGCGTGGGTGATGCGATGTTCTTCGGCCTTGAGTTCGGTGTAGGTGTTCTTTTCCACGGTGTCGTGGCGTTCGTGGCCGATGCGGATTTTCTGGTCGTGCTCGATGTTTTCGTCCCAGTCGCGCTGGGCGTGGATGAAGATCTGTTCGGCGCCTTTTTTGTCTTCGATGCGCAGTTCGTTGTAGCCGGCGCCGCCCGGCGAGCTCATGGACTTGAATACCGTGCGGGTCTTGTTCGCCGGCAGGGCGTAAGGCACCGGGTGTTCCTTGTGGTACAGGCAGCCAGTGATCAGCGGCTGGTCGGGGTCACCTTCGAGGAAGGTCACCAGCACTTCCATGCCGATCCGCGGGATGACCAGGGCGCCGTAGCGGTCGCCGGCCCAGCTGCTGGACACGCGCAGCCAGCAGCTGGTCTTGTCGTCGGCTTTGCCTTCGCGGTCCCAGTGGAACTGCACCTTGACCCGGCCGTACTGGTCGCAGTGGATTTCTTCGCCCTTGGGCCCGGTGACCACCGCGGTCTGGCTGCCGAGGACGCGCGGTTTCGGGTGGTTCAGGGCCGGACGGTAGAACACCTGCCAGGGCGTGGCGAGAAAGCGGTTACGGTAGCCCTGATGGAAGTCATCCTTGTTGTCGGTGGTGTCGCTGGTCACCGACTCTTCCAGCACCTGCGGCTGCTTGCCTTCATGAACGATGTGGGTCAGCAGCCACAGGTCGTTCCACTCGCTGCGCGGGTGCTCGGACAGTTCCAGGAAGTGGCCGCTGACCAGCCGGGTCTGGTCGCCCCAGCCTTCGGCCTGCTGGTAGTCGGCGCTGTGGCGTTCGAGGGCGCGCTGGCTGAGGAACTTGCCGCGCGCGCGGTCGGTGAAACGGCCCGGGTAGTCGTAGTCTTCCAGGTCCGGTTCTTCACTGTCAGTCTCGGGTTTATAGGCCGCTTCCAGTTGCAGGCGCGGCTTCTCGAAGTCGTAATCGCGTCGAGTAGTACGGCGGGTGCGGGTCTCCAGGCGCAGGTTGAACCCCTTGATCACCGGCTCGTCGGCGACCATGCCGCTGCCCTGGATATAGGCGGTGGGCTGGCCGAGTTTGGGAAACACGGTCTGGTCGTCGCCGAACACCAGCAAGTGGCCCTGCGGGCTGTGCTGGAAGTGGTAATGCAGGCCTTCCTCTTCGCACAGGCGCTGGATGAAATGCAGGTCGGTCTCGTCATACTGCACGCAGTAATCGCGCTCCGGGCACGGGGTGCCGAGCTGGAACCGGTAGGCGTTGCCCTGGATGCCGTGCTCTTCGAGGATCAGCGCGATGATCTTCGGCGCCGACAACTGCTGATAGATGCGCTGGTTGGTGCGGTGTTCGAGGTAGGCCAGCTGCGGCACCAGCGACACCTTGTAGCGGGTCAGGCGCTTGCCGGCATCACCCTGGGCCACGCGGTAGATCTGCCCGTGGATGCCACTGCCTTGCGGATCAAACGCTAGAAAAGCCTGCTTGTGCAGCAGGGTTTCCAGGTCCAGGTCGGGGTTCTCGCTGACCAGCTCCAGATCGAAACGGAACGGCTGGCTGATGCCTTCGATCCCCTCGAAAGACAGCACCTGCAAGTCACCCTGGAAGTCGTCGACCGTCAGGCTGAAGTGGGTTTCATTGGAAGGATTGAACATAGCTTGCTCCCTGCTTGGTGATCATCCATGACATCGGTGGCGCTATGAAAAGGTGGTCCTCAGAATACAGACGCTATCAAGTAGAACGCATAACGATTGTAGGAAAACACCGAGCATCGGCAGGATGATTCCTAATTTGATACGCGACTCACAAAGATCTGCCTGACACTGCCGCCAAAGCCCACTGAACACGTCGAAAATACATCGTCATAAAATGCGGTAATCCTGTCATTGCAGCTGCCCAGCCTCCCCGCTATCCTTCCGCCGTCGCTGCAAAATCAGCGGCCGGGCTTGGTAACCCGACGAGTAAACGGCGCGTAAGCGCCCTCCATAACGAATGCTGGCGCTTTTTTTTGCGCCTGCATTTTCGTTATGGCAGCTGTGCGCGGGAGACCTTCGGGTCTGCCGGGCTCGTTTACCCCGGTTTACCAACCTGCGTACAGCTGCCACCCATTCGCTTGGTAACGAAGTGGCGGCTATAACCCAGTAAACGGAGTTACTGCCATGTACATCACCACCCCATTCAAAACCCATTCCCTGCCGAAAATTGGAGGTGCGCAATGACGTCCTCCATCAAAACCATCGGTATCGTCACCTTCGCCGACTGCGGCGAAAAAGAACAAAGCTTGTTCCGCGTCAATCCGGATATTCCAGTTCAGGAAGCTCTGGAGCATGCTTCCAACCTGCTCTACTACGCCAAAAAGCTCATGCTCGATGCCGCGATGGAGCCGCAGGGAGAACGCTATGCTTGGCCGGCTTTTTACTTGTGCGAAATGGGTAAAGCCGTAGTGGATGACATTTCAAACTCCATTTCGCCAGATCGATAAAATAGTACTCGCTGGGTATTTAACACATAGAAGGCAAGTCATTAACGCTAATGGCTTGCCTAGTACAATTCCAGACAACCTATTAACCTTAATTCATACCAGAACACTCATTAATATCAGAAACGAGCTTACGCCCCCCATAATTTATTACACATAAAGGCTTCTTAAAGCTCCCCGACATTTCCTTGCAGACTTTACTATCTTTTTTCTGATAAACACATTGCGTGTCAGAAATTATCAACTCTCTACTCGGCGACAAAATAGTGATCTTTTCACTACCGAGCTTGTAAACACTTTCAAATACAGATCCACCGGACTGAACAATATTTTGATAAGTCCCATCCTCAAGTTCCGTTGCACTGGCTGGGATATCGCCAATGTAGTTTGCCTCTTTACTTCCAGGCAAAACAAAATAAATCATATTTTGAGCATTAAGACCAAGGTCGTCACTACCTGGAGAGGAAATCACAAGAAACCCTTTCGTTCCATCTGAACATTCTCTATATGTATATTCTGAGCCGCACCCTCTTTCTGAGTTCTTTATAGAAAAGATATCTCTGTCAGAGGAGAGCGTAATCCGAACCTCCTCCGAACTCTCAGCCTTACAATCCAATTGGCTCTCTGTGGAGCCACAGAAAGCCGGACTGCAAAAGAACAATACAAATATAGAGAGTAAACACCTCATCAAATCAACCTCTCTGCCGCCCCTAACATGTAACTACGAAACATAAGCCCCACAAAAACATCCATCAACACTAATTCAGGCGCTCTACAACTCGCTTAGGAATTTTACTTACCCCTCCTTTTTTTAACATCGCCTCCCTATAGGCAATATAATATGGCTTCGCCTCATCATGCTTACCCAACGCCCAAAGAGAGTCAGCAACATTAAGCTTCAATGGCACTCTATCAGGAGCCAAGCTCAATAACCGACTGTAAATCTGCATCGCCAACAAATGCTCGCCGCCCTGCGCAAAATAGAATCCTATATCGTTATATTCAGAGATGCTTTTTTCTGGCGGATAGCACGCCATATAAGAAGGCACCCCCATAAAAAGCGAATCTCTTAATGAATCCGAGCGAGACTCATTCGAAGACACATTAGCTACTTCAGATAGTAAATATTGTGGAGACATGCCTCCTTTAGAAAAATCAAAAGTCTCTCCTGTTGTAATTTTCCATTTCTGTCCTTGCCACGCCCCATCACATTGAAGGGCTGACCCTACATTTTTGACACAACCAGTTTCCAGCGATACTGCATCACAGTACGCCTGCGAGGACATTATTTTATTACCCTCTTCGTCGATTACCTCTCCGGCATTTGTTCGTTGAACTATCACATACTTTTTGTCGGGGGAAACCATATCTATGTCTGAGTTGGCTACGATACCTTCTTCTGAAGGTGCCATCTTGCTAGGAACCATATATATATTGAATGCACCTGCAACACCTTTATATTCTATGTCCCTCCAACCTCCGTATTTTTCGTCAAAATTTCTGAACCTCAGCGCACTATCGTTTCCCCCATTAATATCCAAAGGTTCCGTATCTGCATGGCTCAAGCGGGCGAACAGTAAAACCAGCAACGTTACTGTATGATATTTATTAAACATTCAATGCCGCCTTTATCTTGTTATATCTATCCGCTGGCTCGGTCATTCCAGGACGGCCAGGCCCATAAATCTCGGTAATTTTTCGCTCATAGTCTGCATGATTACTCCCCCAAGTTGTTATGTCCTTGCTAACATTCGGGTTTTCCAGGAAAAACTTATCCAACGCTTTTTTCAGATTCTTTACAACGTTGCTAGGTCGATTCACATTTTCGTCCAAAGCTGTAGCTTGTCCAAGCGCTGACAAAAATAGTTGCCCAACCGTAAAATTATATGTACTCGGAGTTTTGAGCAGGACCTCTCTCAAGCGTTTTATAAAGTCCAAAATCTGAAGCTTAACATATGACGGAGAGCCTATAGCACAAGCCATAACCGACACTGGCTTACACTGAATTACATTCCCATAAGTTGCTTCTTCGCAGCCAACCCTTAACTTACTTTTAAGTTGGGCACCCTCAAGCTTCTCCCCGTTCGAAAATGCAGAGTCTTGATAGTACATTTTCGGATCATCCGAACTTAGATCCAGATGCCAGCCTTGATTCTCAAATAGCTCTACATATTCATCAGGGTATAAACTTTTGAACCTTGCCACTTGAGCCGGAAGTTCGCCAGCGCCCTGTGGATTAATCGTTTTTTGCATCGCTCCTGCAGTTATGAGTTCACTATCATATGACTGAACAGCATTTATCTTCCCTTCATTCTCACACATAACAGTAATTACTTTTTTCTCAAACGCAGTTACTTCACCAGCAGCCTCTATAGCACTCCACTGAGAAGCATCACCCAACTTCCCTTCTCCCCAGACCACAGGACCGAAATGGGTTTTCCATCTCGTCACCTTCACCACAGCATTACAAACACATCGTTTTTTACGATCAAAACTTCCTATTAGTCCTAAGGGGTGTATATGCAGAACCTTGCCATCTGGACTTAGCGCTTCCTTTCCTGCCACTTCTTTCCACCAGCTCAGCTTCTCAATCCGCGCCTTCTCGGCAACCCACTCCTTATGCGGAGCCGATTCGCTATGCCCTATCAACTCATCTAAAGAGTCCCACTTCTCCGGCTTGTAGTCCCACTCACTCTCATATTTGACAACCATCTGCGAAATCGGCTGGGCGAACCAAGGCTTACTCAGGGCATCACTTATCTCTTCTGGTGGAAGTTTCTTGTCGCCATTTCGGTCAAGGGTGGTGTAAAGAGCCTGTGTTGTCGGCCCTCCTCCGGCCGTCACAATATTAGGTTGGTAAGTTTTGCGCTCTTCATCCGTCATATTTTCTTGTGCATGAAGGAAAGCCGCATAGTGATCGACATTGCTCCCAGTCTCTTCGATGAAGGTGAAACCTTCCCATTCAAAAGGCGAGTGGCGGTACAACGTGGTATTAGGCTCGGCAAACCAACCGTCGATGCTCTCTCCTTGAGCATCGGCGAGTAGCCCTTCCAGGTGCCACCACTGCGTATAGGTAGTGACTCCATCCATCACCACCGGAGCTTTGATTTTTTTCTCTGCTGGCAGGGCTTCCAATACGCTCACAGGAATGAGCAGACCATAACCGACCTCTTTGCTAGCATCGTTCGCTTTGGGGGGGTTGGTAGCATTCATACCCGGCACATGAGTAATCAGCGGGGTGTGTGGCAGGATTTTGACCAGTGTCTTTTCTGTTGCTGGCAGTCTGACGGCCTGCTCTTTGGTCTGGTCGATGAAAGCCTTGATGTCCTCACAACTAAACACTTCCAGGTGCAGCAAGTTTTTCGGGGCCGGGTCCGAATGGTTTTGATACTTGCCCACATGCCCTATAAGTTCACCAGCTCTGATTTTATGAACTGGCGTCAATGGGACAATCACCCCAGGGGTTTTGGGTTCGCTTTTTGCCTCAAGAGAGTCAAGCCAGACATACCCAGGCAATGTTCCATCTGCACCCGGTGTTAACGCAGGGATGGATTCGCCGGTGACAATTTCCAGTAGCTTGCGATATTTGCCAGAAGCTTGTTCATTGCTGATTTTGATTTGCGTGCCTGTAGGTAAAAAACCTATAGGTAGCCCTCTTGCCGTGGCACTGCGGATGTTCGCCCCGGTTTTCTGCTCTGGAGGGGCGTCCTTGGCCTGTTCTCCTACAAAATAAATATCTCCGGAAAGATGCTGCATTTCACCTTTGAACACCCAACCTGTATTCGCTGGCAGAGCTGCGACTTCAGGGGTCACGCTGACGATTTCGAGCCACTTTTGTGTTGCTGGAGCAGGTTTAGTGTTCACCGTGGTGCCACGGGGTAGAACCGTCAATACCGAGGTCTGTCCTGAGTTGCCGCTACGAACTCGCAGCCCTAATGACTTGTCTGGCGCATTTGCTTTGACTTGATAAGTGTCTTTACCCCAAAAGGCAGGCCTCTTAAGGGTAGGGTTGGCCTTGTAGCCCTCCCAGTCCAGCAAATGCATGTACAGGCTGAAGAAGGTCAGACTTGGACCGGCTGCTGGTGGTGGTGGGCTGCCCGCTGGAGCGGGAGGCGCAGGCAACTCAAGACGATGTTTTACCAACACGAAACCGGTTGAGAACACCGACGGCGTCGAACCGTAATTCGAGGTCGGGTACTTTTCGTCGATTCGATAAGCCACCACCTCGCCATCGGCAATGCAACGGACTTCGGCCTTGTCTGCAACTAATCCGGTGTCCTCATCGAAGTGAATACCGCCGTGCCATAAGCCATTGGAGCCGAGCGGGTAATACCCATCCTTGGCCTTGGCCAAAGCCTTGTAATACTGCATTAGGTCTGTGACCTCTGAAGCCTCGGCTTTCAGAGGGTATGCCCACTTTTCAACCTTGCTGGTTGTTGTCTCTGCCATAACTACTTACCTGAATCCTGATCCTTGGTGGCTTGGGCGCTTTTCAAGGCCTGTTAACCAGAAAAATTGAGCATCCGTTTCGGCTTGCGCTTAGCCTGCTCTGCCACCGCATTCACCAACGCCTCATCCATCAAACTCCCCGCCTTATCCCTATCCGCCGCCCCTGGCAGACCGGGTATCTTGATCCCAATCCCGGTCCCACTCCCCGGCGCTCCCCCCGCGTTGATCTTCACCACCGGCCCCACCACCGTGACGCCGCCGGCATCGAGTTTGATAAAGCTGCCCCCGGCCTTGATCGTCAGTTCGCTGCCGGCCTCGATCACCATCTTGGCGCCGGCCTTGAGGTGGATTTCCTGGCCGGCTTTGGTCAGCTGGGCGGTGCCGAGTTTGATGTGCTGGTTTTTGCCCACGGTCAGGTGGTCGTCGACGCGGGTTTCAGTCTTGCGGTCGGCGTGGGTGATGCGATGTTCTTCGGCCTTGAGTTCGGTGTAGGTGTTCTTTTCCACGGTGTCGTGGCGTTCGTGGCCGATGCGGATTTTCTGGTCGTGCTCGATGTTTTCGTCCCAGTCGCGCTGGGCGTGGATGAAGATCTGTTCGGCGCCTTTTTTGTCTTCGATGCGCAGTTCGTTGTAGCCGGCGCCGCCCGGCGAGCTCATGGACTTGAATACCGTGCGGGTCTTGTTCGCCGGCAGGGCGTACGGTACCGGGTGTTCCTTGTGGTACAGGCAGCCGGTGATCAGCGGCTGGTCGGGGTCGCCTTCGAGGAAGGTCACCAGCACTTCCATGCCGATGCGCGGGATGACGAGGGCGCCGTAGCGATCGCCGGCCCAGCTGGAGGACACGCGCAGCCAGCAGCTGGTCTTGTCGTCGGCTTTGCCTTCGCGGTCCCAGTGGAACTGCACCTTGACCCGGCCGTACTGGTCGCAGTGGATTTCTTCGCCCTTGGGCCCGGTGACCACCGCGGTCTGACTGCCCAGCACCCGCGGTTTCGGGTGGTTCAGGGCCGGACGGTAGAACACCTGCCAGGGCGTGGCGAGGAAGCGGTTGCGATAGCCCTGGTGGAAGTCATCCTTGTTGTCGGTGGTGTCGCTGGTCACCGACTCTTCCAGCACCTGCGGCTGCTTGCCTTCATGAACGATGTGGGTCAGCAGCCAGAGGTCGTTCCACTCGCTGCGCGGGTGCTCGGACAGTTCCAGGAAATGGCCGCTGACCAGGCGCGTCTGGTCGCCCCAGCCTTCGGCCTGCTGGTAGTCAGCACGGTGCCGTTCAAGGGCGCGCTGACTCAGGAACTTGCCGCGCGCGCGGTCGGTGAAACGGCCCGGGTAGTCGTAGTCTTCCAGGTCCGGCTCTTCACTGTCGGTCTCGGGTTTATAGGCCGCTTCCAGTTGCAGGCGCGGCTTCTCGAAGTCGTAGTCGCGGCGGGTGGTGCGGCGGGTGCGGGTTTCCAGGC
Organism: Pseudomonas sp. GW821-FHT02B10; assembly: GCF_059421865.1. Classification (NCBI taxonomy): domain Bacteria; kingdom Pseudomonadati; phylum Pseudomonadota; class Gammaproteobacteria; order Pseudomonadales; family Pseudomonadaceae; genus Pseudomonas; species Pseudomonas sp. GW821-FHT02B10. Next base: position 289,042 of record NZ_JBWKVU010000002.1, on the reverse strand, counting down.
GCAGGTTGAAACCCTTGATCACCGGCTCGTCGGCGACCATGCCGCTGCCCTGGATATAGGCGGTGGGCTGGCCGAGCTTGGGGAACACGGTCTGGTCGTCGCCGAACACCAGCAGATGGCCCTGCGGGCTGTGCTGGAAGTGGTAATGCAGGCCTTCCTCTTCGCACAGGCGCTGGATGAAGTGCAGATCGGTTTCGTCGTACTGCACGCAGTAGTCGCGGTCCGGGCACGGGGTGCCGAGCTGGAACTGGTAGGCGTTGCCCTGGATGCCGTGCTCTTCGAGGATCAGCGCGATGATCTTCGGCGCCGACAGCTGCTGGTAGATGCGCTGGTTGGTGCGGTGTTCGAGATAAGCCAACTGCGGCACCAGCGACACCTTGTAGCGGGTCAGGCGCTTGCCGGCATCGCCCTGGGCCACGCGGTAGATCTGGCCGTGGATGCCACTACCTTGCGGATCAAACGCCAGAAAAGCCTGCTTGTGCAGCAGCGTTTCCAGGTCCAGGTCGGGGTTCTCGCTGACCAGTTCCAGATCGAAACGGAACGGCTGGCTGATGCCTTCGATCCCCTCGAAAGACAGCACCTGCAAGTCACCCTGGAAGTCGTCGACTGTCAGGCTGAAGTGGGTTTCATTGGAAGGATTGAACATAGCTTGCTCCCTGTTCGATGGTCATCCGTTACGCCGATGGAACCAGCGTTGCAGCCAGGACGAATCCGCGCGCATGGCGTCGCGCAATGCTTGGGCGGAAATGGTGCGCTCCGCCGCGTCGAGGGCCAGCGCCGCGCGCAGGGCTGGCCAACAGTGTCTGGGGAGATGCCTGGGCGCCTGCAGCGAGCGGTCCAGGCGTTCGTCGCGGGCCTGGGTCGACGGCAACCGGCGATACGGGTGCTTGCCGCAGGCCAGTTCATAGATCACACAGGCCACCGCGTACAGGTCGGCGCTGGCCGACAAGGCGCCACCCTCCAGCAATTCGGGGGCGGCATAGCCGGGCGTCCAGGCGTTGAAGCGGCTGCGGCTCAGTTGCGGCAGGCCGGGAAGGATGCCCTCCTCGGCCTGGCTCAGGCCGAAGTCGAACAGCCGCACGCCGTCTTCGCAGAGCATCACGTTGCTCGGCTTCAGGTCGCCGTGCAGCACACCGCGAGCGTGGCTGTACGCCAGGGCATCGAGCAGTGGCCGCACCACATCGCGCAGCTCTTCCCACGGCAGCCCCAACGGCCGCTCGCAGAGCAGTTTGTCCAGGGTCAGGCCGCGCATCAGCTCCATGGTGATGAAGGCGCGCTGGCACTGGGTGTCCACCTCGAAGCTGTGCAGGCGCACGACGTTCGGGTGGCGCAGGCGTCGGGTCAGGGCGAACTCGCTGTAGAGCAAGGCGCTGGCATCCGGCGTCTCGGAAAATTCTTCGCTCATGACTTTGAGCGCTATGTAAGGGTCGGGATCGCCGAACTGCTCATGCAGCAGGTCCCGCGCGCGGTAGACCGCGCCCATGCCACCGGCCCCGAGCAGGCGCTCGAGGCGGTAACGTCCGGCCAATACGTCCGGCAACCCGCCCACAGGCGCCACGGCCTGGGCCTTGGAACGGGGGCGGTTCCTCGAGCGGTTGCGGCCTTTGCCCTTGGCCTTGGGCGCCACGGGACGCGGCGCCTCATTGGCCTTGGCGAAGGCGAAATAGGTCAGGTTGCTGGCCTCTTCCTCGCTCATCAGGATGTTATCCAGACCGGATTTGAGATCACTCATTGGCGGATCACCACGGCTGTCAGATTGTCCCGCGCCGAGCCGCGCAGGGCGCCGTCGAACAGACGCTCCAGCGCCACCTGCGGCGAAGCCAGGCTCAAGGCATTGCCCAGCGCGTCGCTGGTCAGGCCCTGGTACAGGCCGTCGCTGCACAGCAGGAAGGCATCGCCGGGGTAGACCTGCAGCTCCAGCACATCCAGGGTCAGCTGCTCGCTGGCGCCCACCGCCCGGGTCAGGGCATTGGCCGCCGGATGGGCCCGCGCCTGCTCGACGCTCATTTGTTGCTCGTCGATCAGTTGCTGCTGCAGCGAATGGTCCTTGGACAGCTGGTACAGACGCTGCCCGCGCCACAGGTAACAGCGGCTGTCGCCGGCCCAGATGCACGCCGCGCGGTCGCCTTCCAGCAACAGCGCGACCACGGTGCTGCCCATGATGCTGTCGTGGCGCTCGGCGGTGACAGTCAACTCCTGGCCCAGGCGCCGGTTGAGCCAGTGCAGGCACTGGCGCAGGCCCTTGAGCCGCTCGTCGAAGCTGTCTTGCGCCGGCAACTCGGCCAGGCTGGCGACGATCAACTGGCTGGCGATGTCGCCACCCTGATGCCCGCCCATGCCGTCCGCGACCACCCAGAGCCCCTGCTCCGGACAGTCGAGGAAGGCATCTTCGTTGCGCGCCCGAACCTTGCCCGGGTCGGTGCGCGCAGCGCTGCGCCAGGTACTGGCAACCAGCATCAGAGCTGCACCGGCATGCGGAAGGTACGCAGCACACCCATGTCGAACGGGTTCGGCGTGCGCTGGCTCATCAGCAGATAGTTGGCGCGCAGGCCGCCCAGGTCGGCCTTGAGCACCAGCACGTCACGGCCGGTCAGGTACTCGGTCTGCATCAGGTCGAACAGACGGAACAGCGACCAGGGGCCGGTGTTCTTTTCGATACCCACCGGGCGCCCGGCCATCTTGTCCAGCACCAGGCTGGTGCGGCCGTCTTCGGCATCGGTCGGCCACTTGAAGGACACCGGCACGATCGGGCCGTGGCGGTATTCCATGGTCTTGTCGCCGAAACGGAACTCGGAACGGCTCACCGCCGGGTCCAGGGTGTAGGGCTCCAGCTTGAACTGCACCTGCGGCTCCGCCGGGTTCTCCGAGAAGAAGCTCTGGCGGATCACCTGGGCCGCGGCCATCTGGTCGAGGTAGACCTTGGACATCGGCAGGCTGTGGCCGTCGATGCTGCGCAGGCGGTAGTTGCCCGGATCGCCGCTGACGAAAGGCCGCATGTAGGTTTCGAAGAAACGATCGGCGATGCCCTGGGCCTTGAAGAACTCGCGGAAATCGCTGATGGCGACATCGCTGGTGCTGTGGGCGCTGAACGGATAACGCTTGCTGATGGCCTTGCCATAGAAGCTGTACAGCTCGCTCTGATAACGCTGGTTCAGGTACTGGTAGGAGTCGTTGAGCACCAGGCGCCAGGTGTCTTCCGCCAGCACGTTGAACCACACGCTCACCGGACGCGGCAGGCGCACCGAGGCGTTGCGCAGGTTGCTCAGGGCATCGCGCTGGCCGCTCATGCGGGTCTTGGCCATTTCGAACGCCGCCTGCTCGGGCGCGCTGGCACGGGCCAGGCCGGCCAGTTGCAGTTGCAGGTCGTTCAACGCTTGCAGCGCTGGCGTCAGGTCCGCCGCCGGGCCGTTGTTGTCATCCAGCAGGCGGTGCAGCGGTTCGAAGCGACGTTGCAGCGACTTCTTCGCGGTGTCCGGCAGGTTCTTGGCCAAAGCTTCCTGGGCCTTGCCCGCGGCAGCCGCCGCGACCTTGCCCAGCGCCCCGCCTTTCTCGGCGGCCTTGTCCGCCGCGGCGGTCACGTCTTCGGCGCTTTCGGCGATGGCCTGGAAGCGGGTGTTCTCACGCACTTCCACCAGCAGTTGCAGCACCGGCGAGTTGGCTGAAGTCAGGCCGGCGACCTGATCGGCGCCTTCGCCGGCATCGTTAAACGGCTGCAGGCCGACCTGGCCCACCGCTTCGCTCCAGAAGTTGGCGTAGTCGCGAAAGTACAGCTGCTCCAGCTCCACCATCAGGCGGCGCAGGTCCATGCCGCTGATGCCGCTGCCTTCGCCCAGCACCCAGTTGTCACGCAGGATATCGGTGACCAGCGCCGTGCCCTGGACCGAGAAATACTGCTGGTAACCCTGCTGGGTGTAGAAGCCCGGGATCGCGTAGTCGGTGCCGACGAACAGGCTGCCCTGCGGCCCCAGATGCTGGCTCAGGCGGTACTCCGGCAGGCTCCGCGCCTGTTCGCGCAGCACGCGGTAGACCACATTGGCCAGCGACTCGCTGCGCAGCACCTGGCGCGCCTGGGCCACCAGCGTGTCGTTGAGCGGGTAGCTGAACGGCAGCTTGAGCAGGCGTTCGAAATGCGCGTTCAGACCGTTCTGCACCGCGGTGTTGCCGGCATAGCGCGTCGACCAGTCGCTGGCCACCCAGTCCTTGAGCCAGGACGGATCGCGACGGTCCTGCATGTTCAGCATCAGGTACGCCCGCAGGCTGTTGAGCAGACGGTCGCGGTCGCGCATGTTGCCGCGGATCTGCCCTTCGAGCATCTGCGCCACCCGTGGCAACAGCTGCGCTTGCAGCTCACGCTCGTAGGCGCTGAGCACCACCGGGTTGCTTTCCTCGCCCTGGTACAGGCCGACCCGCTCGTGCAGCGAGACGTCGCCCTTGGCCGGGAACACCTTGGTGGCTTCGAAGCTGGTGTCGAGGGTCTTGAGCGCCGCCATCGCATCGTCACGGGCGGTCAGGGCCGTGCGCTGCTGGTTCCAGTTCTGCGCCAGGGAGCGCAGGTTTTCCAGGCGCTCGTAGTTGGCGGAAAAACCGCCGGCCCAGAGCAGGCCGAACAAGGCCAGGGCCACCAGCGCGCCAACGTACAGCGCACGCTGGCCCCAATGGATGCGATTACGCTCGCGCTTGTCCAGGCCAGCCAGGTCGGCCTCGGGGAAAATCACCCGGCTCAGCAGGTGGTGAATGAAGCGCGAACGGCCGCTGCGCAGGGTCGGCAGCACGCCGGCCGCCATGCCCAGGCTGGCGCCAATGCTGGCGGTGTCGGGATCGAGCTTTTCGGTCAGGTGCGGCGCGCTGGTCAGGTAGAAACCGCGCAGCTGGCTGGCCCGCTGGTAGCGGTTGCCGGTGAACGCCATGTCGACGAACAGGCACAGGCGCTCGCCGATCTGGCCCAACTGGTGGGGGAAGTCGAGGATGCGGCCACGGCGCTGGGTGTCGCGCTCCTGGTGCATGCGCATGATCACCTGGCTGTTCAGGCGCCGCAGCAGTTCTTCGAACTCCTGGCGCAGCACGGCGACGTCGGTGCCGTTCTGTTCCTTGCGGAAGCTGGTGCCGAGCACCTGGTCGCTTTCCTCGCGGCTCAGCTGGTCGAAGAACTCGTCGAAGCCCAGCAACTGGTCGGCCTTGCTCAGCACCAGGTACACCGGCACATCGACATGCAGTTTCTGATGCACGTCCTGCAGGCGCGCGCGGACCTGGCGCGCCAGGGTCTCGAGATCCTGCTCGTTGCCGCTCAGCAGCAGCTCCACCGGAATGGTCACCAGCACGCCATTGAGCGGACGCCCGCGACGGCGCTTGCGCAGCAGGTTGAGCAAGGTGCTCCAGGCGCTGCCATCGACTTCCGCATCAGGCTGGGTCAGGTAGCGGCCGGCGGTGTCGATCAGCACGCCATGGTCAGCGAAGTACCAGTCGCAATGCCGGGTGCCGACGGTATCGCGGGTCAGCTTGCGGTCGATCTTGTTGATCGGGAACTCAAGGCCCGAGAAGTCCAGCAGGCTGGTCTTGCCGCTGCTCTGCGGACCGATCAGCAGGTACCAGGGCAGGTCGTTGCGCCAGCGCTCGCTGCGCCCGCGGTACAGGCTGGAGGTCTTGAGGGTGCGCATGGCTTCCTTGAAGCGGCTGCGCAGCTCTTTCTGTTCCTCGTCGATCAGCTCTTCGCGGCGCAGGCGTTCCTGGCCGTCTTCGCTGTCTTCCATTTCTTTCTTGCGGACCCCGGCGCGCCAGCTGACGAAGACCATGGTCAGGCCCCAGATCAGGAACAGCACGCTGATGGTCAGCAGGCGCGAGGTCGCGCTTTCCCAGAACTTGTAGTCGTTGACCGCCAGCAGCGGCCCGACGAACCACACCAGCAGTGCCACAAACAGCACCAGCAACAGCGTCCAGACCCACGTCTTGCGCAGGAAGGCGCCGACTTTCTTGAAGAAGTTTTTCATCACACATCCCTGTATTACGGCTGGGGCTGGACCACGGCCGGGTCAAGCTGCTGATAAGGTTGCAGAACGGTCTCGCGCTGCTCGCCCAGAACCCAGGCGAACCCCGAATACATCACCACCAGGCAGACCACCGTGAACAGCGCGACCATCCACCACGGCACGATGCGCACCAGACTGCGGCGCTTGTCGCGCAAGCCTTCCCAGTGTGGCGACAGCTCGCGCGGCACGTCGCCACGCAGCTGGCGGATCTGCCGGTACAGCGCATCGCGAATGCCTTCGAGTTCGAGCATGCCGCGGGCCATGACCCGGTACTTGCCCTCGAAGCCCAGCGACAGGCACAGGTACATCAGCTCCAGCATCGGCAGGTGCTTGACCGGGTTCTTCGACAGCCGGTCCAGCAGCTGGAAGAACTTCTCGCCACCAAAGGTCTCGTTGTGGAAGCTGCTGAGCAGGCTCATCTGCGACCACTCGCTTTCATTGCCCCACGGGGTGGTGACCACCGCCTCGTCGACCACGGTGCACAGTACGTAGCGGGCGGCCATGACCTGGCTGCTTTCGGCGCCGTTGTGCAGGGCGCGCACCTCGAACAGCTTCAGGGCCGAGGTCAGGCGCTCGTTGAGCGCGTACAGGTCTTCGCGGGTGTCACTGTGCTTGAGGCGCACCACTTCCGACAACAGGTCCGAGGCCGCCGCCACCAGCGCGTTCAGGCTGATGTTGAAGGCCTCGGCCGGGCGCAGGCGCGCGGCGTAGATCATCCGTTCTTCCAGTTGCTCGAAGCGCGGCGGCGCGGCGAAATCGGTCAGCGGACTCTGCGCCGGGCCATGGCCCTGGCGATCGAGCAGGACGGTCTTATCGTCCTGGTTGTGTTCCATGTCCTTGATCATGTCGGTCAGTTCCTGATGGCCCAGAATTTCAGTTCAAGCTCGGCGAATTCGCCGGACACGTGGAAGGCGAAACCGCCGGAACGCTCCAGTTGCGCCAGGTCTTCGGAACTGAGTTCGAGGATGAAATAGGTTTTGTTGGAGTGGAACGCGATCTGCCGTGGCGCCACCGGCAAGGGTTTGACCTTGATCCCCGGCAGGTGCAGGTTGACCAGCTGGCGAATCCGCTCCACCGGGCCGACCTTGAGGTGCGCCGGCAAGCGATGGCGCAGTTCTTCGGAGTCGCAGTTGGCACTGGCGGCCAGGACGAACGAGGCCGAGCCCAGCAGCTTGTGGTCGTGCAACGGCGACACGATGATCCCGTACTGACGCGCCTGCAGCACCAGCTCGATGGCGTGCTGTTCGAGCACCATCGACAGCACCTGGCGGATCGCGTCCATCAACTTGCGAAAGCTCGCGCCCTGATCGCTGTGCTGGTAGCGGCTGTCCAGGCGCGGGCGCTTGCTGTCGCTGGCAAAGGTCGCCAGATCGCCGAGCATGGTCAGCAGCGTGCGATACAGCTCTTCCGGGTGCACCTGCTCCAGGCCCAGGTAGTGGCGCAGCAGCAGTTCGGTGCGGTTGATCAGTTGTAGCATCATGAAGTCGCCGACTTCGGCACCGCCGACCTTGCCGTTGGAGCGGATCCGGTCGGCGATGGTGTCGCCGCGGTGGCTGAGCATGCTGATCACTTCTTTCAGGCACGACAGCAGGTAGCTCGAGGCATGGGCGTGGATGAAGGTCGGCACGAAGTCCGGGTCGAGGCTGATCACCCCGTCGGGGGTGGTGTCGAGGACTTCGCAGAGCTTGAGCTTCACATAGGCCTGGTCGCTCTGTTGCTCGCCCAGCAGCAGGCGGAAGTCCGGCCGGGCGCAGCTGACCTGGCTGCTGGAATCGTCGCCGGCGTTGGAGTCGGCCACTTCCGCCTCGTAGGCGGTGTAGCGCGCCAGCACATCGGACTGCTCCGGACGGCGCGACTCGATGTGGTTGCCGGTCACCAGCGGCAAGGCCAGGTAGACCGGGGTGTTGCCGGTGTTCGGCGGCACGTCGAGGGCCAGCGGCTCGGTGTTGCCCCCCAGCTCGAACAGGCTGCCGTCGGGCAGGATGCCGGAGGCCTGGCTGATCACCAGCTTGCCCATGTTGAGGAACTGCAGGTCGATCTCCAGGCTCAGGAAACCCCAGGAATAACTGCCCAGCAACTGGGTGCGGGTTTTCATCTGGTAGTCGTAGTAGCGATCGTTGTGCTGGAAGTGCTGCGGGCGCAGCAACATGCCTTCCTGCCAAATGACTTTATGCACGTTCATGATTACTTGTCCGCCTTGGCGAGCGTTGCGTTGCTGGTGCGGATACCGGCCTGGTCGAGGGTCAGATCGGCTTCGGTCAGCTCCACCGGAGTGAGCTGCACCACGTAGCGCCACTGGGCTTCGGAGATATCGCGGTAGGCTGCCAGCACACCGACGTAGCGGCTGCTTTCTTCGACGCTGAGCTTGAGTTCCACGGTTTCACCCGGACGCAGTTCCAGTTCTTCGCTGGCCACCATGTCCGGCGCCAGGGACTCCTTGGCGCGCTCGTAGAGGCTGAAGAAGTCGGCGTTCTCGAAGGCCACCGGATGCTTGAGCTCGATCAGCCGCACCACGATCGGCGACGGGCGACCGTTGAGGTCCGGGTTGAGCTGGTCGCTGGCGGTCAGCTTGAGGTTGAGCTTGGTCATGGTCGAGTACGGCGACAGCGACGAGCAGCCGGCCAGCAACGCCAGGGCGGTCAGCATGGCCAGCGTCTTGAGTAACAGGGTCGAGCAGCGAGACATGCGCATCATCCTTGGTGTTCGGTGTGAAGGGTGGAGATCAGGCGGATCTGTTCTTCGTAGGCCTGGGCGAAGTCACGGGCCAGCAGGCGTTCGCTCCAGTCATCGTCCTGACGCAGGGCCTGGTGATAGCGGTTGTAGGCTCTCCAGCGGCTGCCGGAGGTGGCCAGCAACGGCTTGTTGTCGCGTTCGAAACGCAGGGTCAGCTGCTGCGGCGAGAAATGCTCGAGGGTGCCGCGCACGGCCGCGCGGCTGGCGGTCAGCAGCGCCACCTGGTGCGCCTGCAAATCGCGGAAGGCGCGGGAGATCGCCTGCTCGGCCGGCAGCTGGCCGGGCTTGTTACCTTGCAGCAGGATTCCTAGCGCTTCGCTGGCGTCCACGGCGAACTTCAGTGGGTTCTTGCTGCCGCCCTGGGCGGTGGTCAGGGCCAGGCGCAGTTCGTTTTTCAGCTCGCTGCGGGTGCGCAGGCTCTGCTGCAGGCCACCGATGCTTTGCTTGAGCAGGCGCGCGGCATCGATTGCCAGGGCTTCGCGGGCGTCGTGATCGAGGCCTTTGAGGTCCACCCCCAGCGCCGCGCCGAAATGCTCCCAGAAGCCTTCGCTCTGGCGTTCCACCGGGGCCGGCTCGACGGCGACCGGCGCCTCGGGCTGCGCCACCAGTTCCGGCACCAGCAGGCTTTCCATGTCGATGCGCGCATAGTCCGCGCGCTGGCGTGGTTCCTGGCGCGGCGTGTTGAGCGCGGTCAGCTCGTCGATTTCCGAATACACCCGCTCCTGCTGGTCCAGCGCGTTGAGCGGGTCGAGGTCGAGGAATGCGTCATCGGGAATGATGCTGCCAGCGGCCTGCGGACGCCCGACTTCAGCGTCGAAGGTCGCCGGATCGCGCACCAGGCGCGCACGGATCTCGAAATCCCCCAGCACATAGACGCTGCCGTGCTCGATACGCTGCGGCTCGCCCTTGCGCAGGCGCGCGCCGCTGTCACTGGCCTGGATACCGTTGCTGCTGGTATCGGTGAGGAAGAACGTACCGTCGCGGTAGCTGACGATCGCGTGGTGATTGGACAGGTGACGCTTGCGGTCCGGAATGATCCAGTCGCAATCCTCGCCCCGCCCGATCACCCCGCCGGCCTGCTTGAAGGTTTTGCTGCTCAACTCCGTGGGCACGAACTGCTTGGTGTTCAGCATTTCGAAAACCAGTTCCATGATGATGCTCCTTGCGGTCACTTGCCGCGATTGACCGCCTGCGGATCACCCAATGGGCGATAGGTGTTGTCGTTGAATTTGTAATTGCCGCTACAGCCGCCGAGGCCGCTGAGAACGATCAGAGCCAGCAGGGCGGCTTGCCAGTGACGAACAGACATCAGAGGATCTCCATGGGTAGACAATGCACAAAGCGCCGACCCTTGCGGGCGACGCTTGGCGAAACGAAAAAGGCGCTGGGGAAAGTCATGTCGCGCTACCCCTCGAAGTCGCCAAGATTGATGTTCAGCCGCCCGAGGCGGTACAGCAGCGTGCGCCTGGGCAACCCCAGCTCGCGGGCCGCCAGGGTCTGGTTGCCATCGTTCTTGCGCAGGCAATCGAGCAGCAGATGACGCTCGACCTTCTCCAGGCGTTCGCGCAGGTTCAGCCCGGGTTCCTCCGGCAACGCTTCGATGCTCAGGGAGAAATGCTCGGCCAGCAGCTCGCCGCCTTCGCACAGCAGCACCGCCCGCTCCACCAGGCCCTTGAGCTCGCGCACGTTGCCCGGGAAGGTGTAGCCCGAGAGGTGATTGAGGGCGGTTTCCGACCAGCTCACCGGGTCGCGCTGGAGGAAGGCGCAGGCCTTGTCGGCGAAGTGCCGGGCCAGGTCGAGGATGTCGCCTTCGCGCTGGCGCAGGGCCGGCAGCTCGATCGGGAATTGCGCCAGGCGGTAGTACAGGTCCTCGCGGAACTTGCCCTCGCTGACCAGCACCGCCAGGTCGCGGTGGGTCGCGGCGATGATGCGCACGTCGATCTTGTGGGTGTCGTTGGAACCCAGCGGACGGATCTCGCCCTCCTGCAGCACGCGCAGCAGCTTGGCCTGCAGGGACAGCGGCATGTCGCCGATTTCGTCCAGCAACAGGGTGCCGCCATTGGCCGCGTCGAACAGCCCCGGACGGTCGCGATCGGCGCCAGTGAAGGCGCCCTTGCGGTAGCCGAACAGTTCGCTCTCCAGCAGGTTCTCCGGGAACGCCGCGCAGTTCTGCACGATGAACGCCTGGGAGCGCCGCGGGCCGTAGTCGTGGATGGCCCGCGCCACCACTTCCTTGCCGGTACCGGTCTCGCCACGCAGCAATACGGTGTAGGGGCTGTGCAGCACCTTGCTGATCAACTGGTAGGTCTGGCGCATGGCCGTGCTGTTGCCGATCAAGCCGTAGCCGCTGGCGCTGACCGGGGTGCTGGCCACCGGCGCCGCGTCGCCCACCGGACGCCGCAGGCGTTGCAGCAGGTGCAATTGCCCGAGCACAAACGAGCCCAGCTGGCCCATGGAGTCGGCGAAGCCCTGCAGGTCGACATGTTCGCGACTGGCGCACAGCAGCAGGCCCTCGACAGCCTTTTGCGTGTTCACCAGCGGCACGCACAACAGCGACTGCCAGGGCGTGTCCCGGGCCGGCAGGAAACTGGTTTCGTGCAGGCTGCCGCTCAGCCCCACCAGGCTCACCACGCGGTTCTGGCACAGGGCGAACTGCAGCAGCTGCTCACCGTTGTAGTCCGCCGGCAGGCTTGCCGCTTCCCGCGGTTGCAGGATGCCGCCCAGGCATTCGGCGCTGAGGCCGAGCCGGGTATGGGTGGCATCGAGCAGGTACAGCTGGCTCAGCTCGCAACCGCTGAGCCCGGCCACGCCGCGCACGAAATCGCCCAGCAGCGCGCCACCGTCGGCCGCCCGCGACAGGCTGGCGAACTGCGCCAGCAGCGCCTCGGCGTAGATCAGCGGTTGCGGTACACGAGTGAACATCACACCCACCTCAGGCGAACTCGCAGGTCACGCCGCCGCTGCTGTCGAGCGTCGCGTGCACGCGCTTGAGGTTCTCGCCGGTGGCCATGGCGTCCAGCAGGCGGTCGGCTACCAGCGGCAGTACGTGCAGATCGAGCAGATGGTCGATCAGGCGCGCGCCGCTTTCGCTCTGGGTGCAGCGCTCGGCCAAGTGGTCGACCAGGTTCTGGCAGTGAGTGAAATCCAGCTGGCGACGGTTCAGGCGCTCACCTAAACGGCCCAGCTTGATTTCGATCAGCTCGCGCAGCACCGGGCCGCCCACCGGGTAGTACGGCACCACGCGCATGCGCGCCAGCAGCGCCGGCTTGAAGTGCTTGCTGAGCACCGGGCGGATGGTCTCTTCCAGGGTCTCGGCACTCGGCCGCTCGCCGTTCTCGCACAGGGCGCTGATGCGGTCGCTGGCCAGGTTGGAGGTCATCAGGATCAGCGTGTTGCGGAAGTCGATCTCGCGCCCTTCGCCGTCGTTGGCCACGCCTTTATCGAAGATCTGATAGAACAGGTTGAGCACGTCCGGGTCGGCTTTCTCGACCTCGTCGAGCAGAATCACCGAATAGGGTTTCTGCCGCACCGCCTCGGTGAGCATGCCGCCCTCGCCGTAGCCGACGTAGCCTGGAGGCGCGCCGATCAGGCGCGACACGGTGTGCTTCTCCTGGAACTCGGACATGTTGATGGTGGTGATAAAGCGGTCGCCGCCATACAGCAGGTCGGCCAGGGCCAGGGCGGTTTCGGTCTTGCCGACGCCGCTCGGGCCCACCAGCAGGAACACGCCCACCGGCGCGTCCGGCTTGTTCAGGCCGGCGGCGGTGGCGCGCATCGAACGATCCAGCGCATGCACCGCCTGCTCCTGACCACGAATGCGCGCGCGCAGGTCGGTGGCGAAACTCGCCACCTTGGCGTTGTGCTCGCGGGCCAGTTGCGTCAGCGGCACGCCGGTCCAGGCACTGATCACTTCGGCCACCAGGCGCGGGCAGACTTCGAAGCTGACCAGACGCTCCTGGCTCTGGGCATCGCTCAGGGCGCGATGGGTTTCGTTGAGCGCGGCTTCCAGCGCCTCGACGCTCTGTCCTTCTTCCACTTCAGCGGCAAGGGTTTCGATCACCGTGCCTTCGGCATCTTCTTCAACGCTGACGGTCGGCTCGACCGCCGCGGCCTCGCGGGCCTTGGCCAGTTGCTGGCGCAGTTCGAGCAGGCGCTCGGCCAGGGTGCGCTGTTCGCTCCACAGGGTTTCCAGGGCTTGCTGCTCGGCCTCGGCCTCGGCCAGGCGGGCCTCCAGCGCGTCCAGGGCTTCCTGGTCGATCACCAGGCCGGCCTCGGCATCGCGGCGCAGCGCCTGACGCTGACGGCCACCTTCGGCCAGCTCGCCACGCAGGCGCTCCAGGCTCTCCGGCGCCGCCGCCAGGCTGATGCGCACCCGGGCACAGGCGGTGTCGAGCACGTCCACCGCCTTGTCCGGCAGCTGGCGGCCGGCCAGGTAGCGGGCCGACAGTTCGGCCGCGGCCACCACCGCGTCGTCGCGCAGGTAGATACCGTGGCTTTTCTCGTAGACCTGGGCCAGGCCACGCAGGATGGTCACCGCCTCGCTGACGGTCGGCTCGTGCAACTGCACCGGCTGGAAGCGACGGGCCAGGGCCGGGTCTTTCTCGAAGTACTTTTTGTACTCGGCCCAGGTGGTGGCGGCGATGGTGCGCAGCTCGCCACGGGCCAGGGCTGGCTTGAGCAGGTTGGCCGCGTCGGAACCGCCGGCGTTGCCACCGGCGCCGATCAGGGTGTGGGCTTCGTCGATAAACAGAATGATCGGCTTAGGCGAAGCCTTGACCTCGTCGATCACGCCCTTGAGGCGGCGCTCGAACTCGCCCTTCACGCTGGCGCCCGCTTGCAGCAGGCCCATGTCCAGCGACAGCAGCTCGACGCCCTTGAGCACTTGCGGCACTTCACCGGCGGCGATGCGCGAGGCCAGGCCTTCGACCACCGCGGTCTTACCGACACCGGCCTCGCCGACCACGATCGGGTTGTTCTTGCGGCGACGGGCAAGGATGTCGACCATCTGGCGGATCGCGCCATCGCGGCACAGCACCGGGTCGAGCTTGCCCTCGCGCGCCTGCTGGGTCAGGTTGTGGGTGAAGCGCTGCAACAGCGATTCGCCCGGCGCCGCCGGCTTGCCGCTGGCCGGCTCTTCCTTCTGCGACAGGGCGAAATCCTTCAGCCGTTCGATGTTCAGCTTGGCCAGCAATGGCTGGTAGCGGCTACCGGCGTAACGCATCGGGTTGCGCAGCAGCGCGAGGATCAGCGCCGCCTGCTCGACCTGGCTCTGGCCCAGTTCGAGGTTGGCCACCAGCAAGGCGTCCTGCAGCCACTGCACCAGCTCCGGAGCGAACACCGGGTTGCGCGAGGCGCTGTGCTCGACCCGCGATTGCAGCGCCGCGCTCAGCTCGCCGGCGTCCACTTCGGCGTCCTGCAACGCGCGTGCGAGCAGGCCTTGCGGGCGCTCCAGCAAGCCCAGCAGCAGGTCTTCGACCAGGATCTTGCTGCCGCCCCGGGCAACACAGCGTTCGGCGGAGCTTTCCAGGTCACGGCGGGTTTCGGCGTCCAGCGCCTGGATCAGTTGCTGCAGGTCTACGTTGATCATGTCATCTGTCCTTAATGAATTTTGCTGCCCAGGGTCACCACGCCGTCCGCGCGTTCGCGGCCGAGCCAACTGGTCCACCCCAGGCGACAGGCGTTCTGCTCACCGATGCGCAGTTCGCGGATTTCTTCCTGGCGCAGGACCAGGCGAATGTCGTAGTCCAGCGGGTCACGCAGGGTGAACCGCACCAGCGCGCACAGCGGCTGGTAGCCGAAACCGATCGGCAGGAATTCGTGGAAGCGTTGCCAGTCGAGCTGGCGGATATGGATGCGGAACTTGCCGCTGCGGTCGCGCACCCGTTCGCCCAGCACCAGGTCTTCGCCGAGCTGGCTGTTGGCGCGGCCCAGGCGGTTGCGTTGCTCTTCGAGAATCTCCACCCGGCGCTCGATGCACTGCTCGATCACCAGGTCCGCATGCTTGAAGTAGTAGCGCAGCACGGCCTCGATCAGCGCCGCCGAGTGGGCCCGCAGGCTGAGCAGGCCAAGGTACGGCAGCAGGCGCTTCCAGTTCAGCTCCTTGGCCTTGCGGATGTCCTCGCCGCCGAGGCCGATCAGGGCGAACAGCTGGGCGGAAAACGGGTCGAGCGCGCCGCTCTTGAAGCTGGCGCGGTAGCGGTACTTGCGCCAGATCGGCAGCATCAGCCGTTGCAGGCGATGGTGGAACAGGTCGAGGAAGTTGCGGGTCGGGTTGCCGTCTTCGCTGTCGCCCAGGGCCTGTTCACCGTAGAACGCCGGCAGCGGCGAGCCGGAGCCGAACAGCCCGATCAGGTTGAACCGCAGGCGCGCGCGCATCTGCCCGTGCTCTTCGAAAAACTCCACGCGATCGACGTCGCTGCCAGGGAAACCCAGGCTCGGATTGGCCTGGAATTCCAGCTGGTCGTAGAGATCCTCTTCGCTCAGGCCCGGGTGGGAATCGCGCAGCCGGTCCACCACCAGCAGCACGGCCTGAAACAGCGAGTACTCGCGAATGACCCGGGTCAGCCCACTTAAAGCAGGGGCTGTAGACCCATGCGTGGTGTCCATTGGTACACCTCTCCCTGTGTACTTTTTACCCGCAGCTCGTGGTACGAGTTGAGACTGGCGTAAAGAGCGAAAAACTCGTTGAGAACCGAGGCGAAGACGAACATGTCGCCTTCACCGATATAGCCTTCCGGATCGATGGTCAGCTCGGTGCGCAAACCGCGCAGCGGCAGGCCCCGATGCAGCCGGTCGACATGCTCGTGGCGGATCGACTTGAGCCCGCCCAGCAGGCGCTTGCTGACCTTTTCCAGGTGCTGGTCGTAGTAGCGCGGCAAGTCGTAGGTTTCGAGAATCACCTTGAGCGCATCGACGTTGGCCAGCGACAGATAGTTGAGCGACATGTTGCTGATCAGCTTCCACAGGAAGTCGCGGTTCAGCGGTGGCGCGTAACTCGAGGTGGCCGGGGTGATATTGCGGAAACTGAGGAACTCCGGGGTTTCCTCGCACGCCTGGTTGATCTCGCCGAGCTTGAGCCGGCGCGGCAGGTTCTGGTTGGTGCAGGTCAGCTCGATGGACAGGGTTTCGTGGGCCTCGGTGTGGCGGATGCCGAAGCTCAGGTAAGTGTCCAGACCGTCGTGCAGCAGCGAGGAACGCTGGCGGATGCTGTAGTGCGGGCGGCTTTGCGGGACGTCGAAACTCGGGTCGTGCTCGAAGGATTCGAACGGCACGTATTCCTGGTAGCCCAGGCCGCCGGGCTTCCAGCCGGTCACGGTCTCCACCGAGAACACGCCGCAGTTTTCCAGGTCGTATTCGGCCGGCAGCAGCAGGTACTCGTCCTGCTTGCCGTCGAGGCGGATCGGCAGGGCGTCGTGCTTGAACAGGTTGGCGATCGGCGTGCAATACAGCTTCACGTTGTCCAGGGTCGGCCGCAGGCGCTGGATGCCGCTCTTGCGAATGTCGAAGCGCACTTCCAGGCCGTGCAACTGCTTGAGGGTGTCCTCCGGCAGCGATTTGAGCAGGTCCAGGCCGTTCAGGTCGACGAACAGGAACTTGTCCTGGAAGGCGAAATACTCCTGCAGGTAGCGATAGCCGCGGAAGGTATTCAGCGGATACGGGATCAACGCCTCTTCCTCGGCGAAGCCCACCGGCTGCACGCGGTTGCCGGGCATCTTGAACGACATGGCATTGCCACTGACACCCGGGAACGGCTTGCCGTCCATGCCCAGCGGCACCAGCTCGATGCCTTCGAGGTTGCGCAGCAGGCTCAGGTAGAGCATCTGGCTGATGTAGCGCTCGCCCGCCAGGTGCAGGCGCAGGCGGCTGAGGTTCAGCTCGCCGAGGTGGCCGTCACAGCTCATCTCCAGGCGCAGGCTGAGCAGCGCGCCGTCGCCTTTCACCGAGTAATTCAGCGCCGTCAGGTCCAGCGGCAGGACTTCGGTCGGGTAGCAGGTGCGGAAGCGGCAGCGCACGTCATCGATGGGCTTGCTCTCCACCGGCGTATCACGCTCCACGCGCAGGGCCGGCCCGGACTGCTTCAGCGGGTCGAACTGCAAAATGCTGAACGCCGGCAACGGCCGCATGTAGTTCGGCCACAGCAAGTGCATCAACGAGTGGCTGAGCTCCGGCAGCTCGTCGTCGAGCTTCTGTCGCAGGCGACCGGTGAGGAAGGCGAAACCTTCGAGCAGGCGCTCCACATCCGGGTCCCGCCCGGCCTGGCCCAGGAACGGCGCCAGGGCCGGACTACGCTCGGCGAAACGGCGACCCAGTTGGCGCAGCGCGGTGAGTTCGCTTTGGTAGTAGTGGTTAAAGGACACGGGTTACCTGCCTGGTATTGAATCTCATGAATAAACCGTCCTGTAGAGCGCAACCGTCAGCCCGGAAACCACGTAGCCCACGATGAGCACACACGGAATGAACACCAGCCAACCGAACATCATTGCTACGTCACTGGCAGCACCGCTAAGCATTTTTCCCAACTGGAAAAGCATCCACGGAACAGCATAGAAAGGGAGAAACACCAACGGCCCGAGCCAGACCCGCGCGAGTATTTGTTGCTCGCTCTTGCCACGCAGCAGGCGCATTTCCAGAAGGGCAAAGGCGATGTACGCCACAATGCCCATGCTCAACGCATGGGCCTCGAACATCTCGACGTTCAAGGGAACGCCACTCAGCCACTCGTCCAGCAGCATAAGCAGGAGAACGGCCAGCGGAATCCAGAGGGCTGTGACAAGCAAGCGACGGCGGCCTGCACTGAGCATGCGATCCCTTTCTCCCATGATTACTGCGCCCCCGCTTTTTCAGAGGTAATCGCAACGCTGGTCTGTAGATAAAGCGCCTCACCACCAAACCCGGTAATGGCCGCGGCACTCAGCGGAAAGCCATCTTTGCCGTCGTACCGGATCCAACCTTCAGTCCAGATGTCCCCATTCTCGTGCCGGATCTCGACGTAATAATCCGGTGCCTCGGCCTTGGCGATTTCGACGAACACGCCACCATCCTCAGCGCCAACCCACAATGCATTGGGATGAGCGAACAGTTTTGGCGGGGTATCCCGCTGCCAGGTAAACAGCAGCGCAAACAGCAGCAGAATCGCCAGCAAGCCGACTGAGCAAAGGAATGCGTTGAGCAACCTGAACGCCTTACCCTTCATCGAGGGTGCAGCAATGGCTGGCATTGGCCCGTTAGAACAATTCACGGGACACCCATTGATTGCAGCGACAAGGTTGGAATTTAGAAAATCTCATAAACAACCCAATCACCGAACCGGCTCAAACTCACCACGATGAGCGCAAACAAAGTAAACGGCTCGAACCCACCCCTGAGATCTCGAAACCTGACCAAACGAACTGCACTTTTTACAAAATAATAAAGACCGACAACTATCATCGGAAAATAAAGAAAAATACAAACCACGAAAAAAAATGTATACGCCACCTGAGGGAGCAACAAGCCCATAAAGTTGAAACTAATTCTCCACGGGGCTTTGGGTTCGATAAAGCTCAGAGACAGCATGACAAGAGAAATGAAGATAACGAAATATCGCATCATTTCAACGAAGCCCTTCGTCATAAAGCCGATTTGCAAGCTCCCGATAATTGACCGTCCAGAGCAGGCAGGTGTCGGGTCGCCGACACCTGCTGCGGATTTACCTGACATCGTCGCCTCCTTAACTGACCTTGGCCTGTCCGCTAACCACAAAACAAATAAGCGCCAGAATCCCGAAACAGTCATTATCAAACAACCCTGTAAAGTAGCCTTCCATATTCATTCAGCCCACCCAAAATCAGCATTCAGGCCGGGGGCAAATTAGCGAAGTAGCTACCAACCACCTCAAGCAACGGAATAGACATCAGACACAAAAAAGCTAAAACCCTATGCCACTTAGAATTTCTAACATCAGCAAACAGGCCACTAATCGCCACAAAAAAACAGACTATTGCCAAAACACCAAACAGGTCACTATCCGCCAACACCGCCAAATAACCTTTAAGATCCATCACTTATTGAACCCCATGAAATTCCAGCGGTAGAGTTGGAAGATTTTCAGAAAATCTTCACGCGTCGAGTTTCTAACCAAATTATGAAAGCTCCACCCAACCGGCTTTTTTTCGTAAAATCCTTTTCCAATCGCCAGGCCTGCATATCCATCATTCTGAGGATCAGCCATATTAGAACCAATCATTCTTTTGAAGGTTGTATAAGGGCGGGTGCTCCAACCACCTGTATCTCCCTGCCTTATATCAATTCTTGTGGCACTTACTCCGACCACGACTTGAATATGGTGCGCAATATCTCCTGGGCGATCTAGAGCCTGAGCAAGAATATCGCCTGGCATCAAGTTTTCTGCCGCTACTACGGGCAAGGTATTCTCACCCGTCTTTTGCATATCTGGAGCGCCGTAAGTCAACATGACCATTTCTGAGAAGCCATACATATTTGAAGCATAGCGATCATGTTCAGCAGCGTTATAATTCTCCATATCTCTATAGACTCTGACACCCGTTTTCAGTTTTACGGGAAGCCCTCTCTTAGCTGAAAACTCGCAGAGCATCCTTAGAGCAAAGTCTTCACATGTGAATTTATTATTGCTTATCGCCCCGTTCTTATCCCAATACTGTTCACTGATTAGTTTCTCTGCAATCAATGGTGCTTCATCATGATAAGCAGCAATATCCACGTCAGTCCAAAGAGCTGTCGTTTTCCAAAACACCTTGTAGGTAACTTTCTTTGGTGTTGGCTCTGCCTTTGGAGTCAAGGCAATAGATCGAGCCATTAAAGTAGATAGCACTTCCGCACTCACGCCGATACTCCATCAATGGCTGCGTGGAAGTCGAAGGTTTCTCCTTCCTTACCTCCTATAAGCTGAGTTCTACCCATAGCATCACTTTGCCCGGAAATAACTTCGCCTTTGGCAGTTGTAATCAGGTAAGGAATATCCTGAAGTGGATTTCCATCCTGGTCCTCCATCACAACATGCTGGCAATGCGAGAAAAGCATCAATGGAGTCGGTGGAACAAACGGCGCCGCCGAATGCGAATTGCCGATAATCACCGTCCCCGAGCCGGCCGTGACCGTGTTGCCGTGGGTGCCCACCGAGCCGACAGTCGCCGCCGGCTTGCCGTTGATCAGCACCGTGGTCGCCAGGCCGCCGGACATCGCTCCGCCACAGGCCGAGGCATCGCCCTGGCGGGCGGCCGCAAGGCCGTCGAAGAATACATCGCCGGAACCGGCGGCGATCGGATTGGTTGCGTGGCCGGGGAGCGGGCAGGCGGTAGGGTCGCTGACGCGTGCTGCGGGTTTACCTGACATCCTCGTCTCCTTAACTGACCTTGACCTGACCGCTGCCATCCAGGCGCGCGGAAAAACTGACCTGGCGCTTGAACCCGTCCACCTCAAGCAGGCCTTCGATATTGAAAGCCAGCTTGAGCTGGTCGTGATCACGCGGCAGGGAAACGACACGCACGTTGCTCAGACGCGGCTCGTAGGCTTCGATGAAGCTTTCGATGGCCAGGCGGGCCTGGCTCAGGGCGTCGTGCAGGCTCAGGCGCATGTCGTTGAGATCGGGCAACCCGTAATCGGACAGCGTCTGCACGCTGCCCGCACGGGTGCTGAGCATCTTGCCCAGATGGGCAGCCACCGACGCCATGGCGGAAACCTCGCGGCTCCAGCCGACACGTTTGTCGGCCTCGCCACTCAGGCGTTCGAAAAGGCTGCCGTATCCGGTCATGACCTAGCTCCTGGTTACTCTTTGTCCAGCTTGCCAACCAGCGACAGGGTGAAATCGGCACCCATGTACTTGAAGTGCGGGCGCACGTTCAGGCTGACGCGGTACCAGCCCGGCTCACCTTCCACATCGCTGACGATGATCTGCGCGGCGCGCAGCGGACGACGGCCACGCACTTCGGCGCTCGGGTTTTCCTGGTCGGCGACGTACTGGCGGATCCACTTGTTGAGTTCCAGCTCGAGGTCGGTACGTTCTTTCCACGAACCGAGTTGCTCGCGCTGCAGCACTTTGAGGTAGTGAGCCAGGCGGTTGACGATCATCATGTACGGCAGCTGGGTGCCGAGCTTGTAGTTCAGCTCCGCGGCCTTGCCTTCGGCGCTGATGCCGAAGAACTTCGGCTTCTGCACCGAGCTTGCGGAGAAGAACGCCGCGTTGTCGCTGCCTTTGCGCATGGTCAGGGAGATGAAGCCTTCCTCGGCCAGTTCGTATTCACGACGGTCGCTGACCAGTACCTCGGTCGGGATCTTGGTTTCGATCTCGCCCATGCTTTCGAAGTGGTGCAGCGGCAGGTCTTCCACCGCGCCTCCGCTCTGCGGGCCGATGATGTTCGGGCACCAGCGGAACTTGGCGAAGCTGTCGGTCAATTTGGTACCGAACGCGTACGCGGTGTTGCCCCACAGGTAATGCTCGTGGCTGTTGGCAACGGTTTCCTTGTAGACGAAGGATTTGACCGGGTTCTCTTCCGGATCGTACGGGTTGCGCAGCAGGAAGCGCGGTACGGTCAGGCCGATGTAGCGCGAGTCTTCCGACTGGCGGAAGCTCTGCCATTTGGCGAATTGCGGGCCTTCGAAGTGATCCTTCAGATCCTTGAGGTCCGGCAGGCCGGTGAAGCTTTCCAGACCGAAGAATTTCGGACCGGCCGCGGCGATGAACGGCGCGTGGGACATGCAGGCAACGCTGGACACGTACTGCATCAGCTTCACGTCAGGCGAGCTTGGCGACATGAAGTAGTTGGCGATGATCGCGCCCACCGGCTGGCCACCGAACTGGCCGTATTCAGCGGTGTAGATGTGCTTGTACAGGCCGGCCTGCATCACTTCCGGCGAATCTTCGAAGTCGTCCAGCAGGTCCTGCTTGGAGACGTTGAGGATTTCGATCTTGATGTTTTCGCGGAAGTTGGTGCGGTCGACCAGCAACTGCAGGCCACGCCAGGCCGATTCCAGGGACTGGAAGTCTTCGTGGTGCAGGATTTCGTCCATCTGGCGGCTGAGCTTGGCATCGATCTCGGCGATCATGCGGTCAACCATGGCCTTCTTGACTGGCTCGCCATTGTTCTGAGGCTTGAGCAGCTCTTCGATGAAGGCCGACACGCCGCGCTTGGCGATGTCGTAGGCTTCGTCGTCCGGAGTCAGGCGGGTTTCGGCGATGATGCTGTCGAGAATGCTGTACTCGCCGTTCTCGTTGCTTTTCTGTTGTGCTGCACTAGTGCTCATAGTGTTTGGCTTCCTTGACTGATAGAGACTCAGGCTTCGGTGGCTGCGGCGTTCAGGCCCAGCTCACCGAGTACACGACCGCGCGATTCGTCGTCGGCGAGTACGCCTTCGATGGCTTTACGGAATGCAGGGGCGTTACCCAGCGGACCCTTGAGGGCCACCAGCGCGTCGCGCAGTTCCATCAGTTTTTTCAGCTCAGGCACTTGCTCGACCAGGCTGGCCGGGTTGAAGTCCTTCATCGAGTTGACGCGCAGCTTGACCGCCAGCTCTTCGGTGTCGCCCTCTTCCTGAAGACGGTTAGGCACGCTCAGCGTCAGGCTCAGCTCCTGCTTGGCCAGCACTTCGTCGAACGTCATTTTGTCGATGCTGATCGGCTTGCGGTCTTCCACTTTGCGCTCGTCCACGCGCTGGGTGTAATCACCGATTGCCAGTAGCTTCAACGGCAGTTCAATCTCTTCCTGAGCACCGCCGGTGGCGGGTTTGAAGGTGACGTTGATGCGTTCCTTGGGGGCTACCGAGCCTTCTTTGGCCATGGCTTTTCTCCTTGCGGTTGTTGGCCCTGGGGCCTATTCGAGTACCACTTCGAGGTCGAGGTGGCACAGCCTGCGATAAATCTCTTCCTTGCGTTCTCGCACTGCGTGGTTCTGCGGCAACAACTCACAGCAGCTATGCAGGAGGTGCAGCACTTCCAACGCAAGATCCGGCTCCCAGGCATGCAGGCCCGAGCTCAGTAATTCTTGATCGAGGGTTTCGAGCTGGGTCTTGGCCAGCTCGTATTTCTTGGCCATGAAGCACAGCCGCGCCAGGCTGAACTGCCAGAAAAATCTCACCCGCCCGCCATGGGCGTTCTGCAGGCCTTGCTTGAGGACCTGCACGGCGGCCTTGAGGCCGTCCTTGCGCAGGATCGGCAAGACCTCTTCGAGGGCTTCTTCCCAGGCTGGCTGGATGGCGGTCGCTTCGACCTTGCGCGGCGCGCTGGCGCTTTGCAGATGGGGCATGACATGGGCGCTGATCCAGCCGCGGGTGGCCGGGTCGGCGAAAGGCGCGCCGTCGTGGAAACGCAACTCGACCACCCCCGGCAGGCGCTGCAACAGGAGTGCGAAGTGAAACTCCACTTCGCGCATCGCCTGGTCGGCGTTCAGCCCCTGCAGGCATTCCCAGACCATGCGCTGGCCGTCGAACCAGAACGGCGCCCTGGCCAGGCTGGCTTCGAGCTCCACCAACAGGTCGGCGTATTGCCCATTGGCAAAACGCTCCTGGTAGGTCTTGAGCTTGTCGGCCGGCAGCCCGCGCAACGCAGTGATCTGCTCGGCGTTGCGTTCCGGGACGGCATCGATGGGCAACCACAGCATGGTGCGGTTCAGGCGCAGGGCGCGTACGTCAGTGGCCTTCTGCTTGAGCCACCAGGCGCTCAGTGGGCGGGCGTTTTCCTGCATCGCACGCAGGGCCTTCTGCGCTTCCTTCTCGTTGTCGATCGGCGCGCCAGGCGTGAACAGCTGGGTCGCGGCCTGCTTGACCTGCGCCACCACCGCGCCCACGGCGCCGGGTTCTGGCTGGTTGTCGGCGGCGCGCTGGACCATGGTCGACAGCCGCCGGCAGATCGGCAGCAGCAAGGGCGCATTGTCACCCAGATGCTCGGTGAGCGCGGCATCGAGCCCTTCCAGGTGTTCCACCAGGCGGCGGAACAGCGGCAACTGCTCCTTGATCGCGATGTTTTCGCCCAGCACCTGCTCGAGACGCGGCACCAGCCAGCCGACAGCGGCAGCCCGGGTACGCAGCTTGGCGGGGTGGATCTGCGCCCAATGCTGTTCGCACAGGTGCTGCAGAAGACCAAGGCCGGCCAGCAGGCCAGGGAAGGATTCACGCTGATACAGCGCCCAGGTGAGCCAGGCGGCCACCCGCAGATCCTTGGACTGGGTACGCAGCAGCGCTTCACTGTTTTCGAGGATTTTCAGCCAGTCGATTTGACCGCTTTCGTGCATGGATTGGGCTTTGCCCAGCTCACTTTCCAGTGCCTCGTATTCGCTGGAGAAGCGAACGTCCTCGCCCGCAAAACTCTCTTTGGAAACAGAGGCTTTGGCGAGTTCGAGGTAATGGGCAGAAAGTTTACTTGAGTAGGACATCCATGGCCTTTTTTGAGATTACGGTCTATACGCACGCGAGACTTTTTTCGCGGGCTGGACAGTATCGAAGAGCAATTGCTGGTACTCATCCAATTGAGTCCTGCTCTTTCAAGAGCGCGCATCGTAATCAGTATGATGGCCACTAGCAAGCATCCCCTCAAACAACAAGACGAACTGTCATCGGCTGTTCGTAAGAGATTGCCTTATATATGGCAGGGTTTCCCCCTAGACAACCAGTTGAATCCCTATTCCAACCAGCAACGCCAGAAGCCGCGGGCCAGAGCCTTGCGCGATATAAACCAGAGAGCGATTCAATGATTAAGGGGTAATGCCAGGCAGAATCGAAAGTGCCGGGTACGGAAATAAATCCTAATCCTGAACTTTTATGAAAGAGTGCAGTCGTGGACGCCTCTAACTTTGTAAAGTGCCACCAATATGATGTCACTCAAGACGATAGTTTGCCATCAAACAGTCTGTATGTTTTTTGAGCAATACAGATGTAGTTCCCGCGAAACTTGCTGCATGCATTCCCGTTCTTTATATGCCGAACAACCATCCATAAAAAATGGGCATCCGAGTTATCGGCTTGCCCATTTTTCAATACGGTTCTCCCTGCTATCGAGGGAGTTCGCAACAGTTATGGATTGACGCTGTCTTTCAGCGATTTGCCTGGCTTGAAAGCTACCGTGTTGCTGGCCTTGATCTTCACCGGCTCACCGGTTTGCGGGTTCTTGCCGGTACGGGCGCCACGGTGACGCTGCAGGAAGGTTCCAAAACCTACCAGGGTGACGCTGTCTTTGCGATGCAGGGCGCCAGTGATTTCTTCGAGAACGGCATTGAGAACGCGGTTGGCTTGTTCTTTGGTCAGATCCGCTTTTTCAGCAATTGCAGCGGCGAGTTCTGGTTTACGCATAGTGAAGCCTCTTTGACGGTTTTTTGTTGTTATGTCCGTGCTGTTCTTCCAGAACAGCGCCCAAGGCGCCGCAGGCTCTACTCTGCGGCAGACGGGTGTGAGGATGGCACGCAGTTAGGAGTGGCGCCAGTCTCTGCGCGACCTTTGTAGTGGCAAACACATGATTATTCCGACAGAACGACCGGTATTTAGGCCAACAAGCCGGGAAGCTCTTTGTTCAGGGCCAGTTTGTCCATGACCGCGGCCCCGGTCAGCGCATAGCCCAGCAGTTTGCCGCTGGCATCGCGGCACAGCGCCTTGATGTCGGCGCCCTGCCCTTCGACCGTCCACACGCCCTCCAGGCCGCGTGGCGGTGGCGAAACCACCAGCGGGCAAACCGGGGTTTTCACGGTGATCGGCATCGGGCCATAGCTGACTGCCGTCGGGTTACCCGCCAGGGTCTGCGCCAGCGCTCGCGCACAACTCATGAGGGGCATGACGTACAACAGATTCAGCCCATCGACCTCGGCGCAGTCGCCCAAGGCATAAATGTTGGCGTGGGACGTCTTGAGATGCCGGTCGACCACCACCCCACGGTTGACCATCACCCCCGCGGCGGCGGCCAGGTCAATGCGCGGACGCAGGCCGATCGCCGACACCACCAGATCGCAGGCAATCACTTCACCGTCGGACAGATGTGCCTCGAGGCCATCCGCCGTGCGCTGCAAGCGATTGAGTACCGGCCCCAGGTGGAAGCGCGCGCCCAGGCTTTCCAGCCCGGCCTGCACCGCGGCGGCGGCCGCAGGGTGCAGCAACGTCGGCATGACCTGCTCGCAAGGCGCCACCAGGTCCACTGCATAACCGCCGAGGATCAGGTCGTTGGCGAACTCGCAACCGATCAGGCCGGCGCCCAGCAGCAGCACCCGGCGCTTGCCGGCCGCAGCCGCGCGAAAGCGCGCGTAGTCTTCCAGGTCGTTGATCGGGAAGATCAGGTCGCCAGCATCGCCCTCCACCGGTACGCGCACGGTTTCCGCGCCCCAGGCCAGGATCAGGTCGCGGTAGTTCACCGCCTCTTCACCCATCCACAGGCGCTTGTGGCCAGGGTCGATGCCGCTGATGCGGGTATGGGTGCGCACCTCGGCCTTCAATTGCTCGGCCATGGCGCCGGGCTCGGCCATACTCAGGCCGTCGGCTTCCTTGTTCTTGCCGAAGCCGGTGGACAGCATCGGCTTGGAATAGGAACGCCCGTCATCGGCGGTGATCAGCAGCAGCGGCGTTTCGCTATCGAGCTTGCGAAACTCCCGGGCCAGGTTGTAGCCGGCCAGCCCGGTGCCCACGATGACGACAGGTGCGTTCATTCCTTACTCCTTCAGGTTCAGGGGATCACAGGGTGTGATCAGCCGATTTCGATCATTTCGAAATCCATTTTGCCGACGCCGCAATCCGGGCAGAGCCAGTCTTCAGGCACGTCTTCCCAGCGGGTACCGGGCAAGATTCCGTCGTCCGGCCAGCCATCGGCTTCGTTGTAGATCAGGCCGCAGACCACACATTGCCACTTTTTCATTTACGCGTTTCCTCAGGTTCTCAGGCTGTTGCCGGCGGGATGGTCGATGAATCGACTCTGGATGACGCCAGGGGGCGTGTCCGGCCCAGCGCGTTTTGTACTGATGAGCACCGACGGATGCAAGCACGTTCGCTGCAGGCGGCCGCTCCATTGCGGAAAAATCGCCTGGCACCATGCTAAGCTCGCGGCCTCATTTGCTGCCAATAATGACCCACTGTGCCGCACTCAATCTCTGCATTTTCCACCCCGGACTGGCTCTCGCAAAGCCGGCTGACACCCCTCCCCGACGTACAGACCCTCGACTGGCTGTTCGATGAAGGTTCGCTGACCCGGCGCCTGACCCGTCTCTCCAACGACGGCTTCAGCGTGACGCCGCTGGTCGAGGGCTGGCAGCCCCTGCGCGCCGACGAATGCGCCGCGCTGGACCTGCAGCCAGGCAGCCAGGGCTGGGTACGCGAGGTGTATCTGCGCGGTCACGGCCAGGCCTGGGTATTCGCCCGCAGCGTGGCGGCCCGCAGTGCCCTGCAAGATGGCGGGCTGAACATGGACGAGTTGGGCAGCCGCTCCCTGGGCGAGCTGCTGTTCTGTGACCAGGCCTTTCAGCGCCGCCCCATCGAGGTCTGCCATTACCCACGCCCGTGGCTGCCCGACGAGGTGCAGGCCGATGACCTCTGGGCCCGCCGTTCGCGCTTCGATCGCGCAGCCCTGAGCGTGCTGGTCGCCGAAATCTTCCTGCCGTCCCTGTGGAGCGCCGTCGGCGCCCAGCCGGAGAACCGCTGATGTATCAGAGCCTGCTCAAATCCCTCAACCACCTGAATCCACGCGCCTGGGACTTTATCCAGCTGACCCGCATGGACAAGCCGATCGGCATCTACCTGCTGCTCTGGCCGACCCTCTGGGCCCTGTGGATTGCCGGCGAAGGCTCGCCATCGCTGGCCAATATCGTGATTTTCGTCCTCGGCGTGACCCTCACCCGCGCTGGCGGCTGCGTGATCAACGACTGGGCCGACCGCAAGGTCGACGGCCACGTGAAACGCACCGAACAGCGCCCGCTGGTCAGCGGCAAGATCAGTTCCAGGGAAGCCCTGGTGTTCTTCGCCGTGCTGATGTTCATCAGCTTCCTGCTGGTGCTGTGCACCAACGCGACGACCATCTGGCTGTCGCTGGGCGGCCTGGCCCTGGCGGCCAGCTACCCCTTCATGAAGCGCTACACCTATTACCCGCAAGTGGTGCTGGGCGCGGCGTTCTCCTGGGGCATCCCGATGGCCTTCACTGCCGAAACCGGCGAGCTGCCGGCCACCGCCTGGCTGTTGTACATCGCCAACCTGCTGTGGACCGTGGCTTATGACACCTATTACGCGATGACCGACCGCGACGACGACCTGAAGATCGGGGTGAAATCCACCGCGATCCTGTTCGGCGAAGCCGACCGGGTGATCATTCTGACCCTGCAGGGCCTGGCGCTGGTGTGCCTGCTGCTGGCGGGCGCGCGTTTCGAGTTGGGTATCTGGTTCCACCTGGGTTTGCTGGTGGCGGCCGGGTGTTTTGCCTGGGAGTTCTGGTACACCCGCGATCGCGACCGGATGAAGTGCTTCAAGGCCTTCCTGCATAACCACTGGGCGGGGTTGGCGATTTTCCTGGGGATAGTCGTGGATTACGCCGTTCGCTGAGGACCGTTATCGCAGGCCAGCCTCATACCTACCGTTTCTGTAGGAGCGAGGCTGGCCCGCGAAGAAACACTACGATCAATCAGGCTTGGCCACTTTCCAGGCGCCATCCATCTTGCCGTCGCCGGTCATGTCACCGGCTTTCTTGTCCATCACGAAGGTGTACAGCGGCTTGCCGTCGTAGGCCCACTGCATGGAGCCGTCGTCACGCTTGATGACGGTCCACTCGCCCATCGCCTTGTCGCCGCTGGCGGCCATCAGCGGCGGCCAGTTGGCGGCGCACTTGTCGTTGCACATGGACTTGCCGCCGCTGTCCTTGGCAAAGGTGTACAAGGTCATGCCCTTGTGGTCGACGAACATACCGTCTTTGGTCATCGCCGGTTCCGCAGCGAACGCCAGCCCCGGCAGGGCCAGCGCAGCGCTCAGCAACAGGGCTTTCCAGGATTGCGTGTGTTGAGTCATGGAAACCTTCTTTGGTGGTTGTCAGGATTCGGACCCAAAGCTTAGTCCACGAATGCAGCCCTCGCACCAGCACCTAAAATACTGTCACACGACTGCAATAATTCCGTTATCTAATGCGGCGCAAGACAGTTAAATGACAAGAGGATTAAGCATGGTTGGCAGGAGCATTCTGATCGTTGACGACGAAGCGCCCATTCGCGAAATGATCGCCGTTGCGTTGGAAATGGCCGGCTACGACTGCCTGGAGGCGGAGAACTCCCAGCAGGCCCATGCCATCATCGTCGACCGCAAGCCCGACCTGATCCTGCTCGACTGGATGCTGCCCGGCACCTCCGGCATCGAGCTGGCGCGGCGCCTGAAACGCGATGAGCTGACCGGTGACATCCCGATCATCATGCTCACCGCCAAGGGCGAAGAGGACAACAAGATCCAGGGCCTGGAAGTCGGCGCCGACGACTACATCACCAAGCCATTCTCCCCTCGCGAGCTGGTCGCGCGCCTCAAGGCCGTGCTGCGCCGCGCTGGCCCGACCGACGGCGAGGCACCGATCGAAGTCGGCGGCCTGCTGCTGGACCCGATCAGCCACCGCGTGACCATCGACGGCAAACCGGCCGAGATGGGCCCGACCGAATACCGCCTGCTGCAATTTTTCATGACCCACCAGGAACGCGCCTACACCCGTGGCCAGTTGCTGGACCAGGTCTGGGGCGGCAACGTCTATGTCGAAGAGCGTACCGTCGACGTGCATATCCGCCGCCTGCGCAAAGCCTTGGGCGATGCCTACGAGAATCTGGTACAAACCGTGCGCGGCACCGGCTACCGTTTTTCCACCAAGGCCTGAAGCCGGCCCCTTATTCGCCAGACGCTTACAAGGACGCGTGTTAAGTGAACCAGAACTGGCATGGCACCCTGATTCGCCACATGCTGCTGTTGGTCACCGGCTGCCTGCTGGTGGGCCTAATCAGCGGTTACTACGGCTGGAGCCTGGCCATCGGCCTGGGGATCTACCTGGCCTGGACCCTCAAGCAACTGCTGCGCCTGCACGAATGGCTGCGCCTGCACCAACCCGATGAAGCACCGCCCGATGGCTACGGTCTGTGGGGCGAGGTGTTCGACAGCATCTACCACCTGCAACGCCGCGACCAACGGGTGCGCGGGCGCCTGCAAGCGGTGATCGACCGGGTCCAGGAGTCCACCGCGGCCCTGAAAGACGCGGTGATCATGCTCGACAGCGACGGCAACCTGGAATGGTGGAACCGCGCCGCGGAAACCCTGCTGGGCCTGAAGACCCCGCAGGACAGCGGCCAACCGGTGACCAACCTGGTGCGCCATCCGCGCTTCAAGGAATATTTCGAGCAGGACAATTACAACGAGCCGCTGGAAATCCCCTCGCCGACCAACGACCGGGTACGCATCCAGCTGTACATCACCCGCTACGGCAACAACGAACACCTGATGCTGGTGCGCGACGTGACCCGCATCCACCAACTGGAACAGATGCGCAAAGACTTCATCGCCAACGTCTCCCACGAGCTGCGCACGCCGCTGACGGTGATCTGCGGCTACCTGGAAACCCTGCTCGATAACGTCGAGGAAGTGAATCCGCGCTGGAGCCGCGCCCTGCAGCAGATGCAGCAGCAAGGCGGGCGCATGCAGACCCTGCTCAACGACCTGCTGCTGTTGGCCAAGCTGGAAGCCACCGACTACCCGTCGGACAACCAGCCGGTGCCGATCGACGTGCTGCTGCAGTCGATCAAGAGCGATGCCCAGGCGCTGTCCGGGGAGCGCAACCAGCGCATCACCCTGGAAGCCGACGCGCAGATCCAGCTCAAGGGTAGCGAGGCGGAACTGCGCAGCGCCTTTTCCAACCTGGTGTTCAACGCTGTGAAATACACCCCGGCCGAGGGCAACATCCGCATCCGCTGGTGGGGCGACGAGCAAGGCGCGCACCTGAGCGTGCAGGATTCGGGGATCGGCATCGACAGCAAGCACTTGCCACGCCTGACCGAACGCTTCTACCGGGTCGACTCCAGCCGCAACTCCAACACCGGCGGCACCGGCCTGGGCCTGGCCATCGTCAAGCATGTGCTGCTGCGCCATCGGGCGCGCCTGGAGATCAGCAGCGTACCGGGCCACGGCAGCACTTTTACCTGCCATTTCGCCCCGGCCCAGGTGAAAAGATTGCGTGCCAACACCCTGACCGACCAGCGGTGACAGCCACGCACCACTAGGCAATCGCCCTGCCAGCCGCTACATTGGCTGGCTTGCGCCGGCCATTGCGCCGCGCATTTCTCTCTTTTTCGAATACACGGAACCCGCAAAACTCCATCATGGACCCTTCCCCTGGTTTTACCCTCGCGTCTCTTTTCGCCGACTTCGGCATGATTCTTTTTGCACTGCTCCTGGTTCTGCTCAACGGCTTTTTCGTAGCCGCCGAGTTCGCCATGGTCAAACTGCGCTCGACCCGGGTCGAGGCCATCGCCCACAAGAACGGCTGGCGCGGGCAGATCCTGCGCACCGTACACAGCCAGCTGGATGCCTACCTTTCCGCGTGCCAGCTGGGGATCACCCTGGCCTCCCTCGGCCTGGGCTGGGTCGGTGAGCCGGCCTTCGCGCATTTGCTGGCGCCGCTGCTCAGCGCCGTGGGCGTGGATTCGGCGGAAGTGGTCAAGGGCGTGTCGTTCTTTACCGCCTTCTTCATCATTTCCTACCTGCACATCGTGGTCGGCGAACTGGCGCCCAAGTCCTGGGCCATCCGCAAGCCCGAGCTGCTGTCGCTATGGACCGCTGTGCCGCTGTACCTGTTCTATTGGTTGATGTACCCGGCGATCTACCTGCTCAACGCCAGCGCCAACACCATCCTGCGCATCGCCGGCCAGGGCGAGCCCGGCCCGCATCACGAGCACCACTACAGCCGCGAAGAACTGAAGCTGATCCTGCACTCCAGCCGGGGCCAGGACCCCAGCGACCAGGGCATGCGCGTACTGGCCTCGGCCGTGGAAATGGGCGAGCTGGAAGTGGTGGACTGGGCCAACTCCCGGGAAGACCTGATCAGCGTGGAATTCAACGCGCCGCTGAAGCAGATCCTCGCCCTGTTCCGCCGCCACAAGTTCAGCCGCTACCCGGTCTACGACAGCGAGCGCAACGAGTTCGTCGGCCTGCTGCACATCAAGGACCTGCTGCTGGAACTGGCGGCGCTGGACCACATCCCCGAATCGTTCAACCTGGCCGAGCTGACCCGCCCGCTGGAGCGCGTTTCCCGGCACATGCCGCTGTCGCAGCTGCTGGAACAGTTCCGTAAAGGCGGTTCGCACTTCGCCCTGGTGGAAGAAGCCGACGGCAAGATCATCGGCTACCTGACCATGGAAGACGTGCTGGAAGTACTGGTCGGCGATATCCAGGACGAACACCGCAAGGCCGAGCGCGGCATCCTCGCCTACCAGCCCGGCAAGTTGCTGGTGCGCGGCGATACCCCGCTGTTCAAGGTGGAACGCCTGCTGGGCATCGACCTGGACCATATCGAGGCCGAAACCCTCGCCGGCCTGGTCTACGAGACCCTGAAACGGGTACCGGAAGAAGAAGAGGTCATGGAGGTCGAAGGCCTGCGCATCATCATCAAGAAGATGAAAGGCCCGAAAATCGTCCTGGCCAAGGTGTTGATGCTCGATTGAGCACGGTCTGACACCTCATCGCGAGCAAGCTCACTCCTACAAATGAACCGCGTTCATCTGTAGGAGCAGCCGGTCGAGGCTCGATTGCTCGCGATCCCCTCCCCCGATTATCACCTGTTCCGCCGATCACCCTGTAGCCGCTGCCGAAGGCTGCGATCACCTGGGCGGCACTCCGACGAAGCGGGCGCAGGATCTTGAGATCGCTGAAGGCCTTCGGCCTTATCGCAGCCTTCGGCAGCGGCTACATGACTACTTTTTGCCCAGCGCGAAGTTCGGCAGGCTGCCGATGGGCTGGTTGAACTGATAGGGAATCGACACCAGCCCCAGCCCCGTATTGCGCTGCACCACGAAGTGCAGGTGCGGGCCGCTGCTGTTGCCGGTGTTGCCCGACAACGCCAGCGGGCTGCCCACCACGACCCGCTGGCCTTCACGCACGCTTACCGAGCCGCGCTTGAGGTGCAGGTACACCCCCATGGTGCCGTCGTTGTGCAACACCCGCACGAAATTGCCGGAAGGGTCGGTGCCGCGCCCGCTCTGGCGGTTCTCGGTCTTCACCACCACCCCGCCACGCGCCGCGATGATCGGCGTGCCCTCGGGCATGGCGATGTCCATGGCATAGCGGCTCTTGGGGCCGAAATGGCTGTACCGGCCGTTGGCGCCCTGGGTCAGGCGAAAGGGGCCGCCACGCCAGGGCAGCGGGTAACGATAAGCCTGGGCGGCGCCCGCAGGGTCGCCCAGGGAGTAACGAAACTGCGGGACATAGATCAGCGGCTTGCCCGCCTGCATGGCCGTGAGCTGCGCCAGGCGCTGTCGGCTGCGGGCCGGCAGCACCCGGCGAATCGGCTGCCTGGGGGCACTGCGGATGTTCTTCAGGCCGGTAAACCCCAGCTCGATCTCCACCGGCGCATACAGGTCGTTACGCACAAAGACGCTGTCCACGCCCCAGCTCTTCTCGACGTCCAGACGCACCTGGCGTTCCAGGTGCTCGACCATGCGATCGCGAAACACGAACACCTGGGCGCCCGGCGACGGACGGTCGCTGTAGGACACCACGCCGTTGGCGTCGGTGGACTTGTAGATGGTCATGGCCATGGCCGAGGTGGCAGCCAGCAACAGACCGCAGGAAAACAGCAGGTGCATGAACATGGGCAAGATTCTGAGGAAAGCCTGAAGTCAGGCTAGCAGCCCGACGTGGACTTTGTATGAATCAACCCTGCACCAGAGGTTCCATTGCCGACGGACTGAAACTGATATCGACGCCCAGGTG
The DNA here is from genome assembly GCF_059421865.1 of Pseudomonas sp. GW821-FHT02B10. Classification (NCBI taxonomy): domain Bacteria; kingdom Pseudomonadati; phylum Pseudomonadota; class Gammaproteobacteria; order Pseudomonadales; family Pseudomonadaceae; genus Pseudomonas; species Pseudomonas sp. GW821-FHT02B10. The sequence continues at coordinate 255,380 of NZ_JBWKVU010000002.1, read as the reverse complement.
CGCGGCGTCGGAGAGGTTGACCAGCGCATCCAGGGAAAACTTGTTGATCTTGCCGCTGAGCACGTCGTTGAGCCGCGGCTGGGTGATATTGAGCCGCCTGGCGGCCTCCTTCTGCGAAACACCCCAGGCCTTGATGGTCTTGCCCAGCTCCAGCATGAGCTTGGAGCGCAGGCGCATATTGGCGGCTTCCTGAGGCGAACCTTCGAGCGCGTCCCAGACACTGGCGAAACGCTCGGTATGCATGTGATCGGTCATGGCGTGCACTTATCTCCTGAAGTCTGGCCCGAGCCAGCTCGATGTCCCGCGCTTCGGTCTTGCGGGTGGTCTTGCGCATGGCGTGCAGCACATAAATGGCCGCGGGCCGGTTGGCCACGTAAAACACCCGAAACGCTCCTGAATCCTCACTGATCCTGATCTCGAACACCCCCGGCCCCACGGTTTTCATCGACCGACAGTCATAGGGCGGCTCGCCCTGCTGCAACAGATCCAGCTGAAAACCCGCGGCCCTTCGCGCATCCAGCGGAAAAGCCCGGAGGTCCCGGAGCGCGCTCCCGACAAACACCACATCCTTGTGCCTAGGCATCGAACCTCTCCCGTTACTGACCCAGAGAGGTTAAACAACCCGACCGCCACAGCGCGCGACCGGGTTGTTTCAAAGCGTGGCCAGGCACAAGAAAAGCCAAAAGCACAGATCACAACCTATATCAGTACAGATATAAATCAACCTGAAAAACCGAGAATCGGACACACGGCATCAAACCACTGCCCCCTCCCCCAACGCCTTGCACTGCGCCGCCTGCAACACATCACAACCATCATCCAGCAACAGATACAGCGCCTGAGTGACACGCCCCAGATCACCCTCGTCAGCATGCAAAAGCGTGGTACAGGAAAGTGTTTGCAGCAGGTTTCGCGCCACATTCAAACGCGGACTGATGCTGGAGTGGGACAGCACTCCGACGAAACGGGCGCTGAGGTTTGAGATCGTTGAAGGCCTTCGGCCTTATCGCAGCCTGTGGCAGCGGCTACAGGGGTCGGGCCAGCGGTCCCGAGAATGCAGCGTCAGAGCGGACGCTATCGCGGGCAAGCCTCGCTCCTACGCAAGCGTGGCTGCCCGTGAAACAGGGGGGCAGGAACCCGTCAGGCGCCGGGGACGAAGTGCTTCTGCGCCGTGCCGCGGGCGATCAGACGGGAGATGTAGTCGAGCTTCTGCGCATCCTGGTCGACGAAGCGGAAGGTCAGTTGCAACCACTCGCTGTCCGGCTTTGGCTCATAGGCCACCACCGCATGCAGGTAGCCGTTCAGGCGCGCCACTTCGGCATTGTCGCCCTGCTCCAGGTCCAGCACGGCGCTGTCGAGCACCTGCGGCAGCGTGTCGGTGCGTTTCACCACCAACAGCGCCTCCTTGATGCTCAGCGCCTTGATCACGCACTGCTGGGTACCGCTGGGCAGACGCAATTGCCCCTGGCCACGCCCCCCAGCAGACGCAGCGGCGGCAGGAGCCGGCGCCTTCACCGGCGGACTGTTGAGCAACCCACGAGACGGGGCTGCAGCGGGAGCAGGAGCGGACACCACGGCAGGCTTGGCAAACGGATTGACCGCCGCAGCCGCCGGCGCGGCGCCGATGACTTCGGCCTTGCCGCCGGTCAGGGCACTCAGGGAGTCATTGCCGAACGCCGAGTTCATCTTGGTCGGCGCGCTGTTCATCAGGGTGTCGAGCTTGCCGACCTTGTTCAGCGCCTGTTTGACCTTGGTCAGCAACTGCTCGTTGGTGAACGGCTTGCTGACGTAGCCGGAGACGCCGGCCTGGATCGCCTGCACCACGTTCTCCTTGTCGCCGCGACTGGTGACCATGATGAACGGCATGGCCTTCATCGCCTCCTGGCCGCGGCACCAGGTCAACAGCTCCAGGCCGGACATTTCCGGCATTTCCCAGTCGCACAGGACCAGGTCGAAGGCTTCACGGGCCAGCAGGGCCTGGGCTTTACGGCCGTTGATGGCGTCCTCGATCTTGATGCCAGGGAAGTAGTTGCGCAGACATTTCTTCACCAGGTCACGAATGAACGAAGCGTCATCCACCACCAACACACTTACCTTACTCATCGACCACCCCTTTAAAAATCCCGGCTAGCATAACGCTTTACTGATGGCACTTTGCCAAAACTCTTCAGTCACGCCGGGACTTTTCGTTCGCGGGCGCTGCTTTTCAAGTTAAATCCCCATAAACAAAAACGCCCGGCCAAAGGGCCGGGCGCTTCTCTCGGGCAACCTTACTTATCGTCAGCTTCACCCGGAACATTAGCGGTTTCGGCACTGGTGCCTTCAACTTCTTCCTTCATCCGCTTCAGGCCCAGATGGCGCACATCGGTGCCGCGCACCAGGTAAATCACCAGTTCCGAGATGTTGCGCGCGTGGTCGCCGATCCGCTCCAGGGAGCGCAGGACCCAGATGATGCTCAGAACGCGCGAGATCGAGCGCGGATCTTCCATCATGTAGGTGGCCAGCTCGCGCAGCGCGGTCTTGTACTCGCGGTCGATGACCTTGTCGTACTGGGCCACCGACAGCGCCAGGTCGGCGTCGAAGCGGGCAAAAGCATCCAGCGCATCGCGGACCATGTTGCGCACCTGGTCGCCGATATGCCGCACTTCCACATAGCCGCGCGGGGCTTCGCCTTCTTCGCACAGCTGGATGGCGCGACGGGCGATCTTGGTCGATTCGTCGCCGATGCGCTCCAGGTCGATCACCGACTTGGAGATGCTGATGATCAGGCGCAGGTCGGAAGCCGCCGGCTGGCGACGGGCGAGAATGCGCAGGCACTCTTCGTCGATGTTGCGCTCCATCTGGTTGATCTGGTCGTCGATCTCGCGCACCTGCTGGGCGAGCCCCGAGTCGGCTTCGATCAGCGCGGTGACGGCGTCGTTGACTTGTTTCTCGACCAGCCCGCCCATCGCCAGGAGGTGGCTGCGCACCTCCTCGAGCTCGGCGTTGAACTGCTGGGAGATGTGATGCGTGAGGCCTTCTTTACTAATCATGGTTGGCGTCCTTGGAGCGTCCGGTAAGGTGCGGTGGACCGCAGCGTCAGTTCAGTGAGCAACAACAGCTTCCTAGCCGTAACGACCGGTGATGTAGTCTTCGGTCTGCTTCTTCGCCGGATTGGTGAACAGCGTATCGGTGTCGCCGAATTCCACCAGTTTGCCCATGTACATGAACGCCGTGTAGTCGGAGACACGCGCGGCCTGTTGCATGTTGTGGGTCACGATCACGATGGTGAACTTCGATTTCAGTTCGTAGATCAGCTCTTCGACCTTCAAGGTGGAGATCGGATCGAGCGCCGAGCACGGTTCGTCGAGCAGCAGCACTTCCGGTTCCACGGCGATGGTGCGGGCGATCACCAGACGCTGCTGCTGACCACCGGACAGGCCGAGTGCCGATTCATGCAGGCGATCCTTGACCTCGTCCCACAGCGCCGCGCCCTTGAGGGCCCACTCGACGGCTTCGTCGAGGATGCGCTTCTTGTTGATGCCCTGGATGCGCAGGCCGTAGACCACGTTCTCGTAGATGGTTTTCGGGAACGGGTTGGGCTTCTGGAACACCATGCCCACGCGGCGGCGCAGCTCGGCCACGTCTTCGCCCTTGCGGTAGATGTTGTTGCCGTAGAGGTTGATCTCGCCTTCCACGCGGCAGCCGTCCACCAGGTCGTTCATCCGGTTGAAGGTACGCAGCAGGGTCGACTTGCCGCAGCCGGACGGGCCGATGAAGGCGGTCACGCGCTGCTTCGGAATGTTCATGCTGACGTCGAACAGCGCCTGTTTCTCACCGTAGAACAGGCTCAGGCCCGGGACTTCGATGGCCACGGTTTCCTGGTCCAGGTTCAGGCTCTGCTTGTCGCGGCCCAGGGCCGACATGTTGATGCCGTGGGTATGTGCTTCTTGCTGCATGGGTCACTCCCTACGCTAACAAATTCATTTCAATGAGCCGCTGGCCTCACAAAATGGGCCAGCGGTGTTGCCGTTCTGTAGGAGCGGTATTAACTATCCAGCGCCTTATATTTCTCGCGCAGGTGGTTACGAATCCACACTGCCGACAGGTTGAGCGTCGCGATCACCAGCACCAGCAGCAGCGCCGTGGCGTACACCAGCGGCCGCGCGGCCTCGACGTTGGGGCTCTGGAAGCCGACGTCATAGATATGGAAGCCCAGGTGCATGATCTTCTGGTCCAGGTGCAGGTACGGGTAGTTGCCGTCCACCGGCAGCGACGGCGCCAGTTTCACCACACCCACCAGCATCAGCGGCGCCACTTCACCGGCGGCGCGGGCCACCGCGAGGATCATGCCGGTCATCATCGCCGGGCTGGCCATTGGCAGCACGATCTTCCACAGGGTTTCCGCCTTGGTCGCGCCCAGGGCCAGGGAACCTTCACGCACGGTGCGGGGAATCCGCGCCAGGCCTTCCTCGGTGGCCACGATCACCACCGGCACCGCCAGCAGCGCCAGGGTCAGGGAAGCCCAGAGCAGGCCCGGGGTGCCGAAGGTCGGCGCCGGCAGCGCTTCGGGGAAGAACAAGCGGTCGAGGGAACCGCCCAGCACATAGACGAAGAAGCCCAGGCCGAACACACCGTAGACGATGGCCGGCACGCCCGCCAGGTTGTTCACCGCGATGCGGATCACCCGGGTCAGGGTGTTCTGCTTGGCGTATTCACGCAGGTACACCGCGGCCAGCACGCCGAACGGGGTGACGATCATCGCCATGATCAGGGTCATCATCACGGTACCGAAGATCGCCGGGAAGATACCGCCCTCGGTGTTGGCTTCACGCGGGTCGTCGCTGAGGAATTCCCAGACCTTGCTGAAGTAGAAACCCAGCTTGGTGAAGGTGCCCATGGCGTTCGGCTGGTAGGCGTGCACCACCTTGCCCAGGCTGATCTCGATCTCTTTGCCGTTGGCGTCGCGGGCGGTGAGGCTGTCACGGTTGAACTGCGCGTGCAGGTCGCTCAGGCGGGCCTCGACGTCCTGGTAACGGGCGTTCAGCTCGGCGCGTTCGCTTTCCATGTCGGCCTGGGCGGCCGCATCGAGCTTGCCGTCCAGTTCCAGCTTGCGACCGTGCAGGCGGATGCGCTCGAGGCCGGCGTTGATCGCGCCGATGTCGACTTTCTCCAGGGTCTTGAGCTGGGCCGCCAGCTTGTTCACTCGCTCGATCCGCGCCTGCAGTTCCGGCCAGGCCGCTTCGCCTTCGGCGATGACCTTGCCATCCTGCTTGACGTTGACCAGGTAGCCGTAGAAGTTGCCCCACTCGCGCCGCTCGATGGCCATCAGCTCCGGCGGCGTGGTCTGGTTGGTCAGCCAGTCGCCGACGATCCAGGTGAAGTCGTTGCCGTTCAGGTCACGGTTGCCGACCTTGATCAGCTCGCGGGTCATGAACTCGGGGCCTTCGTCCGGCACCGGCAGGCCGGCGCTCTTGAGGCGTGCCCGCGGCACTTCTTCTTTCTGCACCACTTCGCCGATGACCAGGTGGTTGGCCTGGCCCGGCACGTCGTAGTGGGCATGCACCAGGTCCGCCGGCCAGAAGTGGCCCAGACCGCGCACGGCGATCACCGCCAACAGGCCGATAGTCATGATGACCGCGATGGACACCGCGCCACCGCTGATCCAGACGCCCGGGGCGCCGCTCTTGAACCATCCATTCAGGGAGTTCTGTTTCACAGACTTCTACCTTTCTTAAAGCGACGAGTATTTCTTGCGCAGACGCTGACGGATCAGCTCGGCGAGGGTGTTCATGACGAAGGTGAACAGCAGCAGCACCAGCGCCGAGAGGAACAGCACGCGGTAGTGGCTGCCGCCGACTTCCGACTCCGGCATTTCCACCGCGACGTTGGCCGCCAGGGTGCGCAGGCCTTCGAACAGGTTCATTTCCATGACCGGGGTGTTGCCGGTGGCCATCAGCACGATCATGGTTTCGCCGACCGCGCGGCCCATGCCGATCATCAGCGCCGAGAAGATGCCCGGGCTGGCGGTGAGGATCACCACGCGGGTCATGGTCTGCCACGGCGTGGCGCCCAGGGCCAGGGAACCCAGGGTCAGGCCGCGCGGCACGCTGAATACGGCGTCTTCGGCGATCGAGTAGATGTTCGGGATCACCGCAAAACCCATGGCCAGGCCGACCACCAGGGCGTTGCGCTGGTCGTAGGTGATGCCCAGGTCATGGGAGATCCACATGCGCATGTCGCCGCCGAAGAACCAGTTCTCCATGAACGGGCTCATGTACAGCGAGAACCAGCCCACCAAGATGATCACCGGGATCAGGATCGCGCTTTCCCAGCCATCCGGCACCTTGAGGCGCACCGACTCAGGCAGGCGGCTGAAGACGAAACCGGCCACCAGGATGCCGATCGGCAGCAGCATCAGCAGGCTGAAGATGCCCGGCAGATGACCTTCGACGTAAGGCGCGAGGAACAGGCCGGCGAAGAAGCCGAGGATCACCGTCGGCATCGCTTCCATCAGCTCGATCACCGGCTTGACCTTGCGGCGCATGCCCGGAGCCATGAAGTAAGCGGTGTAGATCGCCGCGGCCACCGCCAGCGGGGCTGCCAGCAGCATCGCGTAGAACGCTGCCTTCAACGTACCGAAGGTCAGCGGCGAAAGGCTCAGCTTGGGTTCGAAGTCGGTGTTGGCCGCGGTCGATTGCCAGACGTATTTAGGCTCGTCGTAGTTCTCGTACCAGACCTTGCTCCACAGCGCGCTCCAGGACACTTCCGGGTGAGGGTTGTCGAGCACCAGCGGTTGCAGCTTGCCGCCGGCTTCGACGATCACCCGGTTGGCCCGTGGCGACAGGCCGAACAGGCCTTCGCCCTCGACCACCTGGTCCACCAGCAGGGTGCGGTGCGCGGTGCTGTGGAACACGCCGAGCTTGCCCGAGGCGTCCAGGGCGACGAAGCCCTTGCGGCGCTCTTCGGCGGTGATTTCGATGATCGGCGTGGTGCCCATCTGGAAGGTACGGATCTGCTTCAGGCGCAGTTCGCCGTCCGGGTCGCGGGCCATGAACCACTGGGCCAGGCCGCCCTTGGAAGTACCGATGATCAGCGAGATACCGCCCACCAGCTGGGTGCTGGCCGTCACTTCGGCATCGGCATCCTCCAGCAGTTTGTAGCGACCGTTGAGGCTCTTGTCGCGCAGGCTGAACACGTCGGCCTGGGCACGCCCGTTGATCACGTACAGCCACTGCTGGCGCGGGTCGATGTACATGGCCTTGACCGGTTCGGTCATCTGCGGCAGCTCGATGCGGTTCTGCTCGCTGGTGACCTCGCCGGTCATCATGTTTTCTTCGCGGGTCAGCTGCAGCACGTGCAGTTGCGCGCCGCTGGAACCGGCCACCACCAGCGCCGAATCGGTGGCGTTGAGGTTGACGTGCTCCAGGGCACCGCCCTGCTCGTTCAGCACGATCGGGGTTTCGCCGTAGGGGTATTCGATGGCCGGCGAGATGGTTTTCTTGCCTTCCGGATAGCTGACCTTATAGGTGTGACGGAACACCAGCGCCTGGCCGTTGGACAGGCCAACCACCACCAGCGGGCTGCCCGGCTGATCCTTGCCGATAGCGGTCACAGTGGTGCCGGCCGGGATCGGCAGGTCGACGCGGCGCAGCTCGGCACCGTTGTCGATGTCGAAGAACAGCGCCTGGCCCTTGTCGGAAACCCGCATACCGACCTGGTTCTGCTCTTCCAGGGAGAACATCAGCGGCTTGCCGGCGTCCTGCATCCAGGCTGGCGTCAGCGGGTCCTTGGCGGTCAGGTCGGCGCCCTGGAACAGGGGCAGCACGACATAGGCGAGGAAGAAGAAGATCAGGGTGATCGCGGCCAGCACGGCCAGACCGCCAACGAGGACGTACCAGCGGGTCAGGCGATCTTTCAGCGCGCGGATGCGGCGCTTGCGTTGCAGCTCAGGCGTATTGAAGTCAATGCGCTTGGGGGGAGAAGTCGGAGTCATGGTGGAGTTGGCCAGATCATTCATGCGCACACCCTAGCGATCCTGTATGACAAAAAGATGACAATGCAGTGACGCAACAAATCCGCCGCGGAGCAGAGCTGGCAGCGGATCGAAAATTGAGGGGTGTAGGAGCGAGCTTGCTCGCGATGGGAGCCGCCAGACACAGATGCTGCGTTGGCCTCGCCATCATGTCGCGAGCAAGCTCGCTCCTACAAGGTCCGGGACAGGCCCGGACCTAGGGTGTTACTTCTTTACGACTGCAGCGCCTTCCTGCAGACCCAGGTCAGCCAGTGCCTTGGCGGCGACTTTGGCTGGCAGTGGGATGTAGCCGTCTTTCACTACCACTTCCTGGCCCTGTTTCGACAGAACCAGTTTCACGAACTCGGCTTCCAGCGGGGCCAGAGGCTTGTTCGGGGCCTTGTTGATGTACACGTACAGGAAGCGGGACAGCGGGTACTTGCCGTTCAGGGCGTTTTCTTCGGTGTCTTCGATGAAGTCGCTGCTGCCTTTCTTGGCCAGGGCCACGGTCTTCACGCTGGCGGTCTTGTAGCCAATGCCCGAGTAGCCGATGCCGTTCAGCGAGGAGCTGATGGACTGGACCACCGAAGCCGAACCAGGCTGTTCGTTGACGTTAGGCTTGTAGTCGCCTTTGCACAGGGCTTCTTCCTTGAAGTAGCCGTAGGTGCCGGATACCGAGTTACGACCGAACAGCTGGACCGGCTTGTTGGCCAGGTCGCCGGTCACGCCCAGGTCGCCCCAGGTCTTGACGTCGGCCTTGGCGCCGCACAGGCGGGTCGACGAGAAGATCGCATCAACCTGTTCCATGGTCAGGTGCTGGATCGGGTTGTCCTTGTGCACGAACACCGCCAGGGCGTCCACGGCAACCGGGATGGCGGTTGGCTTGTAGCCGTACTTCTGCTCGAAGGCAGCCAGTTCGGTGTCCTTCATCTTGCGGCTCATCGGGCCCAGGTTCGAGGTGCCTTCGGTCAGCGCAGGTGGCGCGGTGGCGGAGCCAGCGGCCTGAATCTGGATGTTTACGTTCGGGTATTCTTTTTTGTAGTGCTCGGCCCACAGGGTCATGAGGTTGGCCAGGGTATCGGAGCCGACGCTGGACAGGTTGCCCGACACACCAGTGGTCTTGGTGTAGCTCGGGATAGCAGGGTCAACAGCGGCAACCGCGTGGGCAGTCGCAACGCCAGCAGCGACAAAAGTCATTGCCGCCATCAAACGCTTCAGTTTCATGCCTTACTCCTAGCAGATAGGGTGTGTTAAGTCGGGCCAAGTATCTGTAGGCCGTGTGAACACTCTATGGCTGAAATATGACAATTAGATGAAAGGCCAGCATTCGCGATGGAAGGCTGGCCTTTCTTTATAGAGCGTTTTGTAGCCGCCGCCGAAGGCTGCGATAGGGCCGCAGGCCCTTCTGCGCGTAGAAGACCGACGCGCCCCTTCGGGTCGATCGCAGCCTGCGGCAGCGGCTACAGGGGCGTGCGCAAGGCCGGGATCAGCGACCCTTTTTCCACAGGTACAGGCCGACCAGGATCCCGATGCTGCAAATAATTGCAACATAATAGGCCGGGCCCATCGGGCTCTCCTTGAGCAGCGCGGTCACCACCATCGGCGTCAGGCCACCGAAGATCGCGTAGGCCAGGTTGTAGGAGAACGACAGGCCGCTGAAGCGCACCACCGCCGGGAAGGCCTTGACCATCACATACGGCACCGCGCCGATGGTGCCCACCAGCAGGCCGGTCAGCGCGTACAACGGGAACAGCCAGTCCGGGTGATCCAGCAGGCTGTGGTAGAAGGTCCAGGAAGTCGCCAGCAGCAACGCGCTGCCGAACACGAATACCCGGCCGGCGCCAAAACGGTCGGCCAGCGCGCCGGACATCACGCACCCCAGGCTCAGGAACACGATCGCCAGGCTGTTGGCCTGCAAGGCGGTGGTCGGGGTGAAGTGATAGACCGTCTGCAGCACGGTCGGGGTCATCAGGATCACCACGATGATCCCGGCGGACAGCAGCCAGGTCAGCAGCATCGAAAGAATGATCGCGCTGCGGTGGTCGCGCAGCACCGCGCGCAGAGGCACTTCCTCGGCCAGGGCCTTGCGCAGCTGCAGCTCGGCGAACACCGGGGTTTCGTGCAGCCAGCGGCGCAGGTACACCGAGAACAGGCCGAACACGCCGCCGAGCAGGAATGGAATCCGCCAGGCGTAATCAGCGACTTCGCCCGGGGTATAGATGCTGTTGATCGCGGTGGCCACCAGCGAGCCCAAGAGAATGCCGGCCGTCAGGCCCGAGGTCAGGGTGCCGCAGGCGTAGCCGATATGCCGCTGCGGCACATGCTCGGAAACGAACACCCAGGCGCCCGGTACTTCACCGCCGATGGCCGCGCCCTGGATCACCCGCATCAGCAGCAACAGGATCGGCGCCCACATGCCGATCTGCGCGTAGGTCGGCAGCAGGCCCATGATCAGGGTCGGCACCGCCATCATGAAAATGCTCAGGGTGAACATCTTCTTGCGCCCGAGCAGGTCGCCGAAGTGCGCCATGACGATCCCGCCCAGGGGCCGGGCCAGATAGCCGGCGGCGAAGATGCCGAAGGTCTGCATCAGGCGCAGCCACTCGGGCATATCCGCCGGGAAGAACAGCTTGCCGACCACCGTGGCGAAGAACACGAAAATGATGAAGTCGTAGAACTCCAGCGCGCCGCCCAGGGCGGACAGCGACAGGGTCTTGTAGTCATTGCGGGTCAACGGACGAGCAGGTTGCGCGGGCTGCGCGACGCTCGAAGGCACAGTGGTCATGGCAAGGGCTTCTCTTATAGTCGGTTCTGGAAGCCGCAACAGCGCTGGTTGTGGCCTGGCAGGTTCGGCACGATAGCAAATTGTTCGAAAAAGCACATAGACGGGCACAATTGACAATCAAAATCAGAACCGGATGGTCGTCGCCGAGCCTGTCGACCGATATACTCGCAGGCATTGGAGCAACGCCGCCCCGGCAAGGGTTGCTGTGCGAAAACGCCGCTGGGCGCCCCAGGCGCCGACTGGGCCAGCCGGTTTCGCAGAGTTTCCCTTTAGTACGCCTTACGAAGAACGTGACGAACGTAGTATGTTCGGGCTGAATCGTTTTTCCTCAAGACGGCTATTCACCTGAAGTACCAATGAAGAGTCACGGGTCAGAGGCACCCCCGGCATGATAGAGCTCGAACAAGAAGATCCGATCCCGCAAGGCGACCTGGCCTTGCAAATCACCGCGCTTCCCCGCGAAACCAACGGCTTTGGCGATATTTTCGGCGGCTGGCTGGTGGCCCAGATGGACCTGGCGGGTACCGCCATGGCCAGTCGCGTGGCCGGCGGGCGTGTCGCCACGGTCGCTATCGACCGCATGGCATTCCTGGTGCCGGTCGCGGTCGGCGCGCAGCTTTCCTTTTATACCCAGACCCTGGAAATCGGTCGCAGCTCGATCCAGATGATGGTCGAGGTCTGGAGCGACGATCCGCTGTCCAGCGAATGGCGCAAGGTCACCGAGGCGGTGTTCGTGTTCGTTGCCATCGACGGCAGTGGCCGCACCCGCTCGGTTCCACCCAGGGCCCGTTAAATTCGGCGTGGGTTAAACCCGGCGGCTGTTACGTGGTCCATAGCAGCCCTGCTTTTGAACGAGAACAGCACCATGCCTACCCCTCACGTTGAAACGGTGAAACTGGATGAACTGAACTGCTGGCGCATCCGCCACGGTCAGGCCGAACTGCTGGTGGCCCAGCAAGGCGCGCACATCCTCAGCTATCAATTGGCCGGGCAACCGCCGCTGATCTGGCTCAACGACGAGGCCGTGTTCAAGACCGGCAAAAGCATCCGCGCCGGCGTTCCGGTGTGCTGGCCGTGGTTCGGCAACTTCGCGCGCAACCCGCAAAGCGTCCAGGCCATGCGCCAGGGCAGCGAGCCGGCCGGCGCCCACGGCCTGGTCCGCGCCACCGACTGGGAACTGCTGGGCATCCAGGCCGAAGGCGAAAGCCTGCTGGTGGAGCTGCAACTGCCGATCCCCGAAGGCGGGCTGCCAGGCTGGCCGCACCAGGTCGAGCTGAAGCTGAGCATCCGCCTCGACGACCAACTGCACATCAACCTCACCAGCCACAACCTGGGCGACGACACGGTCACCATCAGCCAGGCGCTGCACAGCTACTTCGCGGTCAGCGATGTGCGCAAGGTGCATGTCGAAGGGTTGGACGGCCTGAATTACATCGAGACCCTGGATGACTGGAAAACTGCACAGCAGTCCGGCGACCTGCATTTCACCGGCGAGACCGACCGTATCTACCTCGACCCTCCGCCACAGCTGAGCATCGTCGACCCGGCCTGGGAGCGGCGCATCCAGCTGACCAGCAGCGGCTCGCGCTCGGCGGTGATCTGGAACCCGTGGATCGCTCGCGCCGAGCAGTTCAGCGACATGGCCGACGATGGCTGGCAACGCATGCTGTGCATCGAGACCGCCAACGTGATGGATGACGTGGTGACCCTGGCGCCGGGTGCCAGTCATACCCTGGGCGTGAGCGTTACCAGCGTAGCGCTGTAACCGCCGGATTCTTCTGCAGGAGCGAAGCCTGCTCGCGATACGTGGCCAACACACCGCAAGATTTCAGTGAAACCGCGTAATCGTTGAGGTCCATCGCGAGCAAGCTTCGCTCCTACGGGGAAGGCATCACGTCTTACAGATCCGACTCCTGCACCACCCGCACTTTCTGCGCATCCAGCGCATAGGCTGCGTCGGCCAGGTCGTTGCTGACCGTCTCGATATTCAGGTGGCCGGTGACCCACAGCGGCGTGTAGATATCGTCCAGCTTCACGCCCTTGGGGAAACGCACCAGCACCAGTTGATTGGGCGGCGGTGGCGGCACATGGATGCAGGCGCCCGGGTAAGGCACGAGGAAAAACAGGGTGCTGCGCCCCTTGGCATCGGACTCCAGCGGCACCGGATAACCGCCGATGCGGATGTCCTTGCCGTTCATGGCCGGCACGGTCTTGGTCGAATACATCACCGCCGGCAACCCCTTGCTCTGCTTCAGGCCGCCCTTTTCGGTAAAGGTGCCATTGGCTTCGGGGGAGTTGTGATCGATTTCCGGCATTTGCTCGAGGGCTTTCTGGTCCGACTTGGGCATCAGTTCGAGCCAGTCGGTTTCCGGCAGTTCGCCGGCATGAGCCAGGCCCGGGCCCAGCAGAACAAGAGTCAACAGAAGACGGCGCATGGAGGAGCTCGGCAAGAAAGGGACAAGACAACGCCGGGCATTCTAGCCCTCTCTACCTGCGCAGCAGAGAGGGCTTTGTCGCTAAATCAGTTCTTTTTGACCAGGCCGTAGATCACCAGCAGCACGACCGCGCCAACCAGCGCGCCGATGAAGCCCGCGCCCTGACCCGCCTGGTAGATGCCCAGGGCCTGGCCGCCGTAGGTGGCTGCCAGCGAACCGCCGATACCGAGCAGGATGGTCATGATCCAGCCCATGCTGTCATCGCCCGGTTTCAGGAAGCGAGCCAACAGGCCAACGATCAAGCCGATAAAGATGGTTCCAATAATTCCCATGGCATTTCCCTCTGTATGAGTTAGGTATGCCAAAGCCTAGTTAGCGCATTGGCATCCTGCCATCAGAGAACGGCGGCCCCGATTGGTTCCACCGCGGCCTAAGGAAGTTATTCGGCGATCAGCGCTTCGACCTTGAGGATCTGCGCCTCGAGGGTTGCCTTGTCCTTGCAGCGCAGGTTGGCGTGACCGACCTTGCGCCCGACCTTGAAGGCCTTGCCGTAGTGATGCAGGTGGCAATCGTCGATGGCGATGACTTTCTCCACCGCCGGCACTTCGCCGATGAAGTTGATCATCGCGCTCTCGCCGACCTTGGCGGTCGAACCCAGCGGCAGGCCGGCGACAGCCCGCAGGTGGTTCTCGAACTGGCTGCACTCGGCGCCTTCGGTGGTCCAGTGCCCGGAGTTGTGCACCCGTGGCGCGATCTCGTTGGCCTTGAGGCCACCGTCGACTTCAAAGAACTCGAACGCCATCACGCCGACGTAGTCCAGCTGCTTGAGCACGCGGCTGGAGTAGTCTTCGGCCAGGGCCTGCAGCGGGTGATCGCTGCTGGCCACGGACAGCTTGAGGATGCCGCTGTGGTGAGTGTTGTGCACCAGCGGGTAGAAGCGGGTTTCGCCATCGCGGGCGCGCACGGCGATCAGCGAGACTTCGCCGGTGAACGGCACGAAGCCCTCCAGCAGGCACCCCACGCTGCCCAGCTCGGCGAAAGTGCCGACCACGTCTTCAGGGCTGCGCAGGACTTTCTGGCCCTTGCCGTCGTAACCCAGGGTGCGGGTTTTCAGCACGGCCGGCAGGCCGATGCTGGCCACGGCGGCCTCCAGGTCGGCTTGCGACTGGATGTCGGCGAACGCCGGGGTCGGAATCCCCAGGTCCTTGAACATGCTCTTCTCGAACCAGCGATCGCGGGCGATGCGCAGGGCTTCGGCGCTCGGGTAGACCGGGACGAACTGCGACAGGAAGGCCACGGTTTCCGCCGGCACGCTTTCGAACTCGAAGGTCACCAGGTCCACTTCGTCAGCCAGCTGGCGCAGGTGATCCTGATCGCCGTAATCGGCTCGCAGGTGTTCGCCCAGGGCAGCGGCACAGGCGTCCGGAGCCGGGTCGAGGAAAGCGAAGTTCATCCCCAGCGGAGTGCCCGCCAGAGCCAACATGCGACCCAGTTGGCCGCCACCGATTACACCGATCTTCATCGTCAAAAACCTCAGGCGATGCGTGGGTCTGGATTGTCCAGGACGCTGTCTGTCTGCTCAGCGCGGAATTTTTTCAGCACAGTATGAAATTGCGGATGCTTGGCGCCAAGGATGCTCGCCGACAGCAGCGCGGCGTTGATCGCGCCGGCCTTGCCGATGGCCAGGGTGGCGACCGGAATGCCCGCGGGCATCTGCACGATGGAGAGCAGCGAGTCGACGCCCGAGAGCATCGACGACTGCACCGGAACGCCCAGCACCGGCAGGTGGGTCTTGGCCGCGCACATGCCTGGCAGGTGGGCCGCGCCACCGGCACCGGCGATGATCACCTCGATGCCACGCGCTTCGGCATCGGTGGCGTACTGGAACAGCAGGTCCGGGGTGCGGTGGGCAGAGACCACTTTCACCTCGTAAGGGATGCCGAGCTTTTCCAGCATATCGGCGGTGTGGCTAAGGGTGGACCAATCGGACTTGGAGCCCATGATCACGCCAACCAATGCACTCATCGTCGTGCCTCTTCTCTCTGGGCGCCCGCGGGCGCGTCAAAAACAACAAGCCACGCAGAATGCGTGGCTTGAATGTACGAATTATGGCCGGACGAACCGGCCGAAGGCCGCGCAGTATACCGAAAAAGGTGCATTAAACGCACTTTTGCCGACCATCTGTCATACACCATGTTTCAGGCGCAAAGCGGCGGTTTTATTGACTTCGGGGTCAGTCAGCATGGGCCAGGATCGTTGCCAGATTCCTGTAGCCGCTGCCGCAGGCTGCGATCGACGGCGAAGCCGGCGCAAAGGGGGTAATCCCACGCCTTCAGACAGACCGCGTCGCCAGGTTTTGCGGCCCCTGCGACGGAGTGCCGCCCAGAGCGAGCGTAGCCTTCGGCAGCGGCTACAGGTCAGGTGTTGCCTGTGCCCTGCGCCGCGCCACCTTCGAGTTTGCGCCACAGCAACCGGACGTTGGCCTTGCGCACCAGGGCGCAGCGGTACAGGCGGATCTCCAGCGGCACATGCCATTGCGCGCCGCCGCAGACCACCAGTTCACCGCGGGCCAGTTCGGCGCGCACACTCAGGTGCGGCACCCAGGCAATCCCCAGGCCTTCCAGGGCCATGCTCTTGAGGCTGTCGGCCATGGCGGTTTCATAGACCGTGGTGAACCGCAGGTTGCGCTGGCGCAGCAGCTGGTTCACCGAACGCCCGAGGAACGCCCCGGCGCTGTACGCCAGCAGCGGCACGCTGGCCTCGCCTTCCAGGTCGAACAGCGGCTTGCCGGCAGCATCCGCCGCACACACCGGCAGCATCTCGGTCTGGCCCAGGTGCAGCGAAGGAAAGATTTCCGGGTCCATCTGCATGGCCGAGTCCGGGTCATAGAAGGCCAGCATCAGGTCGCAGCCGCCTTCGCGCAGGGCATGCACGGCGTCGCCGACGTTGGTCGCCACCAGCCGCGTGGCGATGTTCAGGCCTTCGTTACGCAACTGGGCGATCCAGCGCGGGAAGAAACCCAGGGCCAGGGAGTGCGCCGCGGCGACCTGCATCACTTCGCCCTGCCCGCCTTCGAGGTGATGCAAGTGCCGCAGCACCTCGCCCAGTTGCTCGACCACCGTGCGCGCGGTCACCAGGAACAGCTGCCCCGCCGCCGTCAGTTCGATCGGCGTGCGCGAGCGATTGACCAGGGTCAGCCCCAGCGCCGCTTCCAGGCTGCGGATCCGCCGGCTGAAAGCCGGCTGGGTCACGAAGCGCCGTTCGGCGGCCTGCGAGAAGCTGCGGGTGGCGGCCAGGGCACTGAAGTCCTCGAGCCATTTGCTTTCCAGATTCATCACGTCCTCCCGGGGAACGCACCATTTTAGGTCACACGCTTGCCGCGCAAGCGGCGTCACATGGGCATTATGCCGTTTATGCATAGGCCAGTGTTTAACAGCATTGGCCCAAATTTTCCCGCAGGCCTAGGATTCGCAGCGTTCCGGCACAGACCGGGTCCATATCGAGATGATTTCTATCATGTCCTCCGCTGCATCTTTCCGCACAGAAAAAGACCTGCTTGGCGTACTCGAAGTACCTGCTCAAGCGTATTACGGCATCCAGACCCTGCGAGCGGTGAACAACTTCCGCCTCTCCGGCGTTCCGATTTCGCACTACCCAAAACTGGTCGTGGCCCTGGCAATGGTCAAGCAGGCAGCTGCTGACGCCAACCGCGAGCTGGGTCACCTGAGCGAAGCCAAGCACGCTGCCATCAGCGAAGCCTGTGCCCGTCTGATCCGCGGCGACTTCCACGAAGAATTCGTGGTGGACATGATTCAAGGCGGCGCTGGCACTTCGACCAACATGAATGCCAACGAAGTCATCGCCAACATCGCGCTGGAGGCCATGGGCCACAGCAAGGGCGAATACCAGTACCTGCACCCGAACAACGACGTGAACATGGCGCAGTCGACCAACGACGCCTACCCGACCGCGATCCGCCTGGGTCTGCTGCTGGGCCACGACGCGCTGCTGGCCAGCCTCGACAGCCTGATCCAGTCGTTCGCCGCCAAGGGTGAAGAATTCAGCCACGTCCTGAAGATGGGCCGTACCCAGCTGCAAGACGCCGTGCCGATGACCCTGGGCCAGGAGTTCCGCGCCTTCGCCACCACCCTGAGCGAAGACCTGGCCCGCCTGAAGACCCTGGCGCCGGAAGTGCTGACCGAAGTGAACCTGGGCGGTACCGCCATCGGTACCGGCATCAACGCCGACCCGCGTTACCAGGCCCTGGCCGTCCAGCGCCTGGCCACCATCAGCGGCCAGCCGCTGGTACCGGCCGCCGACCTGATCGAAGCCACCTCCGACATGGGCGCCTTCGTGCTGTTCTCCGGCATGCTCAAGCGCACCGCAGTCAAGCTGTCGAAGATCTGCAACGACCTGCGCCTGCTGTCCAGCGGCCCGCGTACCGGGATCAACGAGATCAACCTGCCAGCGCGTCAGCCAGGCAGCTCGATCATGCCCGGCAAGGTCAACCCGGTGATCCCGGAAGCGGTCAACCAGGTGGCGTTCCAGATCATCGGCAACGACCTGGCCCTGACCATCGCGGCCGAAGGCGGCCAGCTGCAACTGAACGTGATGGAGCCGCTGATCGCCTTCAAGATCTTCGACTCGATCCGCCTGCTGCAACGCGCCATGGACATGCTGCGCGAGCACTGCATCACCGGCATCACCGCCAACGAGCAGCGCTGCCGCGAACTGGTCGAGCACTCGATCGGCCTGGTCACCGCGCTGAACCCGTACATCGGCTATGAAAACGCCACCCGTATCGCCCGCATCGCCCTGGAAAGCGGCCGCGGCGTACTGGAACTGGTGCGCGAAGAAGGCTTGCTCGACGACGCCATGCTCGCCGACATCCTGCGCCCGGAAAACATGATTGCCCCGCGTCTGGTCCCGCTCAAAGCCTGACCAACGCCCGCCCTGGCCACAGGGCACCGCTCACCAGGTCGAGGGACTAGACACCTCTCACCTTTTGAGGGCTTGGAGATTCTTCTCCAAGCCCTTTTTTTTGCCTGCTCCTTTACCTGCCCTTGAAACCGCCGCGCCCGCTTCGCGGTCGATCGCAGCCTGCGGCAGCGGCTACAGATCCAGGCCTTCGCGATACTTCGCCCAGGCTTTGGCCAAGCACAACCGGCCATCAGGGTAGATAATCGACCTCCCGCCGCGACCGGCAATGAATACCAAGGCATCCCGTCGATGGACCCGACGCACATCCAGGCCCTTCAACAACTGCGCAACCTGATCCCCATCGGCCTGCACCACGCCCAAACCCTGCTGGCCCGTTGCGCGGGCAATCCCCAGCAAGCCGCCGAGCTCTACAAGTCCGAGCTGTTGCAGTTACTGGTGGACAAGTCCGGCCTGCCTCGCGAGCAAGCCCGCGAACACCTGCACAACGCCGGCTACGACCTGAACCGTGCCCTGCACGCTATAGAAGAAGCACGCTTCACCCTGACCCAGCGCATCCTGCGCAAACATCACCGAGACAAGGGCCGGGCCCTGGACCTGATCGCCCAGGCCATCGAAACCGAGGAGCAACTGCCGCGCCAGTACTGGCTGGCCTTCGAGCCACTGGAACAACTGGCACCGGCGCCGCGCTGCTTCATGGTGCTCCACGAGTGGCTGACCTTTGAGGACTGGGAAGGCTTTGACAGTGCCCTGCACTTTCACCTGCCCCAGGTCATCGCCCAATTCAGGCACCTGCAACTGGACGCCCTGGCGGACACCCTGGAACAGGCCAATCAGCGACAGAAACACCTGAGGGCGAGCCATGCCGGGAGCGACAGCCCTGCCGCGCTGGCCGCGTGGATCAATCAGGACCCGCTCTTCCACAGCCATCAGGACGCCTACAACCGCTACCGAGCGCTGCTCGACGAGCGCCTGTTCCAGTGGGTGGAACAACATATACAGCAGTTTCCAGCCTGAGCGGCGAGCGGCCGGGCGTTGCCCAAACCGCTAGACTGCCGCCCTCAACCGAACATGGACATCGGAATCAGCCCCCATGGAACTGCAGTTCAGCATCACCCCCGCACACACCGAAACCAGGCTCGCCGAAAAACTGCGGCAGGCAATGCTCGAGCATGATCAGCAGCAGGCGCGGATCATGGGCAGCGTCGCCCATTGGCAGAGCCGCCTGCTCGGGCCCCTGCTGCTCGTCCTGTGCCTGGTCGGCGGCGCCCTGGCGATCTATTTCCCCGAGCAGCGCTTCACGCCAGAGAAGCTCATCGCCCTGGCGCTGTTCGCGCTGGTCTTCATCCCGCTCTGGTGGCGCTATTGCGAGCGCTGGCTCCAGCACCTGCAAGCCCGTATCGCCGCCAAGCCTGCCAAGCCCCACCCACCGTTGCGCGGGCTGAACCAACGCTTGATCGAATCCAGGTTGCGCGCGCCCCTGAAGGCCGCCGAAGGCATTTATTGCCTGGCGTTCGACGACCGGGGCTTTACGTTGAGCAACGCCAAGGGCGGCAAGAGCACGCTGGCCTGGGAGCAGATCGCGCACCTGCGGGAAACGCCCGACTTCTACGCCGTGGCCTGCGCCGAACTGGAACATAAGGGCCTGGCCTATCACATCGCCAAACACAGTGACCTCATGCAGCCCCAGGCATATCAACAAGGACTGCAACAGTTCTTGAGCAAATGCCCGCCCAGAGCAGTTACAGCGTCGAGCTGAAAAAGTCCGGCAAGCCCCTGTCCGTGGAACCCGGCCTGAGCCTGCTGGATGTGCTGCTCGAAGCCGGCTGCGACATCGACCACAGCTGTCGCGAAGGGGTCTGCGGCTCCTGTGAAACGCGGGTGGTGGAAGGCGAGATCGACCACCGCGACGGCGTGCTGACCAAGGCCGAACGGGCAGCCAACCGATCGATGATGGTCTGCGTTTCCGGCTGCAAGAGCCGGCGCCTGGTGCTGGATCTCTAGCGCGCTATGTAATTACTACGTAACGGTTACGTAATTGCTACGTAATCGTTGCGAGGCAAAGGCTGTACGGCAGTTGCCAAACCCACAAAACCGCTGAGAGGCTGCAAAACGGCTGTTGTAGCCGCTGCCGAGCCTGCGAGGCTGCGATCGGTTGCGCAGCAGCCGCAAAACCTGCCAACCGCGCTTCCATTGATGCACCGCAGCGCCCGGATGGCGGCCCCTGCGGTGCCGTTCGCAGCCTCGCCAGCTCGGCAGCGGCTACAGCCGGATGATGAAAAACCAAAGAGGCTGGGACGACTCGCAGATGTACACCGTGGGCGCGCAGTTCCTGGGCCCGGAACGCCAACCCCTACGGCGGCGCGGAGAACGGCAGCGGCTTCACCAGCACCAGCTCGGTGGGCAGCAACCAGTGGTACTACCGGACCAGCGTCAATATCGGCTACTACTTCTGAGGCCTGCCGGACCGCGCCGCATTTTCGTTGACGTTCATCGCGAGCAAGCTTCGCTCCTACGGAGGCGATAAAGCGTGCCGAGGCGCTCGCGCAAGAACCGATTCAGCCCCTTTCCCCGCCTGCCGTTCCTCGGCTCGACGCGCTACATGCAGACGGCGGGCGCGCGCACCGGTATAGTGCGCCCCCTCTTCACGTAGGCAGCCGTCGGTAACGAGGCTCAACCTCACGGGAAACCCGAACTAATAACAACCCGCGAATTGGAACCGGGACGAACACTCGGCCCACCTGTCGTGCTGCCCGCGCGACGGTGTGTAACTCGATGTTTCGGACCGCCCAGCTTCTGCCTTTACAAAAAACAGCGAGGAATACTCCATGCTCGAAGTCATCAACGACTTCCTCTCAGGGAAAGTACTGATCGTGCTCATTGTCGGGCTCGGTAGCTACTTCACGATCCGCTCGCGTTTCGTTCAATTGCGCCACTTCTTCCACATGTTCGCGGTGTTCCGCGACAGCCTCAAAGGCAGCGCCGGGCAACTCAGCTCGTTCCAGGCCCTGATGCTCAGCCTTGCCGGCCGCGTCGGTGCAGGCAACATCGCCGGTGTCGGCATCGCCGTGACCCTTGGTGGTCCGGGTGCGGTGTTCTGGATGTGGGTGACCGCACTGGTCGGCATGTCCAGCAGCTTCTTCGAATGTACCCTGGCCCAGGTCTACAAGCGCGCCGATGGCGACGGCCTGTACCGTGGAGGTCCGGCTTACTACATCCAGCACGGCCTGAAGCTCAAAGGCATGGCGGTGGTGTTCTCGATCCTGCTGCTGGTCACCTACGGCTTCGCCTTCATCGGCCTGCAGTCCTACACCGTGACCCACTCGCTGCAGAACGCCTTTGCCTTCGACCCACAACACACCGGTATCGTCCTGGCGGTGCTGCTGGCCATCACCTTCATCGGCGGTATCAAGCGCATCGCCTCGGTGTCCGACCTGCTGGTACCGATCAAGACTCTGGCCTATATCGGCGTGACCCTGTACGTGATCGGCACCCAGATCGAACAGGTCCCAGCCATGCTGGAAACCATCTTCAAGAGCGCCTTCGGTCTCGACCCGGCCTTCGGCGGCTTGCTCGGCAGCGCAATTGTCATGGGCGTGAAGCGTGGCGTATTCGCCAACGAAGCGGGCCTGGGCAGTGCGCCGAACGTCGCCGCCGTGGCCGCCGTGAAGCACCCGGGCGCCCAAGGCGTGGTCCAGGCTTTCAGCGTGTTCCTCGACACCTTCGTGATCTGCACCTGCACCGCGCTGCTGATCCTGCTGTCGGGCTTCTACACCCCGGGCTTTGAAGGTGACGGCATCGTCCTGACCCAGAACTCGCTGGCCGCCGTCGTCGGTGACTGGGGCCGCATGTTCGTCAGCGTCGCGCTGTCGCTGTTCGTCTTCACCTGCATCCTCTACAACTACTACCTGGGCGAGAACAGCCTGCAGTTCCTCACCCGCAACCGCGCTGCGCTGATGACTTTCCGCGGCCTGGTGCTGGCGCTGGTGGTCTGGGGTTCGATGCAGGACCTGTCGACCGTGTTCGCCTTCGCCGACATCACCATGACCTGCCTGGCCTTCGTCAACCTGGTGGCCCTGGCCATGCTGTTCAAGGTCGGCCTGCGCGTGATGCGCGACTACGACGAGCAGCGCCGCGCCGGCATCAGCCAGCCAGTGTTCGACTCCAGCAAATTTACCGATCTGGACCTGGACCTGAAGGCCTGGCCGACCAGCCCGTCGGTTGCTGCCGAGGCCGACGTTCAGCCGCAAGGTATTCCCGCAGCGCAACGCTGATCGGGTAAAAACCGGGCGCATGTCTTGCGCCCGACGTGACACTCCCTGCGGTCGGCGTCATGCTCGACCGCACGCTGTCATCGTTCCGGAGACTCCCCAATGAATGCCAACACCTATCCTGCCGCGCAGAACGTCATGGTGCTCTACACCGGCGGCACCATCGGCATGCAGGCCAGCGCCCACGGCCTGGCCCCGGCCTCGGGTTTCGAGGCGCGGATGCGCGACTACCTGCACAGCCAGCCCGATCTGGTGGTGCCCGACTGGCGCTTTCGCGAGATGGCGCCGCTGATCGACAGCGCCAACATGACCCCCGCCTACTGGCAGCGCCTGCGCGAAGTCGTGGTCGATGCGGTCGACGTGCAAGGCTGCGACAGCGTGCTGATCCTGCACGGCACCGACACCCTGGCCTACAGCGCCGCGGCCATGAGCTTCCAGCTGCTGGGCCTGCCCGCCCGCGTGGTGTTCACCGGCTCGATGCTGCCGGCCGGGGTGACCGACAGCGATGCCTGGGAAAACCTCGGCGGCGCCCTGGTCGCCCTCGGCCAGGGCCTGGCGCCGGGCGTGCACCTGTACTTCCACGGTGAACTGCTGGCGCCGACCCGCTGCGCGAAGATCCGCAGCTTCGGCCGTCATCCGTTCGCGGCGTTGCAGCGCCAGGGTGGCGCAGCCAAGGCGACCTCGATTCCAGCGCAGCTGGATTACCGCCAGGCCAAGCAACTGGCCAGGGTCGGTGTATTGCCGCTGGTGCCGGGGATCGCCGCCGAACAACTCGACGCCCTGCTGGGCAGCGGCATCCAGGCGCTGGTGCTGGAGTGCTTCGGCAGCGGCACCGGGCCGAGCGATAACCCGCAGTTCCTGGCCAGCCTGCAACGCGCCCGGGAACAGGGCATCGTGATCGTGGCCATCACCCAATGCCATGAAGGCGGCGTGGAGCTGGACATCTACGAGGCCGGCAGCCGCCTGCGCGGCGTCGGCGTACTGTCCGGTGGCGGCATGACCCGCGAAGCGGCCTTCGGCAAGCTCAACGCCCTGCTGGGCGCCGGCCTGGACAGCGCCGAAGTGCGGCGCCTGGTGGAACTGGACCTGTGCGGCGAGCTGAGCTGATCCCTCCCCTCGCTCCTGCCGAATTCCCCTGTAGGAGCGAGGCTTGCCCGCGAAGGACGTCAACGATGATGCGGTGTAGCTGATAGACCGCCGCTGCGCGGCTATTGCGAGCAATCGAACGTCGACCGGCCGCTCCTGCAGAAACGTAGCGCGGCATACAAATTGCTCCGTTTTCAGCATCCCCCGAGCTGGAAACGGACATGCTGCATTCCCACCTCACCACCCTCAACGCCGTCTCGCTGGTGCTCAACACCTTCAAGGACCAAGGGCTGCCCAGCGACGCGCTGCTGGCCGGCAGCGGCATCAACGCCGCCGACCTGAGCCGCGCCGACACCCGCATCACCACCAACCAGGAAATGCTGGTGTGCGCCAACGCCGTGGCCCTGCAACGGGATATCGGCCTGGAGCTGGGCCGGCGCATGCACGTCTCCAGCTACGGCATGCTCGGTTATGCCCTGCTCACCAGTGCCACCTTAGGTGACGCTTTGCGCCTGGCGCTGCGTTATCCGGCGCTGTTGGGAACACTTTTCGAGCTGAGCCTGGAGGCGGACGGCGAGCTGATCTGGCTGACCGCCGCGGATTACCGCGAGAACCCGGCGCTGGCGACCTTCAATATCGAGTTCTGCCTGGTGTCGATGAAGGTCATCTGCGACGACCTGCTGGGCCATCCGCTGCCCTTGCGCGGTGCCCGCTTCGACTACCCTGCCCCCGATTACCAGCGCCGCTATGCCGAGCGCTTCGACTGCCCGCTGCAATTCGATGCAACCTGCAATGCCTTCGCCTTCGACCGGCGCTGGCTCGAACAGCCGCTGCCCCTGGCGGACGCCATCACCCACCAGGCCATGGCCGAACGCTGCCGCAAGCAGAACACCGAATTCACCGGGCGCCAGGCCTGGCTGGGGCGCATCCGCCAGCTGCTGGCGGCGCAACTGGACGCCGCGCCGGGCCTGGAAGGTCTGGCCGAACAGATGAACTGCTCGGCCCGCACCCTGCGCCGGCACCTCAAGGACCTGGGGTGCAGCTATCAGGAACTGCTCGACGAGCTGCGCTTCGAGCGGGCCAAGCAGATGCTCTGCGAGGACGACCTGCCGATCTACCGCATCGCCGAAGCCCTGGGCTTCAGCGAAACCGCGAGCTTCCGCCATGCCTTCGTGCGCTGGAGCGGCGTCGCCCCGAGCCAGTTCCGGCCCTGACACAAACCCCGGCATAAAACCGCCGATTGCATTACATTGCCGGCCTTTCATACCGGCAAGGGACTGCAAACGTGAACTTCTTTACAGGCATCGTTGCCAGGCACATCCGCTTTTGCGCGAGCGGCCTGGTGCTGCTGATGCTCGCCATCGCCCCCGCCGTCCAGGCATTCGACCTGGACCTGGCCAAGATCAAATGGTGGCAAGTCTCCCGCGGTATCGTCCTGGACGAGCCGGAAACCGCCACCCTGCAGATCAAGCCGTTCCCCCTGCCAGGCCTTGAGCAGCTGCCGGCGCGGATCGTGCTCAGCCAGTACCGCGGGCTGTTTTATCTCAACGCCTACCAGGACGCGCAGTACCAGCAGCGCATCTACAAGTCGCCGCCCTTGCCGCTGTTCAGCCCCGAGGAACTGCGGGCCTGCGTCTCGCCGGACGACCCGATCCAGGTCTCGGACAACTGGCCGCCGAGCAATCAGCTCGAAGTCGGGCTGAGCCTGACGCCCTTGAGCTTCAATTGCATCAGCCCGGACTGGCAGCTCAGCCAGCGTTATCTGCTGATCGACCAGCGCTATCCGAAGCAGCCGATGCTGGCCGTCAGTCACCGCCGCGACCTGACCCAAATGGACTTCACGCCGCTGCAACCGATCGGCACCGAGATCGAGCAACAGTGGTTGTACGCCCTGCAGCGCTTTCCTGCGTGGTTCCGGCCCTTCAGCAGCGGCACGGGCCCGATCACCTTCAATGCCTATGCGCCAGCGGCCACGGCGGACGACGTCTGGGCGCGGTTCCGCGAACTCCACGAGCAACTGCGCAAAGCCAAGGACAAGGGGCCGGGCATCCGCCAGGTGGAAGACTTCTTCGCCGCCCATGACTTTCGCACCATGGCCCAGGACCGCAGCGAATACCCGGGCCTGCTCAACGACATCGCCTACTGGACCAGCGAGGCCGGCCAGCTGAAAACCGCCCGCCCCTGGCTGTTGGAGGTGCTGCGCCGGGAGCCCGGGCGCATGCCGACCTACCTCAACCTGGCCGACCTGGACTGGGCCCAGTTCGAACAACGGCCGCTGGACAACATCCACCAGGGCCGCGCCATCGAGCGCTATCGGCTGTATTGCGGCCTGCGCCTGCAACGCCAGTTGAGCGTGCCGCCGCGCGTATTGCAGCGCCTGGGCCTGAAATCCGCCAACCCGCAGGCGTGCCAGGGCTTCTGGCCGCTGGTGGCCGCTGTGGATGCCGGCGACGCGACCGAGGTCCGGCGCTTGCTGGCCAGTGGCGTCAGTGGCGAAGTCATGGCCGACGACGGGCGCAGTGCCCTGCTGCACGCCCTGGACGCGCCAAACCTGGAGATCGCTCGACTGCTGCTGGCCCACGGCGCCCATACCAGCGGCCAGTACAAATGGACCACCCTGGCCCTGCAGGCCATGGAGCGCGACCTCAAGGACAGCCCCGACCTGAACCAGGGCGGGCGCCTGAAGTTCCTGCTGGAAGCCGGCGTCGCCATCGACGAGCAAAACAGCCGGGGCTACACCCCGCTGATGCAACTGGCCGAGCAGAAGCGCAACCTCGAAGGTTTCACCTGGCTGCTGCAACACCCGCAGAACCTCGAACTGCGCACCGTGGATGACAACGAAACCGCACTGTACCGGGCGTTCTGGGGAAACAACTACACGGCCATGAGGCAGTTGATCGAAGCCGGGGCCAATCTCAACCTGAACTACGGCCGTGGCACCTGCTCCAACCAGCAACCCGGCGGCCAGAGCCTGCTGACGTTCGTCGCCGACAAGACCTCCGCCGACGACAAGTCCCCCACTGTCAGCCAGCAGGAGACCCTGGACATGTTCACCCTGCTGCTGGAGAAAGGCGCCGATCCGAATGCCGGCCAGCGCTGCGAGAAAAACGGCCGCGCCCTGCTGCTGGGTATTCTCACCCGGAAAAAACGCGAGGACATGCTCCAGGTGCTGCAGCGCTTCGATCAAGCGCCGCCCGCAAGCTGACCCCGCTGGCGCCCCGCAATGGGGCGCCGTGTTGTTTCAAGGGGCGAATTGCGGACACAGGTTTTGGCCATATCGATCCCCTTTTGGCCGCTCCTGTCGTTCTCCAAAAGCCCCGGCGCCGCAAGACTGTGAGCACCGAACCAGCCTGCGGAGAACAAGAAATGCTGACGATCTACTCGGACGATCACCACCTGCACCACGGCCGCTGCGAACTGATCGACGGGCAACTGATGCCCTGCTTCGAAATGCCGTCGCGCGCCGACCACGTGCTGGACCGCGTGAAGTATCGCAACCTGGGCCCGGTCGAGGCGCCCAGGGACTTCGGCCTGGGGCCCATCGAACGCATCCACAGCCGCGCCTACCTGGACTTCTTCAAGGGCGCCTGGGACCGCTGGGCCGCCCAGGGCATCGACGGCGACCTGCTGCCCTACACCTGGCCGGCGCGCACCCTGCGCAGCGTGATCCCCACCAGCCTGCACGGCCAGCTCGGCTACTACAGCTTCGACGGCGGCGCGCCGATCACCGCCGGCACCTGGCAGGCGGCCTACAGCGCCGCGCAAGTCGCCCTGACCGCCCAGGCGGTGATCCAGCGCGGCGCGCGCAGTGCCTTCGCCCTGTGCCGGCCACCGGGACACCATGCCGCCGGCGACCTGATGGGCGGCTACTGCTACCTGAACAACGCGGCCATCGCCGCCCAGGCCTTCCTTGACCAGGGCCACAAGAAGGTCGCGATCCTCGACGTCGACTATCACCATGGCAACGGCACCCAGTCGATTTTCTACGAACGCAACGACGTGCTGTTCACCTCGATCCACGGCCACCCGGAAGCCGAATTCCCGTTCTTCCTGGGGTATGCGGACGAACTCGGCGAAGGTGCCGGCGAGGGCTTCAACTTCAACTACCCACTGCCCGCCGGCAGCGGCTGGGACAGCTGGAGCGCGGCGCTGGAACAGGCCTGCGAGGAAATCCGCCGTTATGGCGCCGACATAGTGGTCGTATCGCTGGGCGTGGACACCTTCAAGGACGACCCGATCTCACAGTTCAAGCTCGACAGCCCGGACTACCTGGCCATGGGGCAACGCATTGCCGCCCTGGGCACGCCGACGCTGTTCGTCATGGAAGGCGGCTACGCGGTGGAAGAGATCGGCATCAATGCCGTCAACGTTCTCGAAGGCTTTCAAAACGCCCAGTGAAGGAAACCCGCCACATGAACAGGCTCAAAAGCTACCTCTTGCCCGCGCTCTGCGCGGCGCTGCTGGGCGGTGCCGCACAGGCTGAAGAACGCACCCTGCGCGTCTACAACTGGTTCGACTACATCACCCCCAAGGCCCTGGAAGACTTCAAGGCCGAGAACAGCCAGGTCAAGCTGGTCTACGACATCTTCGACACCAACGAGGCACTGGAAGCCAAGCTGCTGACCGGCAACTCCGGCTACGACGTGGTGGTGCCGTCCAACGTGTTCCTCGCCAAGCAGATCGAAGCCGGGGTGTTCCAGCCGCTGGACCGCAGCAAACTACCGAACTGGAACCACCTCGATCCCAAGCTGATGCAGCTGATCGAGGCCAACGACCCGGGCAATAAGTTCGCCGTGCCCTACATGTACGGCACCATCCTGATCGGCTTCAACCCAGCCAAGGTCAAGGCCGCCCTCGGCGAGAACGCGCCGGTGGACAGCTGGGACCTGATCTTCAAGGAAGAGAACATCAGCAAGCTCAAGCAGTGCGGCGTAGCCCTGCTCGACTCGCCGTCGGAGATCCTGCCGCTGGCCCTGCAGCACCTGGGCCTGGACCCCAACAGCAAGCAGCCGGCGGACTACGCCAAGGCCGAAGCGCTGCTGCTGAAGATCCGCCCCTACGTCACCTACTTCCACTCGTCCAAGTACATGGCCGACATCGCCAATGGCGATATCTGCGTGGCGGTGGGGTATTCCGGCAGCTTCTCCCAGGCCGCCAACCGCGCCAAGGAAGCCAAGAACGGCGTGGTGGTAGACATGCGCCTGCCCAAGGAAGGGGCGCCGATCTGGTTCGACATGCTGGCGATTCCCAAAGGCGCGAAGAACCCGGACGATGCCTACACCTTCATCAACTACCTGCTGCAACCCAAGGTGATCGCCCCGGTCAGCGACTTCGTCGGCTACCCGAACCCGAACAGGGACGCCACTGAGCGGGTCGATCCGTCGATCCGCAACAACCCCAACCTGTACCCGACCGACGCGGCAATGAGCACGCTGTACACCCTGCGGCCGCTACCTCGCGACGCGGAACGGGCACGGACCCGGGCCTGGACCAAGATCAAGGCCGGGACCTGATTACCCGGTTCTTGCGTAGGAGCGAAGCTTGCTCGCGATAGCCGCGCAGCGGCGATCTGGCCGCTATACCGCACCATCGTTTACGCCCTTCGCGGGCAAGCCTCGCTCCTACAAAAGCTTGGATACACGGCGTTTCAACATCCCGTCATCCCTTGCGGCTGACGCTCCTCGGCAAAGAACCACGGCCGCAGGCGCACGCCTACGCCGTTGCCGATAAAGGCCGCCACCAGCCACAGCCAGCCGTGCAGGCTGCCGGAAGCGATGCCGCTGAAGTAGGCGCCGATGTTGCAACCGTAGGCCAGGCGCGAACCGTAACCCAGCAGCAAACCACCGATCACCGCCGCCACCAGCGAGCGCGCGGGAATCTTCAGGCTTGGCGCGAAACGCCCGGCCAGGCCCGCCGCCAGCAAGGCGCCGAAGACGATGCCGATATCCATCACGCTGGTGATGTCCTGCCACACCGGCGCGGCCAGGGCCTTGGCGTTCGCCGCGCCCTGCCAGAACACCCAGCTGCCGACATCCACCCCCAGCCCGCTGGCGACCTTGGCGCCCCATAGGGCAAACGCCGAGGTGATGCCCCAGGGCCGTCCGGCCAGCGCCAGGGTGGCGAAGTTCAACAGGGCCAGGGCGACCGCGCCCCACACCAATGGCCAGGGCCCGCGCAGCAGGCGGCGCCAGCCCTGGTGCGCGCTGTCGACCGGCGCTTCCAGCGTGCCGTGGCGGCTCTTCTCCAGGCGTACCGTAACCAGGGCGATCAGGGCGAACAGACCGAGGCTGAGCCCCAATGCCGGCGCCACGCCGAAGCGCTGCACGATGGACACCGGCGGCAGCGACGGCAAGGCGAACCACCAGTCCACATGGTGGGTGGCGATCAGCGAACCGCAGATGAAAAACAGCAAGGTCACCAGCATCCGCGCGTTGCCGCCACCCACGGTGAACAGCGTGCCGGACGCGCAACCACCGCCCAGTTGCATGCCGATGCCAAAGATGAACGCACCGGCAATCACCGAGACCCCGGCCGGCGCCACCAGCCCCGTGACCGGCGAACCGAACAGGCTGCCCGCGCCCAGGGCCGGAAAGAACAGCAGCACCGCCAGCGCCAGCATGACCATCTGCGCCCGCAGGCCGGCGCCGCGACGATCGCGGATAAACACCCGCCAGGCTGAAGTGAAACCAAAGGCGGCGTGATACAGGGTCAGGCCCAGGGCCGCGCCCAGCAGCAACAGCCACACCTGGCGCGAGCCAGCCTGGGCCTGCAGGAATACAGCGCCAGCCAGCAGCACGATCAAAGCGAACAAAGGCGCGCCGAACTTGCGTTCGGGCGTTGCGGAAAGAGTCAGGCTCATAAGGGTTCTCGACAAAGACAATGGCCGCGAGTATAGCCGTCACACGCCCCAGGCCCGGCGCAGACGCTCCAGAGCACAGACGATATCGGCCTCGGGCACCGCGGCGAAGCCCAGCACCAGGCCAGCGCGCTGGTCCGCCGGCTGGGGCGAGTCCGGCAGCCAGTAGTTGCTCAGGCCGTTGATCTCGACATCCACGGCGGCGGCCTTTTCCACCAGTTCGCGCTCCCGCGCCAGGCTCTGCACCGGGATCGTCAGGTGCAGGCCCGCCGCCACATTCGGTAACTTGCCCACCCCGGGGATATCCACAGGCCAGCCGGCCAGCAAGGCGTTGCGCCGACTCAGGGCGGCGCGGCGCATGCGCCGGATATGCCGCTGGAAATGCCCGGCGGCCATGAACTCGGCCATCACCGCCTGGGTGCTGACCTCGGAATGGCGCACATCCACCGCCCGGCGCTGAGCGAAGGGTTGCACCAGTGCCGGCGGCAGCACCAGGTAACCCAGGCGCAAGGCCGGGAACGCGACCTTGCCGAAGGTGCCGACGTACAGCACCCGGCCCTGCCGGTCGAGCGCCGCCAAGGGGGCCAGAGGCGCGCCGCTGTAGCGGTACTCGCCGTCATAGTCGTCCTCGACTATCCAGCCGTTGGTGCGCTCGGCCCAGGCCAGCAGTTCCAGGCGCCGGGCCAGGCTCAGGGTGACCCCAGTGGGGTACTGATGGGACGGCGTAACGTAGGCCAGCCGGCAATCGCTCAGGGCTGCCAGCGCCCCGCAGTCGAAGCCCTCGTTATCCACCGCCACCCCGTGCAGGCGCGCGCCGGCAATCGCAAAGGCATGCCCCGCCGCCCGATAGCCGGGGTTTTCCACAGCCACGCCGTCGCCAGGGTTCACCAGCAACTGTGCACAAAGGCTTATGCCCTGTTGTGCACCACTGGTGATCACAATTTGTTCAGCCGTGCATTGCATGCCGCGCGAACTGCGCAAGTAGGCCGCGATCAATCCACGCAAGCGCTCCTCGCCGGCCGAATCGCCATAACACAGCTGGCCCAGATCCGGTTTGCGCCAGAAAGCCGCATTCAGCTTGACCCAGACCTCGAACGGAAACAGATCGAAGGCCGGAATCCCCACCCGAAAAGCCCGTGGCGGACCACTTTGCGGAGTCGCCAAATGGTGCTGTTCGACCCGCTCCAACGCCTCGCTATGGATAACGTTACTGGATGTAATCCCAGGTAAATCCGCGCATTTTGTGGATAACCCTGTGGGTAAGCCTGGTGATAACCCTGTGGATACTTTTGTGGATAAATTTTTCGCCGACTTTTTGATCGGCAGCCGGCTCTCGGGCAATTGCGCCACATAGGTGCCATCGCCCACCCGGCCTTCGATAAAACCTTCGGCGTACAGCTGGTCGTAGGCGCGCACCACGCTGTTGCGGGAAATCTCCAGGGCCGCCGCCAGGTCGCGGCTGGCCGGCAGGCGCGTGCCGCTGGCCAGCCGACCGTCCAGCACCCGCTGGCGCAGCGCCTGGTACAGCTGGCGGCTGAGCCCCTGGTCGCGGTCCAGCTCGATACCGGCGGGGTTGAAGGAAAGCGGCAATGTCGGGCTGTTCATGGACTCCCCCCGGCCGGCTGAATGGACCCGCCAATGGACCTATGAAAATGACTGAAGATGGCTCTTACAACAGACCAATAGCCTGCCTAGGATGCAGCCATTCGCCAAGGATATTTTTCCATGTACCTACCCCGCGCTTTCGCCGAAGAAGACCTGCCCACCCTGCACCAGCTGATCGGGGAAACCCGCCTAGCCACCCTGGTGACCTACGGGGAGCGCGGCCTGCAGGCCAATCACCTGCCGCTGTCGTTCGCCCCGGACCAGGGCCCGTACGGCACCCTCTACGGCCACCTGGCCAGGGCCAACCCGCAATGGCAGGAACTGGCCAGCGGCGCCGAGGCGCTGCTGATCTTCCAGGGCGCCGAAGCCTACGTCAGTCCGTCGCTGTACCCGAGCAAGGCCGAGCACGGCAAAGTGGTGCCGACCTGGAACTACGTGAGCGTGCATGCCTACGGCGTGGCCGAGGTGTTCCACGATCCGCAGCGCATCCGCGAAGTGGTCAGCGCCCTGACCGACCAGCATGAAGCCGGCCGCGCCAGCCCCTGGAAATTCGAGGACGCCCCCGCCGAGTTCATGGACAGCATGCTGCGCGCCATCGTCGGCTTCGCCCTGCCGATCCAGCGCCTGGAGGGCAAGCGCAAACTCAGCCAGAACCGCACCGCCGCCGACATCGCCGGCGTGCGCGAAGGGTTGGCCGCCAGCGCCGATCCCCATGACCAGAGCATTTCCCAACTGATGCGCCAGGAGCAGCCATGAGCCAGATCCAGATTCGTCCCGTCACCGCCGCTGACCACGCAGCCTGGCTGCCGCTGTGGCAGGCCTACCTGCGTTTCTACGAGACCGAGCTGGCCGACGCGGTCACCCGCAGCACCTGGCAGCGCTTCCTCGATCCCGCCGAGCCGACCCACGCCGCCCTGGCCTGGGACGGCGAGCAGGCGGTGGGCATGGTGCATTTCATCTACCATCGCTCCAACTGGAGCATCGAGAACTCCTGCTACCTGCAGGACTTGCTGGTGGTCCCGGAGCAACGCGGCACCGGCGTCGGTCGCCAACTGATCGAATTCGTCTACGCCACCGCCAAGGTCGACGGCTGCTGCAAGGTCCACTGGCTGACCCACGAAACCAACGCCACTGCCATCCAGCTCTACGAGCGGATCGCCGAACGCCCGGGTTTCATTCAATTTCGCAAAGCCCTTTAAGCGTTCAAGGAGAACCCCATGCCGACCTCACTCGCCGACTGGAAAGGCGTGCCGCCGCCGTCCACCACCCTGCTCGAAGGGCGCTTTATCCGCCTGGAAAAACTCGACCCGGCGCGCCACGCCGACGACCTGTGGCACGCCTTCCAGGGCCCGGGCGCCGATCCCAAGCTGTGGGACTACCTGCCCTACGGGCCCTTTACCGAACGCAGCGCCTTCAATGACTGGCTGAACAACCACGCGGCCAACAGCGACCCGTATTTCTTCAGCGTGGTCGACCGGGCCAGCGGCCAGGTGCAGGGCCTACTCAGCCTGATGTCGATCGTCCCGGCCCAGGGCCGCATCGAGATCGGCCACGTCACCTTCGGCGCACCCATGCAACGCTCGCCCAAGAGCACCGAAGCGGTGTACCTGCTGGCCAAGGAAGCCTTCGCCCTGGGCTATCGCCGCCTGGAGTGGAAGTGCAACAACGCCAACGCCCGCTCGCGTTATGCGGCCGAACGCCTGGGTTTCAGTTTCGAAGGGGTGTTCCGCCAGCACATGGTGGTCAAGGGCCAGAACCGCGATACCGCCTGGTATTCGATCCTCGATTCCGAATGGCCGAAGGTCGGCGCCGGGTTCGAGCGCTGGTTGAGCGAGGACAACCAGAGCGGCTCGGGGCAGTTGAAAGGGTTGGCGGAGTGCCGGGGGTAAGCCGCTGTAGCCGCTGGCGCAGCCTGCGATAGACCCGCAGGGTCTCCGGCGGTCGCAAGATCCCCGCGAGCGTGCCGCTCGATCGCAGCCTTCGGCAGCGGCTACACAAAGCATGGAATGGCTGCATTATCGTGCCTGGCACTGCCCTGTAGCCGCTGGCGCAGCCTGCGATAGACCCGCAGGGTCTTTGGCGGTTGCAAGATCCCCGCGAGCGTGCCGCTCGATCGCAGCCTTCGGCAGCGGCTACATAGAGCATCGAGCGTGGCCGGGAGATCAAGGAGTCGCACGGTTTAGGCCAGCTGCTGCGCCAGCACCGCAATGTGCTCCGGCCCGATACCGCAGCAACCTCCCAGATGGGTGGCGCCACGTTGCCGCCAGTCGGCCGCCCATTGCAGGTAACCCGGCGGGTCGAGGTCGTCGCGCAGCGGGTCGAGGCCATCGTTGGCCGTGGCTTCTTTCGGTTGCGGCGGGAAGGCGTTGGCGTAGGCGCCGATATGGATCTTCACCCCCAGCCGCTCGAAGGTTGCCCGCGCCGCGTCGATCGCCGCGCCTATCACTTCCGGCTGGCTGCAGTTGAACAGCAGGGTTTCCACCCCCAGCTCGGCGGCCACCGCCGCCGCGTCCGCCACCGGCTCGCCGGAGCGCAGGCGTGGCACCTGGTCAGGGTTCTCATCGTGCAAGGTGAACGATAGCCAGAAGGGTTTGCCGTCCTTGGGCAGGCCGGCGTGGATCGCCCGCGCCTCGACCGTGGAGCTCTGGGTTTCCGCCAGCCACAGGTCGACATGCGGGGCCAGGCCGTTGACCAGCGGCGCCAGCAACTCGGCGGCGCGATCGGCCTCGAACAGGTCCGGGCGATAGGAGCCGAACAGCGGCGGCAGCGAACCGGCTACCCGCACCGGCTTGCCGGAAGCCTGGACCGCGCGCCGCGCCAGTTCACCGGCCAAGGCCGCCAGCGCCTGGCCTTCGGCGGCAAAACGCGCTTCGCCGATGTGGAACGGCACCACCGCGTAGCTGTTGCTGGTGATGACGTTGGCACCGCTTTCGATATAAGCCGCATGCACCGCTTCCACTGCCTGCGGTGCTTCGCTCAGGGCCAGCGCCGACCACTCGGGCTGCCGGAAGGGCGCCCCGCGGCGCTGCAGTTCACGACCCATGCCGCCATCCAGAATTACCCTGCTCTCTGCGCCCATATGCTTTTTTCTCATATGCTTATGAAAATAACTCACTATCTGAGTCGTTCTTATAACTATTTAATACGCACCGTTCAGTTAATAACAACCTTTTTTCTGCCCGGGATTCCAATGAAATTCAAACCGCTGCTGGCCCTGGGCCTGACGATTCTTGCTGCCTCCAGCCAGGCTTTTGCCGGTGCCACCCTGGACCGTATCGAACAGAAAAAAGAGTTGGTCGGCGTGCTGATGGAAAGCTACCCGCCCTTCTCCTTCCTCAACGATCAGAACCAGCTCGATGGCTTCGACGTCGACGTGGCCAAGGCCGTGGCCGACAAACTGGGGGTGAAGCTGCGCCTGGAAACGCCGTCCTGGGACGTGATCGCCGCCGGCCGCTGGAGCGGCCGCTACGACATCTGCATCTGCTCCATGACCCCGAGCAAGGCCCGCGCCGAAGTCTTCGACTTTCCGGTGCAGTACTACGCCTCGCCAGCGGTGATCGTGGTCAACGCCAAGGACGATCGTATCCACGGCGCCAAGGACCTGAGCGACAAGAAGGTCGGCCTGACCAGCGCGTCCAGCTACGAGAGCTACCTGAACAAGAACCTGGTGATCGAGGGTGCCGAGGACACCCGGTTGCAGTACCCGTTCGACAACGTGCAGATCGCCCCGTACGACACCGACAACGTGGCCTTCCAGGACCTCGGCCTGGGCGCTGGCGTGCGCCTGGACGCGATCCTCACCAACCTGGTAACGGCCCAGCCGCGCCTGGCCCAGGACCCGCGCTTCAAGCTCGCCGGCGAGCCGCTGTACGCCGAACCCAACTCAGTGGCCATCGAAAAAGGCGACGCCCAGTGGCATGCCAAGGTCCGTGAAGTGTTCGCCCAGCTGAAGCAGGACGGCACCCTGAGCAAGCTCTCGCAGAAATGGATCGGCGCCGACATCAGCCAATGACTTCTCTTTCGCAACCGCCCCGGCCACCGCAAACGCTGGCCGGGCCACGGGTCAAACGCCTCTTCGGTTTCCGCGCCCGCCTGTACCTGACCTGGGCGGTGCTGTTCGGCCTGTTCGCCAGTTTCTTCCTGAGCTTCGACCTGAAGTTCTCGATCATCCTCGACAAGCTGCCCAACCTGCTCGGCATCACCCTGGCCCCCAACGGGTTTCTGCAAGGCGCGGCGCTGACCCTGTTCCTCTGCCTCTGCTCGATCGTGCTGTCGTCGCTGCTGGGCTTCGTCACCGCGCTGGCCCGGTTGTCGAAAAGCGCCGTGGCCTTTGGCATCGCCAGCTTCTACGCCTCGTTCTTTCGCGGCACGCCGCTGCTGATCCAGATCCTGCTGATCTACCTCGGCCTGCCGCAACTGGGCGTGGTGCCGGGCGCCATCGCCGCGGGGATCATCGCCCTGTCGCTGAACTACGGCGCCTACCTCAGCGAGATCTTCCGCGCCGGCATCCTCGGCGTGCCCCACGGCCAACGTCAGGCGGCCCTGGCCCTGGGCATGAGTGACAGCGTGATCTTCTGGCAGGTGACCCTGCCCCAGGCCATGCGCACCATCATCCCGCCGGCCACCAACCAGTTCATCTCGATGCTCAAGGACTCGTCGCTGATCTCGGTGATGGGCGTCTGGGAAGTGATGTTCCTGGCCCAGTCCTACGGCCGCTCCAGCTACCGCTACATCGAAATGCTCAGCGCCGCGGCGATCATCTACTGGCTGCTGTCGATCAGCCTGGAACTGATCCAGGCGCGGATGGAGCGGCATTACGGCAAGGCTTACGCCCAGCGCGACTGAGGCTCAGAGGGGGGCCGAGGGCCCGGGCGTACCCGGGCCTTTTTCCAGGCGCTCGAGATCACTGAGCAGCGAGCGGGCGCGACTGGTTTTCTGCACGGCCAGCACCCCCATCTGCAAACCGAAGGGCTTGAACACCGCGTTCAACGACTTGAGGGTCGGGTTACCGTCACCGTGTTCGATGTGGATCAGGGTGCGCAGGGAAATCCGGCACATCCTGGCGAACTGGCTCTGGTGCAGCCCCGTGACTTCGCTTCGCAGGCGCCTGACCGCATCGCCAAGCGGCAAGCGGCCGGCCGCCAGCTCCTGCTGGATGTTGTCGATCAGCGCGCCGCGTTCTTCCAGGGTTGTACTCATCGCAGTCCCCACTCCTGCAGGCGTCGGTCCAAGTGGCGCAAGTGAATGCGCGGGTGATTCAGGGTAGCGTCGGGCAAGCCGCTGGCGTGCAACAGGTCCGGCAAGGCCCGCAGCCGTTCGGCATCCTCCCGCAGGCGCGTCAGGGCGGCTTCGGGGTCGAGCAGCGGCTTCAGGCTCGCGCATACCAGGCGCCAGTCCACGTCACCCGCCACTTCCATGCGCCCGGGCCATTTGATGGTCCGGGTAATGCCCTCATCGTCCATGACCGTGGGTGCCAGATCGTAGATCGGCGCCAGCTGCACCCGACTGTCGGTGCGGATGATCGAGAGGTTGCGTCCATGGTTGTCCGAGTTGCCGAGGATCTTGTTGAGCAGGTCCCGGCGCAGGTAATCCGCCACCAGCTCGGGGATCGCCGATTCCTGGCCCGTGGCTCGCCACAGTTCGGCGAGGATCCCCAGCACCTCGGTGTGCCGCATGCCCTGGCCATGGCCCACCAGCCCCGCCAGGGAATAGATCGACTCCACCGCCAGGCGCTCCACCCCCGTCGGCGTTACCCGACGGTCGAAGCGCTGCATCCACAGGCTGGGCCTGGGGCCTTCTTCCAGGGCCAGGCCCTCGGCCGGCAGCGTATCGATGCCCAACTGTTGCAGCGCCCGGTAATAGTGGAATTCGCTCCTGAGGATGTCGCCGTCATTCTGCGTGGCCGGGTTACGGGGAAACTTCACCCACCAGTGGCACGCCGCCGAGGCATCGTCGAGCAGCGCATCGGGGGACAGCAGGCCCTCGCGGTTTTGAGTCAGCATCAGCTTGGGCGCCTCACCGCCGATGCTCGCAGTACCGCCGAACGCCGCGCCCTGCTCGTGGGCGTACTCGAGAAAGCGATTATCAAGGGCAATCACCTGGTCCCGGGAAAACCCCAGCGCCGGACGCCTGTGCAAGCCCGCCAGCGACTCCCTGATCCGCAGGTTGCCGATGGGCGCCGCGGTGGACCGACTCAAGAGGAACAACTCGACGCCCATGCCGTCCGGCCGCTCATGGCCAATCTGGCGCAGCAGGAAGCGCCCGGTCGCTGCCGCCGGGGCAAGGTCATAGAGAAAGGCCGGGGCTCGTTCTTCCCGCCACGATTCCCAGCCCAATGGGATCTGCGCACTGACCGACCTGGCCAGCGGGCTGGCGACAGCCTCCAGGTTATCCACCAGGTACTGCTGGACATAACCAAAACGGCAGGGGCTGGCGAAGCCCTCTTCGGGCCTGTCGAAGGTCAGGGTCATGGCGTCGCTCCATGCCCCTGCGCAGTAGAGCTGCAAAGTCAGCCGAAGCACTTTGTTACCTGCATTTTAGTGCACTTTTAATGAACCATAAGGCATTCAAGTGCATTGTAATACAGATATATAAAATTCAGAACGAAATAAGTGCATTAAAATACACTTACATGATGTTCGTTCCAGCCTGGAAATATCCCTCAAGCCGCCTGTAGCGGCACGCGCATCGCTCCCCGCCGCCCCGGGCAACAGGCAAAAAAAAGGGAGGCCGTAGCCCCCCCGAGGTAAAACGTTACCGATGAAGGATTGAAATTCAGCCTTCGATCTCGATCAGGATTTCGCCCGGGTTGACCCGGTCGCCCTTGGCCACGTGGATGGCGGTGACCTTGCCGGCGATGGCCGCCTGGACTTCGGTTTCCATCTTCATGGCTTCGGTGATCAGCACCGCCTGGCCGGCCTTGACGGTGTCGCCTTCCTTGACCAGCACGTCGACGATGTTGCCCGGCATGGTGGTGCTGACATGGCCCGGCGCGCTGGCCTGCTTGCGCTTGCTGCTGCCACCGCCGACGAACTCGTTGAGCGGCTCGAACACCACTTCTTCCGGCATGCCGTCGATGGACAAGTAGAAGTGGCGCTTGCCTTCGGCCTTCACGCCGACACCGGTGATGTCGACGCGGTAGGTCTCGCCGTGCACGTCGATGACGAACTCGGTCGGTACGCCTTCGCCGCCGGCCGAGCTCACGCCGCCCGCTTCCGGAATCGGCAGCAGCACTTCCGGCGTCAGGGTGCCGGCTTCGCGTTCTTCGAGGAACTTGCGCCCGATGTCCGGGAACATGGCGTAGGTCAGCACGTCTTCTTCGGATTTGGCCAGGGCGCCGATGTCATTGCGCAGCTTGGTCATCTCCGGTTTCAGCAGGTCGGCCGGGCGCACGTCGATCACCTCTTCGCTGCCGATGGCCTGGCGCCGCAGCTTCTCGTCCACCTCGCCCGGTGCCTTGCCGTAGCCACCTTGCAGGTACAGCTTCACCTCGTTGGTGATGGTCTTGTAGCGCTCGCCGGCCAGTACGTTGAAGAACGCCTGGGTGCCGACGATCTGCGAAGTCGGGGTCACCAGCGGCGGGTAGCCGAGGTCGTGACGCACCCGCGGGATCTCCGCCAGCACTTCGTTCATGCGGTTCAGGGCGCCCTGCTCCTTGAGCTGGTTGGCCAGGTTGGAAATCATCCCGCCCGGCACTTGGTTGACCTGCACCCGGGTGTCGACCGCGGTGAATTCGCTTTCGAACTGGTGGTACTTCTTGCGCACGGCGTAGAAGTACAGGCCGATCTCCTGCAGCAGTTCCAGGTCCAGGCCGGTGTCGAATTCGCTGCCTTTAAGGGCGGCGACCATCGACTCGGTGCCCGGGTGGCTGGTGCCCCAGGCGAAGCTGGAGATCGCGGTGTCGATGTGGTCGGCGCCGTTCTCG
Organism: Pseudomonas sp. GW821-FHT02B10; assembly: GCF_059421865.1. Lineage (NCBI taxonomy): Bacteria > Pseudomonadati > Pseudomonadota > Gammaproteobacteria > Pseudomonadales > Pseudomonadaceae > Pseudomonas > Pseudomonas sp. GW821-FHT02B10. The sequence goes on along the minus strand of NZ_JBWKVU010000002.1, from coordinate 215,487 downwards.
ATGGCCTTGAGCTGGCACATCGCGGCCAGGCCGGCGGTGTCATGGGAGTGGACGAACACCGGCAGCGATTGCTCGGCCTTCAGCGCCTTGACCAGCTCGCCGGTGGCGTAAGGGGTCAGCAGGCCGGCCATGTCCTTGATCGCCACCGAGTCGCAACCCATGGATTCCATTTGCTTGGCCTGGGCCACGAACGCCTCGATGGTGTGTACCGGGCTGGTGGTGTAGGCAATGGTGCCCTGGGCGTGCTTGCCGGCGGCTTTCACCGCTTCGATGGCCACCCGCAGGTTACGCACGTCGTTCATGGCGTCGAAGATGCGGAACACGTCGATGCCGTTGACCGCCGCCTTGGCGACGAAGGCCTTGACCACGTCGTCGCTGTAATGGCGGTAGCCCAGCAGGTTCTGCCCGCGCAGGAGCATTTGCAGGCGGGTGTTGGGCAGCGCGGCGCGCAGTTTGCGCAGGCGCTCCCACGGGTCTTCCTTGAGGAAGCGCACGCAGGCGTCGAAGGTCGCGCCGCCCCAGACCTCCAGCGACCAGTAGCCGACCTTGTCGAGCTTGTCGCAGATCGGCAGCATGTCTTCGGTGCGCATGCGGGTCGCCAGCAGCGATTGGTGGGCGTCGCGCAGGATGGTGTCGGTAACGAAAATCTTCTTGCTCATTGTTCTTTTCCTCACAGGCCTGCGTGGGCGGCGATGGCGGCGGCGATGGCCAGGGCCAGCTCTTCGGGTTTGCGCTTGATCGAGTAGTTGGTCAGCTCAGGGTGGCTTTCCACAAAACTGGTGTTGAACTGGCCGCTACGGAATTCCGGGTTACGCAGGATTTCCTGGTAATAGGCGGCGGTGGTCTTGACCCCTTGCAGACGCATGTCGTCCAGGGCGCGCAAGCCACGGTCCATCGCCTCCTCCCAGGTCAGGGCCCAGACCACCAGCTTCAGGCACATGGAGTCGTAGAACGGCGGAATGGTGTAGCCGGTGTAGATCGCCGTGTCGGTCCGCACGCCGGGCCCCCCGGGCGCGTAGTAACGGGTGATCTTGCCGAAGCTCGGCAGGAAGTTGTTCTTCGGGTCTTCGGCGTTGATCCGGAACTGCAGGGCGAAACCACGGTGGTGGATGTCTTCCTGCTTCACCGACAGCGGCAGGCCGGAAGCGATGCGGATCTGCTCGCGAACGATGTCGATGCCGGTGATTTCTTCGGTGATGGTGTGTTCCACCTGCACCCGGGTGTTCATCTCCATGAAGTACACCTCGCCGTCGGCGAGCAGGAACTCCACGGTACCGGCGTTCTCGTAGCCCACGGCCTTGGCCGCGCGCACCGACAGGTCGCCGATGTAGGCGCGCTGTTCCGGGGTCAGTTGCGGGCTGGGGGCAATCTCGATCAGCTTCTGGTTGCGGCGCTGGATCGAGCAGTCGCGCTCGAACAGGTGCACCACGTTGCCGAAGCTGTCGCCGAGGATCTGCGCCTCGATGTGCTTGGGATTGACGATGCATTTTTCCAGGAATACTTCGGCGGAACCGAACGCCTTGGTCGCCTCGGAAATCACCCGTGGGAACGCCTGTTCCAGTTCGTCCCGGCTGTTGCAGCGACGAATGCCGCGGCCGCCACCGCCGGAAGTGGCCTTGAGCATCACCGGGTAACCGATGCGGTCGCCTTCGCTCAGGGCTTCATGGATATCGGCGACGTTGCCTTCGGTGCCCGGGGTGACCGGCACGCCTGCCTTGATCATGCTGCGGCGGGCTTCGGTCTTGTCGCCCATGCGGCGAATCACTTCAGCCGATGGGCCGATGAATTTGATCCCACGTTCGGCGCAGATGTCCGCCAGCTCGGCGTTTTCCGAAAGGAAGCCGTAGCCGGGGTGCAGCGCGTCGCAGCCGGTTTCCACGGCCAGGTTCACCAGCTTGCGCGGGTTCAGGTAGCCGGCCAGGGGTTCGGCACCGATGCTGTGGGCTTCATCCGCGCGCTTCACATGCAGGGCATGGCGATCGGCGTCGGAGAAGATCGCGACCGAGCGAATGCCCATCTCGGCGCAGGCACGCACGATTCGTACGGCAATCTCACCACGGTTGGCGATCAGGATCTTTTTTATCACTTGGAGGTACCCTTGAGCCGTTGGAACAAACAACCCGCTGGGTCTGTACGAAAAGTGGCTGCGCGCTGGGCGCCTTCGGCGCTACGCAGGCCATGCTGCGTTAAAAACAGGCTCGGAATGCTCATTTAGGCCCCTAAACTCCGCTTCCTCGCCTGTTTTTGCCTTGCCTGACCTTCGCTCGCCTACTTTTCGTACAGACCCTCGACCGGGTCGGCGCGTGACCAAATGTTTCAAGCCAGTCGCAGGCCCACACTATTCCTGTCGATGAATTAACAAAAATCAATAATTATTGGGTCGCTCATAAGCAAAGACTTATAGTTGATCCGACAGCCCTCGGCGCGAGACCTTAGATAATGCGTAAGTCCTTGATGCGTATGACATTACGCCAATTGCAGATTTTCAATGAGGTCTGCGATCTGCGCTCCTACAGCCGGGCGGCCGACGAAATGTCCCTGACCCAGCCCGCCGTCAGCCTGCAGATTCGCCAGCTGGAAGAGCTGATCGGCCAGCCCCTGTTCGATTACGTCGGCAAGAAGCTCTATATGACCGAGGCCGCCGAGGCGCTGCAACGGGCCAGCCGCGACATCTTCGGGCGCCTGGAAAACCTCGACATGCAACTGTCGGACATGCAGGGCTCCTTGCAGGGCCAGCTGAAACTGGCGGTGGAATCCAGCGCCAAGTACTTCGTGCCGCACCTGTTCGCCGCCTTCAAGCGCCAGCACCCGGAGGTCAACCTGCAACTGACGGTGGTCAATCGGGGCCAGGTGATCCGCCGCCTCTCGGACAACCGCGACGACCTGGTGATCATGTCCATGGTCCCGCAGGACATGGGCCTGGAATTCCTGCCGTTTCTCAATAACCCGATCGTCGCCGTGGCGCCGCCCGACCATCCGCTGTGCCACCTCGGGCCGCTGCGCCTGCAGGACTTGGAGCCCTACAACCTGCTGGTGCGCGAACAGGGTTCGGGCACGCGCCTGGCCTGCGAGGAGTATTTCAAGGAAAAACGCGTGCACTTCACCCAGACCCTGGAAGTGTCGTCGGCCGAAGCGCAGCGCGAGTGTGTGCTGGCGGGTCTGGGCGTGGCGCTGTTGACGCGCCACGCCCTGAACCTTGAGTTGGCAACCGGAGGACTCGTCGAGTTGCCGGTCGAAGAGCTGCCGTTGTATCGCAGCTGGTGCCTGGTGCAGGCAAAGGCAAAACGCCTGTCACCGGTAGCGCATGCGTTCCTGGGGTTTATCCGCAGCGAACGGGTGCAGATCAGCGGGCTTGTTGAACGTTTTGACGGGAAGCTGCCGAGGCTGCCTGCCAGTAATTGACGGCGTCCAGCTCGGGGTAGTCGTTGATTTCCTGCTGCAGACGGCGCAGCTCACAGCGATGTTCGATCGCGCGGCGAAATTCCATGCGGCGCTGGTCTTCCTGTTGACGACGGGTCTTGACTGCGCTGCTGCTCTCTTCGTAAGGCCGGGCCATTTCGAGTCTCCCAATGCGAGTACGGGAGCTTCACGATGACGCCTGCCAATGACGATTTGGCTGCGGGTCGGTTACAGGATGATGAAAGTTGCCCCCACCGCCTGAGGAGCGAGGCTTGCCCGCGAAGGCCCCGCCGCTGGGCTTCTGGCCCACCGCGTCATCGTTCTTCGCGGGCAAGCCTCGCTCCTACGGAAGGCCGGGCTAGTCGTCCAGGGCTTTTACCGACTTGGGCGACAGGCGCAGGCTGCGAAGGCTGCGCTTGACGCTCTTGAGGTGGTTGACCAGGCTCGGGCCGCGGGCCATGGCCACGCCCATCGCCAGCACGTCGATCACCACCAGGTGGGCGATGCGCGAGGTCAGCGGGGTGTAGATTTCGGTGTCTTCGTGCACGTCGATCGCCAGGTTGACCGTCGACAGCTCGGCCAGCGGCGTCTGGCTCGGGCACAGGGTAATCAGCGAGGCGCCGCTTTCACGCACCAGGTTGGCGGTGATCAGCAGGTCCTTGGAACGCCCGGACTGGGAAATGCAGATCGCCACGTCGGTGGGCTTGAGGGTCACCGCCGACATCGCCTGCATATGCGGGTCGGAATAGGCCGCCGCGGTCAGCAGCAAACGGAAGAACTTGTGCTGGGCATCCGCCGCCACCGCGCCGGAAGCGCCGAAGCCGTAGAACTCCACGCGCTGGGCCTGGGACATGAGGGTCACAGCCCGTTGCAGCTCCACCGGATCGAGCTTCTCGCGAACCTCCATCAGCGTGTGCAGGGTGGTGTCGAAGATTTTCAGGCTGTAGTCGGCGACCGAATCGTCTTCGTGAATCGCGAACTGGCCGAAGCTCGCCCCGGCGGCCAGGCTCTGGGCCAGCTTGAGCTTCAGGTCCTGGAACCCCGAGCAACCGATGGCGCGGCAGAAGCGCACGATGGTCGGCTCGCTGATACCCACGCTGTGGGCCAGGTCGGCCATGGAACTGTGCATCACAGCCGCAGGGTCGAGCAGCACATGATCGGCGACCTTGAGCTCCGACTTGCGCAAGAGATGGCGTGATTGGGCAATGTGCTGCAACAGATTCAAAGGGCTGGACTCATTGTTATGGGGCAGACGCCCAAGGATGTAGCAATTTTGTAGTTATACTACATGAATTCGCTTTTTGCCTGCTCAATGCGTAACTGAATCACCTTTGCGCCCCACTGTTTTAGCCTCGCCTGCTCTTTGTAGCTGCTGGAGCCGGGCAGCCGGTATTCGTAAAAACTTCAGATATTCCTGGCCTTTTGCGGCCGCTGCGCAGCCGATCGCAGCCTGCGGCAGCGGCTACAGGGTCTCGGCCCGCAACAGCGCCGCAAGCCCCTCGGCTTCCACCGGCCGGCTGATCAGGTAGCCCTGCACCTCATCGCATTTCTGCTCCTTGAGAAATGCCAGCTGCTCCGGACGCTCCACCCCTTCGGCCACCACCTTCAGCGACAGCCCATGGGCCATGGCGATGATCGCCCGGGTGATCGCCGCGTCGGCGCTGCCTTCGCTCAGGCCGCGGATGAATGCCTGGTCGATCTTCACGTAGTCCACCGGAATCCGCTTGAGGTAGCTCAGCGAGGAATAACCGGTGCCGAAGTCGTCGATGGCCAGCTTCACCCCCAGGTCACGCAGCTGCTGGAAGGTGGAAACGATGTGTTCGACGCTGTCGAGCAGATGGCTTTCGGTCAGCTCCAGCTCGAGGAAATGCGGCGCCAGCCCGGTCTCTTCCAGCACGCTGCGCACCTGGCTGACCAGCTTGCCCTGGCGCAGTTGATGCACCGACAGGTTCACCGAAACCCGAATCGCCGGCAGCCCCTGGCGCTGCCACTCGCAGGCTTGCCAGCAGGCCTGGCGCAAGACGAATTCGCCGATCGGGCCGATCAGCCCGATCTCTTCCGCCAGGCCGATAAAGTCCCCCGGCGGCACCCGCCCCAGGTCGGGATGGTCCCAGCGCACCAGGGCTTCGGCGGCGTTCATGCGGCCGGTGGCGAGGCACAGTTTCGGCTGGTAGAACACCTTCAGTTGGCGCTCCTCGACCGCCTTGCGCAGCTGGTTCTCCAGTTGCAGGCGCTCCAGGGTGCTGGCTTGCAGGCTGGCGGTATAGAACTGGAAGTTGTTGCCGCCCAGGTGCTTGGCGTGTTGCATGGCGATGTTCGACTGGCTGATCAGCGCCGGAATTTCCCGCGCGCTGTCAGGCAACATGCTGATGCCCATGGAAGCGCTGACCACCAGCTCATGGCCTTCCACGGTGATCGGCAGGCGCAGCTTCGCCGACAAGCGGGTGGCCACCCGGGTCAGGCTCGACAGGCTGCCGTAGGCATCGAACAGCACCGCGAACTCATCGCCGGACAGGCGGGCAATGGTGTCTGCTTCCGGCAGTGCGTTGACCAGTCGCCGCGCCATTTTCTGCAACAGCTGGTCGGCGATGTCGTGGCCCAGGCTGTCGTTGAGCAGCTTGAAACGGTCCAGGTTGATATGCACCAGGGCCAGGCTGCGGCCGCCCTGGCGCATCCGTTGATGGGCTTCGCGCAAGCGTTCGCGAAACAGCGAACGGTTGGCCAGGCCGGTGAGCTCGTCGTAATGGGTCAGGTAGCGCATGCGCTCTTCGGATTCGCGCCGCGCCGACAGATCGGCGAAGAAGCCCACAATATGGCTGACCTTTCCCCGCGTATCGCGCACCACGTTCAATTGCAGCCACTGCGGGTACAGCTCGCCGTTTTTGCGCGCCTCCACCAGTTCGCCCTGCCAGCTGCCGTGCTGTTCGAGGGCTTGATGAATCACCGGAAAGTGCCGCCGTGCGTCGCGGCTGCCCGGCAGGTCGACCATATTGCGCCCGAGCATGTCCTCGATCTGGTAACCGGTAACCCGGCTGAACGCCTGATTGACCGCCAGCAGCACGTAATCGGGGTCGAGGATCACGATGCCCTCGCTGGCCGCCTCGAACACCATCGCCGCCAGGCGGCGCTGCTCTTCCTGTTGCTTGCTGGCGCTGATATCGCGCCGGGTGCCGACCATGCGCAGCACCCGCCCGCCTGGGCCGCGCTCCACGGCGCGCCCACGGTCCTCGATCCAGACCCAGCGGCCATCGGCATGCCGCACGCGATATTCCACCAGGTAATCCTCGGTGCGCCCCTTCAGGTGCTCCACCAGCGCGCGCTTGAGCAGCGGCAGGTCTTCGGGATGCAGCAGCGGCTTGAGGTGGCTGAGCATCGCCCGCACGAACTCCGGCTCCAGGCCGAACAGTTCCTTGATATGGCTGTGATGGACCTCGTCGGTCTGCAGGTTCCAGTCCCACAGCCCCAGCTGGCTGGCCTTGAGGGCCAGGGCCAGGCGTGCCTCGCTCTTGCTCAGGGCCTGGTTGGCCGCGTCCAGCTCGAGGCTGCGCTGGGCCACTCGGCTTTCCAGGCCGACCTGAGCTTCGCGCAATTGCTCTTCGGCGCGGCGACGCTGCTCGACTTCCCGCAACAGCTCGCTGTTGAGCTGCTCGCTGCGGCTCTGCGCCTGTTGCAGATGCTCGATCAGGGCCTGGTTCTGGAAACGCCGCAGCAAGCCCATCTGGATCAGGCGGTTGACCTGCCAGGCCACCACGCTCAGCGACACCAGCAGGATCAACCCCAGCCAGCCCCAGCCGCGCTGCTGCTCGTCGCCGCCCCAGAACAGGTAGCCGATCGCCGGTAGCAAACAGGGCAAGGTAAAGGACAGGAAGGCCGGCAGGCTGACCGCGTAGGCCACGCTGGCCGAGAGGATCGCCGCGCCGATCAGGCCGAAGACCCAGGCCTGCTGCAGGAAATTGTCGGTGGGCATCAGGGCGATGCCGGCGCAGGCCAGGGTCAGGCCGCTGACGGCGGAGCCGAGCAGGAACATGCGGCGCCAGACCGGCTGCGCCTGGCGGCTGGGAATCGCCGAGTCGAACGCCGCCACCTGGATCACCCGCAGGGCGACCAGGGCCAGCAACCAGACCATCCACACGCTGACCAGCCAATAACGCTCGGGGCTCCACAGCAGCCAGGCGCAGACCAGGCCGTTGAGCAGCATGAACAGGGTGGGCAACAGGGAGCCCTGATAAAGCAGGCGCGTGCGCTCTACCGCCATCTCCATGGCGTATTGCTTGCGAACAACCCGAGGCTCCACGAAGGGTCCGGACGGGCCAGTGCTGAGTGTCATAGGCAGTGTTCTTATAATGATTGAGCCCGAAACGTCGCCGGAGCATACACAAGCAACCGCCCGGACCAAACTGCCTGGAATCATAAAATCGGCAAATCCGCGCGAGCGCCGATCCCTGCGAAATTCCTCCAGCCAAGCCCGGCCAACGGCTGCAGCCCGTGACCGACCGGTCGTCCCCGGCGTTCTTTTATCGGCTAAACCAAAGCTTGGTTTGCCCGGTGTGCGCCAGCCCCCTAGAATGCCCCGATGCGCGATGATCTCTCCCTTCTGCTGAACTCCCTCAACGATGCCCAACGCCAGGCCGTAGCCGCCTCCTTGGGTCGTCAGTTGGTCCTGGCCGGTGCTGGCTCCGGTAAAACCCGAGTGCTGGTGCACCGTATCGCCTGGTTGATCCAGGTCGAGAACGCCTCGCCCCACTCCATCCTGTCGGTGACCTTCACCAACAAGGCCGCTGCCGAGATGCGCCAGCGCATCGAGCAGTTGATGGGTATCAACCCGGCCGGCATGTGGGTCGGCACCTTCCACGGCCTGGCGCACCGCCTGCTGCGGGCGCACTGGCAAGAGGCCGGCCTGAGCCAGACCTTCCAGATCCTCGACAGCGACGACCAGCAACGCCTGGTCAAGCGGGTGATCCGCGACCTCGGCCTGGACGAGCAGCGCTGGCCGGCCCGGCAGGCCCAGTGGTTCATCAACGGGCAGAAGGACGAAGGCCTGCGTCCGCAACACATTCAAGCCAGCGGCGACCTGTTCCTGGCCACCATGCGCGGCATCTACGAAGCCTACGAGGCCGCCTGCCAGCGCGCCGGGGTCATCGACTTCTCCGAGCTGCTGCTGCGTGCCCTGGACCTGTGGCGCGACCACCCGGGCCTGCTGGCGCACTACCAGAAGCGTTTCCGCCACGTGCTGGTGGACGAATTCCAGGACACCAACGCCGTGCAGTACGCCTGGTTGCGCCTGCTGGCCAAGGGCGGCGACAGCCTGATGGTGGTGGGCGACGACGACCAGTCGATCTACGGCTGGCGCGGGGCGAAGATCGAGAACATTCACCAGTATTCCGAAGACTTCCCGGACACCGAAGTGATCCGCCTGGAGCAGAACTACCGCTCCACCGCCGGCATCCTCAAGGCCGCCAACGCCCTGATCGCCAATAACACCGGGCGCCTGGGCAAGGAGTTGTGGACCGACGGCGGCGAAGGCGAAGCGATCAACCTGTACGCCGCCTTCAACGAACACGATGAAGCGCGCTACGTGGTGGAAACCATCGAAAGCGCCCTGAAGACCGGCCTGGCCCGTAGCGATATCGCCATTCTCTATCGCTCCAACGCCCAGTCGCGGGTGCTGGAAGAAGCGCTGCTGCGCGAGCGCATTCCGTACCGCATCTACGGCGGCCAGCGCTTCTTCGAACGCGCCGAAATCAAGAACGCCATGGCCTACCTGCGCCTGCTCGAAGGTCGCGGCAACGACGCGGCCCTGGAGCGGGTGATCAACGTGCCGACCCGCGGCATTGGCGAAAAGACCGTCGAAGCGATTCGCGAACACGCGCGCCACAGCCATGTGTCGATGTGGGAAGCGATGCGCCAGCTGGTGGCCAATAAAGGCGTGACCGGGCGCGCCGCCGGTGCCCTTGGCGCCTTCATGGAGCTGATCGAGCACCTGGCGCTGAAAACCGCCGAGATGCCGTTGCACCTGATGACCCAGACCGTTATCGAGCAGTCCGGCCTGATCGCCTACCACGAAGCGGAAAAAGGCGAGAAAGGCCAGGCCCGGGTAGAAAACCTCGAGGAACTGGTCAGCGCCGCGCGCAACTTCGAGCACACCGAAGAAGATCAGGAGCTGACGCCGCTGGCGGCCTTCCTCGGCCACGCTTCGCTGGAAGCCGGCGACACCCAGGCCGACGAGCACGAAGACAGCATCCAGCTGATGACCCTGCACAGCGCCAAGGGCCTGGAATTCCCTTACGTGTTCCTGGTGGGCATGGAAGAAGGCCTGTTCCCGCACAAGATGAGCCTGGAAGAGCCCGGCCGCCTTGAAGAGGAACGTCGCCTGGCCTACGTCGGCATCACCCGGGCGATGCAGAACCTGGTGATGACCTACGCCGAAACCCGACGCCTGTATGGGAGCGAGACCTACAACAAGGTGTCGCGTTTCGTACGGGAAGTACCGAAGGGCCTGATCCAGGAAGTGCGCCTGTCCAACAGCGTCAGCCGTCCGTTCGGCGGTGGCCAGTCGCAGAGCACCAGCAGCCTGTTCGGCGGCAGCGAGATCCCGGACACCGGCCTCAGCCTCGGCCAGGCGGTACGCCACTCGGTATTCGGCGACGGTGTGATCCTCAACTTCGAAGGCGCCGGCGCCCAGGCCCGGGTCCAGGTGAACTTCAGCGAAGGCAGCAAGTGGCTGATGCTCGGCTACGCCAAGCTCGAAGCCATCTGACGCCTTGACCTCCTTCGCCATGCCGGGGCGATGCTTCTGAACCAGAAGCATGCCCCGCAGCATGGGGCGAAATCGGGCTGACCGGCCACTGAGCCGTTGCATCCGCCCGACGGACAAACCTGTACAGGGCCCACTTGCCTCGACCCAAGCTGAACCGTGGCTGTCAGGCAAAAGCCCGAAACACTCTGCTGCTAGCCAGTGACACTTCACCTGTGCAACATGGCGCGCGTGCCATCCACAAATGGGAATTCCCTTTATGAAACGTTTTCTTAGCATCGCCATGGCGTTGTGCATCGGCCTGACGATGAGCCTCGACGCCAACGCCAAGCGCTTCGGTGGCGGCAAAAGCGCTGGCGCCGCGCCGACCCACCAGACCAGCCAGATGGCTCCGTCCTCTTCCGGCATGGGTTCCACTGCCGCGACCGCCGGCGCTGCCGGTGCCGCGGGCGCTGCCACCAAGGCCAGCGGCGCCTCGCGCTGGCTCGGCCCATTGGCCGGTATCGCCGCAGGCGGTCTGCTGGCCTCCATGTTCATGGGCGACGGCTTCCAGGGCATGCAGATCTTCGACATCCTGATCATGGCGGTCATCGCCTTCCTGGTCTTCCGCTTTATCGCCGCCCGTCGTCGCAAGCAGCAGGAGCAGTACGCTCCAGCCGGCCACGCACCGATGCAGCGTGAAGCCTTCGAGCCAAAACCTGCCTCCGGTTCGATCTTCGGTGGTTCGGCTGCACCTGCCGCCGCGGCCCGTCCGGTAATCAACGCGCCAGCCTGGTTCAACGAAGAGCGTTTCGTCGAAGCCGCGCGCAACCACTTCCAGTCCCTGCAGCAACACTGGGACGCCAACGAAATGGACAAGATTGCCGAGTTCGTGACCCCGCAGATGCTGCAATTCCTGAAGCAGGAACGTGCCGATCTGGGCGACGGCTTCCAGTCGACCTACATCGACAACCTCAATGTGCAACTGGAAGGCGTCGACGACCGCGCCGACAAGACCATCGCAACCCTGACCTTCACCGGCGTGTCGAAGACCTCGCGTTTCGACCAGGGCGAAGTGTTCAGCGAAAGCTGGAACATGGAGCGCGCCCAGGGCGAAAATCAGCCTTGGCTGGTTGCAGGTATCCGCCAGAACGGCTGATTCTCTCCAGTGTCACATCGGTAATCGCAAAACCCCGGCTCAGGTCGGGGTTTTGCATTTCACGATTGCACTTATAGCGAGCTACTGTATAAACCGCCGTCTATTAAACCGCGCCATAGAGCTAAGAGGACCCAGGCCGTGGAAGAAGTCATCGAGCAACTCCGTGAAGCAAACGAACCGGTACCCGTTCCCCTGGAACTGCCGGATGAAGACCTGCTGGTGGAAATCGAAGAACAGCTGTTCATCAATATCCCGTTCGTCTTCAAAGAGTTCCTGTTGACCGTGAGCGATGTCGTCTACGGCAGCCTGGAGCCGGTCACCGTGACCGACCCGCAATCCCACACCTACCTGCCGGAAGTGGCCGCCACCGCCTGGGACATGGGCGTGCCGCGCGAACTGATCCCGATCTGCCAGGACGGTGACGACTACTACTGCGTCGAGGAAGACGGCACCGTGGTGCTGTGGTCCGGCGAAGAAGAGCTGATCACCGAAGAATCCTGGGAATCGGTGTGGCACTGGGCGCGGGACGTCTGGCTGGAAAGCTGATCGGCCTTGCGCGGTTTCGCCCCGCGGGCGCAGGCGCATGGATCGACTGCCACCCGTTGCATGACGTTCACAAGCGGTCGCGCCACCCCGTTGATCGCCGCATTGACACTACTCGCCAGCAGCCTGCTGGCGGGTTGTCAGTCGCCCATGGCTCAGTTGCAAAACCTGAGCACGCAGTACGCCCATCAGGTCGAAGTCCTGCCCACTTCACCCTTCCCGCTCGCCAGCAGCCTGCCCCTGCACTTACCCAAACAACCCCGCCTGCGCGTCTACCTTGAAGGCGATGGCCATGCCTGGGCGACAGCCCGCCAACCCAGCCTCGACCCCAGTCCGCAGCACCTGCTGATGGTACAACTGGCGCTGAGCGATCCCCGTCCCAGCGTCTATCTGGCCCGCCCCTGCCAATTCGTCAGCGCGGCCGACTGCACGGCGGCCATCTGGACCGACCAGCGCTTTTCCCCAGCGGTACTGCGCAGCCTCGACCAGGCCCTCAACCGCCTCAAGCGGCGTTATGGCAATCAGGATTTCGAGCTGATCGGCTATTCCGGTGGCGCGGCACTGGCCCTGTTGCTGGCCGCGCGGCGAGACGATATTGCCCAGGTGCAAACCCTGGCTGGCAACCTGAGCCCTCGGCTATGGGTCAGTGCGCTGGGGCTGAGCCCGTTGCACGGCTCCCTCGAGCCACTGGACCAGGCACCCAAGCTGGCCCTGGTGGCGCAACGGCATTTGCTCGGCCAGGCCGACCGCAGCGTGCCTGCCAGCCTCTACCCCGCCTATCGGCAGGCACTGGGGACGCAAGCCTTCTGCGTACAATCCGTCAGCCTGCCCGGGGTCACCCACGACCAGGGCTGGGTCGAAGCCTGGCGACGCTGGCGTGACCGACCGCTGAGTTGTGTATCACCGGGCAATTAGTGCCCATTGTCTTCCTTGTGGTTATCCAGGGTATCCAGCAAGGCCACCTGCATGCGGGTGTGCACGCGGATGAACCAGCGCCACAGCAGCGCGGCCACCGCCGCCGTCACCACCGCGATCAGTACCAGCAGCTCGGTGGTCGGCAGGATGCTCGAAGACAGCGCCGCCAGCAGCAGGAAGATCACCAACAGCGACAGCACCGGAATCACCTCGGCGATCACCCGGCGCACGCGCTGGGTGTGACGCCCGGCCATTTCCGGCTTCACCCCCATCTCCGCCAGCAGCATCGACAGGGCCTTGAGCTTGCGATAGGCGGCGATCAGGAACGGTAGAGACAGCAGCAGCGCCCCGCCCCAGATCAGCGCCTTCTGCCAGCTCGGATCACTGATCCAGTCCTGCAGGTATTCGCCGATGCGCGCGGCGAAATAACCGCCGGAGAAGAAGATCGCCACCACCAGCGCCAGATTGACCCCGACCTGCAACAAGATCCGCCGGATCATCGACGCCAGCAGCGCCCCCTCGCCATGGGGCTGGATACTGCGCAACCATTCGCCGTACATGCCCAGCACCCGGCTCAGGCGGGTCGGCATCACGGCGGCGAGCTTCAGCGACAGCGGGTCGGCGGCGCGGATCAGATAAGGTGTGAGCAAGGTGGTAATGGCCGATACGGCGACCGCCACCGGGTAGAGAAAGTCGCTGGTGACCTGCAGGGTCATGCCCAGCGCCGCGATGATGAAGGAGAACTCGCCGATCTGCGACAGGCCCATGCCGACCCGTAGCGAGGTGCGGCCATCGTTGCCGGCGATAAAGGCGCCCAGGCCGCAGGACAGCATCTTGCCCAGCACCACCGCGACGGTGATCACCGCGATCGGCCAGGCGTATTGCAGGAGGATCTGCGGGTCGATCATCAGGCCGATGGCGACGAAGAAGATGGCGCTGAACATGTCGCGTACCGGCTCGATCAGGCGCTCGATCTTCAGCAATTGCCGCGACTCGGCCATGATCGCGCCGATCAGGAAGGCGCCGAGCACCATGCTGTACTCCAGCTTGACCACCAGCAGGCAGAAGCCGAAGCACAGCCCCAGCACGGTAATCAGCAGCATCTCGTTGCTTTCGAACCTGGCCACGTAGGCCAGCAGCCGCGGGACCAGCAGGATGCCGATGACCAGGGCGACGATCATGAACAGCGAGAGTTTGCCGACGGTGGAGAACACTTCCCCGGAACTGACAGTGCCGCTGACCGCGATGCTCGAGAGCAAGGCGATGATGCCGATGCCGAGGATGTCTTCGACGATCAGCACGCCGAAGATCAGCTGGGCGAAGCGCTGGTTCTTCATCTTCAGGTCGTTGAGCGCCTTGACGATGATGGTGGTCGAGGAAATCGCCAGGATCGCGCCGAGGAACAGCGAGTCCATGGTGTTCCAGCCGAACCAGCGGCCGATCTCGTAGCCGATCCAGATCATCAGCACGATTTCCATGAACGCCGCGATAAAGGCCGTGGCGCCGACCTTGAACAGCTTGCGCAGGCTGAACTCCAGGCCCAGGCAGAACATCAGGAAAATCACCCCCAGCTCGGCCAGGGTCTTGATCGTGTCTTCGTCGTGGATCAGGCCGAACGGCGGGGTGTGCGGGCCGATGATGAAGCCGGCGACGATATAGCCGAGGACCACCGGCTGCTTGAGCCGGTGGAAGAGAATGGTCACCACGCCTGCGACCAGCATGATCACTGCCAGGTCCTGAATAAAGCTGATGGCATGCATGGCGTGGGGCTCCTTGGGGTCGTGTTCTTGCGGGCGGCGCGGGGGCGTTGCGCAGCCTGCCGGCCAGCGGGAAAAGCCCTTGGGACGGGCTTTTGAAGGTTAACATCGCGACTTGTGCCAGAAAGGCGGTGCAATATATGGAAACAGATAGATCGCCGCGTGACGGCGATCGCGGGCGCAGCGTCCCGTTATCGATGGTTTGAAACGCTGACCAAGCACCCGCAGAGGTGCGCCCCGCAACCCCTGCCTTAACCCGTGAGTGTGCTATGGAACCCGGAAACGCCCAGCTGTCGATGACGGTATTGATGACCCCTGACATGGCCAACTTCTCAGGCAATGTCCACGGCGGCACCCTGCTCAAGTACCTCGATGAAGTCGCCTACGCCTGCGCCAGCCGTTATGCCGGCCGTTATGTGGTGACCCTGTCGGTGGACCAGGTGATCTTCCGCGAGCCGATCCACGTCGGCGAACTGGTGACCTTCCTGGCCTCGGTCAACTACACCGGCAACACCTCGATGGAGGTCGGTATCAAGGTGGTCACCGAGAACATCCGCGAGCGCTCGGTGCGCCACACCAACAGTTGCTTCTTCACCATGGTAGCCGTGGACGACCAGCGCAAACCCGCCGCCGTGCCGCCACTGCAACCGCAAACCAGCGAAGACAAGCGCCGCTTCATGCAGGCCCAGCAACGCCGGCAGATCCGCCAGGAGCTGGAAAAGCGCTATCAGGAAATCAAGGCCGACGCCTGATCGTCCGAGACAGGCTCGCTTTTACCGAGCGAGCCTGTTGGCGATAAGCCCCCGCGCAACCCGTTAGTTACAGATCGATCGGTACCGCCTCGAACCGCACCCGTGGATGGGTGATCCGGTCCTGGGCCCGTATCAGTTGCAGTTCGTAACTGGCGCAGGCCTGGGTTTCCAGCAGCACTTCATGCACCGCCGCGGCGGTGAACTCGAACGCCGCCACCAGGCTGTCGCCCAGCAGCACCCGGGCCAGGAACAGCCCCGAAGTCAGGTCGCCCACACCCACCGGCTGACGCGGGAATGCCAGCAGCGGACGACGCAGGTGCCAGCTGCCTTCGGCGGTCACCAGCAACATCTCGAAGCCGTCCGGCAGCTTGCCCGGGTAATCCAGATGCTTGACCAGCACCGCTTTCGGACCACGCGCCAGCAGCGCCCGGGCCATGGCCAGGCAGTCGAACAGCGACTGCGGCTTGCGCCCGGCGAAGCTGTCCAGCTCCAGTTGGTTGGGGCAGAGGAAATCCGCCACAGCCGCCGCCTCTTCCAACAGGAAGTCGCTGACCTCCTGGGGCACGCTGCAACCCTTTTCCGGGTGGCCCATCACCGGGTCGCACAGGTACAGGGCCTTGGGGTTGGTCGCCTTGATCCGCGCCACACCACCGAGGATCGCCCGCCCCTGCGCCGCGCTGCCCAGGTAGCCGGACAGCACCGCGTCGCAGTTACCCAGTTCGCCGATGGCGGCAATGCCTTCCACCAGCTCCGGGATCTGGTGCGGCGACAGCACCTCGCCGGCCCACTGGCCGTATTGCGTGTGGTTGGAGAACTGCACCGTATTGAGCGGCCAGACATTCACCCCGACCCGCTGCATGGGAAACACCGCGGCGCTGTTGCCGGCATGGCCGAAGACCACATGGGACTGGATCGCAAGCAGATGAGGCGTACGTTTCATTCGGGTCATTCCGTAAAACGATTGAAATTCGAGCCGCGCAGTATGCGACTAAACGCAACCTGTACGACAGACCGAAGACGCAGTTAAGCTGGTGCGACTTCGTTGGAGCGCACCTCATGCTGACCCTTGGAAACATTTTCGTGCTGATGCTGCTGGCGACCGGCGTCGCCTGGCTATGGCACAACCACGGCCTGCGCGAGCGGGCGCTGGAGAGGGTCAAGCAGCATTGTGCGCGGCTCGATATCGAGCTGCTGGACGGCAACGTGGCGTTGAAGCGCATCGGTTTCGTCAGGGACGCCAGTGGTCGCCGGCGCCTGGCCCGGATCTACACCTTCGAATTCACCGTCACCGGCGAAACCCGCCATGCGGGGACCATCACCCAGTTCGGCGCCCACAGCGCGCAGATCGAACTGGCGCCCTACCCGATTGCAACGCCCGCGCCGCCACCCGTGCCGACACACAGCGCCGAAGTGATCGAACTGAGCCAATGGCGCGAAGGACGCAGCAAGTAAGGCCAACCGCCTATGCACTCCTGTAGGAGCGAGGCTTGCCCGCGATAGCCGCGAAGCGGCGATTTTTCCTGGCAAAACGCGTCATCGTTGACGAGTTTTTCGCGGGCAATCGAGCGTCGACCGGCCGCTCCTACAGAAGCAGGGGTTGGATTATTGGCAGCACTCAGCCAGGGACTGTTGCAGGGTGGCCACGTCCTGCGGCTCGCTGAAGATCAGCTCGATACGTGAATCGCGGCGCCACTCGCTGGCTTGCCAGTGCAGCGCGGCGTTATCCAGGGCGTTGCCCGAGACCCAGCCCTGCGCAGCGTGGATCACCAGCTTGGCCCGGCGCCAATCAAGGCTCGCCAGCCATTGCTCGAGGCACCGAATATCGAACACCCGGCTCGGGTGCCAGCGCCAACCGATGCTCCAGCCGCCCTCCTGGGCCTGGCTCAGGCAGATGGGCCGGGCCGGATCGGTCCAGATCGCCGGCAGCTGTGCCAATCCCTTGGGTACTTCGAAGCCCTCAATGGCAGCCCCCGCGCGAGCCTCCACGCCAGGCAAGCGCTCCAGCGCCAAGGTCCCGCGGGTAGTCCAGAGCAGCGGACAGGCCGGCAACTGCTCGAGAATGCCCTGACGCTGCGCCGCGTCGAGCCCTTCGTCCTTGTTCAGCAGCAACAGGCCGGCACTGGGCAGCGCCTCCTGTTGGGCCTGCGGCAGCGGCTTGCCGGCCGCCAGCGCCTGGGCATCGAGGACCAGCACGCAAGGTTGCACGGCCAGGACCTTTTGCCAGGGCGCCTCGCGCAATTGCTGTAGCAGTTGCGCCGGGTGCCCCAGGCCGGAAGGTTCGATAAACAGACGATCGGGTCGGGCCTTGCGCAGCAGGCGCCCCAGGCCTATCTGGAACGGCGCGCCGTTGACGCAGCACAGGCAGCCGCCAGCCACTTCGCCCAGGGCGATACCGTCCTCGTCCCGGGCCAGCAGCGCCGCATCCAGGCCGATCTGGCCGAACTCGTTGATCAGCACCGCCCAGCGCTCATTGGCCGGACGCTGCGCCAACAGGTGCTGGATCAGGCTGGTCTTGCCCGCGCCGAGGGGACCGGCGATGACGTGGGTGGGGATGTTGTGCAGCATGGGGGGAACGCTCGGAAAGGAGGTGATTGATCCTACGCGCTAACCCGCGGCAGCGAAATTCCCGTAGCCGCTGCCGCAGGCTGCGATAAGGCGCGCAGCGCCTTCCGAGGGCCTCAAGAGCACGTCTCCTGCGGAGCCGATCGCAGCCTGCGGCAGCGGCTACAGGGTCAGCCGAGCCAGTCCAGGGTGAGGATCAGCCGGCGCTCGCCGGGGGCCGGTTGCGGCGAGCGGTGGATCAGGCCGAAACCCTCGTTGCCCAGCCATTTCTCACCCTTGAACAGGGCCACCTCGCCGCTGGCCATCTGCTGGATCAGCGCGGCATCCGTGGGTTCGGCCTCGGCCTGGCCCAGTTGCCGACGATCCATCGCGCCCTCGCGCAGCCATTGGCTACCGGCGCCGGCATAGGTGGTGATCAGCCGTACCGGCACATGGTCGACATGAAAGCGCGGACACATGGCCTTATCCAGCACCCGCAGGCGCAGGCCGACGCGCTTGGCGCCCAGCAGGCAGGCAAAGGCGCTGACCAGCCAGGCGACATCGGCGATAAAGCCATCGTAGCCCTGCAGATCGCTGAAGCCAGAAGCCAGGCCGCGCAGGTTCGGCTCGGCGTCCTCGGTGTCGAGTTCCAGCGACAGCGACTCGGCCAGCGGCTCGTTCAGCGACAGCAGCAAGGCACCAAAATCGGCGATATGCGCCGGCAACTGGCGCTGCCACAGGGCCAGGTTGACCTCGTCGTCCAGCACCTCGGCCAGGACGATAGGGGCCGGGCCGCAAGCCTCGCGGCGTATCGGTTTGTGCAGGATTGGCCGCAGGAGCGGCTTCGCAAGCAGGTGCGCTCCCACAGGGGACAGTGGTTGGTAGAGCATCAGGCGGCGACCTCTTCATGCCAGGGGCCGAACGGATCGCGCATCAGGCGCCAGCCCTCCGCGCCCAAGGCCATTTCGTCGTCCGTCAGCAGGCAATCGTCGAGTTCGACGGTGAGCCGGGCGAAGTCGATGTTCTGGCCGATGAACACCAGTTCCTGGCGGCAGTCGCCGGTGGCAGCGGTCCAGTTCTGCATGATCGCCGCGGTGCTTTCCGCATCCTGCGGCCAGTGCTGCTTCGGCACGAAACGCCACCAGCGTCCGGCGAAACCATGACGCATCAGCCCCCCCGCCTGGGACCAGCTGCCGGCCTCCTGGTGCTTGCTGGCAAGCCAGAAAAAGCCCTTGGAACGCAGCAGTTTGCCGTTGCTCCAGGGGCGGTTGATGAAATCGAAAAAGCGCTGTGGATGAAAGGGTCGGCGCGCCCGATAGGCGCTGGAGGCGATGCCGTATTCTTCGGTTTCCGGCACATGCTCGCCGCGCAGCTCCTGCAACCAGCCCGGCGCCTGGGCAGCGCGCTCGAAGTCGAAACGACCGGTGTTGAGGATCTTCGCCAGCGGCACTTCGCCCATCACCATGGGGATGATTTCCGCCTGGGAATTGAGGCGTTCGAGGATGGCGATCAGTTCCTGGCGCTCGTCGCTGCCGATCAGGTCGATCTTGCTGATCAGGATCACGTCGGCGAACTCGATCTGCTCGATCAACAGATCGGTGATCGAACGCTCATCTTCCTCGCCCAGGGTTTCGCCGCGGGACGCCAGGCTTTCCGCGGCCTGGTAATCGAGCAGGAAGTTCATGCCGTCGACCACGGTGACCATGGTGTCCAGCCGCGCGATATCGGCCAGGCTCTGCCCCGCTTCGTCGCGAAAGGTGAAAGTCTCGGCCACCGGCAGCGGCTCGGAAATGCCGGTGGATTCGATCAGCAGGTAATCGAAACGCCCGTCCCTGGCCAGCTTGCCGACCTCTTCCAGCAGGTCTTCGCGCAGGGTGCAGCAGATGCAGCCGTTGCTCATTTCGACCAGTTTTTCTTCGGCGCGGTTGAGGCTGACATCGCGCTGCACTTCGCTGCCGTCGATGTTGATTTCGCTCATGTCGTTGACGATCACCGCCACCCGCAGGTTGTCGCGGTTGCGCAGAACGTAGTTGAGCAGCGTGCTTTTGCCGGCGCCGAGAAAGCCGGACAGCACGGTAACGGGAAGACGGTCGGTCATCAGGTGATCCTCATCGGGGGCTGGGTGGCTGGGTCAGATCGCCCGTTGATGGCGTTCGCGCAGCTCTTGGCGTTCTTTGGCTTCGATACACAGGGTGGCGGTGGGCCGCAGCAGCAGGCGCCTGAGGCCAATGGCCTCGCCGGTTTCGCGGCACCAGCCGTACTCGCCACGGGCCAGGCGTTCGAGGGCTTCGTCGATCTTGTCCAGCAGCTTCTTTTCCCGCTCCAGCAGGCGCAGTTGCCACTGACGCTGCTCTTCGGCGCTGCCGATATCGGCGGGGTCGCTGTGGGGTTCCTGCTCGCGCAGCACCTCGAACTCGCCATCGATACGCTCTTGCAGCTCGACGCGCTGGGCCAGCAGCAGCTCACGGAAATAAGCCTGCTGGACATCGTTCATGTAGTCCGCCTCGGGCTGGGCGAGAAGTTGCGCTTCGGTCATCGGGCGTTCAGTCATGGTGGGTCACGGGTCAGGCTTTATTTAATGTTATAGTATAACAATACAAATAAGCCAACCCTCTCTTGCCGCCCGCGACGAAGGGCGGGATGCTTGAGCCTCCCCAGCCGAGAAACCCCATGCGCCACGCCTTGAAATACACGCTGCTGAGCCTGTCCCTGCTGGTCGCGGACACCGCCATCGCGCAAGTGCCCAGCGCCCTGGCCACCTGCACCCGCAGCGCCAACCTGCTGGCCTGCGTGGATGCCGAAGGCAACGCCTACAGCGTCGCGGCCGCAGGCAGTACTACCTATCTGCGGGGTTTCGAGGTCACCGGCAAACGTTATTGGGCGCAGACCAACAGCCGCTACGGCCAACTGACCTTCTTTACCGGCCTGGCCTCCGACGGCGAAGCCTGGGTCGGCTACAGCCAGCGCGTCGGCTGGACCACCCGCAACCGCTTTTCCAGCTCCGGCGGCAGCAGCGGCAAGTTCACTTGCAGCCGGATCACTGGCTGCTAAGCAAAGCATTTTGTAGGAGCGAGGCTTGCCCGCGATGGACGCTTACGTCGTATAGCTGATACACCGCAGCGTCTTCATCGCACGCAAGCTTCGCTCCTACAGAAGCCTGGGCCGCGTCAGGCCTGGGCTCTTTTCTGTTCCTGCAACCAGGCCATGTAGCTGTTCACCGGCGGATTCTTCTGGAAGTAGCTCTGCAAGCCCGCGAACAGCCCATCGGCAATCGCCTGCTGGTGCCGCGCGGTGACCAGGCGCTGGCTGTCGCGACTGTTGGAGATGAAGCCGGTCTCCACCAGGATCGAGGGCACGTCGGGGGACTTGAGCACCGCGAAACCGGCCTGTTCCACGCGCTTCTGGTGCAGGGTGGTGATGCCCGCCAGGCTGCCCAATACGGTACCGCCCAACTGCAGGCTGGCGGCGATGGTGGCGTTCATCGACATGTCGAGAATCACCCCGGCGAGCATCGGGTCCTTGTCTTTCAGGTTGAGCAGGCTGGTGGCGCCCAGCAGGTCGGCGCCGTTCTCCCGCTGCGCCATGAAGCGCGCCGTGGCCGACGTCGCACCACCTTCCGACAGCGCGTAAACCGAAGCCCCGGACGCCGTCAGGCGTGGCGCCGCATCGGCATGCACCGAGATAAACATGTCGGCCTTGTGCTTGCGGGCGATCTCCACCCGCTTGCGCAGCGGCACGAAGAAATCGTCGTTGCGCACCAGCTTCACATCGAAGCCCTTCTCACGCTTCAGCCGCTTGGCCAGCAGCTGGGCGATCGCCAGTACCACATCCTTCTCCCGTTCGCCACGGGCGCCGACCGCCCCCGGGTCCTTGCCGCCGTGACCCGGGTCGACCACAACAATGATGTCGCGCTTGGGATGCGCTCGGTCCGCCGGTGTTTCACGCGGCAAAGCGGGAGCAGCGACCACCGCGATCTGCTGCGGGACGCGGCTGGCGTTGCTCAGATCGAGCACCAGGCGGTGGCCCTGGCCGTCCTGGGGTGGCAGCAAAAAGCTGTCGAGCCGCTGCGGTTCGGCCAGGTCGAGGACGATCCGCGTATCGCCCTGGCCAAAGTGCCCGGAACGGATTGAGCGAATCGGCGTGTTGGCCAGGGCCAGTTGGCTGAAATCGCCACTGAGCTGCGCGCCGCGAAGGTCGATGATCAGCCGTTCCGGCGCGCTGAGAGAGAAGGTCTTGTAGTGCACCGGCCCACTCAGATCGAGCACCAGGCGCAGCTTGTCGGCCGAGTTCCATAAACGCAGGTTGCGAATCTGGGTGGCGGATACCCCCAAAGGCAGAACCAAGGCCGCGCTGGCCAACAGCAGGTTGAGCAACTGACGTCTGTGCATGACTTACACCGCAGATTGAGGAGCATCCGTACTCGATAAGGCTTGGTGAAAAAAACGTTCAGGAAAAAGGTTTCATCGACTGCATTGTTATAATATAACATGGCAAATTGTTTCCAACGATGGACCTGCTCATGAATGCGCTGACTCTGCCGGATATCGCCGCGCAGGCCGCACGCCAGGCCCTGCCCCTTGAGTGGGTGGGCATGTGTGGCATTGCCTTACCTGTGTTGTTTGATGGCCAGCGGATTGGCGCAACAGCGGATGCCGGCGTCAGCCTCGACGACGGCGAAGCCCGCGGCATTCATATGTCGCGCCTGTATCTGGCGCTGGAAATGCTCGAACAGGAAAATCTCACCCCGGCCCTGATGCGCCAGGTACTACAACGTTTTCTCGACAGCCACGACGGGCTGTCCAGCAGTGCCTACCTGCGAATTCATGCCGATCTGCTACTGAAACGCCCCGCCTTGATCAGCCCGTTGGCCGGCTGGAAAACCTATCCGGTGAGCATCGAAGCGCACCTGAAAAACGCAATGTTCCACGTGGAACTAAAAATCGAGGTGCCTTATTCCTCGACGTGCCCCTGTTCAGCCGCGCTTTCCAGGCAGCTGATTCAGCAACAATTCATCGATGATTTCGCCAACCGGGCGCTGCACCATGAAGACATCCTGACCTGGCTCGGCTCCTCGAAAGGCATAGTCGCCACACCTCACAGCCAGCGCAGCACCGCGCAATTGCAGTTGCGCCTGGATGACTTTCTCGACGAGTTGCCGTTGATGGCGGCGATCAACGACGCCGAAGCCGCCCTCGGCACCGCCGTGCAAACCGCGGTGAAACGCGCCGACGAACAAGCCTTCGCCCTGGCCAACGGGCAGAATCTGATGTTCTGCGAAGACGCCGCGCGCCGCCTGAACCTCGCCTTGCAACGTTCGCCAGGCATCCGCGCCTTCCAGGTGCGCGTGGTTCACGCCGAAAGCCTGCACGCCCACGACGCCGTAGCGGAAAGCCGCTGGAACTGGGAGCTCGCATGATCAGCCTGCAATCGCTACGTTGGGGCGCGCCCGGCCAACCGCTGACGCCGGCACTCGACCTTGAGCTGGAGCCCGGCAGCCTGACCGCCATCATCGGCGCCAACGGCTCGGGCAAAAGCAGTCTGCTGAAAGTCATCGCCGGCCTGCAAAAGCCCTTGGCCGGGAAGATCAAGTTGCAGGTCCCGCACCGTGGCGGCCTGTCCTTTCTGCCGCAGCAGCAGTACCTCGACCGGCAGTTCCCCATCACCCTGCAGGAATTGGTGGCCGCCGGTTTCTGGGGCGATCGGCAAAGCGCGCAACAGCGTGCCGGACGTTTGCAGCAGGTGCTCGCAGACTGGTGCCTGAGCGGCCTGGAACAACGCGCGTTGATGGCCTTGTCCGGCGGCGAATTGCAGCGTGCCCTGCTCGCCCGCCTGAGCCTCGCCGATTCCCCGCTGTTGCTGCTGGACGAACCCCACGCCGCCCTGGACGAACTGGGCCAGGCCCTGCTGTGGAAACACATCCACACCTGGCAGCAGCAAGGTCGCACGCAAATCGTGGTCTGCCATGACCTCGCCGCCGTGCGCCAGCACATCCCCCAGGCCCTGCTGATCAAGGCCAGCGGTTGCCGGTTCGGCAGCAGCGAAGAACTGATCGTCCAGCCCATTCAGATGCAGGTGGCCTGATGCTCGCCGCCGCCCAGCTCTGGCAGCCCTTCCACGAGTTCGTGTTCATGCGCCGGGCATTGCTCGGCGGCCTGGCGCTGGCATGCAGCACCGCACCGTTGGGGGTGTTCCTGATCCTGCGGCGCATGAGCCTGATCGGCGACGCCGTGGCCCACGGCATCCTCCCCGGCGCGGCGCTGGGCTTCTGGTTCGCCGGGCTGAGCCTGCCGGCACTGACGCTTGGCGGCCTTGGCGCCGGACTCGGCATGGCCGGCCTGGCCGCCTGGATTACCCGACGCACCGGCTTGCGCGAGGACGCCAGCCTGGCCGCGATCTACCCGATTTCCCTGGCCAGCGGCGTGCTGATTCTCGGCCTCGCCGGCAAACGCCTGGACCTGCTGCACCTGCTGTTCGGCTCGGCCCTGGCGGTGGACGGGCCGACCCTGGAGGGCATGCTCTGGGTCTCCGGGTTCAGCCTGCTGGCCATGGCGCTGATCTACAAGGCACTGCTGCTGGACACCCTCGACCCACTGTTCCTCAACAGCGTCAGCCGCCTCGGCCCCCTCGCCCACGGCCTGTTCCTGACCCTGGTGGTGCTGAACCTGGTGATCGGTTTCCAGGCCATCGGTGCCTTGATGGTGGTCGGCCTGATGATGCTGCCGGCCGCCGCCTCGCGCTTCTGGAGTCGGCGCCTGCCGGTGCTGATCGGCATTGCCGCGCTGCTCGGTTGCCTCTCGGTATGGCTCGGCCTGTTGCTGTCGTTCCACTACTCGCTGCCCAGCGGCCCGGCCATCGTCCTGGTGGCGGGCGGCCTGTACCTGCTGTCCGTGGTGTTCGGTCCGGTGCACGGCCTGCTGCGCCGCCCGCCTTTGCTCACATCCCCATGAGGTGTTCCCCGATGCGCGCCCTACTCGTACTCTTCAGTCTGTTGCTGCCGTTGTCGCTGTCGCCCGCCCAGGCCGCGGACAAACTCGCTGTGGTCACCAGCTTCAGCATCCTCGCCGACATCACCCGCCAGGTCGGCGGCGAGCACATCCAGATCACCGACATGGTCGGCCCGGACGCCGACGCCCATACCTACGAACCGACACCGGACGATGCCAAGGCCCTGCTCAAGGCCCGATTGATCATCAAGAACGGCCTGGGTTTCGAGCCCTGGCTGGATCGCCTGGTGGCCAGTACCGGCACCCGGGCCCCGGTGATCACCGCCAGTCGCGGAGTGATCCCGCGCTCGCTGGATGAGGACGGCGAGACCGTTCCCGACCCGCACGCCTGGCACAACCTGGCGAACGCCGAACTCTATGTGGGCAACATCACCAAGGCGCTGGTGGCCGCCGACCCGACGAACAAGGCTGATTACGAACGCAACAGCCAGGCCTACCTGAAACGGATCTACGCGCTGCTGGCCGAAGCCAAGGCCAAGTTCGGCGCGCTGCCGCCGGGCAACCGCAAGATCGTCACCTCCCACGACGCCTTCGGTTACCTGGGGCAGGCCTATGGCATCGACTTCATGGCCCCGCAAGGCCTGTCCACCGAGCGCGAACCCTCGGCCGCCGAAGTCGCGGCGCTGATCACCCAGATCCGCAACGCCAAGGTCAAGGCGGTGTTCATGGAGAACATCAAGGACGCGCGCCTGCTCAAGCAGATCGCCGACGAAAGCGGCGCCCATATCGGCGGCACCCTGTACTCCGACGCCCTCGCCGCCAAGGGGCCAGCCAGCACTTTCACCGGGCTGTTCGAATACAACCTGAACACCCTGTACGACGCCCTGAGCCAGCCATGAACAAGCGCCCTCCACTGTCGATGCTCGACCTGGAAAGCGCGCCCCTGGGCAGCCGTTGGCCGCTCACCAGCGTTCTCGATGCCCTGCCATGGAACGCCGACGGCCTGATCGCCGCCATCGCCCAACAGCACGACAGCGGCGAGGTGCTGATGCTGGCCTGGATGAACCGCAAGGCGCTGGCCGAGACCCTGGCCAGCGGGCAGGTCTGCTACTGGTCGCGCTCGCGCCGGCAACTGTGGCGCAAAGGCGAAAGCTCGGGGCATCGCCAACGTCTGCTCGAAGCGCGCCTGGACTGCGACGGCGACGCCGTCCTGCTGCTGGTGGACCAGCAAGGTCCGGCCTGCCACACCGGGCGCCCCAACTGTTTTTACAACGCCATTCGCGACGGCGCGGTGCAGGTCATCAGCGCGCCGCTACAGGAAACCCCAGCATGATTCGCAAGAACCCCTCCGGCGATCTGCCGGTCATCGCCGAGTCGGCCTATGTCGACAAGACCGCCATCATCTGCGGCAAGGTGGTGATCGGCGAGAACGTCTTCGTCGGCCCCTATGCGGTGATCCGTGCCGACGAAGTCAACGAGCAAGGCGCCATGGACCCGATCGTCATCGGCGCCAATTCGAACATCCAGGACGGCGTGGTGATCCATTCCAAATCCGGCGCGGCGGTGACCATCGGCGAGTTCACCTCCATCGCCCACCGCTCGATCGTCCATGGCCCGTGCACGGTCGGCGACCGGGTCTTCATCGGCTTCAACAGCGTGCTGTTCAACTGCGCGGTCGGCAACGGCAGCGTAGTGCGACACAACTCGGTGGTCGATGGCCGCGACCTGCCGCAAGGCTTCTACGTGCCCTCCACCACCCGTATCGGGCCCAACACCGACCTCTCGCAGTTCCCGCCGGTCAGCGTCAGCGCCTCGGAGTTTTCCGAAGACGTGGCGCGCACCAACGTCGATCTGGTGCGCGGTTACAAAGCCCTGCAGAACGAGTTCTGAACATGCACAGCGTGCTGATTCGCAACGCCCGGCTGGTCAATGAAGGACGCGAGTTCGACGCCGACCTGCTGGTGGACCATGGGCGCATCGTCAAGATCGCCAGCAGCATCGAAGGCGAGAACGCCCGCACCGAGATCGACGCCCAGGGCCAG
This sequence comes from Pseudomonas sp. GW821-FHT02B10, assembly GCF_059421865.1. Taxonomy (NCBI): domain Bacteria; kingdom Pseudomonadati; phylum Pseudomonadota; class Gammaproteobacteria; order Pseudomonadales; family Pseudomonadaceae; genus Pseudomonas; species Pseudomonas sp. GW821-FHT02B10. The sequence goes on along the minus strand of NZ_JBWKVU010000002.1, from coordinate 188,702 downwards.
TGGCTGCTGCCGGGCATGATCGACGACCAGGTGCATTTCCGTGATCCCGGCGCGCCGGAGAAAGGTAGCTTCCACAGCGAGTCGCGGGCTGCCGTGGCGGGTGGCATCACCAGTTTCATGGACATGCCCAACACCCAGCCCGCGACCCTGACCCTGGCCGCGCTGGAGAACAAGAAGCGCCGAGCGGCGATCCACTCGGTGGCCAACTATGGCTTTCACTTCGGCGTCAGCCGCGACAACCTCGACACGGTCGCTGCCCTCGATCCGTGCCTGGTGGCCGGGGTCAAAGTGTTCATGGGCGCCTCCACCGGCAACATGCTGGTGGACGATCCGCAGGTCCTCGAGCGGTTGTTCGCCGAGGTGCCGACCATTCTCCTGGCGCACTGCGAACACACGCCCAGCATCCAGGCCAACGAACGGCGCATGCAGGAGCGTTTCGGCGAAGCGATTCCCGCCGTGGCCCATTCCCTGATCCGCGATGCCGAAGCCTGCTATCGCTCCTCGTCGCTGGCCGTGGATCTGGCCAAGCGTCACGGCACTCGCCTGCATGTCTTGCACCTGACCACTGCCCGCGAACTGGAACTGTTCGAAGACCAGCCCCTGGCGCAAAAGCGCATCACCGCCGAAGTCTGCCTGCACCACCTGCTGTTCGACGATCGTGATTACGCGCGCCTCAAGCACCTGATCAAATGCAACCCGGCGATCAAGACCCGCGCCGACCGCGACGCCCTGCGCCAGGCCTTGCTCGGCAACCGCCTGGATGTGATCGGCAGCGATCACGCGCCGCACACCTGGGCACAGAAACAGCAGCCCTACCGCCAGGCGCCTGCCGGGCTGCCGCTGGTGCAACACGCCCTGCCCGCCCTGCTGGAACTGGTGGCCGACGGCGTGCTGCCCATCACCACCCTGGTGGAGAAAACCAGCCACCGGGTCGCCGACCTGTTCGCCATTCCCGATCGCGGCTACCTGCGCGAAGGCTACTGGGCCGACCTGGTGCTGATCAGGCCCGAGCCCGAGGGCCTCGCCGTGGCCCAGCAGCCGATCCTCGCCCAGTGCGGCTGGACGCCCTTCGCCGAACAGCGTTTCCGGCACAGCGTCGACACCACCCTGGTATCGGGGCAACTGGCCTGGCACGCCGGGTGCCTGTACGACAACTGCCAGGGCCTGCCGCTGCGTTTTACCCGCTGATCCCTTCCCTGACCCCCTCCCCTGGAACACCAAGGAACACCCGATGATTCACATCACCCTGCCCGACGGCTCACAACGTGAGTACGACCAGCCGCTTTCCGTGCACGAGGTGGCCGCGAGCATCGGCCTCGGCCTGGCCAGGGCGGCCGTCGCCGGCCGGGTGAACGATCGACTGGTGGATTGCTCCTTTATGCTTGAGGGCGATGCCCGGGTCAGCATCGTCACCGCCCGCGAGCCCGAGGGCCTGGAGATCCTGCGTCACTCCTGCGCGCACCTTTTGGCCATGGCGGTGAAGGAGTTGTACCCCTCGGCCCAGGTCACCATCGGCCCGGTGATCGAGGACGGCTTCTTTTACGACTTCGCCTACGAACGGCCCTTTACCCCCGACGACCTGCAGCGCATCGAAGCGCGCATGACCCGCCTGGCCGCGACCAACCATGCGGTGCGCCGGCGCGAGCTGAGCCGTGACGACGCCCTGGAATACTTCGCCAGCCTGGGCGAGCACTACAAGGCCGAGCTGATCCACGACATCCCGCAGGACCAGGTGCTGTCGCTGTACCGCCAGGGCGATTTCGAAGACCTGTGCCGAGGCCCCCACGTGCCATTCACTGGAATCCTCCAGGCGTTCAAACTGACCAAGGTCGCCGGCGCCTACTGGCGCGGCGACGCCAGGAACGCCCCGCTGCAACGGATCTACGGCACCTGCTGGGCCACCCAGAAAGACCTCAAGGATTACCTGACCCGCCTGGAAGAAGCCGGCAAGCGCGACCACCGCAAGCTCGGACAGCAACTGGACCTGTTCCACTTCGACGACTGCGCACCGGGCTCGGTATTCTGGCATGCCAAGGGCTGGACCCTGTTCCAGCAACTGATCGGCTACATGCGCCAGCGCCAGGACCAGGCCGGCTATCAGGAAGTGAACACCCCCGACGTGATGGACCGCGGCCTCTGGGAAACCTCCGGGCACTGGCAGAACTACCGCGACCACATGTTCAGCACCACCACCGAAGACCAGCGGGTGTTCGCCCTCAAGCCGATGAACTGCCCTGGCGCGGTGTCGATCTTCAGCCGTGGCCTGAAAAGCTACCGCGACCTGCCGCTGCGCATCGCCGAGTTCGGCAAGGTGCATCGCTACGAGCCCTCCGGCGCGTTGCACGGGTTGCTGCGGGTGCGCCACTTCACCCAGGACGACGCGCACATCTTCTGCACCCCGGCGCAGATGCAGGCGGAATGCGCGAGCACCATCGCCCTGGTGTTCGACATCTATCGCGACTTCGGCTTCCACGACGTCGCGGTCAAGCTCTCCACCCGGCCGGCCCATCGCATCGGCAGCGACGCGCTGTGGGACCAGCTGGAAGGTGCCTTGTCCGGCGCCCTGGAGACGATGGCGATCGACTACCGGATCAACCCCGGCGAAGGCGCGTTCTACGGTCCGAAACTGGAGTTCGTGCTGCGCGACGCCATCGGCCGCGACTGGCAATGCGGCACCCTGCAGGTCGATCTCAACCTGCCGGAACGCTTCGAGATCAGCTACATCGACGAGCACGGTGAACGCCAGCGCCCGGTGATGCTGCATCGCGCGCTGTTCGGTTCCCTGGAGCGTTTTATCGGCATCCTCATCGAGCATTACAGCGGCGCCCTGCCCTGCTGGCTGGCGCCGCGGCAGGCGGTGGTGATCAACATCAGCGAAGGTCAGGCGGACTATGCCCAGTCGGTGGCCGACAGCCTGTCGCGCCAGGGCCTGCGAGCCAGCGCCGACCTGCGCAACGAGAAGATCAGCTACAAGATCCGCGAGCACTGCCTGCAAAAGGTGCCGTACCTGCTGGTGGTGGGCGACAAGGAAAAGGACGGGGGATTTGTCAGCTTGCGCAGCCGCAATGGCGAGGACCTGGGGCGGTGGGCGGTGAGCGAGGTGGTGGAGCGCTTGCGGATAGAGTTGTAGCGACAGACGCCATCGCGAGCAAGCTTGCGCCTACAGGTTTAATACGATCCCCTGTAGGAGCGAGCTTGCTCGCGATGCTCTTAGGCTCTTGGCTTGACCGTCCCGCAATCCTGCCCCAGCCACACCGCACGGGTGTCCATGCTGCCCTTCTGCTGGAAGCCGGTGGCATTGAAGGTACCGATGACGTTGGTGGTGAACTCACGATCGCTGAGGAATTTCGCCACGCCCGAGCCCTGGGCTTTCGGGCAGCTGAAGCGGAATTTCCACTGGTTGGAGGTGCGGTCGGTGACCTCCTGGCGGCAACCCGATTGCGGGTCCTGCAGCGGGATGGTGTCGGACTTCACCTGCTCCGGCGTCAGGCACACGCGGATGCCCTTGCCGCCCATGGTCACGCCCTGCTTCTCCAACTGCGCCCGTTGCTCGGGCGTCAGCTGTTGTTGCAACTGACCGAGAATCAACGACAGGTCCGGCAGGCTCTGGTCATCAACTTTCATGTTGCTGGTGGTCAGTTCCCACAGGCCCGGTTGCAGCATCTGGGCCTGCGCGGCCAGCGGAAGCGAGACAACGGCGGCCATGGCCAAACCCAGTAGACGAAGCTTCATCGAATGACTCCTAGACAGTAGTGGCCGTTAGACGCCAAAAATGCAGCGGCGTTGCATGGCGAATTAATTAGCGACAATCATGCTCGAACATGGTCTGTTAGGGTCTGCAACGAAGAGTTGGCGAGCAAGGTCGCGCCTGTTTGCACGCAGCGCCGAAGGCTCCCGGCACGCCGCTTTTCATACGGACCCCAGCATTGAATCTTCAGGAGCAAGGCTGTCCCCATGGATTATTTTGGCCCACATATTTTTGGCTATCTGATTGCCACCCTGCACTTTCTCGGCCTGATCGCCGCCATCCACGCCGTGCTGACCGTCAGGACCGCCCAAGGCTCCATCGCCTGGGCCCTGTCGCTGTTGTTCATGCCGTACCTGACCCTTATTCCTTATCTGGTGTTCGGCCGCAGCACCTTCGATGCCTATATCAAGGCCCGGCGCCAGGCCAACCTGGAGATGCGCAAGGCGATCAACGAGCTGAACTGGCGCCCCTGGATCGAGGAGGCCCTGAGCGCCCGCGCCTCCGCCGCCTACACCTCGCTGCGGGCCATGCCCAAGCTGGGCCGCATGCCCTGCCTGGCCAGCAACCATGTACAACTGCTGGTCAACGGCGATGCCACCTTCGCCGCGATTTTCGCGGCCATCGAACGCGCCCGCACGGCGGTGCTGATCCAGTTCTTCATCATCCACGACGACGACCTTGGCCGACGCCTGCAAGCGCTGCTGCTGAAAAAGGCTGGCGAAGGCGTGGCGATCCACCTGCTCTACGACCGCATCGGCAGCCATTCCCTGCCCCACGCCTATGTGCAGCCCCTGCGCGACGCCGGCATCCAGGTGCATGCCTTCGCCACCCGCAGCGGCTGGCTCAACCGCTTCCAGATCAACTTTCGCAATCACCGCAAGATAGTGGTGGTGGATGGCCTGCTGGGGTTTGTCGGCGGGCATAACGTAGGCGACGAATACCTGGGGAAAAAACCGCCGTTGGCGCCTTGGCGCGATACCCATGTTTCGGTCAGCGGTCCGGTGGTGGCCTGCCTGCAGGAGTCCTTCGCCGAAGACTGGTTCTGGGCCTCGCGGCAATTGCCGCCGTTGATCCTGCCGGACACCTACCCCGATGACGGCGTGCTGTGCCAGGTGCTGGCCAGCGGCCCGGCGGACCCTTATGAAACCTGCTCGCTGTTCTTCGTCGAAGCCATCCACGCGGCGACCGAACGGGTGTGGATCACCAGCCCCTATTTCGTTCCCGACGAGGCCGTGTTCGCCGCCTTGCGCCTGGCTGCCCTGCGCGGGGTGGATGTGCGGATCCTGCTGCCGTCGCGCGCGGACCACCGGATCGTCTACGCGGCATCCAGCCTGTACGCCTTCGAAGCCGTACGCGCCGGGGTGCGGGTGTTCCGTTACCAGCCGGGTTTCCTGCACCAGAAAGTGGTGCTGATCGACAGCGAAATCAGCGCGATCGGCAGCGCCAACCTGGACAACCGCTCGTTCCGCCTGAATTTCGAGGTGATGTTGCTGACCGTGGACGAAGCCTTCGCCAGGGAGGTGGAACAGATGCTCAACCTCGACTTCGAGCGTTCCCGCGAAATCGCCAAAGAAGAAAGCCGGGAAACCCACCGCCTGCAACAACTTGGCATGCGGGTCGCCCGGCTTATTTCACCGATCCTCTAGCGTCGGCGCTTCATGAGTAATACAGGTCGTCGCGGGTCCAGGGCAGCTCATGACTGCCATCGGCGTGAGCCTTGACCGCGAGAATCTGGTGCAGGTTGATCCAGCCGCGGGCGAAGGCGTAGGCACAGCCGGCCAGGTACAGGCGCCAGATGCGCAAGACCTGTTCCGGCACCAGCCGGGAGGCGGCTTCCAGGTTGTCTTCCAGGCGCTCGCTCCAGTGGTCCAGGGTACGGGCGTAATGCAGGCGCAGGCTTTCCACGTCGACGATCTCCAGCCCCGCTTCGCTGATCTCGGCCGAGATCATCGCCAGGTGCGGCAGCTCGCCATTGGGGAACACATACTTCTCGATGAAGTCGCCGGCTCCACGGCCCACGGGACGTCCATCGGTGTGCTTGGCGGTGATTCCGTGGTTCATCACCAGGCCGCCCTCGCGCACCGCACCGAACAGCGTCTTGCAGTACTGCGCCAGGTTGGCGTGGCCCACGTGCTCGAACATACCGACGCTCACCACCTTGTCGAAGCGGCCGTCCTGGGGCAGGTCGCGGTAGTCCAGCAGTTGCAGTTCCACCTGGTCCTGCAAGCCTTCGGCGATCACCCGCTCCCTGGCCAGCGCCAGCTGTTCCTTGCTCAGGGTGATACCGAAGACCTTGGCCCCGAATTCTCGCGCCGCGTACCGCGCCAGCCCGCCCCAGCCGCAACCGACATCCAGCAGGTACTCGCCGGGCTGCAAGCGCAGCTTGCGGCACAGGTGGCGAAATTTGGCCTGTTGGGCCTGTTCCAGGCTTTCACTGCCGGTCTCGAAATAGGCGCAGGAATAGGCCATGTCGCTGTCGAGCCACAGCTGGTAGAAGTCGTTGGAAAGGTCGTAGTGGTAGGAGATGGCGGCCGCATCGGTGGCCTTGTCGTGCAGGGAACGTACCGGCAGCGCTTCTTCCTCGCCGTCCAGCAGCGCCTGGCTCAGTTCATCGCAAACCCGGATGACTTCGCTGATTGAGCCTTCCAGCTCAAGTTTGCCCTCGACGAACGCCGCTCCCAGCGAGTTGAGAGTGGGATGGGCGAGCTGGGTGACCAGTTGCGGGTCCTTGACCACAATAGTGACGCTGGGCGCCGGCCCCAGATTGAACTCATGGCCGTCCCAGAGTCGCAGGCGTAGCGGTAGTTGCAGATTCTGTAAGGCCGGTGGAAGTTGCGCGAGCATGGATTATCCCCCTTGTTTCAGACGTCTGAGTGAGGTTAGACCATACTGAAAAATTAGCAGGCTATCGATCTGATAGCTGAAATTCATCAGTGCCGGCAGTGCAACAATCCCTGCTGAACAGCCAGCCGACCGTCCCGGAAGCAGGGCCCTCTTCACAGATGACCGCCAGGCGGGCGCACAGTTCGACCTGGTTTAATTCTAGCTCCAGACGCTCAAACCCGCGCTTTTCCGCCCCGGCCCACGCCCCTACAACTTGAGCAATGGCTCCTGGAAACGCAGCAAGCGCCCGGCATTGCCCAGCACCAGCAAGGTGCTGAGGTTATGCAGCACCGCCGCGATCATCGCCCCGGCCGCGCCGAGCCAGCCGAACGCGGCAAAGGCGACTATGGCCAGGGTCCAGCCCAGGCCGATGATCACATTGACCTGCAGGGTCTGGCGGCACTGGCGGCTCAGGCGCACACAGGTGCCGAGGCGCCGCAGGTCGCTGCCGATCAGCACGATATCGGCCGACGCCAGGGCAATGTCCGCCCCACCCGCGCCCATGGCCACGCCGACCACGCCAGCCTTGAGCGCCAGGGAATCATTGATCCCGTCGCCCACCACCATCGGCCGGAAACCGCTGTCGATTTCCCCCAGCACGCGCTTGAGTTTGTCTTCCGGCAACGCCTGGGCTTCGACATCGCCGATGCCGACATCCCGCGCCAGGCTGTCGGCCACGCTCTGGCGGTCGCCGGTCAGCAACAACTGGCGACCCAGCCCCAGTTCGCGCAGCTCGTCGAGGGCAAAACGCGCTTCCGGCTTGACGCTGTCGGCCAGCAACAGCCAGGCGAGAAATTCGCCGTTCAGCGCCAGCCCGGCAATCGGTCCGTCATGTTCGGGCACCGCCGTGGTGGCGATGCCGAGCTGGCCGAACAACTCGGGACGCCCCAGGGCGGCCTCGCCCTGCTCGGTCTGCGCCACCACTCCCAGCCCCTGGCGCTCGCGAATATCCGACAGCACCAGGAAATGCTCCTGGGCCACCAGGCCGGCCAGCGCGCGGCTGACCGGGTGGCTGCTGGCCGAACCGAGACTGGCCGCCAGGTTCAACAAGGCCTGGCGATCTTCCCGCGGGCTGTCGATCGATTGCAGGCGCAAGGTGCCGAAGGTCAGGGTGCCGGTCTTGTCCACCACCAGCGAGGTCAGGTCCGCCAGTTCCTCAAGGAACGCCGAGCTGCGAATCAGGATGCCGTGCCGCGCCGCCACGGCGATCCCGGCAATCGCCGTGGCCGGCGCGGACAGCACCAGGGCACAGGGGCAGGCCGCCACCAGCACCGCGAGCATCGCCTGGGCATCGTGGGTGATGAACCAGGTCACCGCCGCCAGCAGCAACACCAGCACCATGTAGCTGCCGGCGTAACGTTCGAGCAAACGGGTGATCGGCGGCTTGGAACGCTCGGCGCTTTGCATCAGCGCGATGACCTTGCCCAGGGTCGATTCGTGGCCGGTGCGGGTCACTTCCAGGCGCAACAGGCCGTCGAGGTTGATCGCCCCGCCGAACACCTGCATGCCGACATCGGCCTCCAGCGGCACTGACTCGCCAATGATCGGCGCGGTGTCGAGGCTGGCTTGCCCGGACAGTACCAGGCCGTCGGCGGGCACCCGGTCGCCGGCGCGCACTTCGACGATATCGCCGGCCTTGAGCGTGGCGTTGTCCACTTCCAGAATGCTGCCGTCGGCCTGCACTCGTCGCGCATGGCTGCGGGTCAAGCGGCCCAGGGCATGAATGGCTTCCTGGGAGCCGATGACGCTGCGCTCTTCCAGCACGTGGCCGAAGATCATGATGATCGGCAACAGCGCCGCGGTCAGCAGGTCGCCCGTGGCCCAGGCGCCGAGCATGGCCAGGGCGATCAACTGGTCGGTGATGCCATGCAGGCTCGGGTAGCGCAGGCTGTACCAGGCCGAACGCATCACCGGCAGCGCCACCAGCAACGAGGCGAACCCCAGCAGCAACTGGCTGACGCCGGTCTGCTCCGGGGCCAGCCAGCGCCAGACCAGGCCCAGGCCGAGCAGCCCCAACGCGAGCATGGCCAGGGTCAGCTGGCGCGCGGCGCTGCGTTGTTCGGCAGAGGTGAGCATGCTCGCCGGCGCGGCGGCATGGGTGTGAACAGTCATGGTTGGGCTCCCTGAATGATCAGGCGGGAATCGTCTTTGGGGTTGACCGTGGTCACCGAGCCGGCCTGCCCAAGGATCTTCGGCAAACGCTCACGGTAGATACGCAGGAGCATTTCCGGGTCGGTGCCATTGCGTTGCGCCTGGGCCAGACCCTGGATGGTCGCGGTATCGGCCTGGGCCTTGGCCAGGCGTTCACCGGCCTGGGCGTGCGCCACCTGCAAGGTGCGGTCGGCCTGTTCGTTGGCGGTTTGCGTGAGCTTTTCGGCTTCGGTGCGGGCGTTGGCCACCGCCTTGTCGGCTTGCTGGCTGGCGGTCAGCACCGCATTGAAGGCGCTGACCGCCGGCCCCGGCAAACTGGACTGGACGTCGACCCGAGTCACTTCGATGCCGATCCCCTGCCCGGTCGCCGCCAGATCCGCCAGCCGCTGATTGATGCCTTGCACCAGATCACCGCGCAGCCGTTCGCGACGCTCGGCGGCCTGGTTGTCGGCCCCGATCAGTTCCGGACGCGCCACCAGAATGGTGTCCAGATCGCGGGCGGCGGTCAGGGCCAGGGCGCTGCGGGTCACCAGCCGATCCAGCGCCGGCAACACATGCTCGCCCTGCAATACAAAGGCATAAGGCTCGGTGACCTTGTAGAACACCCGCACATCCAGCTGCACCACCCCGGCGTCGCCGGTCAGCAGATAACCGGAGCCGGCCAGGGCATCGCTCAGCGGTACGGCGAAGCTGGCCACCTTGTCGCCCTTTAAGGCCGCATCGGAACGCAACAGGCTTTCCACCCGGCGTTCGATCACCCGGTCTGCAGCGGGCAACAGCACCACCTGTTCGAACGGCTGCGGCCAGGCCAGTAACAAGCCGGCGTTCTGGATGCGATCCAGGGCGCCGAAATGCAGGACCACCGCGCGATTTTGCGGATCGATCTGCCGCACATTGGAAAACGCCCAGGCCAGGGCTGCCAGTACGGTCACCGCATACAGGGCGAGAAACGCCAGGCGACCGGCCTGAATCCATGGGCTGCCAAGTTCATGTGTTCCACGTGGAACCAAACTCATGGTTGCGACCCGGCGGCTTTATTGCCGAGTGTCGGCGGCCCGTCCACCAGCACCCGGAACGGCGCGGCGTCGGTGCGCAGAATCAGCTTGGTGCCTGGGGTCACCACAGTGCCCAAGGTGTCCAGCGAACGCAGCAGGTTGTACAGCTGCGGCGAACCGGCGTAGGCGCGACCGTAGATCTCCGCCGCCTGCACCCGCGATTGCGCTTCGATGTCCGCGGCTTTCACCGTGGCATCGGCCTGGACGATGCGCGCATCGCGCTCGGCGGCGGAACGGATTTGCGCCGCTTCGCGCTTGCCGATGGCCGTGCGTTCGGTGGCGATGGTTTCACGCTCGGCGCGCATGCGGTCGACGGTGGCGGTCAGGGTCACCGAGGGCAGGGTCAGGCGTTCCACACCGACTTGCAGCACACGCACGCCGTAAGTACTCAGCAACTGTTGCTCGATCTGTTTGCGCAACTGGGCTTCGAAGTCGGCGATGCGCACCTTGCTGGCATCGGTGTTCACCAGATTGGCCAGGTCGAAACTGCTGGCGGTGGTTTCCAGGGCCGAGCCGACAAAGGTGCGGATCTGCCGCGCCGCTTCGTCCGGCTGGTTCTGCACCGCGCGCATAAAGCGTTTCACGTTGTCCGCATCGCCCTGCACCTGCCACGCCACATAGGCCTGGACGATGATGCGCAAACCGTCGCGGGTGCCGACATCCTGCAAACCGCTGGAAGTGGTGCGCAGGCGCAGGTCCACCGGGATCGCCGCCTCGAACAGTGCCGGCCAGCGCCAGCCGAGGCCCGGCTCCAGCAGCACCCGCGCCGGGTTGCCGAAACGGGTAATCACCGTGGCTTCGCCGGAGCGCACTTGCACCAGGCTTGCCGCGGCGACGGCGAACAACACCAGCAACAGCGCCCAGGCCATGCGCCGCCAGGGAAAGGGCCCCGCCTCTTCCGGCGCGCCGTGGTGGTGATGATGGTGTCCGTGGTGATGGCCGCCGTGGCCGTGATCGTGGCCGGCGTGATCCTGATGATCGTGGGAATGGGACTGGCTCAATGGACGGCTCCTGGCTGAGCGGTGTTACCCGGTACCGAAGGCTCGGTCGGCAAAGTGAATGTACGCAGGTCGAGGGTCGGTGCGTTGGCGCCGCCCAGGCGATGATCGAGCACCAGCAACTTGGCGTTGCGCAGGCCCTGGCTCAGCTGGCTCAAATACTGCTCCAGCACGAATGCCTGGCCGGCGCTGGCATAGGCCTTTTGCTCGGCGCTGAACCGCAGGTCGGCCGCTTGCGCCGTGGCCTGCACTTCATGGGCCGTAGCCTGGGCCTGATCGCGGGCGATGCTGGCCTGCAATTGCGCCAGGTTGGTCTGCTCGCTGGCCGCGCCACGCTCACGGGAGATCAGCGCCTGGGCACCGATCTGCGCGGCCTGGACGCCGTGATAAGCATTGGCGGCGCCAGCCGGCGGGTGAATGGCCTCGACCACGGTGGCGAGGATCTCCACCCCACTGTCGAGTTTCTCCAGGTCGGCCTGCACCGCGCGGCCGATATCCTCGGCCAGATTGGTACGGTCTTCGCCCAGCAGGCCGTCGAGGGTGCGCGAGGCGAAGTCGTGGACCAGGATGCGGCTGGCGGTGCTGCGGATCAGCATCGGAATGTCGGCGCTGTTGTAAGTCGCCGCCAGGGCCGCCTGATCGCTCAGGCCGATGCGATAGACGAAGCGCACGTCCATGTTGACGATCTGGAAGCTCTGCTTGTCGGCAGCGCCGCTGGCAATCACCTGGGACTTGTCGTTGACATGGCTGGCGTCCCACAAGCGGTTGGCCACCAACGGTGGCGGCCCCTCGGCGGAGGCCGGTTCGATCACGCTGGGCGCTTCGCCGACGCTGGTGGCCAGCTCGTGCACCACGCCGTTCTCGACACTCAGCACCCGGCCCAGCGGCCAGGGCAGGCCCGCGTGCAAACCCGGGCCAAAGACCGCCACCGGCTTGCCGAAACGCTCGTAGATGCCCCGCCACTGCAATGGCACTTCGTGCAGGCCAGTGAGCAGCCAGCCCACCCCGAGCACCACCAGCAGCACCGGCAGGAACGCGCGGCGCATATAAGTGAAGGCCCAGATCTGCCGCAGGTCGATGCCGAAGCGGTTGTGCAATTCGTGCTGCAAGGCCAGCAAGGGTTGCGGCGGCCAGCGCAACAGGTCGGCGACCACGCTGTGGGCCAGCATGCGCGGCTCCAGTTGCGCGCGACGCGGGCTGAACAGAGAAAGCACCGCACGCAGCAGGAACTCCAGCGCCACCAGCGCCGGCAATACCCCGATCAGCACGCCCAGGCGCACCGGCCAGAGCGCCGTGTCGCTGCTGAACAACAGGCACAGCGCCGCCAGCACCAGGCTGATGATCGCCACTCGCGCCAACTGTGCCAGCGACGCGGCTTCCGGCCATTCGCCGGGGTGTTCCTGGCTCAGTTGACGCTCGAACACCAGCAAGCCGAAGGCCAGCAACAGCGCCAGCACCGCGCCGACATTGCCCGCCAGGCCCAGGGTCGCTGCGGGCAGGCCGAGGTTCCACGCCTGCTCGATCACCAACAGCACCAGCAAGGCCCAACCGCCCAACCACAAGGTCGGCGCGCCGATCTGCGCCAACAAACTGGACCAACGCCGGCTGATGCCCTCCAGCAGCCGCTCGTACCAGCCGTCGTCGGGTAGCGGTTCATCCGCAACCGGCTCTGGGCTCGGTGCCACCTCCGGCGCCCGCAACGCGCGCGCGCGCCAGGCACTGACCCAGCCCGCCGCCTGCAGGCCGCCGATCAGCACCAGCAAGGCCGCGGCCAGATTGACCAGCAACGCCGGCCATAAGGATTGCGGGGCAAACAGGCCGACGAAAAACGCCAACACCAGCCCCACCCCGGCCAGCCCCGCCAGCCCGATGCCCCAACGCTTCAGACGGCGTTCGTGAAAGGCCGCCCGCTGAAACCTCGGCAAGGCTTCGACCCCCGCCCCTTCAGTCTCAAGATCGACTTGCATAGCACCCCAACGCTGGTCGTTAATCCATTCCGGCCTGTGGATAACTCTCCGGCAGGCCGCTGTATTTGTCACAAATCGTTACGATATAACGATAGTAGTGAAATTTTCGTCCCTTACCTATGCCTTTATTTGCCATGGGCGCGTCACAAACCCAGGGAAAACCGCTGCTGTGCTGATGCCAGCCCGCGAGATCTGGGGCCATAATCCGTGGCCCACTTTGTGACAAGGAAACGTCCAGCCATGCTCTCCATCTACCAGCTCAAACCGCGCTTCCAGAACCTGCTGCGGCCATGGGTCCAGCGCCTGTACGAGAACGGCACCACGGCCAACCAGATCACCGTGCTGGCGGGAGTGATTTCGGTGCTGGTGGGCGCCCTGATCGCCAGTTTCGCCAGCCACCTCTGGCTGTTCATCCTGATCCCGCTGTGGATGATCCTGCGCATGGCGCTGAACGCCATCGACGGCATGCTGGCCCGGGAATTCGGCCAGCAATCGCGCCTGGGCGCCTACCTCAACGAATTGTGCGACGTGATTGCCGACAGCGCGCTGATCCTGCCCTTCGCGCTGATTGCCGGCGTCAGCCTGCCGCTGGTCCTGCTGGTCACGCTGCTGGCGCTATTCAGCGAATACGCCGGCGTGCTGGGGCCGATGATCGGCGCCTCGCGCCGCTACGACGGGCCCATGGGCAAGAGCGACCGGGCGTTCGTGCTCGGCGTGCTGGCCACCGGCATCGCCCTGGGCTGGCTGAGCGCCGCCTGGATCAACGGCGTGCTGGCGCTGGTCGCCGCGTTGTTGGTCTACACCTTGATCAACCGGGTTCGCCAGGGCCTGCTCGACGTACAACAGCAAGACACCCAACGACAAGAAGTGCAGCAAAACGCCCCCTCGGAATAAGGAAGTTGCCATGCGCGAAGCTCTCCACCAGACCTTCACCACCCACGACGGCGTCGAGCTGTTCTACCGCCATTGGCCGGCCACCGCCGCCCCCTCGGACGCCCCGCGCCAGGCGGTGCTGTTGTTCCACCGCGGCCATGAACACTCCGCGCGCATCGCCCACCTGGTGGACGAACTGGACCTGCCGGCCTTCGATTTCTTCGCCTGGGATGCCCGCGGCCACGGCCAGTCGCCCGGCGCCCGTGGCGACAGCCCGAGCTTCGCCACCAGCGTGCGCGACGTGCAGACCTTCTGCGATCACCTGCGGGCCAGCCACGGCATCGACGAAGAACACATGGCCGTGGTGGCCCAAAGCGTCGGCGCGGTGATTGCTGCCACCTGGGTCCACGATTACGCACCGCGCATCCGCGCCCTGGTGCTGGCGTCGCCGGCGTTCAAGGTCAAGCTCTACGTGCCTTTCGCCCGCCCGGGCCTGGCGCTGATGCGGCGTTTTCGCGGCAACTTTTTCGTCAACAGCTACGTCAAGGCGCGCTTCCTCAGCCATGACCCGGCGCGCGTGGCCTCCTATGACAGCGACCCGCTGATCACCAAGGCGATCTCGGTGAACGTGCTGCTGGGCCTGTACGAAGCCGCCGAACGGGTGGTGGCCGATGCCCAGGCGATCCAGGTGCCGACCCAGTTGCTGATCTCCGGCGCCGACTTCGTTGTCCACCGCCGGCCCCAGGAACAGTTCTTCGAGCGCCTGGGCAGCCTGCACAAGGAAAAACACATCCTGCCGGGCTTCTTCCACGACACCCTCGGCGAGAAGGCCCGGGCCCCGGCCGTCGCCAGCGCCCGACGGTTCATCCTGCAGAACTTCGCGCGACCGCTGAACCGCCCGGCCCTGCTCGACGCCGACCGCCTGGGCCTGACCTGCGCCGAGTCCGAGGCGCTGGCGGCGCCCGTGCCGCACAACTCCCTGCGTGACCTGTACTGGCGCATGACCCGCGCCAGCATGCGCCTGGGCAGCCAGCTCTCGGCCGGGGTCAAGCTGGGTTTCGACACCGGTTTCGACTCCGGCAGCACCCTGGACTACGTCTACCGCAACCAAGCCACCGGCACCTCGGCCCTGGGCCGGATGATCGACCGCAACTACCTGGACTCCATCGGCTGGCGCGGCATTCGCCAACGCAAGCTGCATGTGGAAGAACTGCTGCGCCTGGCCATGGAAAAACTGCGCGCCGAGCAGCGCGAAGTGCGCATCGTCGACATCGCCGCCGGCCACGGGCGCTACATTCTCGAAGCCTTGCAGGGCGTCAGCCCGCTGCC
Organism: Pseudomonas sp. GW821-FHT02B10; assembly: GCF_059421865.1. Taxonomy (NCBI): domain Bacteria; kingdom Pseudomonadati; phylum Pseudomonadota; class Gammaproteobacteria; order Pseudomonadales; family Pseudomonadaceae; genus Pseudomonas; species Pseudomonas sp. GW821-FHT02B10. The sequence goes on along the minus strand of NZ_JBWKVU010000002.1, from coordinate 173,698 downwards.
GGAGTCGATCCTGCTGCGCGACTACAGCGACATCAACGTGCGCAACGGCAGCGCGTTGATCGCCGAGAAAGGCTTGGGCGAGATTGCCCGCTTCGTCAAAGCCGACGCCTTCGACCGCGACGACCTCGCGGCCCTGGCGCCCAAACCGACGCTGGCGGTGGTCTCCGGCCTGTACGAGCTGTTCGCCGACAACCCGATGGTCAGCGATTCCCTGGCGGGCCTGGCCGCCGCCGTGGAGCCTGGCGGTTACCTGGTCTACACCGGGCAACCGTGGCACCCGCAGCTGGAGCTGATCGCCCGCGCCCTGACCAGCCACCGCGCGGGCCAGGCCTGGGTCATGCGTCGCCGGACCCAGGCCGAGATGGACCAACTGGTGGAAGCCGCGGGGTTCCGCCGGATCACCCTGCGCGTCGATCAGTGGGGCATTTTCAGCGTGTCGCTGGCGCAGCGGGTGCAATGATGACGGTCGCCGCGACATACACCCGCGAGCCCGGCCTGCTGAAACCCGCGGTGCTCTGGCTGTTGCTGCTGGCGCCACTGTTTTTCGGCACCTACGGCTTCGCCACCTGGGTCACCGCGCAACGCGCCGAGGTCGGCAGCCTGGTGTTCGACTGGGAGCGGCAGATGCCGTTCTGGGCCTGGAGCATCGTGCCCTACTGGTCGATCGACCTGCTGTACGGCTTTTCCCTGCTGTTGCCCACCAGCCGCGAAGAACTCAAGCGCCACGCCCTGCGACTGCTGACCGCGCAAGTCATCGCCGTCAGTTGCTTCCTGCTCTGGCCGCTGCGTTTCACCTTCCAGCGCCCGGAACTGGATGGCCTGTTCGGCTGGCTGTTCGACGTGCTGGCCGGCTTCGACAAGCCATTCAATCAGGCGCCGTCGCTGCACATCGCGCTGCTGGTGGTGCTGTGGGTCTGCTACGCGCGGCATGTCCAGGGCGCCTGGCGCTGGCTGGTGCACGGCTGGTTCGCGCTGATCGGCGTGTCGGTGCTGACCACTTATCAACACCACTTTATCGACGTGCCCACAGGCGCCCTGGCCGGCTGGCTGTGCGTCTGGCTGTGGCCGCTGGACCGCCCCGGGATGCTGCACAACCTGCGCCTGGCCCGCGACCGCCAGCGCTGGCGCCTGGCGTCGTTCTATGCCGTGGGCGCCGCGGCGCTTGCCATCCCGGCCTTGGCCTTTTCCGGTGCCTGGCTGTGGCTGTTGTGGCCGGCACTGGCCCTGCTGCTAGTGGCGCTGAACTATGGGCTGTTCGACGCCAAGGGTTTCCAGAAGGGCGCGGACGGCCGCCTGGGCAACGCCACGCGCTGGCTGCTGGCACCTTATCTGGCGGCGGCCTGGATCAATTCCCGGCTGTGGACACGCCAGCATCCACAGCCCGACGAGGTTGTGGATAACGTCTGGCTGGGGCGCATCCCGACCCCGGGCGAGTTGCAGGACAGCCCGTTCAGCGCGGTGCTCGACCTGTGTGCCGAACTGTCCGTGGACGGTCGCCACCTGGCCTATCGCTGCGTGCCGGTGCTCGACCTGACCGCGCCCACCACCGAGCAATGCCGCGAGGCCGCGCAAGCCATTGAAAGCCTGCGCGAGCACGCGCCGCTGCTGGTCTGCTGCGCCCTGGGTTACTCGCGCAGCGCCACCGCCGTGGCCGCCTGGCTGTTGTACACAGGCCGCGCCGCCAGCGTCGATGCGGCCATCGTGCAGATCCGCCGCGCGCGCCCGCAGATCGTCCTGCAACCCGCGCACCGCAAGGCCCTGGAGCCTTTATCCACAGCCCAGGAGAGCGCCCATGGCCACTGATATGGAACTGCATGCGGTGGCCAGCCTGTTGCGCCGCGGGCATTCGCTGGACCTGTTATCCACAGGCCTGAGCCTGCTCGGCGCCCTGCTCGGCCTCGGCCAGTGGTTGCTCGGCGTGTCCGCCCCCTGGGCCATCGTCCTGAGTGTTGCCCTGTTGGTGCTGGGCTTGCTGCAAAAGTACTGGGCGTTGCGGGTGGCCTTCGATGCCGAGCTGTTCCAGCGGGTGGCGGACAGCCCGCTGCCCCTGGCCGAACGCGGCGCCGCCCTGGACCAGGCATTGAGCGCCCTCGGCCTGCAACCGGCGAATGCCGGCGGCCGCCCGTGGCAACAACGCAACCACGGCGCCCTCAACCTGTTGCGTCGCCAGGCCTGGCTGCTGGCGGCGCAAGTACTGCTGACACTGGGCTTCATCCTGGCCAGCCCCTGGCTGGCCGTCGCCGGATAAGGAATTCTCATGCTCGAACCCCTGGTCGCCACCCTCATCACCTCCGCCGCCCGCACCATCACCGGGGCGCGCAGCCTGTGGCTCGGTTGCGGGCCGCAGGCGGTGCAACGCATCTACTTCGCCAACCACAGCAGCCACGGCGACTTCGTGCTGCTCTGGGCCTCGCTGCCGCCCGCGCTGCGCAAGGTGACGCGGCCGGTGGCCGGCGCCGATTACTGGCAGACCCGCCCGCTGCGCCGCTACCTCATCAACCGCGTGTTCAATGGCGTGCTGATCGACCGCGAGCGCAAGGAGCCTGTGGATAACCCCTTGCAGCCAATGCTCGACGCCCTGGCCAACGGTGATTCGCTGATCATCTTCCCCGAAGGCACGCGCAACCTGGAGGAGGAAGGCCTGCTGCCGTTCAAGAGCGGCCTCTACCACCTGGCGAAAAGTTACCCACAGGCCCAGGTGATTCCGGTGTGGATCGCCAACCTCAACCGCGTGATGCCCAAGGGTCGTTTCCTGCCCCTACCGCTTCTATGCACCACCAGCTTCGGCGCGCCGCTGTCCCTCGAGGACGGCGAAAGCAAAGAGCACTTCCTCGAACGCAGCCGCGCAGCGCTGCTGGCCATGGCCCCGGAGCATTCTTGAGATGGATAGGCAAACCCTGATGTTGTTCGGCGGGATCGGCGCGGTACTGGTGCTGGCCTCGCTGATCGGTTTTCTGCTCAAGCTGCGCAGCCGTGGCGCGCCGAGCTCGGTGATCGACAACCTCAATGCGCGCATCAACGCCTGGTGGGTGATGGTGCTGGTGATCGGTATCGCCTTCTGGCTCGGCACCAGCGCGGTGATCCTGCTGTTCTACGCGGTGTCCTTCTACGCCCTGCGCGAGTTCCTGACCCTGATGCCGACCCGGCGCAGCGACTACCCGGCGCTGGTGGCGGCGTTCTACCTGGCCCTGCCGGTGCAATACCTGCTGATCTACTTCGACTGGTACGGGCTGTTCTCGATCTTCATCCCGGTCTATGTGTTCCTGCTGCTGCCGATCCTCGCGTCCCTGGGCGGCGACAGCACGCACTTCCTGGAACGCGCCTCCAAGGTCCAGTGGGGGCTGATGATCGCGGTGTTCTGCGTGTCGTTCGTCCCGGCGCTGCTGACCCTGGACATCGCCGGCTACGAAGGGCGCAACCTGTTGCTGATCGCCTATCTGGTGATCGTGGTGCAGATGTCGGACGTGTTGCAGTACGTCTGTGGAAAGCTCTTCGGCAAACGCAAGATCGCCCCGCGGCTGTCGCCATCCAAGACCGTGGAAGGTTTTGTCGGCGGCATCCTCCTGGCCTCGCTGATCGGCGGCGCGCTGTGGTGGATTACCCCCTTCACCATTTGGCAGTCGTTCCTGATCGCCCTGCTGATCAACCTGCTGGGCTTCGCCGGCGGCATCGTCATGTCGGCGATCAAGCGCGACCGCGGGGTGAAGGACTGGGGTCACATGATCGAAGGCCACGGCGGCATGCTCGACCGCCTGGACTCGGTGTGTTTCGCCGCGCCGATCTTCTTCCATCTCGTGCGCTACTGGTGGACCTGAACACCCCCGCCCCGGTTCTTCTGTAGGAAGACGCAATTGCGTGCTTGACCGGGGTTGTTTTACGCGCTCATATTACGGCCATAATTTTTCGCTCGACTACCTTTAAAGCCTTCTTTTCCGATTGCAGGAGAACAGCCATGAGCAGCTACGACGTCGTCATCCTCGGTGGGGGTCCCGGTGGCTACAACGCCGCCATTCGCGCCGGCCAGCTGGGCCTCAAGGCCGCCTGCGTCGAGGGCCGCGCCACCCTCGGCGGCACCTGCCTGAACGTCGGCTGCATGCCGTCCAAGGCTTTGCTGCACGCCTCGGAGCTATACGACGCGGCCATGGGCAAGGAATTCGCCGAACTGGGCATCGAGGTCAAGCCCCGCCTCAACCTCGCCCAGATGATGAAGCAGAAGGACGACAGCGTGGCCGGCCTGACCAAGGGCATCGAGTTCCTGTTTCGCAAGAACAAGGTCGACTGGATCAAGGGCTGGGGCCATATCGACGGCCCCGGCCAGGTCACGGTGACCGACAGCGCCGGGGCCAAGACCCGGTTGCAGGCCAAGGACATCGTGATCGCCACCGGCTCCGAGCCGACGCCACTGCCCGGGGTGGAGATCGACAACCGGCGCATCCTCGACTCCACCGGCGCGCTGTCCCTCGGCGAAGTGCCCCGGCACCTGGTGGTGATCGGCGCCGGGGTGATCGGCCTGGAGCTGGGTTCGGTCTGGCGGCGCCTGGGAGCCCAGGTGACCGTGGTCGAGTACCTGGACCGCATCTGCCCCGGGGTCGATGGCGAAGCCGGCAAGACCCTGCAACGGGCCCTGGCCAAGCAGGGGATCGCCTTCAAGCTCGGCACCAAGGTCAGCAGCGCCAGCACCTCGGCCAATGGCGTGCAGTTGAGTATCGAACCCGCCGCGGGCGGCACGGCGGAGCTGCTGGAAGCCGACTACGTGCTGGTAGCCATCGGGCGCCGGCCTTATACCCAGGGCTTGGGGTTGGAGAACGTCGGCCTGAGCACTGACCCGCGCGGCATGCTCGCCAACCGCCAGCACCGCACCGAGGCCCCCGGCGTGTGGGTGATTGGCGACGTCACGTCCGGTCCGATGCTCGCCCACAAGGCCGAGGACGAGGCCATGGCCTGCATCGAGCAGATCGTCGGCAAGGCCGGCGAAGTGAATTACGACCTGATTCCCAGTGTGATCTACACCAAACCCGAGCTGGCCAGCGTCGGCAAGACCGAAGAGCAGCTCAAGGCCGAGGGCCGGGCCTACAAGGTCGGCAAGTTCCCTTTCACGGCCAACAGCCGGGCCAAGATCAACCACGAGACCGAAGGTTTCGCCAAGGTCCTGGCGGACGCGCAGACCGATGAAATCCTCGGCGTGCATTTAGTAGGACCGAGCGTCAGCGAAATGATCGGTGAATACTGCGTGGCCATGGAGTTTTCCGCCTCGGCCGAAGACATCGCCCTGACCTGCCACCCGCACCCGACCCGCTCCGAGGCGTTGCGCCAGGCAGCGATGGATGTGGAAGGGATGGCGACGCAGATGTAGACCCTGTAGCCGCTGCCGCAGGCTGCGATCGCGACCGAAGGGCGCGCAAGCTCTCAAGATCGCCGAAGGCCTTCGGCAGCGGCTACAGATGATCGCGTCAGGTCGGCAAATGCCCCAGCGGCAGCGCACCCGGGGTTTTCACCGTGTGGATCGCGAAGTTGCTGCGGATATCGCTGACGCCCGGCAGTTTCAGCAGGCTGCCGGTGAGAAAGCGGTCATAGGCCCGCAGGTCCGGCACCACCACCTGCAGCAGGAAGTCCGACTCGCCGGACACCAGGAACGCCGAAAGCACCTCCGGCAGCGCCGTCACCGCCCGGTGGAAGGCTTCGGAATGCTCGTCGGTGTGCCGCTCGACCTTGACCCCGACGAACACCGTCAGCCCCAGGCCCACTTCATCGCGATCGAGGTTGGCCTGGTAGCCGCGAATCACCCCGGCTTCTTCCAGCATCCGTACCCGGCGCAGGCAGGGTGAAGGAGACAGGCCGATCTCCTCCGCCAGTTGCACGTTGCTCAGGCGGCCGTCGCGCTGCAGGGCGGCGAGAATCTTGCGGTCGTAGGCGTCCAGTTTCATTTTTGGCATTTTCCGATAGTCACTCCATGTCCAGGTGGAAGATTATGCCAATTTCCGCCTGCATGCTGGCTGACTACGCAAGCACCTGCCCTGCCCTTCGGCCCTAGACTCTACCTACCGAATCGACAACGAAAGGGGGTGGCAAGGTGGCGCAACTGTGGATGTTTTTCCTGGCATTGGCGGTGGTCTATCTGCTGCCCGGCCCCGACATGATCCTCCTGCTGCAAACCGGCGCCCGCCAGGGCAAGAGCCTGGCGCTGGCCACCGCGGTGGGCCTGGCGATTGCCCGGGGCTGTCATGTGGCACTGGCGGCATTGGGCCTGGCCACCCTGTTCAAGGCCGCGCCCTGGGCCTTCGAGGTGGTGCGCCTGGGCGGGGCCGCGTACCTGTTGTGGCTCGGCGTGCAGTGCCTGCGGGCCAACTTGCTGCCCAGCCTGCAGGATGGCGAGACCGCGAGCGCCCTGCGCTGGCGCGAAGCGATCCGCCGCGGCCTGCTGACCAACCTGCTCAACCCCAAGGCGCTGCTGTTCTGCTCGGTGCTGCTGCCACAGTTCATCGACCCGCAGGCCGGCCCCGTGGCCGCGCAGTTCGCCAGCCTCGGTCTGCTGCTGGTATTGGTGGGGTTACTGTTCGACAGCGCCTACGCCCTGGCCGGCACCTGGATCGGCCGCTGGCTGGCGCACAACCGCGCCGCCCAGCGGGTCCAGCAATGGCTGTTCGGCAGCCTGCTGATCGGCTTCGCCGTGCGCCTGACTTTCGTGCAACAGGCCTGAGGCTCTGTAGCCGCTGCCGAAGGCTGCGATCGCGACCGAAGGGCGCGCAAGGTCGCAAGATCGCGGGAGGCCCTGCGGCCTTGCGCAGCCTTCGGCAGCGGCTACAGGGGCCGGTTCAGGCCGGCTTGCGGGCAATGATGACCTGGCTCTTGGCGACCACGGCGTCCAGCGCGTTCTTGATCTGCACCCCGCGCGGCGAGTTGAGGATGGTCTGCCAGGTGTTCGCCCATTGGTCGAGCAACAGGTGGTCGGGGTTGCTGAATTCGACCTTGGCTTCCCAGAACAGCAGCATCCACATCGACCAGTAGAAGCCGTACTGGCTATGGCTGAGCACCTCCAGCCCGGCGTCGCCGACCATCTGCTTGAACTGCTCTTCGCTGATGATGCGGATATGGTTGGGCTTCTGGAAATACTCCGGCGCGGCGATGTCCTTTTGCAGGTCCTCGGAGCTCGGGTGCGGCACGCTCAGCAGGTACAGCGCGCCCGGCTGGCCGACCCGCACCAGCTCGCAGAGAAACTGCGCCGGATCGTCCACATGCTCGATGACCTCGGTGGACACCACGCGGCTGGCGGTGCCATCGGCAATCGGCAGCGGGTTGCAGTCGGTGACATGGCATTCCACGCCGCGGGCCGGCGTATCGCTCAGACGCTGGCGCGTCGCCTCGACCTTGGCCGCGTCAATGTCGGCAATGATGATCTTCGCCCCGCGCATCGCGCAGTAATGCACGTTGCCGCCGTCACCACAGCCAACGTCCAGCAGGGTGTCCTCGGCCGTCACCGGAAAGCCGGTGAACAGCTCGCCGTTTTCCTGGTTGAACCAGCCGCTGAGCATGGCGTCCTGCAGGCCCAGCATGTACGGATCGACCTTGACCGGCGACGGTGCGTCGGGCGTCACGGCCGCAGGAGCGCTCGCCGTGAGTTTTTTCAGAAGGCTCAGCATGAAGTGACTCCAGTGGAAGGAACGGGGGAACGGGATGCCCAACCAGGCGGCCCCTCGCGAAACAGATTGCCTTGCAGATGATGGAACACCACGCCCAGCACCGCGATGCCCCGCAGCAGCTCGATGTCCATGATCCGCTTGTCGTTCAAGACGGCTCAGCCACGGCGCCGGGCAGCGGCTTGCGGGCGATGATGACCTGGCTTTTCGGCATGAAGCCATCGAGCACCTGCTTGATCGCCAGCCCGTCGGGTTGCGCAAGCAGCTCCTCCCAGGTCCGCGCCCAGCCTTCCATCAGCGCCGGGTACGGCGCCTGGATGCGGTCGCGCACGGCGCCCGGCGGCTCGCGTCCGGCGGCCCGTTCGCTGGCCCAGAAAAAGATCATGCCCATGACCCAGAAAAAGCCCGTGGCCTGCCGATGCTCGATGACCAGCCCGGCGTCCTCGATCATCTGGCCAAAGCCTTCGCGGGAAAACACCTGCACATGGTTCGGCGCGCGGTAGTAGCCGGGCGGCGCGATGCCCTTCTGCAAATGCTCGCCCACCGGGTCCGGAACGCTGATCAGGTACTGCGCGCCGGGACGGCCCATGCGCACCAGCTCGGCGAGGAACGGCTCGGGCTGTTCGATGTGCTCCAGCACTTCCATGCACACCACTTTGCTCGCGCAGCCCTGGGCCAGCGGCAACGGCAGGCTGTTGCTGACCAGCCCCAGGGCGGGCACGTCCGATTGCTCGGCGACTTGCCGGGCCAGGTCGCGTACCTTGTCGAACTCGCTGTCGGTGAAAATCACCGAAGCGCCCTGGCGCATGGCGAACAACGTCGCCACGCCCTCACCACAGCCGACATCGAGCAGGGTGTCGTCGGCGCTGATGGCAAAGCCCTTGAGCAGCTCGCCGGTTGCGGAACAGAACCAGCCATCGAGCATGGCGTCGCGCAAGCCGCAATCGCGGGGAGAAACCGCGGGCCTGGGCGCTTCGGCCAGCAGCAGCGCAGGCAACGGCGCGCCCCTGCGCAAACGCCGCAGAAACGCCCGCATCACGCGGGAAGCCCGGGGGTGGCAGGCGCCTTGCGCCGCTCCAGCACCTGCTGGAAGAACTCGCCCAGGCGCTGTTCGGCCGTGGCCTGGCTACAGAAGCGCCGCAGGCTTTCGATCGCATGGCTCGACATGCGCGCATAACGCTCGGGGTCCTGCAGGGCGACGTCGTAGCTGGCGCGATAGGCCGAGCACAACGAATCCCAATTGGTGATGTAGCGCAGGGTCCGGTAGGCCGCCCGCGGATCGTGGGGCCAGGCGGTCAACTCGTCGGTGGAGTCGACGATAAAGGTGTTGTCGGGGTCGATGTAGTCGGCCATCGCGGTGTTGCACGGCGCCACCGCCGGCTTGCCGCAGGACATGAACTCCATCAGCGGCAGGCACTGCCCTTCGCCGAACGAGGAATTGACCACATAGCGGGTGGCCTCCACCAGCCGCTCGTAGTCCGGGTCGGACAAAAAGCCGTGGATCAGCACGATCCGGCACTGGTAGGACTGGTTCTTGTAGAGGTGGTGCAGCATGTCGGCCAGCGCGTTGCCGATATCGTGGTGGGTCAGTTTCAGCACCAGGGTGACGTCGGCACAGTCGCGAAAGGTGGTGCAGAACGCACTGATCATGTCCTGCCAGTTCTTGCGCCCGTCGTAGGGGTTGAACACCGAGGTGTAGACCACCCCGTCGAGCAGCAGCTGGCAGTCGCGGGCCGTGGCATCGAGCGCCAGCGGCATGTCTTCGCGCAGTGTGCCCGGGCCGTAGGCACTCAGGTCCAGGGTCCGGCTGTCGAGCAGCAGTCCATGCAGGTTGAGGGTCACCCGGGCCGCCCGTGGCTGCTTGCCCAGTTGCTCGCCACGGCGGGCGAAACGATCCCAGACCGGGGCCGGGATCGCGCAGATCGGGTAGTCCTCGCCCATCACATCGCGCACCGCTCGCACGGTAAAACTGGAGTGGGTGATCGCCGCGCCCGCGGTGCCCAGGACCAGCCGCCAGTCATGGCGTGGCTCGCCCTGCCAGCTTTCGGTGGGAATGGTGCTGAACTCCCAGGCGAACACCGGGATGGTCGGGCAGGCGTAATGGTTGGGCGTGCGATGGGGCGGCGAGAACGACAGGAAGATGCACGCCTCGCCGCGGCTCTGGCAGTCGAAATACAGGCGGTCCACCAACTCGTCGGGGTTGCTGACCTCCAGCACCTGACCCAGGCGCTCCAGCACCGGCCGGAACTCCTTGAGCACGAAGTAGTAGCTGTATTCGGGACGGCCGAGGTTCTGCTGGATGTTGCTCTTGTTGGTTTCCGAATGGATGAGGATCAGCATCAGGCGTTACCCGCCACGGCCAGGGAGGATGCGCCGTCGGCCTCGGTCAGTGGGGTCAGGGCGAAGAACTCCCGCAGGCGCCCCTGGACGCTGGCGAAGCTGCTGTACTCCTGCATGCGCCGGGCCGCGGCCAGGGACATCGACTGGTACCCCGCGGGGTTTTCCTTGGCCATGCGGTAACTGTCCTGGTAGGCGGTTTTCAACGAGCCCCAATCCGGGCGGTGACGCAGGGTGCGAAACAGGATGCGCGAGTCCTGCGGCCAGATCGCCGGCTCCTGGCTGGACTTGACGACGAAGGCCACGTCCTCGTCGATGTAATCGAGCATAGCCGTGTGCAGCGGCGCGATCACCGGCTTGCCGCAGGCCATGAACTCCATCAGCGGCAGGCACAGGCCTTCGCACCGCGAGGCATTGACGTAGAAACTGGCCGCGCCGTACAGCCGGGCGAACTGCTCGTCGTCCAGATAGCCGTGCATGACCACGACCCGGCAGCTGAACGGAGACAGCTGCGACAGCAGGGTCAGCATTTCGACGTAATAGGTCGACAGGTCGTTCTGGGTCATCTTCAACACCAGGGTGGCGTCTTCGGTGTCGCGCATCGCCCAGCAGAACGCGGTAATCAGTTGATGCCAGTTCTTGCGGCCGTCGTCGGGGTTGAACACGCTGACATAGACCACGCCATCGACCTGGAACTCCACCTGCTGGTCGGTGGCCGGGAGGACGGCCTGGGGGTGTTCCGGCTCAGGCGCAGGTGCCGGCAGGACGACGGGCAGCGCTGCCGCGTGCTCCGGTCTCGATTTCGCCATCAGCGCCCGCAGGCGCTCGGGAACCCGGTCGCGCAACCCCTCGCGGTAGCATTCACGAACATAGTGCTTGCTGATGAACAGCGGCCGGCGCCATTCGCCGCCGGCCAGCGCCCGATACCATTCGCGCAGATAGTGCTTGGCAATGAACAGCCGGCGCCTGACGGTCAGCGGCGGGGCTTCGACGATTTCGACCTCGACGGGAGCGGGAGGCGGCGCCTCATCCAGCACCGGCGCGATCAGGCCGTCGGCGGAAAGTCCCAGGGCCCGGCTGTCGATGATGCAGCCCTTGATCTGCAGGGTGGTGCCGGCGTTGACCGGTACATTGGGGTATTGCCCGCGGACGCCGTCGAAGCGCTCCCACAGCGGGGTAGGCAGCACCAGCACCGGAAAATGCTCACCCAGCACCCGCCGCACCGCACGGGCCGTATGGCTGGACAGGGTGATCACCCGGCCATGGCGGCCAAGGGTGCGGCTCCAGTCCTGGTGCGGGTCGTTATCCCAGTATTCGTGGGGGATCGAATCGAACTCCCAGGCCACCACGCACAGGGTCGGGCAGTCCAGGTCGACCGGGGTTTTCTGGGGTGGGGTGAACGAAAGAAACAGGCAGTCTTCGCCCTTGAGCCGCAGCTCGTGATACAGCCGGTCGACCTCGGCCGGCGTCTGCACCACATGCACGCGCCCAAGGCTTTCCAGCACCGGGCGATAAGCCTTGAGCACGAAGTAATAACTGTATTCCGGACGCCCGAGGCTCTGGCTGATGGAGCCGTCGTTAACATCCGAATAAAGAATGAAATTCATGGCATCTCACGATGAAGCCGCCATCCTGGCACCTTCACACAATGACGGTAGAGCCATGGCGCCACGCCTGTGTTGCGGGCGTGCATCCATCGTTCTCATGCCCGTCTACGTTCTTGTTCTATTGGTCAGTTTTGCATGGCTGCGAGACAGCCATTCTGATCACTTTGGGGTCGAGACGAGGGGCATTCTAAACACATCCTTTGAAGATTCGGGAACCTCCCGACAAGATTTTTCCTATGCTGGAAAACGAGAACTTACCGGTCACGGTAGGACCTGTTGAAATTCCAAAGCAATTGGCACAGATTGAGCGCAAACAACTACAACAAGCTTCGTCAATAGGAAGGCTCTGGGGAAATAGCAGAGTTTTCGTATTTCTCACATGAATTATGTGTCCAAATATTGCCGAAGCCTCCGTCTAAAGAGGCTGCTGCTTGAAAAAGCGTCTGTTTGTAACGGGCCTGAATGGATTTGTGGGACGCCATCTGCGATCCCGCCTGGGCGCTGCCGATTCCGGCTGGGAACTGTTGCCCGCGCCGCCCTTCGACCTGACCCAACCGCAAAGCCTGCAAGACCTGTGGCCTGCTGCACAGCCAAAGCATGATCCTGGAAAACGCCAATCTGCTGAAGAAGATCAGCTTCCCGCGTATCTGTCTGCCGATGGTCGTGCTGCTCAATGCAGGCATCAACTTCGGGCGCCTGCCGGGCCTGACGCTGATCCCGCGGTTGTTGCAGGTGCTGTTCTGCTCCGGCCTGGGGATGATGCTCGAGGTACTGAACGTCTTCTTCCGCAACGTCGGGCAGTTCTTCGGCTCCTTCCTGCAGTTCTGGTTCTGGCTGATCCCATCGTCTACTCCATCACCATCTTGCCCGAGTCGGTGCAGCGCCTGTTGGCGCTCAACCTGCTGACCGCGCTGATGCCGAGCTACCAGAATCTGTTCCTGTACGGCCAGTGGCCGCAATGGAGTTCGCTGACCCCGATGCTGGTGATCAGCCTGTTGTTCTGTGGCATAGGGCTGCGGCTTTTCCGCCAGCGCGTCGGTGAAATGGTGGATGAGCTCTGATGGGACATATACGCGTCACCGACCTGGGCAAGGCCTATAAGCATTACCCGCACCGCTGGAGCCGGCTGTTCGAATGGATGATTCCGTTTTCCAGGCCGCGCCATCACCTGCACTGGGTGCTGCAGGGCGTCGATTTCGAGATCGAGCCGGGCCAGGCAGTGGGCATAGTCGGGGTCAACGGCGCCGGCAAAAGCACCTTGCTGAAAATGATCACCGGCACCACCCAGCCAACCTGCGGAGAGATCCATCTGCGGGGTCGGGTGGCGGCGTTGCTGGAGTTGGGCATGGGTTTCCACCCGGACTTCACCGGACGCCAGAACGCGGTCATGGCCGGCCAGCTGCTGGGCATGCAGGTCGAGGAAATCCAGGCCCTGATGGCGGAAATCGAAGCCTTCGCCGAGATCGGCGAGGCCATCGATCATCCGGTACGCACCTATTCGAGCGGCATGCAGATGCGCCTGGCGTTCAGCGTGGCCACGGCCCGGCGCCCGGACATCCTGATCGTCGACGAGGCGCTGTCGGTGGGCGACGCCTACTTCCAGCACAAGAGTTTCGAGCGCATCCGCAGCTTCCGCCGCGCCGGCACCACCCTGCTGATCGTGTCCCACGACCGCTCGGCGATCCAGTCGATCTGCGACACCGCGATCCTGCTCGAGCAGGGCCGCGTGGCCATGCACGGCAAGCCGGAAGAGGTGATGGACTACTACAACGCCATGCTCGCCGAACGCGAAGGCCAGACGGTGCGCCAGGAAATGCTCGCCAACGGCCAGGTACGGACCATTTCCGGCACCGGCGAAGCCGCGATCCTCAGCGTGCACCTGCGCGACGAACGCGAGCGTTCGATCGAGATGGCCGAAGTCGGCCAGCCGGTGGTGTTGGAAGTACAGGTCGAGGTGCGCCAGGACATCGAACGGCTGGTGCTGGGCTTCATGATCAAGGACCGTCTCGGCCAGCCCATGTATGGCATCAACACCCATCGCCTGGACCAGGCCCTGACCGACTTGAGCGCCGGCGAAAAGGTCACCTTCCGCTTCGCCTTCACCATGGGCCTGGGCAAGGGCAACTACTCGGTGGCCCTGAGCCTGTCACGGCTGGATTCGCACCTGGATCGCAACTTCGAATGGCGCGACTACGGCCTGGTCTTCCACGTCATCAATAACCGCCAGGAAGACTTTGTCGGCTGCTCCTGGTTGCAGGCGCGGACCAGCATTGTTCGCTCACCGTCGAAGTCCACTCAGTCAATGCCTCAGCGAGCGGCGCCATGACCCGACTGTTGATTGAATGCACCTATGTGTTCGAACACCCCGAGACCAACTCGGGTATCCAGCGCGTGGTGCGCAACGTCATCCGTGAACTGCCCGCAGCCGATGCCTCGGTGGATTGCATTCCGGTGGTCATGCTCAAAGGCAAGCTCTACCGGGTATTGAGCCTCAAGCCATTGAAGCCCGCGCGCTGGAACCTGATGGGACTGCGGGTGCGCCTGGAACAGATGGCCAACGTCTTCTGGCTGCGTCACCGCACCCTGGAGCGACGCAAACCTTTCGATTCCTACCTTGCGCGCCGCTTGCTCTATGTGGCGTGCCGGCTGACTGCCCTGGTCTGCTTCAGCATTCCGTTGCGGCTGTGCAACCGGTTCCTCGACACCCGGGAAATCCCCCAGCGCTGTGTACAGCTGCAACATCAACCGGGCGATCAACTGGTGTTGCTGGACTCGTCCTGGCACGCCGATTTCTTTCCCCTGGCCGAACAGCTCAAACGGGATGGCGTGGGTATCGTCTCGGTCATCTACGACCTGATCCCCCTGACCCACCCGCAGTTCTGCGACGCCGGGCTGGTCCGGGTGTTCAGCCACTGGTTCGACTGGATAGCGCGCACCGCCGACGGCTACATCGCCATTTCCGCGACCATCCGCGATCAGGTTCGCGAAGAGATGCTCCGCCGGGTCGGGCGCCAGCAGGTGGCACAGCGCTGGTTCGACTATTTCCACCTGGGTTCGGAACTGGACCAGTGCAACGAAAACGCTCGGATCAACCCGGATCTGGCCCAGCTGTTCAAGGGCCAGGCAGCGGTGTTTCTGATAGTCAGCACCATCGAGCCACGTAAAAACCACGGGTTCCTGCTTGACGCCTTCGAGCGTGTCTGGGCCCGTGGGTCCCAGGCCCGCCTGTGCATCGCCGGGCGCATCGGCTGGAAATGCGAGGCGCTGATCGAGCGGATTCGCCGGCACCCGGAGTTGAACCGGCGCCTGTTCATGTTCAATTCACTGGACGACAACAGCCTGGAGTACGCCTATTCCAAAGCAACGGCGCTGGTTTTCCCCTCCCATGTCGAAGGGTTCGGCCTGCCCCTGGTGGAGGCCATGCAGCGCGGCCTGCCCGCCATGGGCAGCGACATCCCGGTATTTCGCGAAATCGGCGGCGAGTTCATGGCCTATTTCGACCTGAACGATCCGCAGAGCCTGGCCGACCTGGTCATCCAGCAGGAAACCAGTGGCGTGTTTCCCGCCGCCCGCCATGTCGATGACTGGCGCTGGCTGGGTTGGCGAGAAGCCAGTACCCAGCTGGTCGAACGCATTGTGTTCCACAGGAACCACGCCCCCACGGTCATGGAGACGCACGATGCGGATAGCCCTTAACGCACGCATTCTCCAGTCGCCGCGCACCGGTATCGGCCATTACGTAGCGGAACTGGCCTCGGCCCTGGTCACCGAGCAGGGACTGGAGCTGTCGCTGTTCCATGGCTGGGGCTGGAGCCCCGAACTGCCGGCGGCCGCCATGCCGGGTTACTCCCGACTGGCGCCTTGGCTGCGACAGATCCCCGGGGCCTACCAGGCCAGGCGCTGGCTGGAACAGCGACGTTTCGACCAGGGACAACATGAGGCGATCGACCTTTACCACGAACCCAGCCTGTGGCCGCTGGAGTTCGAAGGCCCGACCGTGATGACCCTGCATGACCTGACCCACCTGCATTACCCCTCGACTCAGCCGCCGGCACGCTTGAAGGAAATCGAGCGGCGCCTTGGCGCGGGTGTGGAACAGGCGCGGCTGATCCTGACAGACTCGCAGTTCATCGCCGATGAAGCCCAGGATTACTTCGGCCTGCCGCGCGATCGTTTTGTCGTGGCGCCCCTGGGCGTCGCCCCGCGCTTCCATCCTCGTGAGCATACCGAGCTAGAACATAGTCTCGCGGCCCGTGGCCTGCAGCCTCAAGGCTACTTCCTGTGCGTCGGCACGCTGGAGCCACGCAAGAACCTGTCCCAGGCCCTGCAAGCCCATGAACTGCTGCCGCCAGCGCTGCGCCAGCGTTATCCGTTGCTGATCGTCGGCATGGCGGGTTGGGAGCAAGGGCAGTTCAGCGACACCCTGCAAAAGGCCTTGGCCAGCGGCCATGTACGACTGTTGGGCTACCTGCCGGACGAACAAGTAGCGCAACTGGTGGCCGGAGCCAGGGCGCTGATCTTTCCATCGCTGTACGAAGGCTTCGGTCTTCCGGTCCTGGAAGCCATGGCCAGCGGCACACCGGTGGTCGTGACGCGGCGTTCGGCGATGCCGGAAGTCGCGGGGGTAGCGGGCAATTATGTCGAGCCTGGCGATGCGCACGGCTTGAGCAGCACCCTGCTTCGCTTGATTGACGATGAACCCTATTGGCAGGCATGCCGCGAAGCGGGTTTGCAACAAGCCAGGCTGTTTTCCTGGAGGCACTGCGCACAAATCACCGCTCGTGCTTATCGTCAGGCTTTGGGAGGCTGAAAAGGGTGTCTTACTTTTTTCAAAACCGATTTACCTGACTCGGTCGGTGTACCGAACAGGCCGCGCAGATGGGCCAAAGGTGGAACGAGCTGTACCAGGAGTTGCTGGAGGAAAAAGCTCTGTCCTACGCCTGACGCAGCTCGCTCCTACATTTTCCTGAACGCCGCAACACCTGTAGGAGCGAAGCTTGCTCGCGATGCAAACACCGTGGTGGGTCAGCCACGGCCCTATCGCGGGCAAGCCTCGCTCCTGCGATTTTTTACGTCGGACGCCAGCGCAGGGCCAGCGCCGCAGGCCGGCGCACCAGTTGCTCGACCTCGAAGCGCCACAGGCGCTCGGCGCCCGGGAAGGTGGCGATCTGCGGGTCGTCGAGCACGACTTCAGTGCGGCCGCTGAGCTGCAGCAGGTCGCCACGGCTGAAGTCGATGAACAGCAGGCCGGCGCGGGGGTTGAGCAGCAGGTTGCCCAGGGTGTTGAAATGCAGGTTGCCGGCGAAATCCGGAATGCTCAGGCGGTTGCCCTCGACCCGCACGAAACCGGCCGGGCCGCCGCGGTGGGACACATCGACCCAGAGCCGTCCCTCGAGCTCCACGTAACTGGCGACAAAAAACGTATCGGCGCCCCGGATCATCGCCCTCGCCGCTTCATCCAGCGCGTTCAGGCGCTGCACCGGCCGGTGCGCGGCCAGCGGCACCGACTCGAACTGTCGCAGCTGGATGTAGCGCGGGCAATTGCCGAAGGACTGTTCGACCCCCAGGGCAAACCCGCTGTCGTCCAGCTCGACGATCCGCCCGTTGAGGCGGTTGCGCCGCCGGGTGTGCAGCTCGATGCCCAGCAGACCGATGGCCGCGCCCGGCGCCAGTTGGGCGGGGTCTTCGACGGCGGGCAGGCTGTCGAGCCTTAGCCGCCCGGGGGTTGGCGAGTGGGCGAAACCGATAGCCCCTTCGAGCACGCTGGCCCAGGGGTTGCCCTGGTTATCCACAGCCCCGAGCAACATGAACGGCAGCTGTTGATAAAACTGCCGGTGCTGGTCGGGCATCTCGCTGCGGATCACCTTGCGCCCGACGACGTCCATGCGCTCGGCAACGCCTGCCTGGGCTTGCAGGCGGGTTTCGCCTGCATGCCAGGGGGATTCGATGTTCATGATGGGGCTCCCCTGCGTCGATGACGCAGCAGTCAGCGGGCCCGGAGGGTGCCGGGCCGCCAGATTCAGGCGCTTTGCAGGCCCACCGCGGTGCGCGGCATGCCGACGAAGCCAGGCAAGGCTTCGATGCGTGCCAGCCAGGCGCGGACCTGTGGATAATCCGCCAGCGACACATTGCCCTCGGGGGCGTGGGCGATGTAGCTGTAGCCGGCGATATCGGCGATGGTCGGTTCGCTGCCCGCCAGGTAAGGGCTGGCCGTCAATTCCTGCTCGACCACCTTGAGCAGCGCATGGGAGCGGGTGATGGCCTCCTCGGCGTTGCGCTGGGCGCCGAATACGGTGATCAACCGCGCCACCGCCGGGCCGAACGCAATCGGCCCCGCCGCCGCCGACAACCAGCGCTGGACTCGTGCCGCGCCAACCGGATCGCTGGGCAACCAACGGCCCTGGCCGTACTTCTGCGCCAGGTACACCAGGATCGCGTTGGAGTCGGCCAGTATCACGCCCTGGTCGTCGATCACCGGCACCTGGCCAAAGGGGTTCAGCGCCAGGAAGTCCGCCTGCTTGTGCTCGCCTTTCGCCAGATCGACGAAGACCAGCTCGAAAGGCAGCCCCAGCAGCGACAACATCAGTTCGACACGATGGGCATGACCGGAACGGGGGAAGCTGTAGAGCTTGATGGCGTGCATGGCAGACTCCGCTGGGCAGGGGTGCGGCTCACAAGAGCGGCACTGACGGACGCCATCTTCCCTCTCGGGTCAAAACAACAGAATCACCAGAAAACACAATCCATCATTTCAGCCAGCGTAATAATCCGCGCTACGGTTGCAACGCCGGGTGTCCGCGCAGCGCCTGCACCGCGAAATCGACGAAACTGCGCACCCGCGCCGGGGCCTTGCGCCCGCCCTGATACACCACATGGATCGGCAGCGGCGCCAGTTCGAACTCCGCCAGGACAATCTCCAGCTCACCCGTCGCCACCTTGCCCGCGACCTGGTACGACAGCACCCGGGTCAGGCCCAGCCCCAGGCAGGCGGCACTGATCGCCGCCTGGTTGGCGGTGACCACCAGCCGCGGCTCCGGACGAACGCTCAAGGGGGTTCCGCCCTCGTCGAACAGCCAGCTTCTGGACTGGCCGATGGACGACGGCGCAATCACCGGCGCCTGGCGCAGTTCCTGGGGATGCCGTGGTCGGCCATGCCGCGCCAGAAAAGCCGGGGAGGCACAGATGACCCGCCGCACCTCGCCGACGCGCATCGCGTGCTGGCCGCTGTCGGGCAACTCGCCGATACGCACCGCGACGTCCATGCCTTCCTCGACCATGCTCACCACCCGGTCGACCAGCAGGGCATTGATGCTGACCTCGGGAAAGCGTTCCAGGTAATCCACCATCAGCGGGGTCACGAACAGCTCGCCGAACAGCACCGGAGCGGTGATCGTCAGTTGTCCGCGCGGGAGGGCATGGATGCCGGCGGCCGAGGCCTCGGCGTCCTGCAACTCGGCGAGGATGCGCCGGCTGTCTTCCAGGTAACGCTGGCCGGCTTCCGTCAGCAGCACATTGCGCGTGGTGCGGGTCAGCAGCTGGGTGCCGATACGCTGCTCCAGCGCCGCCACCGCGCGGGTCACGCTGGGTGCGGACAGCCCCAAGCGCCGGGCCGCGGCCGCGAAGCCCTGCTCCTGGGCGACGCTGATGAACACCTGCATTTCCTGGAATCGGTCCATGACGGTCCTCGCAGTACGGCGCCCTGCCCCGGCACCGTCCCGCATGGACCGCCCGGGCTCAGGCAGGGACCTGGAGTCGCTGCCACAAGGCCTCATCGTTGAAGTCCCGGATGATACTCCGCGCACCCGCCTCGCGAAGCTGAGTTTCCTCCAGACCTGAGAGCATGCCAAAGGTGTGGATACCCGCCGCTGCCGCGGAACGCACGCCGGCCAGCGAGTCTTCGAAGGCCAGCGCCTGATCGGCGCTCGCGTCCAGCAAGCGCAAGGCCGTCAGGTAAGGCAGCGGGTCAGGCTTGCCGCGCGCCAGCTCACCGCCGATCACCAGCGCATCGAAACGCTCGGCAATCCCCAGGCCCTGGAGCATGGCTTCGGCGTTTTCCCTAGGCGCGTTGGTCACCACCGCCATGGAGATACCGGCCGCCTGGGCATAATCCAGGGTACGCAATACGCCAGGCACCGGCGTGGTCTCGCGCAGCTGGGCGCGGAACATGGCCTCCTTCTGCGCCGCCAGCTCCGGGTATTGCGTCGCCGGCACCTGGGGAAACAGGCCGGAGAAAATCATGTCGTCGGGAAAGCCCATCACATGGGCCTTGTAGTAATCCAGGCTCATGGATTTTCCCCAGCGCGACAGCAACTGGTTGTAGGCGTTGAGGTGCAGGTCATCAGTGTCGATGAGGGTGCCGTCGAGATCGAACAACAGGGCAGAAAGCTTCAAGGGTGTGCTCCGGAAAAATGCAGACCGCGGGCGATCGGCAGCATGAGAAAGGGGTAGACGATCAACAGGCTGAAAGCCGCTTCGACACCGATCCGCGAGGACAGCAGGCCCAGCAGGAAAGGCGCCAGCAACAGCGCCACGCCCACCGCCTGCGAAGCCTGGGCGCTGATGGCCGAGCTGGCCTGGGGCGCGATGCGCATCGCCGAACCGAGGATCAGCGGGAAGAAATTGCCCAGGCAGGCGCCCAGGACAAAGATGAACAAGGCCGTCGGCAGCCGGGTCTGGCTGAAGTACAGCAGCACCAGGGTGGCGATGGCCCCGAGTATCACGCCGACCAGCAGCGGCAACGATCTGATGCGGATCAACGCATAACGGCTGGCCAGGCGCCCGCACACCGTGCCGGCAAAATACAGGCTCATCAGCGTGGCCGCGGCCGAGGCGCTGACCTGGACATGCACGGCCAGGTATTCCGCGCCCCAGAAACCGACGCCCCATTCCGCGGAAATACCCAGCAGCACCAAAGCCCACAGGCTCAGTTGCACCCGCCGGGTCATGTGGGTCTGCCCGCCCTCACGGGCTTGATCGGTGGCGGCGAGTATTGCCGGGGCGTTCCAGGCACTCCGCGAGAGCAAGGTCACCAGCAACGCGACGGCGGCGATGCTGCCCGGCACCAAGCGCCAGGACAGGCCCAGGCCGGTCATGCCCCCCACCAGCAGGGCGCCGCCGAGCACGCACAACCCGGCGACGATGTGCGCCTCCACCAGCCTCGGCGCGGCCTGTTCGCGATAACGCTCGCCCAGGGCCGCCTGCCCTACCGCCAGGACAAATCCGCCCGACAGGCCCATCGCCCCGGCGGCGAGCAAGCTCAGCGACCAGTGTCCGGCAAGGGCGAACAGGCTGCTGGCAATAACCACCGAGAGGCAGGCGATGGTGCTCATGCTCGTCGAGCGCAGCCGTCGTTCCAGCCAGCGATAGGGCCAGCCGACCAGCGCCAGGCCGGCGGCATAGGCGGCGAAATGCAGGCCGGCCCAACCGAGGTCGAGCGCCAGGGTGTCGCGCAGGAACGGCATGATCGGCCCGAGCAACCCTTGCTGGGCGCCGAACAGCCCGAACAGCAGGTACAGGAACCATGGGCGTGCCTCGCGGACCTGCTCCTGGCGGCTGAGCGTTTGACTGGAATCCCGCGCGGCTTCAGCCATGGGCCGTCTCCCGGCTGAACAGTGCCTGCCATTGCCGACAGCGCGCGGCCTTGTCGCGACTGGCCTGCAAGGCCGGCAGCGGTTGCAGCGCGCCGACCGGGTGAGCCTGGCCCGGCACGACCTTGCCATAGCGCTGGCTGATCTGCGCCGCGGCCGGGGTGAGCATCCATTGCAACGCCTGCTGCGCATAGGCGGCGTTGGGCGAGCCGGCCCGGCAGGCGAACACCTCGTCCTCATAACAGCATGCATCTTCGGGCACGCACCAGCGCAGCTGCGGGTGCTGTTCGGCGGCGCGGGTGGCCGCGGTCGACACCGTCACCCCCAGCCAGGCCCGCTCCTGCACGACGGCCTCGATCGGCGCCGTGGAGGAGCCGCTGATCGCAGGGCCGTGCCCGGCCACCTGGGCCAGCAGTGCCCAGGCGGGTTCGCCGTAATGCTCGAGCAACGCGCTGAGGTGCAGGTAACCGGCACCGGAGCGCGCGGGGTCGGGCAAGGCGATGCGCCCGGCCCATTCGCGGCCTGTCAGGTCCTGCCAGCGGGTCGGCGCCGCCAGGCCCTCGCGGGCCAGGACCTTGGGGTCGTAACAGAAGGCCGGGACGAAACCCGATGCCGCGAACCACCGGCGATCGGTGGCCACCGCGGCGTCCGGCAGGCCGGAGAATTCGATGTCCGTCAGCGGCATCAGTTGCCAGGCCAGGGCCGGGTCGAGCAAGGCGGTGGCCGCCGTGCCCAGCAACAGGTCCCAGGCCCCGGCGCTGCCACCGTGCAGGCGCTCGATCAGCTCCGAGGTGGAACAACGGGTCAGGCGCACCGGCATGCCGATGTGCTGGCTGATGCCGGCGATGAATTCGGCCAGCTCGGCGTTTTCCATCGAGCTGATGGCGTTGAGCTCAGTCATCGGTGGCCTCCAGCAGCCGATGCAGCTTGGCGTACTGCAGCAGCATGATGGTCTTGCCGTCGCAGATCTCGCCGCTGTCGATCATTGCCAGCGCCCGGTCGATCGGCAGCTCCAGCACTTCGATCTCTTCGCCCTCGTGTTCCAGGCCGCCACCCTCGCTTTGCTTGTCTTCATCGAAATATTCGCCGACGAAGAAATGCAGGCGCTCGGTGACCGACCCCGGGCTCATGAAGGCTTCGAACACCTTGCGCACCTCACGGATGCGATAGCCGGTTTCCTCCTCTGTCTCCTTGTGGATGCAGGTCCGCGCATCATCCTTGTCCAGCAGCCCGGCGCAGGTTTCGATCAGCATGCCGTCGTGTTCGTTGACGAAGGCCGGGAAGCGAAACTGCCGGGTCAGCACCACCGTCTGCTTGGCCCTGCTGTACAGCAGGATGGTGGCGCCATTGCCGCGGTCGTAGGTTTCCCGGTCCAGGGTGCGCCAGACCCCGTCGCGGCCCTGGAAGTCGTAGGTGGTCTTGCGCAGCACGTACCAATTGTCCGAAAGCACTTCGACCTGATGGATCCGCACCCGGTCCTTGGTGGAGATGGCCTGGTTCATCGCTTTATTCCTTGCTCGCAGAGAGATGAGTGGCATGGGGCGCAACGCTCAACAGACGCTCGACCATGCGCGGGTCCCGGTGCTCGGGCGCGGTCATCACCGCGGTGTCCAGGGCGCGGTCGCAACCGCAGGGGCAGGCACCGGCATGCCGGCCCAGGCGCGTCACGGCTTCGGTCACCAGGCGCCGGGTCAGGTTGAAGGTGTCCGCCATGCGTTGCGCCACCAGGGTGGCGTTCACCGGCTCGTGGGATTCGTGCCAGCAGTCGAAATCGGTCGGAATGGCAATCATCGCGTAGCAAAGCTCGGCCTCGCGGGCCAGCTTGGCTTCGGGCATCGCGGTCATGCCGATCACCGTGCCGCCCCACTGGCGGTACAGGTGGGACTCGGCGCGGGTGGAGAACTGCGGGCCTTCCATGACCACGTAGGTGCCGCCGTTGCGCGCCTGGATATCAGTGGCCTCGGCACTCTCGGCGAGCACGCCACGCATGCGCGCGCAGACCGGCTCGCCAAAGGGCACATGGCCGACCAGCCCGGGGCCGAAAAAGGTTTTTTCCCGCTGGATGGTGCGGTCGATGTACTGGTCGATCAGCACAAAGCTGCCGGGAGGCGCGTCGTGGGTCAGGCTGCCCACCGCGCTGACCGACAGCAATTGCGTGCAACCGACGCTGCGCAGCGCGGCGATGTTGGCCCGGGCATTGATCGAGGCCGGCGGAATCACATGCCCCACGCCATGCCGTTGCACAAAGGCCACGGGCACGCCATTGAGCGTGCCCAGGGTGAGCGGCGACGACGGCGTGCCGAAGGCGGTCGTGCATTCCACTTGCTGAATGTCCTGCAGGCCTGGCAGCTGTTGCAGGCCGCTGCCGCCGATGATGCCGATACGTTGAACGTGCTGGGTTGGAGTGGAATGGGTCACAGGCTACCTCTCGACTTCAGGGGGGACGGTTCGTGTTCGGTGCACACCAGGCGCTCATAGAGTTCGGACAGGGCCGTGGGCGCATTGCCGCGAGGCAACAGCAAGCCTTCGCTGGCGTTGCTGCTGTAGCGCGGTTCGTGGATCTTCAGGTGCCGGTCGATCGCCGGCAGGTAGTTCCAGCGCACGCCGGGATACAGGGAATGCGCCAGGTGATAGGCGTCGGACGTCGGGGCGATGAATACCCGCACCAGCCAGCCGGAAACCCCGAAGTAATCAGTGGGCCGGCCCGCCAGGTATTCCAGCTCGCGGCGATTGCGCGCGGTGCCTTCGATGAACCAGCGGTGTTCGGTCAGCAGCGAGATCCAGGCAAACACCGGATAGGACGTCAGCAACGGCAGCAACCAGCCGAACAACACGCCTTTCCAGCCACCGAAGGCGTACAGCAACGCCGCCACCGCCGCCACGCTCAGGCACCGCACCAGGGTGGTCAGGCGTGAGTGGTTGAGCAGGCTGCTGCGCACCAGGGTGGTGAGATTGACCCAGGCCCCGCGGGGGGTCAGCGGGTACAGCAACAGCGCATAGAAACCGCTGGGCGACAGGCCCGCCACATAGCCGCCGGCATGCACCCGGGCGCGGTTGGGGTCGAGTTGCGGATGGTTGGGGTGGCGATGGTGTTCCAGGGTGTGGGTCTGGTGCCGGCTGCGCATGTCGCGCTTGAACATCGGGAACTGGTAGAACACGTTGCTCAGCCACCATTGCCAGGCATGGTGGCGACACAGGGCAAAGTGCACCGCGTTGTGCCCGAACTCCTGCAACGCGCGCATGCGCCCGCCGCTCCACAGCAGCACGGCCAGCCAGGCCAGCGGCGACGAGTAGATCGACGCCGCCTGCACCGCGGCGACTATATCCAGCCACGTCCAGACAAAGGGCAGCGGCGCGAACCAGGTATCCAGCGGGCGGTAGTACTGCTCCCGCCGCCCCTCCAGGCGCGGTATCAGCTTGAGCAGGCGCAGCACCCGCTGCGCATCGCGGTAATAGAACGCCACCAGCGCGCGCAACAGCAGCGAAGCAGCGATCAGGCCCAACAGGACAATGTGCTCGGTGTCCATGATCAGGCTCCCTCGTGAACGACGGCGCGCCGCTCGTCACTGGCGTAATGGCCCAGCAGTTCGCCCAACCCACCGAAGACCGGGGCGTCGGCCTGTCGCAGGCGGTTGAGGTCCTGATGGCCGGTGCTGACCAGCAGCGGCTGCCAGCCGACGGCCCGCGCCACGTCGTAGTCGTGCAGGGTGTCGCCGATGAACAGGGTGCGCCCGGCCGGTGTGCCGAGCTTCTCCTGCAGCATCAGGGCCTCGGCGGTCTTGCTGGTGGCCTGGTTGTGGCTCAGCCCCACGACATGCTCGAAATGCCCGAGCAGGCCCTTGGCTTCCAGGGTCTTGCGCAGCACGTCGCAATGCGAGGCGGACACGATGGAGACGCCGATACCGGCATTGCGCGCTGCCTCCAGGACCTCGAATACCCCATCGTGCAGCGGGCACTGCGCGACATTCGTATCGAAATGCTCCAGGTAGTGCTCGACGATTCGCGCAAAGGGCGTGCGCTGCAGGTCGAACCCCAGGGAGGCGTAGAAATCGGCAATCGGAAAGTCGAACAGCGCGCGGTAGCGCACGGCATCGATGGGCGGCACCGCATAGCGCTCGCCACAGCGATTGACCGCGCTGACCGCCAGGGCGATGTCGTCGATCAGGGTGCCGTTCCAGTCGAAGACCAGGTGTTCGATCCCCGAGAAGTGCAGTCGATCATCGATCATGGTCGGGTTTTCTCCGCAAGAAGGGCGTTGAGGGCAATGCGCGAGGCGATCGCCGGTGTGTAGAGCTTGCTCGGCTCCATCACCAGGTTGGTCACGCCAATCTGGGTTTCCAGAGCCCGCCGATTGTTCGCCGAGACCTGGCCCAGGCCGGCGCCGTACCAATGATGGAATCGCGTGCGCCAACTGCGCTGGCCTACGGTTTCGGGAAAGCGGAAGTCTTCGGTGGTGGCCATGCTCCAGGCGCCATCGACCACTTCGCACAGGCGTCCCTGCAATTGGCGAAAGCCCTGGCCGCCCTGCAATACCTGGTCGATGTGGCGGTCGATGCAATCGGCCTCCAGCGCGCCGATGGTCATGCCTTGGCTGTACAGCGGGTTCATGCTGCTCAAGGCATCGCCGACCACCAGCAGCCCGGCCGGCCAGTGCTCGACCCGATCGAAGTGCGTGCGGCGACTGCCGGGCATCTTGAAGGTGTAGACCGGCGACAGCGGCTCGGCGTCGCGGATCACCTCATGGATATCCGGCACCGGCAGCGCCGCCAGCGCCTGCAGGAACTCCTGCGGGTCGTTGCCGGGAAAGTGACCGAACCAGCCACCAGTGGTGACCATCCAGCGGTCGCCTTCGATCGGGCTGATCACTCCCATGGAACGCTGCAACGGCGCCTTGGGCAGCACCAGCAGGACCTGCCACTGCTCGGCATAGGCCGGAAGACGCCGGTAGATGCGCGACGCATAACCCAGCTCGGTCTTGACCACGCTGGTCTCGACCTCGCCGAAGCCGGCCTCTTTCAGCCACGTCGGCAAGCGCGTGCCACGCCCGCTGGCGTCGACCAGCAGGTCGCAGCGCAGCGTCCGCTCGCCGTGGCCATCGTCGACGGTCACCGCCTCGACCCGCCGGGAAGGATCGACCCCGGTGAACTCGATCTGCGTGACCCGGGTGCTGGACAGCACCTCGACGTTCAGCACGCCGAGCAGGGCCCGGCGCAGCTGGTTGTCGATCAGCCGCCGGCTGCAGTAATGGGCATAAATGCCACTGCGGTAGCGGTTTTTCCAACGCCCGCCCTGGTACCACTTCACGTCGTGACCCAGGTCGGCCACCTGCGCGCCGCCCTGCTCCAGGGCGCTCAAGGTGCCGGGGAAGATGCCTTCGATGATCTGCTTGCCACGCAGCAGCAACAGGTGGACGTGATGCTCCTGGGGCAGGCTCTGGCGCGGGCCGGTCTCGTCGAAGAAATCGCTCTTCTCGATCACCGTGACCCGCTGGAAACGCCGGGCCAGGACCGCGGCCGTCAGGCAGCCCGTCACGCTGCCGCCGATGACCACGGCATGTCGACCGCCCGTGGCGGTATCAGGCTGGGGAGTAGTCATTGAGCACCTTTGCAATGTAGGCCAGGTCGTCGCCCGCCAGGCCCGGGTGCAGCGGCACCGTGGTCAGCGAACGCAGCAACCGGGCGGCGTTGGGGCAATCGCGGCGGTACTGCGCCAGCAGCGGCAGCTGGTACAGCGGCTGGTTGTCGTACTTGCCGATGTCCGAAGGGATGCCGTGACGCTGCTGGTAGTGCACCAGTTCACGCCCGTCGTGCCCCACCGCCTGCAACAGCAAGGCATAGGCGTTGGCCTCTCCACCGGGGGTCAGCGGCAGTTCGCGGATCGCCGGGTTGTCCAGTAGCTCCAGCAGCTGCCGGCGGTTGGCCTGGCGCTGGTGCAAGCGGCTTTCCAGCTGCCGCGAACGCGCCAGCCCGAGGGCGGCCTGCAGGCCGCCGAGCTTGAGGTTGATGCCCAGGGTTTCGCCGGTGAGGTTGCCGAAACGGGTGTAGGCGCGGATACGGCTGGCGCGCTCGTCGTCATCGGTCATGACAAAACCGCCCTCACCGGTGGACATGAACTTGCAGTCGTGGGTGCTGAAGCAGCTGATGTCGCCATGCTGCGCCAGCCAGCTGCCGTTCAGGCGCGTCAGGTGCGCATGGGCCAGGTCCTGGATCAGCGGGATACCGGCCTGGCGCGTGGTGGCCCAGGTGGTATGCGAGGCGATCGGGTACCCCCACATCGGCACCTCGATCACCGCACAGGTGCGCGGGCCGATGCAGCGTTGCAGGTCATCCGGGTCGAGCCCGAAGTTGTCCGGCGCCACATCGCAGAACACCGGGACCAGGCCCAGGGACAGGATCGGCAGGACGGTGCAGATCGGGCACGTGGGCGCGACTATCACTTCGTCCCCCGGCTGGAACCGCACGCCGGCCAGCGCCGCGGTGACCGAAGCGGCCCCCGACGACACGGCGATCACATGACGCACGCCGTACAACACGGCGAGCGCGGTCTCGTAGTCCTCGACGATCTGCGAGGTGCCGGTCAGCCCTGTCGCCAGGGCGCGTTGCAGCTCGGGCACATCGTCGGGGGTATCGTGGCCGCACTTGTCCGCGATGACCCGGCCCTGTTGAGCAAGGGCCTGGTTCATGGCGCCACCTTCCGGCCGACCATGTCCCACACCTCGGCATCGGCGAACACCCGGTCCACCATGCGCCGGAAGTTGGGGAACATCTTCAGCTCGGCGGTTTCCTGGCGGCTGAAGAAGCGCGCGTTTTCCACCTCGCGCTCCGGCGGGCAAGCCCGCAGGTCGGTGGCGGTGAGGTAGATCAGGTCCAGGTGGTAATGCGGCCCGCGCTTGTCATCGATGAATTCGCAGAGGATCCGGTAAGGCTGGTGCAACACAGTGACATCGGTCTCGGCATCGGCCAGTTCCAGGTCACGCTCGCCCAGCAGGACGGCGTGAATCCCGGTTTCTTCGTAGATCTCGCGCAGCACCGCCACATCAGGGGTTTCCCCCTGCTCGATATGGCCGCCCGGATACAGCCAGACCCCCAGCTTGCGGTGGTGCAGCAGGAGCATCTTGCGGTCGGGGTTCAACACGAACGCCGAGGCCGTGAAATGCCGGTCCAGGGTCGAACGATCAAGAACGTCCGTCATCATGCGGCCCCGTACTGGTTGATCCGTTCGGCCATGTAGTCCAGTTCGGCGCGGGTGATGTCCGGATGGACCGGGATGGTGGTCATGCTGGCCAGCAGCGCCTCGGCGTTGGGGCAGTCGTTGCGGTACTGGGCCAGCGCCGGGAACTCGTAGAGTGCCTTGCAGCCGTAGCGCTTGATGTCCGACGGGATGCCCGCCTCGTCCAGGTAATCGATGAAGGCCCGGTTGTCGGCGAAATGCAGCTCCAGGTTGAGGAAGTAGTAGTTGGTCCGTCCGCCCTCGATGATGACCTTTTCCCGCACCTTGCTGTGGTCGAGCTGCTGCAGGAAGTAGGTGGCATTGGCGCGGCGCTGCTCGATCTGCGCGGCCAGCGAGTCCAGGCGGTTGGCACCCAGGGCGGCAGGCAGCGCGGCCAGCTTGTAGTTGAGGCCGAAGTCCTTGCCGTTGAGGTTGCCGAAGCGGCTGTAGTCGCGGCAACGCTGGGCCAGTTGGTCGTCGTCGGTGAGGATGAATCCGCCCTCGCCGGTGGCCAGCGGCTTGCGTTCGTGGGTGCTGAAGCACGACAGGTCGCCGTAGGCCGACAGCGGCCGGCCATTGAGGGTGCTGCCATGGGAATGCGCCAGGTCGAGGATCAGCTTGATCCCCAGCTCGCGGGTCAGGCCTTGCAGCTCATCGACTTCGGTGGGGTAGCCCCACATCGGAATATCGATGATCGCCCGGGTCCGCGGGGTGATGCGGGCCTTGATCGATTCCGGATCGGCGCCGAAACCGTGACGGCGGGTGTCGACGAAGATCGGGTTGGCGCCCGCGGCGATGATCGGATAGATGGTGCACAGCGGGCAGCTCGGCGTCAGCAGGACGTCGTCGCCGGGACCGACGCCGGCGGCGTAGATCGCCACGCTCAGGGCCGCGCCACCCGAGGAGACCGCGATCGCATGCCGCGCCTCGAACCAGGCCGCCAGCTTGACCTCGTATTCGCCCACCACATCGCTGGTGCCGGACAGCGGCCGCTCCAGGGTGTTCTGCAAGGTCAGCAGATCGTCGGCGTACACCGGACGGTATTTGTCGGAAACGGAGATGCGGGCGGCGCTGGAGAGATTAGAGGACATTGGTCTGGGCTCCGAGAAAGGCTGGGGACTTGGCGGCATGGGTGGAATGGAGGGCAAGCACGGGGGCGACATCGGCGCGGGCGCTGTCGGCATGACAGATCTGCTCGATCACCCGGAAGGTCGGCAGCAGGCTCTCGAAGCTGGCCTCGTAAGGCGTACGGTTGCGCACCGCGTCGAAGAACTTCTCCAGTTCGCCGAAATAACCGCTGCGCTCATAACCCGAATCCAGCGGCCCTGGCTGCCACGCGCCGCGCCAGCGCTTGGCGGTGCCGGTTGCCCCGGTGCCATGCACCGGTTCGTGCAGGGTGATGTTCCACAGGTTGTTGAGCTCGACCATCATCGAATTGGAGCTGACGATCTTCATGTCGAATTCGAAGTACGGGAACATCGTCCCGCTCAGCAGGCTGACCGTCGCGCCGGAGCTGAAACCGAGCTCCAGGCTCACCAGCAGCGAGTCCTCGTGGCGCTGGACCCGGGATTCGATATCGCGCAATTCGCCGCCGCCGAAGGTCACGCCAAGGTCGATGGTGTGAATCGCCTGGGCCAGCAGGAACGAACGCAGCGTGGAATCCAGCCCCCACAGCGGCGCGGTGGGTTTGCTCGCATAGTGGTTGAGCTGGATGTGCACGACCTTGCCGAACTGCTCGGTGCGCGTCATATCGCGCAGCTGGCGCATGGGCTTGGCATATTTGAAGTTCATGCCCACGCCAGTGACCACCTGGGCCTGGCGCGCCGCGCCGATCAGGTATTCGAGCTCGGCGAGGGTGAAGCACGGCGGCTTCTCGACGAAGACATGCACGCCCTTGGCCATTGCCTTGATCGCCAGGTCGCGGTGCGCCTGGGGCGGGCACGCCATGACCACCGCATCCAGCGCAGCGGTATCGAGCATCTCATCGAAGTCGTCGGTGATCGCGACCTCGGAAATGAAACGGTGAATCTGTCCGGCGCGGGTCAGGTCGCTGTCGCACACGGCGACGATGCGAATATCCGGCATTTGCAGAAGCGTGGGCAGCAGGTTTTCTTGCATCTGCGCGCCGAGACCGACGATGCCAACTCTGAGTACAGTCATAACCATCTCCATCCTGGAAAAGTGGGTACTGCGTCATGAAAAGGTTGGACGAACGACTACACGGGATCCGCTTCGGGTCACCTGCGGGGTGAGCCGATCCGGTCCGACATTCGCTTCAATCGAGGCAGGATTGCCTCAGAACAACGGATCACCTTTACAGAGTCCGTTCGGGCTGTTGCCCAGGGTCACCCGGGTGGAACACTCGGATGTTTCTCGCCACACGCCGACACCCGGCTGATGCCGAGGAGTCATAGAAGCGTGATGGACAGAAGGGATAGCGCCGCGAAGGCAATAGGAAGGAGGGGAACCAAGTCGAATCGAACGCCGGTGGCAATGAGCAACCTGGCCGAAAACCTGGATCGAAGAATTGTGGCTTCGTTTAAAAACGGAACAACGACCGAAATGCCGATACGCATGCATGGCTGAATCATCCTTGAAGCGCTGTTTCTATCCCTTGTTATGCAGGAGCTCCGGTTCCGTGAGCCCTTGCTTTGCACACACCTCATCAATGTGTGGCTTGGAGGTATAGATCAGCCTTTTTCGGAGCGCAAATCAGTTGCTATATCGTTTCATCATATTGTTTTGAATAATCCGGACATAAGGCAACGGGCCATATAGGCCCGTTGTCAAAGCGTCGGCCGGGCCGAAAAATCAGCCGGCTGTGGATAACTCACTCCACCGTCACCGACTTGGCCAGGTTTCGCGGCTGGTCGACGTCAGTGCCCTTGAGTACCGCCACGTAATACGACAGCAATTGCAGGGGGATGGTGTAGAGGATCGGCGACAGGATGTCGTGGATATGCGGCATGTGGATAACATGCGTGCCCTCGCCGTTGGTCATGCCGGCCTGCTCGTCGGCAAAGACGATCAGCTCGCCGCCACGGGCGCGGACTTCCTGCAGGTTGGACTTGAGCTTCTCCAGCAACTCGTTGTTCGGCGCCACGGTGACGACGGGCATGTCGTTATCCACAAGGGCCAGCGGACCGTGCTTGAGCTCGCCGGCCGGGTAGGCTTCGGCGTGGATGTAGGAGATTTCCTTGAGCTTGAGTGCCCCTTCCATCGCCACCGGGAATTGCGCCCCACGCCCGAGGAACAGGGTGTGGTGCTTCTCGGCGAACAGCTCGGCGATTTTTTCCACCGTGCTGTCCATCGCCAGAGCTTCGCCCAGGCGGGTCGGCAAGCGCCGCAGTTCTTCCACCAGGGTGGCTTCGACGCCTTCGCCCAGGGTGCCGCGGACCTGGCCCAGGGACAGGGTCAGCAACAGCAGGCCCACCAGCTGGGTGGTGAAGGCTTTGGTCGATGCCACGCCGATTTCACGACCGGCCTGAGTCAGCAGGGTCAGGTCGGACTCACGCACCAGCGAGCTGATACCGACGTTGCAGATCGCCAGGCTGGCGAGGAAACCCAGCTCCTTGGCATTACGCAGGGCGGCCAGGGTGTCGGCGGTTTCGCCGGACTGGGAAATGGTCACGAACAGGGTATCCGGCTGCACCACCACCTTGCGGTAGCGGAACTCGCTGGCCACTTCGACCTGGCACGGAATCCCGGCCAACTCTTCCAGCCAGTAACGGGCAACCATGCCGGCGTGGTAGCTGGTGCCGCAGGCGACGATCTGCACGTTGCGCACCTTGGCGAACAGCTCGGCGGCCTGTGGGCCGAAAGCCTGGACCAGCACCTGGTTCGGGCTCAGGCGGCCTTCGAGGGTGCGTTGCACCACGGCTGGCTGCTCGTGGATTTCCTTGAGCATGAAGTGGCGGAACTCGCCTTTCTCGGCGGCCTCGGCGCCATCACGGTATTGCACGGCTTCACGCTCGACCGCTTTGCCGTCGACATCCCAGATCTGCACGCTGTCGCGGCGAATCTCGGCGATATCGCCCTCTTCCAGGTACATGAAGCGGTCGGTTACCTGACGCAGGGCCAGTTGGTCGGAAGCCAGGAAGTTTTCCCCCAGGCCCAGGCCGATCACCAGCGGACTGCCACTGCGGGCGGCGACCAGGCGGTCCGGCTGGCTGGCGCTGATCACGGCCAGGCCATAGGCGCCATGCAGTTCCTTGACGGTGGCTTTCAGGGCCACGGTCAGGTCGCCCAGGTCCTTGAGTTTGTGATCCAGCAGGTGGGCGATGACTTCGGTGTCGGTGTCCGAGGTGAACACGTAGCCCAGGCCTTTGAGCTGCTCGCGCAGGGCTTCATGGTTCTCGATGATGCCGTTGTGCACCACCGCCAGGTCGCCGGAGAAATGCGGGTGGGCGTTACGCTCGCATGGCGCGCCGTGAGTGGCCCAGCGGGTGTGGGCGATGCCCAGGCGACCGACCAGCGGCGCGCCGGCCAAGGCCTGTTCCAGCTCGCTGACCTTGCCCGGACGACGCAGGCGCTCGAGCTTGCCATCGTTGGTCAGGACCGCCACCCCGGCACTGTCGTAGCCGCGGTATTCGAGACGCTTGAGGCCTTCGAGCAGGATGGGCGTGATATTCCGTTCAGCAACGGCGCCAACAATTCCACACATGGTTTCTCTCCTAGATGACTGCCGCGCAAATCAGCGTAATGCCGCGGGCCTGAATCTGGTCGCGGGCCTCTGCAGGCAGGCGATCATCGGTAATAAGGGTATGGACGCTGCTCCAGGGCAGTTCCAGGTTGGGAATCTTGCGGCCGATCTTGTCGGCCTCGACCATCACCACGACTTCCCGCGCCACCTCGGCCATCACCCGGCTCAGGCCGAGCAACTCATTGAAGGTGGTGGTCCCGCGCGCCAGGTCGATGCCGTCGGCACCGATAAACAGCTGGTCGAAGTCGTAGGAGCGCAATACCTGCTCGGCGACCTGCCCCTGGAACGACTCGGAGTGAGGGTCCCAGGTACCGCCGGTCATCAACAGCACCGGCTCGTGCTCCAGTTCGCTCAGGGCATTGGCCACATGCAGCGAGTTGGTCATGACCACCAGGCCCGGCTGCTGACCGAGTTCGGGAATCATGGCCGCGGTGGTACTGCCACTGTCGATAATGATGCGGGCGTGTTCGCGAATCCGTGCAACCGCCGCACGGGCGATGGCTTGTTTATAGGGGGAGACTGGCTGGCCGATATCGCCAACCAGTTCCTGCGGCATGGTGATCGCGCCGCCGTAGCGCCGCAGCAACAAGCCGTTGCTCTCCAGGGCCGCCAGGTCCTTGCGGATCGTAACTTCCGAAGTTTCGAAGCGTTTAGCCAGCTCATCCACGCTCACCTCGCCCTGTTCATTGAGCAAGGCCAGAATGTTGTGACGGCGCTGGGGCGTATTGCGTTTCGACATGAGCACTTAAGTTTCGATTCGAAAGATAACGGAAGCAATCAAAACCTATTGCCGGAAATTCGTCAAGCAAGGGAAATGAAAAAAATGCTGTGGATAACAGCCTGAAGGAATTATCCATAGGGATGACGCTTCGCGGCCACAGAAGGATGGGTATCAATCCTGTAGCCGCGAGTTTGCTCACGATAGGCAGAGCGAACAGCACCGACCTTGCATCGGCTGTGGATAACTCAGCTCTTCTTGATTTTCACCGGGCGTTTCCAGCCGTCGATGTTCTTCTGTCGGGCGCGGGCCACGGCCAGCTGGGCTTTTTCCACAGTCTGGTTGATGGTGGAACCGGCCGCCGTGGTCGCGCCATCCCGGATATCCACAGGTGCCACCAACGAGTTGTTGGAACCGATGAAGACGTCTTCGCCCAGCACCGTCCGATGTTTGTTGGCGCCATCGTAGTTGCAGGTAATGGTGCCGGCGCCGATGTTGCTGCGCGCACCGATCTCGGCATCGCCCAGGTAGGCCAGGTGCCCGGCCTTGGCGCCCTCGCCCATGCGTGCGTTCTTCAACTCGACAAAGTTACCCACATGGGCACGGGCTTCGAGAACAGTGCCCTGGCGCAGGCGGGCGAACGGACCGGCATCGCTGCCTTCACCCAGTACCGCACCTTCGATATGGCTGTTGGCCTTGATCACCACGCCCTTGCGCAGGGTGCTGTCCTTGATCACGCAGTTCGGGCCGATCACCACGTCGTCCTCGATGACCACGCGGCCTTCGAGAATCACGTTGATGTCGATCAGCACGTCGCGGCCCACCGTCACTTCACCGCGCACATCGAAACGTGCCGGGTCGCGCAGGGTCACGCCCTGAGCCATCAGGAGCCGACCTTCGCGCAACTGGTAATGACGCTCCAGCTCGGACAGCTGCTTGCGATCGTTGGCGCCCTGCACTTCCATCGGATCGTGCGGTTGCTCGGTGGCCACCAACAAACCATCGCTGACCGCCATCTCGATCACGTCAGTCAGGTAATACTCGCCCTGGGCGTTGTTATTCGACAGACGACTCATCCAGTCGGCAAGGCGATTGGCCGGCACGGCAAGGATGCCGGTGTTGCCTTCGGTGATAGCGCGTTGCGCTTCGCTGGCGTCCTTGTGCTCGACAATGGCTGCTACCCTGCCGTCGGCATCGCGAACGATCCGGCCATACCCGGTCGGGTCGTCCAGCTCCACGGTCAGCAATCCCATTTGCCCGGGAACAACGTGCTTGAGCAAGCGCTGCAGGGTTTCGACTTCGATCAGCGGCACGTCACCGTAGAGAATCAGCACGGTATCGGCGGTAATGAACGGCACCGCCTGGGCGGTGGCGTGACCAGTACCCAGCTGCTTGTCCTGCAGCACGAAATTCAGGTCGTCCGCCGCCAGGCGCTCACGCACCGCATCGGCACCGTGACCAATGACGACATGGATACGCTGTGGATCGAGTTGCCGAGCGCTGTGGATAACATGCCCCAGCATGGAGTTGCCCGCCACCGGGTGCAGCACTTTCGGCAACGACGAACGCATGCGAGTGCCTTGACCGGCAGCGAGAATAACGATTTCGAGAGACATGACTGGCTACCAATCCTGGGTGGTCAGCGACTGCGACCATGAGGTGAATTGCAGAAAAAGAAAAAGGGTAGCCGAGGCTACCCTTTTTAATCAATCACGCGGAAATCCCGCGGCTTAGCCGCCGAACTTCTTGCGGATCTGCTGGACGGTGCGCAGCTGGGCTGCGGCCTCGGCCAGACGTGCAGCAGCAGAACCGTAGTCGAAATCTGCGCCTTTTTCATTCAGGGCCTTCTCAGCAGCCTTGACGGCTTCCTGAGCGGAGGCTTCGTCCAGGTCGGCAGCACGCTGCACGGTGTCGGCAAGAACCTTGACCATGTTCGGCTGAACCTCGAGGAAACCACCGGAGATGTAGAACACCTCGGTTTCCCCGCCCTGCTTGATCAAGCGGATCGGACCTGGTTTCAGATTAGTGATCAGCGGAGCGTGACCCAGGGCGATACCAAGATCCCCCAGCTCGCCGTGTGCGATCACCATCTCGACCAGACCGGAGAAGATTTCTCCTTCCGCGCTGACGATATCGCAATGGACTGTCATAGCCATCTGCTTGCCTCAACCTAAATTAGCGCCCGTTGCCGGGCGCCGGGATTACAGTTTCTTGGCTTTCTCGATCGCTTCTTCGATGCCGCCGACCATGTAGAACGCTTGTTCTGGCAGGTGGTCGTAGTCACCGTTGAGGATGCCTTTGAAGCCAGCGATGGTGTCTTTCAGGGAAACGTATTTGCCTGGAGAACCAGTGAAGACTTCAGCCACGAAGAACGGCTGCGACAGGAAGCGCTGGATCTTACGAGCGCGGGATACCAGTTGCTTGTCGGCTTCGGACAGTTCGTCCATACCCAGGATCGCAATGATGTCCTTCAGCTCTTTGTAGCGCTGCAGCACGTACTGAACGCCGCGAGCGGTTTCGTAGTGCTCGTTGCCGATCACGTTCGGGTCCAGCTGACGGGAAGTCGAGTCCAGTGGATCTACCGCTGGGTAGATACCCAGGGAAGCGATGTCACGGGACAGTACGACGGTGGCGTCCAAGTGGGCGAAGGTGGTCGCTGGCGACGGGTCGGTCAAGTCGTCCGCAGGTACGTATACCGCTTGGATCGAGGTGATCGAGCCTTGCTTGGTCGAAGTGATACGTTCTTGCAGAACGCCCATCTCTTCAGCCAGGGTCGGCTGGTAACCTACTGCGGAAGGCATACGGCCCAGCAGTGCGGATACTTCGGTACCGGCCAGGGTGTAACGATAGATGTTGTCGACGAACAGCAGAACGTCGTTACCTTCGTCACGGAACTTCTCGGCCATGGTCAGGCCGGTCAGAGCTACGCGCAGACGGTTTCCCGGCGGCTCGTTCATCTGGCCGTATACCAGTGCCACTTTGTCCAGAACGTTGGAATCCTTCATCTCGTGGTAGAAGTCGTTACCCTCACGAGTACGCTCACCCACACCGGCGAACACGGAATAACCGCTGTGCTCGATGGCGATGTTACGGATCAGTTCCATCATGTTTACGGTCTTGCCCACACCGGCACCACCGAACAGACCAACTTTACCGCCCTTGGCGAACGGACAAACCAGATCGATAACCTTGATGCCGGTTTCCAGGAGGTCGTTGCCACCAGCTTGTTCAGCGAAGGACGGCGCAGGACGGTGAATGCCCCAACGCTCTTCTTCGCCGATCGGGCCAGCTTCGTCGATCGGGTTGCCCAGTACGTCCATGATCCGGCCCAGGGTCGCTTTACCGACCGGTACGGAGATGGCTGCGCCAGTGTTGTTGACGTCCAGACCGCGCTTCAAGCCCTCGGTGGAGCCCATCGCAATGGTACGTACCACGCCGTCGCCCAGCTGCTG
This sequence comes from Pseudomonas sp. GW821-FHT02B10, assembly GCF_059421865.1. Taxonomy (NCBI): domain Bacteria; kingdom Pseudomonadati; phylum Pseudomonadota; class Gammaproteobacteria; order Pseudomonadales; family Pseudomonadaceae; genus Pseudomonas; species Pseudomonas sp. GW821-FHT02B10. The sequence goes on along the minus strand of NZ_JBWKVU010000002.1, from coordinate 136,452 downwards.
CTGAACTTCCAGAGTGGTTTCGGCGCCTTGAACCTTCAAGGCGTCGTAGATGCTCGGTACGCTGTCGCGTGGAAATTCCACGTCGATAACGGCGCCGATGATTTGAACGATACGTCCGCTACTCATAGCTGGATCCTCTGAATATTTGAACCGTTAAACCGCGGCAGCGCCGCCGACGATTTCCGAGATCTCTTGGGTGATCGCAGCCTGACGCGCCTTGTTGTAGATCAGCTGCAAATCGCTGATCAAATCACCGGCGTTGTCGGTAGCGTTCTTCATCGCGATCATCCGCGCAGCTTGTTCAGCCGCGTTGTTCTCGACCACCGCCTGGTAGACCTGCGACTCCACGTAGCGAACCATCAAGCCGTCAAGCAGCTCTTTGGCATCCGGTTCGTAGAGATAGTCCCAGTGGTGCTTGAGTTCTTGATCCGGGGTTGCCACCAGCGGAATCAACTGCTCCACCGTAGGCTGTTGCGTCATGGTGTTGATGAACTTGTTGGACACCACGGACAGGCGGTCAATCCGGCCGTCCAGGTAGGCATCCAGCATCACCTTGACGCTGCCGATCAGATCATTGATCGACGGCTCTTCACCCAGGTGGCTGATTGCAGCGACGACGTTACCGCCGAAGTTACGGAAGAAAGCCGCACCTTTGCTGCCTACCACGCACAGATCGATCTCGACGCCATTTTCGCGGTTTACCGCCATGTCCTTGACCAAAGCCTTGAACAGGTTGGTATTCAAACCACCGCACAGACCACGGTCACTGCTCACCACGATATAACCGACGCGCTTGATTGCGCGGTCGATCATGAACGGGTGGCGATATTCCGGGTTGGCGTTGGCCAGATGACCAATAACCTGGCGGATGCGCTCCGCGTAAGGACGGCTAGCAGCCATGCGCATTTGTGCCTTGCGCATTTTGCTGACCGCCACTTTTTCCATGGCGCTGGTAATCTTTTGCGTGCTTTTGATGCTCGCAATCTTACTGCGAATCTCTTTTGCGCCTGCCATGTAACACCTATCAGGTTAGCAAGCGGGAGCCTCGCGGCCCCCGCTGCGGCTTACCAGGTTTGGGTGGCCTTGAACTTCTCGATACCGGCTTTCAGGCCAGCGTCGATTTCGTCATTGAAGTCACCCTTCACGTTGATCTTCGCCATCAAATCGGCGTGATCGCGGTTGAAGTAAGCAATCAGCGCTTGTTCGAAGCTACCGATCTTGGCGATTTCGACGTCAGTCAGGAACCCACGTTCAGCGGCATACAGCGACAGCGACATGTCAGCGATGGACATAGGCGCGTATTGCTTCTGCTTCATCAGCTCGGTAACGCGCTGACCGTGTTCAAGTTGCTTACGGGTCGCTTCGTCCAGGTCAGAAGCGAACTGGGCGAATGCCGCCAGTTCACGGTACTGAGCCAGAGCGGTACGGATACCACCGGACAGCTTCTTGATGATCTTGGTCTGAGCGGCACCACCTACACGGGATACCGAAACACCGGCGTTCACTGCCGGGCGGATGCCGGAGTTGAACATGGCCGATTCCAGGAAGATCTGACCGTCGGTGATGGAAATCACGTTGGTCGGAACGAACGCGGAAACGTCGCCAGCCTGAGTTTCGATGATCGGCAGTGCGGTCAGGGAACCGGTCTTGCCAGTTACCGCGCCGTTGGTGAACTTCTCTACGTACTCTTCCGAAACGCGGGATGCGCGCTCCAGCAGACGGGAGTGGAGATAGAACACGTCGCCTGGGTAAGCTTCACGGCCTGGTGGACGGCGCAGCAGCAGGGAAATCTGGCGGTAAGCCACTGCTTGCTTGGACAGATCGTCATAAACGATCAGCGCGTCTTCACCGCGGTCACGGAAGAATTCGCCCATGGTGCAACCGGAGTACGGTGCCAGGAATTGCAGGGCAGCGGATTCGGAAGCACTGGCAGCCACGATGATGGTGTTGGCCAGAGCGCCGTTTTCTTCCAGCTTGCGAACAACGTTGGCGATGGTCGATTGTTTCTGACCGATAGCCACGTATACGCAGAAGATGCCGCTGTCTTTCTGGTTGATGATCGCGTCGATCGCCAGAGCGGTCTTACCGATCTGACGGTCACCGATGATCAGCTCACGCTGGCCACGGCCGACAGGGATCATGGCATCGACAGCCTTGTAGCCAGTCTGTACAGGCTGGTCTACCGACTTACGCCAGATCACGCCTGGAGCAACTTTCTCGACCGCGTCGGTCTCGGTGTTGTTCAGCGGACCTTTGCCGTCAACTGGGTTACCCAGTGCGTCGACTACGCGACCCAGCAGTTCCTTACCAACCGGAACTTCGAGGATGCGGCCGGTGCACTTGGCGCTCATGCCTTCAGCCAGAGTCGTGTATGCGCCCAGTACAACGGCACCTACGGAGTCTTGCTCGAGGTTGAGTGCCATACCGTAGACACCGCCCGGAAACTCGATCATCTCGCCGTACATGACGTCGGCCAGACCGTGAATCCGCACGATACCGTCAGAAACGCTGACGACAGTGCCTTCGTTACGGGCTTGGGAGGTCACATCGAGCTTTTCGATGCGGCCCTTGATAATTTCACTTATTTCGGAAGGATTGAGTTGCTGCATTGCTCTGCTGCCCCTTCAAACTCAAGATTTCAATGCTTCGGCAAGTTTCGCGATTTTGCCGCGAATCGAGCCATCGATAACCAGGTCGCCGGCGCGGATGACGACACCACCAATCAGGGCAGCGTCCTCCGCAACTTGCAGGCGCACTTCCCGGTCGAGTCGTGCACTGAGAACCTTGGCGAGTTTGTCTTGCTGTTCTTGGTTCAACGCAAAAGCACTGGTGACTTCCACATCTACCGACTTCTCTTGCTCGGCCTTGTACAGGTCGAACAGGGCGGCGATCTCCGGCAGAAGCAGGAGACGGTCGTTTTCGGCAACGACGTGGATGAAATTCTGTGCCTTGGCATCGAACTTGTCGCCGCACACGTCGATAAACGTGGCGGCCTTGTCTGCGCTCGTCAGTCGCGGGGCCTTGAGCACGCGCCGCATGGTGTCGTCTTGCGACACTGCTGCAGCCAGGCCGAGCATGGCTGACCAAGAGGCCAGCTGCTGGTGGGCCTGAGCGTGCTCGAAGGCCGCCTTAGCGTAAGGTCGGGCCAACGTGGTCAGTTCTGCCATGATCGCCCTCGCTTAAATTTCAGCAGCCAGTTTGTTAACCAGCTCCGCGTGCGCGTTTTGATCGATTGTGGCACCCAGGATCTTCTCGGCACCGCCAACGGCCAGCACACCCAGTTGGGCACGCAGCGCGTCTTTGACACTGTTCAGTTCCTGCTCGATCTCGGCCTGAGCCTGAACCTTCACACGGTCAGCGTCGACACGGGCTTTTTCAACAGCCTCTTCGACGATCTGGTTACCGCGTTTCTTGGCTTGCTCAATGATTTCGGCTGCCTGAGCTTTTGCTTCGCGCAGTTGCTGACCCGCTTTCTCTTGGGCCAGTTCCAGGTCGCGAGCTGCTCGGCTGGCAGCGTCCAGTCCATCCGCGATCTTCTTCTGACGTTCGTGCAAAGCCGCGATGACCGGAGGCCACACGAACTTCATGCAAAACAGTACAAAAATGAAGAACGCAACGGACTGGCCAATCAGGGTTGCATTAATGTTCACGCCAACACCTCGCTCGTTCGTTGTCCATCACACCAATCAACTCGAAAATTCGAGTGATTAGCCAGCGAGTTGACCAACGAAGGGGTTCGCGAAGGTGAAGAACAGAGCGATACCAACGCCGATCATGGTTACGGCGTCGAGCAGGCCGGCAACGATGAACATTTTAACTTGCAGCATTGGAACCATTTCTGGCTGACGCGCAGCGCCTTCCAGGAACTTGCCGCCCAACAGGCCGAAACCAATTGCGGTACCCAGTGCGCCCAGGCCGATCAACAGTGCAACAGCGATAGCGGTTAGACCAACTACAGTTTCCATCTTTCCTCCCGACTTTTACGTCGTATGGTTTAGGTTTTTTAGATTAAAGCGGTAAAACAAATCGTTTCATCGTGCCCTAGACGGGCCCCCTCCCGTTTGACCAGGAGGGACATCAGACTGGTCGAGACCAGTCTTAATGGTTCTCTTCGTGTGCCATCGACAGGTAGACGATGGTCAGCATCATGAAGATAAACGCTTGCAGGGTGATGATCAGGATGTGGAACACAGCCCACGCCCATTGCAGCACCACGCCCAGGCCGCTGAGCCAGAGCAGGCCGCTGCCGAACATCACGGCGATCAGGATGAACACCAGTTCGCCAGCGTACATGTTGCCGAACAGACGAAGTGCCAGAGAGATTGGCTTGGCGATCAGCGTCACGAATTCAAGCAGGAAGTTCACCGGAATCAGCAGCGCTTGAACAAAGATGTTCTTGCTGCCGAACGGGTGCAGGGTCAGTTCGCCGATGAAGCCGCCGATGCCCTTGATCTTGATGCTGTAGAAAATGATCAGTGCAAACACCGAGAAGGCCATGGCCAGCGTGGCGTTCGGGTCGGTAGTCGACACGGCACGGAAAGGAATGTGCGCATCGCCGGAGATCAGGATGGCCAGCTGAGGAATCCAGTCGACCGGGATCAGGTCGATGGCGTTCATCAGGAACACCCAGACGAAGATGGTCAGTGCCAGCGGTGCAATCACTGGGCTACGGCCATGGAAGCTGTCTTTCACGCTGCCATCGACGAACTGGACCAATACTTCAACGAAGTTCTGCAAAGCACCTGGCTGACCAGAAGTTGCCTTCTTGGCCGCCATGCGGAAAAGAAGAACGAAGATCAGACCCAACGCTACAGACCAGCCGAGAGTATCGACGTGGAATGCCCAGAAGCCCATTTCTTTGGCTTCTGCTGCGGTGTGGGCAAAGCCCCAGCCGCCATTAGGTAGCTGACCGAAGGTCAGGTTCTGCAAGTGGTGCTGGATATAGCCCGAAGCGGTTGTTTCTGCCATGGTTGCCTCAAACGCCCTAAGGTCTCGAAAGTCTTGTTCTCATAAGCAGGGGAGCGAACCAGCTGACCAGTTGGGTCAGCACGAAGACGCCGAATACAGCTAGCGGCGCCAATGGCTTCACACCTGCGAACGTCAATGCAAAGAGCACTGCCGTCAAAATCAGTTTGCCCGCCTCGCCGGCATAAAAAGACCGGACGATGGCTTGAGCTGCTCGGGCGCCGGAAAACCGAAATGCCCTATGAGCGAAATACACATTGGGGAGCAAGGCTATCAGTCCCCCACAAAGGCCTGAGTATCCGGCTACGACTCCATGCCAATGCCAGAGCGCCAAGGCGGCCAGCAATAAAACGACCAACTGAGCCAATAAAACCGGGAAAACCGCCAAGCGATGGAACGGCAAGCGGTTTGGCGTGCGGGTTTCCATCACTCTTGCTCCTCATGGGTCGGCTGCCAGAATTCAATAACTTGGCATAATTTGTGCCGACAAAATGCGCGCAGAGTATAGGGGCGGTTCAGCCCCTATTCAACTGCCGGGTAGTGATTTCCGACTGCACGCTACATGAGGAAATGTTTCAGCGGATGTGTGCAAGGACGCCTTGAAGCTCATCGAGGGAGTTATACCCGATCACCAACTGACCTTTCCCTTTCTTTCCGTGACGAATCTGCACCGCAGAGCCTAGGCGCTCGGCCAGGCGTTGCTCCAGGCGCGCGATATCCGGGTCGGGTTTGACAGGTTCGGCAGGCTGCTGTTTGCCACTCAACCACTGGCGAACCAGGGCTTCGGTCTGGCGTACGGTGAGGCCGCGTGCGACAACGTGTCGCGCCCCTTCAACCTGTTGATTTTCCGGTAAACCCAGCAAGGCACGGGCATGACCCATTTCCAGGTCGCCGTGGGACAGCATGGTCTTGATCACTTCAGGCAAAGCGATCAGGCGCAGCAAGTTGGCTACAGTGACGCGGGACTTACCCACAGCCTCGGCAACCTGCTGCTGAGTCAGCTGGAATTCCTGCTGCAGGCGCTGCAGGGCAACCGCTTCCTCGATGGGATTGAGATCTTCGCGCTGGATATTCTCGATCAGCGCCATGGCGATGGCGGTTTCGTCGGGCACATCGCGGACCATCGCCGGAATGGTTTCCTGACCCGCCTGCTGGCTGGCGCGCCAGCGGCGCTCGCCGGCGATGATTTCAAAACGGCCGGAACCGATCGGACGCACCACGATTGGCTGCATCACGCCCTGAGTCTTGATCGAGCTCGCCAATTCTTCCAGCGCCTGAGGGTCCATGTCCCGGCGCGGCTGATACTTGCCGCGCTGGATCAGGTCTAGCGGCAAATGTTGCAGCTCACGCACATCGGCTTGAACCGCTTGTTCTTCCAGCGAGCTGACAGTCGGACCACTCAACAGTGCATCCAGTCCACGTCCGAGACCTCGTTTCTTGACGGCCATGGGGATTCCTTAAGTTGGCTGGGCAGCGGCTGCGCGTGAATTTTTCCGTTGCCGACGAACCATCTCGCCAGCAAGGGCCAGATAGGCGATGGCACCGCGGGACTGTTTGTCGTAGACCAACGCCGGCATGCCATAACTGGGGGCTTCCGCCAGACGGATGTTGCGTGGGATCACTGTGTCGTACAACTGATCGCCGAAGTGTTCCTTGAGTTGCGCAGAAACATCGTTCATCAGGCTCAGGCGCGGGTCGTACATGGTCCGCAGCAAGCCTTCGACCTTGAGGTTCGGATTGAGCAATTCGGAGATGCGCTTGATGTTATCCACAAGGTCGCTCAGCCCTTCGAGAGCGAAGTACTCGCACTGCATGGGGATAATGACCCCATCGGCGGCAACCAGGGCGTTGAGCGTGAGCATCGACAGCGACGGCGGGCAGTCGATCAAAATGTAATCGTAGTTTTCCCGGATCGGCGCCAGGGCACTGCGCAGACGGCTTTCCTTCATCTGCATTTCCAGCAGAACCACTTCCGCGGCGGTCAGGTCGCGGTTCGCCGGCAGCAGTTGATAGCCGCCGTGTTCGGAGTAGTGCATGGCCTGGGCCAGATCGCATTCGCCGATCAGCAGGTCGTAGACCGAATTTTCCAGGCCATGTTTATCCACACCGCTACCCATGGTGGCGTTGCCCTGTGGATCGAGATCGATCAACAGCACCCGGCGCTTGGTAGCAACCAGCGATGCTGCGAGGTTGATGCAGGTGGTGGTCTTGCCCACACCACCTTTCTGGTTCGCTATCGCGAATACCTTAGCCATTCTTGCTTGTGTTCCCAATCATGCCGTGCGGCGCAGTATCAGCAGATGGCGTTGGCCTTGGCAACCGGGTACGGCCAGGGCGTGTTCGCTATCGAGGTGGAAGTCCGCCGGCAATGCTACCAGCTCATCGGCGGGATGAACGCCCTTCATTGCCAGCCAACGTGTATCGCGGTCGCCGAGGTGGCGAGTCCAGTTGGTGAAGTTCTCCATGCTGCTGAATGCCCGGGAAATGATCCCGTTGAATGGCCGCTGCGGCTGGAAAGCTTCGACACGACTGTGGATAACTTGCAGGTTATCCAGTTTCAGTTCCAGTTTGACCTGGGTCAGGAAGCGGGTTTTCTTGCCATTGCTGTCCAGACAGGTCACTTGCGAATCCGGAAACAGGATAGCCAATGGAATGCCCGGCATCCCGCCGCCGCTGCCAACGTCCAGCCAGCGGCCGTTTTCGATGAACGACATCACGCTCAGGCTATCGAGCAGATGACGCGAGACCATTTCATCCGGATCGCGTACTGCGGTCAGGTTGTAAGCCTTGTTCCATTTGATCAACAGGGCCAGATAACCCAGCAGCAACTCGTGCTGGGCTTCTGTCAGGTTGACACCGAGTTGGCGAGCACCTGTGGATAACTCTTCTGCATGTTGCGAGGTGACCTGCGAACTCAAGCGCTTTGCTCCAACTGACGGCCCGCGCCGCGTTTTTTCAAGTGAATCATCAACAGCGAAATCGCTGCAGGGGTCACGCCCGGAATCCGCGAAGCCTGGCCCAGGGTTTCAGGACGCGTGGCGCCGAGCTTGCTCTGGATCTCTTTCGAGAGGCCGGAAATGTTGCTGTAGTCGATATCCACAGGCAGCTTGGTGTCTTCGCTGGCCCGCAGACGGGCGATTTCGTCCTGCTGGCGATCGATGTAGCCGGCGTACTTGGTCTTGATCTCGACCTGCTCGGCGACCTGTGGATCTTCTGCACCCTGCCCGGTCACTTCGACCAGACCAGCGTAGTCAATTTCCGGACGGCTCAGCAGATTCAGCAAGTTGTACTCATGGGTCAGCGGTGTGCCGAACTTTTCGGCGATCGCATCACCCTGCTCGGTACCCGGACGAACCCAAGTGCTTTTCAGGCGTTGCTCTTCCAGGGCAATACTTTCGCGTTTTTTGCAGAACGCGGCCCAACGGACATCGTCCACCAGGCCCAGTTCCCGACCTTTTTCAGTCAGGCGCAGGTCGGCATTGTCTTCGCGCAGGATCAGGCGGTATTCGGCACGGGATGTAAACATCCGATACGGTTCCTGGGTTCCCAGGGTAATCAGGTCGTCGACCAACACACCGATGTAGGCTTCATCGCGACGCGGGCACCAGCTGTCTTTGCCCTGCGCGCGCAATGCGGCGTTGGCACCGGCGAGCAAACCCTGGGCGCCGGCTTCTTCGTAACCGGTGGTGCCGTTGATCTGGCCGGCAAAGAACAGGCCGCCGATCACTTTGGTTTCCAGGCTGTACTTCAGGTCGCGCGGATCGAAGTAGTCGTACTCGATGGCATAGCCGGGACGCACGATGTGCGCGTTTTCCATGCCGCGGATCGATTGCACGATCTGCAACTGCACATCGAACGGCAGGCTTGTGGATATCCCGTTCGGGTACAGCTCGTGAGTGGTCAGGCCTTCCGGCTCGATGAAGACCTGATGGCTTTCCTTGTCGGCAAAGCGATGGATCTTGTCTTCGATCGACGGGCAGTAGCGCGGGCCAATGCCCTCGATCGAGCCGGCATCGGAATACATCGGCGAACGGTCGAGGTTTGCCGCGATGATTTCGTGAGTCCGCGCATTGGTATGAGTAATCCAGCAACTGACCTGCCGCGGATGCTGTTCCTTGTTGCCCAGGAAAGACATGACCGGGATTGGCGTATCGCCCGGTTGCTCAGTCATCACTGAGAAATCCACAGACCGGCCATCGATGCGCGGTGGCGTACCGGTTTTCAGGCGGCCCACACGCAGAGGCAATTCGCGCAGACGGCGAGCCAGAGCGATCGACGGCGGATCACCGGCACGACCGCCGGAATAATTCTGCAACCCGATGTGGATAAGTCCGCCGAGGAAGGTACCGGTGGTCAACACCACGGATTCGGCGAAGAAACGCAGGCCCATTTGGGTCACGACACCGCGGACCTGGTCCTGTTCGACGATCAGGTCATCCGCTGCCTGTTGAAATATCCACAGGTTCGGCTGGTTTTCCAGGATTTCGCGGACAGCAGCCTTGTACAGAATACGGTCGGCCTGGGCGCGGGTAGCACGCACGGCTGGGCCTTTACGGCTGTTCAACACCCGAAACTGAATACCACCTTTATCGGTAGCCATGGCCATCGCGCCGCCGAGGGCGTCGATTTCTTTGACCAGATGACTTTTACCGATCCCGCCAATCGCGGGATTGCAGCTCATTGCTCCGAGGGTTTCCACGTTGTGCGTCAGCAACAGGGTTTTTGCCCCCATGCGTGCTGATGCAAGTGCTGCCTCGGTACCGGCATGACCGCCGCCGATGACGATCACTTCAAAACGGGAAGGGAAATCCACCACGCACCTCGTGCCTGCTTATATGGGTAAAAAAGGATGGGTTCTTGGGATAACGGACAAGTATAGGGTCTTCGCCCTTCCTAAAGAACCCTTTGCACAAAATTTAACCAGCTGTGGATGACTCACGGACAATAGAAATTAAAAAGAAAGAAATTTATTAAATCTTTGTTTTTATGTTTATTCTTAGGCACCGACCTATCTGTGGATAGATTCATACAGCCCTTTGTTTTCAATATGTACAGAGATTCAAAAGTCTGTGGTTAGGTAGCAACGAGGCCTTTGGATAACCGGTGTAAGCCTGTGGATTAAAGTGATGCTTATCCACAGAGCGGGTTTTCCTCAGTTTTGACGCCCTGTTATCAACTGAGCCTAAGGGCAGTTATTCACAGGGCTTAATCCACAGAAAAAAGCTCGTCCGACCAAACGGCGGCCACAAGAAATCCGCCGGAGCGCCCAATTGCGCCCGACAAACTTGGAAATGATGGGGAGTACGAGGGATTTCAGGAGCGGGTTTGCCCGTGATGCCGGCGGAACACCGTCATGAGCATCACGAGCAACCAAGCCGTCGAACGGCTGCTCCTATAGGGAGATGGGGGTTATTTACCGATGCAGAAGCTGGAGAAGATCCGGCCCAGCAGGTCGTCCGAGCTGAAAGCGCCGGTAATTTCTCCCAGGGATTGCTGAGCTTGGCGCAGATCTTCAGCCAGCAGCTCGCCGGCACCGGCCAGGGTCAATTGCGAACGGCCATGTTCAAGTGCGTCGCTGGCGTGGTGCAGGGCTTCCAGGTGACGTCTGCGTGCACTGAAGCTGCTTTCGGAAGTCTGTTCGTAACCCATGCAGGCCTTGAGGTGCTCACGCAGCAGTTCCAGGCCCTCGCCGCCTGCCTTGGCACTGAGGCTGATAGTCACATGGCCATCGTCGCTGACCTCCAGGGCGATCGCTTCGCTGGTCAGATCGGCCTTGTTGCGGATCAGCGTGACTTTCGCCGGATCCGGCCGCTGTTCCAGGAACTCTGGCCACAAGGCAAAGGGGTCCAGCGCTTCCGGCGCCGTGGCGTCGACCACCAGCAGTACGCGATCGGCCTCGCCAATGGCCTTGAGGGCACGTTCCACACCGATCTTTTCCACCTGGTCCTCGGTATCGCGCAACCCCGCGGTATCCACAACGTGCAACGGCATGCCGTCGATGTGGATATGTTCACGCAGCACATCCCGGGTGGTACCGGCGATCTCGGTCACAATCGCCGCTTCGCGTCCGGCCAGGGCATTGAGCAGGCTGGACTTGCCGGCATTCGGCCGACCGGCGATGACCACGGTCATGCCGTCACGTAGCAAGGCGCCCTGCCCGGCTTCGCGGACCACGGTGGATAATTCGTCACGCACCGCGTCGAGCATCTGCAGGACGTGGCCATCGGCCAGGAAGTCGATTTCTTCCTCGGGAAAATCGATGGCCGCCTCGACGTAGATGCGCAGCGCGATCAATTGCTCGGTCAGGTTATGCACACGCTTGGAGAATGCCCCCTGCAAAGAGCGCAAGGCATTGCGCGCGGCCTGTGCGGAACTGGCTTCGATCAGGTCGGCGATGGCTTCGGCCTGGGCCAGGTCGAGCTTGTCGTTGAGGAACGCGCGCTCGCTGAATTCTCCCGGCCGGGCCAGGCGGCATCCCAGCTGCAGGCAACGCTGCAGCAACATATCCAGGACGATCGGGCCGCCGTGGCCCTGAAGTTCCAGCACGTCTTCGCCGGTAAAGGAGTTCGGCCCCGGGAAATACAGGGCGATCCCCTCATCCAGGACCTCGTTCCGATCGCTGAAAAACGGCCCGTAATGGGCGTAACGCGGTTTCAGCTCGCGGCCGCTGATGGCCTTGGCGGCAATGCTGGCCAACGGTCCGGAAATACGCACGATGCCCACACCACCGCGCCCCTGGGCGGTGGCTACGGCTGCGATGGTTTCACGAGGGACATTCATAACCCGCTCCAGACATAAAGAGGCAGACAAAAGTGACAGATAGCAAAACGCCCCACTAGGGGGCGCTTTGAGTGGTTATCCACAGAGTAGGTCAGGCAGCTGCTTTCTTGGTAGCCGCTTCGATCTTACGTGTGATGTACCACTGTTGGGCGATCGACAGGCAGTTGTTCACAACCCAGTACAGCACCAGACCCGCCGGGAACCACAGGAAGAAGAAGGTGAAGATGATTGGCATCATTTTCATCACCTTGGCCTGCATCGGATCCGGAGGAGTCGGGTTCAGTTGCTGCTGGATGAACATGGTGGCGCCCATGATGATCGGCAGGATGAAGAACGGATCCTTGATCGACAGGTCGGTAATCCACAGCATGAACGGTGCCTGGCGCATTTCCACGCTTTCCAGGAGTACCCAGTACAAGGACAGGAACACCGGCATCTGCACGAGGATTGGCAAGCAACCACCCAGCGGATTGATCTTCTCTTTCTTGTACAGCTCCATCATGGCTTGCGACATTTTCTGCCGGTCGTCGCCATGTTGCTCTTTCAGAGCCGCCAGTTTCGGCGCCACTGCACGCATGCGCGCCATGGATTTGTAGCTGGCCGCCGACAGTGGGAAGAAGATCCCCTTGATCAGCATGGTCAGGAAGATGATCGACCAACCCCAGTTACCCACAATGCTGTGGATATGTTGCAGTAGCCAGAAGATCGGCTGGGCAATGAACCACAGAATGCCGTAGTCGACAGTCAATTCCAGACCTGGGGACAACTCTTTCAGCACGGCCTGGCTTTTCGGACCGGCGTACAGAGTGGCGGTGGTTTCAGCCTTGGCACCTGGTGCAACGGTCAGCGCCGGGCCGGTGAAACCGATGATGTAGTTGCCTTGATTGTCTTTGCGGGTCTGCACCACGTTGCTTTCGTTCTTCGCCGGGATCCAGGCGGTCACGAAGTAGTGTTGCAGCCAGGCAACCCAGCCACCTTGCACGGTTTCTTTCAGCGAGCCCTTGTCGATATCTTTCATCGACACTTTTTTGTACGGCTCGGAACTTGTCCACAGGGCGGCGCCCAGGTAAGTCGCGGTACCGGTGGCGGTACTGGAAGAAGGATCGGAGCTGGCGTCGCGTTTGAGCTGGGCAAACAGGTTGCCAGTCCAGGCCTTGTCGCTGGTGTTGTCGATCAGATAGGTGACTTTCAGATCGTACAGACCGCGGGTAAAGGTGAAACGCTTGATGTAGTTGACGCCGGCATCGCTGAATTTCAGGTCGACATTCAGCTGGTTCTGGCCGTCAGCCAGTTGATAAGTCTTTTTTTCGGCCGAGTAAACCGGGCGTCCGGCAGGACGGGCATCCGGGCCGTTGGTACCGGTCAGGCCGCTTTGCGCCAGATAAGTACGTTCGCCACCGTTATCGAACAGCTGGAACGGAATTTCCGGATGGTCCTGGCGACGTGGATACAGCGGCAGCTTCAGCTGGGCGATATCACCACCTTGAGGATCGATAGCCAGATCGAGCACATCCGTTTTTATCTGGATGAGGTCTTTGCTTGCCGCTACCGGAGTTTCGGTAGGGGTGCTGGTATCGGTATTCGCGCTGGGTACATCGGCACTGGCGGAAGCATTGTTACCAACAGGCGTATCCGGTAGAGCCGGGGTGGCGGTGTTGGCAGCAACATTCTGAGTCGGCAGGGCAGCCTGGCCATAATCCTGGTTCCACTTAAGAACCATGACGTAGGACACGATTGCCAGGGCGACGATCAGGATCGTGCGTTTAATATCCATGATTACTCGGCCATCGAAGAAGAACGGGAGGTAGGGATAGGTGGAACCGGGTCATAACCACCGGGATTCCACGGATGACAGCGACCTAAACGACGAAAGGTCAGCCAGCCACCGCGCAGAAGGCCATGATTTTCGATGGCTTCATACGCGTAGCAGGAACAGCTGGGGTAGAAACGACAGTGACTGGCCATCAGAGGACTAATGGCATAGCGATAAAACTGGATCGGAACGAGTGCCAGTTTACGCATTCGGGCTGTCTACCCCTACAGTTTCGGGTTTGGCTGCTGGTGCTGGCTTGTTACGGGCCAGACGCTTCCAGAGCTTGTCGAAATGCTGAATCAATTCGGGGTTTTCTACATCGCCCAAACCTTTGCGCGCGACGATAACGATGTCCCAGCCGACCAGAGCATCCTGGTGCAGGCGAAACGATTCGCGCATCAGACGTTTGAGGCGATTGCGCTCAACGGAGAGCTTGACGCTCTTTTTTCCGATAACCAGCCCCAGACGGGGATGATCCAGATCGTTGTTGCGCGCAAGGAGCAGGAGATTTTTCCCCGGAACCTTGCCGGTAGGGGAGTCAAAGACTGCCTTGAAATGCCGGGGGGTAAGCAGACGCTTTTCCCGACTGAAGTCCTGACTCACCTCCAGTGCCGGAGTATCAAACTGCCAGACGCGCACGACCTTTGGCGCGACGACGCGACAGGACGGCACGACCGTTCTTGGTAGCCATGCGAGCACGGAAACCGTGGGTACGAGCGCGTTTGATAGTGCTTGGTTGGAAAGTACGTTTCATTGTCGTGTTACCTGGTTCGTCCACAACGGGCCGGAATGGCCCCCGTTTTAAGAGATCGGCGATTCTAGAGAAAGCAAGCCTCTAGGTCAATTTCCAACCAGCTTTTCCTTTGTCTGGGTATGTCCACATCGAAGACTGAAGAACCCGGTCAACCAGATATAAAAATAAAGAAGGGAATTATTTAAAGCTTTTCTGTAAAGCTTATAAAGGCTAGGGATGCCTCTGTCTGTGGATAACTACATTCAGCCCTTGTAGGCCGTGGTGTACAGAGAATGACAACACTGTCGAGAAACGGTGCTCTGCCTGTGCTGCGCTATCGGAAAAGCTGTGTGTGGAAAGGTTAGTTATCCACAGGCGGGTTATCCACCGATTTTCGCCCCCAGTTGTGCAATGCCCTCAGGCATGGTTATCCACAGAGCTTATGCACATACCATTGGTCGTGTTTTTTCGGGATAAAGCGTTGATTCATAGTGCCCTGTGATCAACCTACATGTGGATAAGTGTGCGTCTGGTCGCTACAATGGCGGCTTGTTTTTGCCTCACCGGCTTTCAACTTAGGGGATATCCGTGTCAGTGGAACTTTGGCAGCAGTGCGTGGAGCTTCTGCGTGATGAGCTGCCTGCCCAGCAATTCAACACTTGGATCCGTCCGCTACAGGTCGAAGCCGAAGGCGACGAGTTGCGTGTATACGCACCGAATCGTTTTGTTCTCGATTGGGTCAACGAAAAGTACCTGGGCCGCGTGCTCGAGCTGCTGGATGAGCATGGCAATGGCATGGCGCCGGCGCTTTCCTTATTAATAGGCAGCAAGCGCAGTTCCGCTCCTCGTGCGGCACCCAATGCTCCGCTGGCCGCCGCGGTTGCCTCTCAGGTTCAGCAGGCTGCCGCTGCCGCCCCAGTCGCAGCACCTGCTCCGGCCGCACCGACCAAACCGGCGACCCAGAAAGTCGCCGAAGTCAGCGAAGAACCCTCTCGTGACAGCTTCGACCCGATGGCGGGGGCCAGCTCGCAGCAGGCTCCAGTACGCGCCGAACAGCGCACCGTTCAGGTGGAAGGTGCGCTCAAGCACACCAGTTACCTGAACCGCACCTTTACCTTCGAAAACTTTGTGGAAGGCAAGTCCAACCAGCTGGCCCGCGCCGCGGCCTGGCAGGTAGCCGACAACCCCAAGCATGGTTACAACCCGCTCTTCCTTTATGGGGGCGTAGGTTTGGGTAAGACCCACTTGATGCACGCTGTGGGTAACCACCTATTAAAGAAGAACCCGAATGCCAAGGTCGTGTACCTGCATTCCGAGCGCTTCGTGGCGGACATGGTCAAGGCGTTGCAACTCAACGCGATCAACGAATTCAAGCGCTTCTACCGTTCGGTGGATGCGTTGCTGATCGACGATATCCAGTTCTTCGCCCGTAAGGAGCGTTCCCAGGAAGAGTTTTTCCACACCTTCAACGCCCTGCTCGAAGGCGGCCAACAGGTGATTCTCACCAGTGACCGCTATCCGAAGGAAATCGAAGGCCTGGAAGAACGCCTGAAATCGCGCTTCGGCTGGGGCCTGACGGTGGCGGTAGAGCCACCGGAACTGGAAACCCGCGTCGCGATCCTGATGAAGAAAGCCGACCAGGCCAAAGTCGAACTGCCTCACGATGCGGCGTTCTTCATTGCCCAGCGGATTCGCTCCAACGTGCGTGAGCTGGAGGGTGCGCTCAAGCGTGTCATCGCCCACTCGCACTTCATGGGGCGCGATATCACCATCGAGCTGATTCGCGAATCGCTGAAAGACTTGCTGGCCCTGCAGGACAAGCTGGTCTCTGTGGATAACATTCAGCGCACTGTCGCCGAGTACTACAAGATCAAGATCTCCGATCTGCTGTCCAAGCGTCGCTCGCGTTCTGTCGCGCGCCCGCGCCAGGTAGCCATGGCCTTGTCCAAGGAACTGACCAACCACAGCCTGCCGGAAATCGGCGATGTGTTCGGCGGCCGCGATCACACCACGGTCTTGCACGCATGCCGCAAGATCAATGAACTTAAGGAATCCGACGCGGACATCCGCGAGGACTACAAGAACCTGCTGCGTACTCTGACCACTTGATGACTCCAGCGCAGCTTATTAAGGCAAGGGACTAGACCATGCATTTCACCATTCAACGCGAAGCCCTGTTGAAACCCCTGCAACTGGTCGCCGGCGTCGTCGAACGTCGTCAGACCTTGCCGGTACTTTCCAACGTGCTGTTGGTTGTCGAAGGCCAGCAACTGTCGCTGACCGGTACCGACCTGGAAGTCGAGCTGGTCGGTCGCGTGCAGTTGGAAGAGCCGGCGGAGCCAGGCGAAATCACTGTCCCGGCGCGTAAGCTGATGGACATCTGCAAGAGCCTGCCGAACGATGCGCTGATCGACATCAAGGTCGACGAGCAGAAGCTGGTGGTCAAGGCTGGCCGTAGCCGCTTTACCCTGTCCACCTTGCCGGCCAACGACTTCCCGACCGTGGAAGAAGGCCCGGGCTCGCTGACCTGCCAGCTGGAACAGAGCAAGCTGCGCCGCCTGATCGAGCGCACCAGCTTCGCCATGGCCCAACAGGACGTGCGTTATTACCTCAACGGCATGTTGCTGGAGGTCTCCGCCGGTATCATCCGCGCCGTGGCCACCGACGGTCACCGTCTGGCTATGTGCTCGATGCAGGCCGATATCGGTCAGCCGGATCGCCACCAGGTGATCGTGCCGCGCAAAGGTATCCTGGAACTGGCCCGCCTGCTCACCGAGCCGGATGGCATCGTCAGCATCGTGCTGGGTCAGCACCATATCCGTGCTACCACCGGCGAGTTCACCTTCACCTCCAAGCTGGTCGACGGCAAGTTCCCGGACTACGAGCGTGTGCTGCCTAAGGGCGGTGACAAGCTGGTACTGGGCGACCGTCAGGCGCTGCGGGAGGCCTTCAGCCGTACCGCGATTCTGTCCAACGAGAAGTACCGCGGTATCCGTCTGCAACTGGCCAATGGTCAGCTGAAAATCCAGGCGAACAACCCGGAGCAGGAAGAGGCGGAAGAAGAAGTAGGCGTGGAATACAACGGCGGTTCGCTGGAGATCGGCTTCAACGTGAGCTACCTGCTCGACGTGTTGGGCGTGATGACCACCGAACAAGTACGCCTGATCCTGTCCGATTCCAACAGCAGTGCGCTGGTACAGGAGTCCGACAACGACGACTCGGCCTACGTTGTCATGCCGATGCGCCTGTAATCATGCTCAGCAGAAGCTAGATGTCCCTCAGTCGCGTCTCGGTCACCGCGGTGCGCAATCTGCACCCGGTGACCTTCTCCCCCTCTCCCCGCATCAATCTCCTCTACGGCGCCAACGGCAGTGGCAAAACCAGCGTGCTGGAAGCCATCCACTTGCTGGGGCTTGCTCGCTCGTTTCGCAGTGCTCGTTTATTGCCGGTGATCCAGTACGAGAAACTCGCCTGTACGGTGTTCGGTCAGGTCGAGCTGGCGGAAGGAGGACACAGCAGCCTGGGGATATCTCGCGACCGGCAGGGTGAATTCCAGATCCGTATCGACGGGCAGAACGCCCGCAGCGCGGCGCAACTGGCGGAGATCCTGCCCCTGCAGTTGATCAACCCGGACAGTTTCCGCCTGCTGGAAGGTGCTCCGAAAATCAGGCGCCAGTTCCTTGATTGGGGCGTGTTCCACGTGGAACCCCGCTTCATGTCAACCTGGCAGCGCTTGCAGAAGGCCCTGCGGCAGCGGAACTCATGGCTGCGGCATGGTACACTTGACGCCGCTTCGCAAGCAGCCTGGGACAGGGAACTGTGTCAGGCCAGCGCTGAAATTGATGAATACCGCCGCGCTTATATCAAAGCCTTGAAACCAGTCTTTGAGCGGACCTTGAGCGAGCTGGTAGAGCTCGAGGGCTTAACGCTTAGCTATTACCGTGGTTGGGATAAAGAGCGAGAGCTCAGTGCAGTGCTCGCGACCTCCCTCCATCGTGATCAGCAAATGGGTCATACCCAGGCCGGCCCCCAACGTGCTGATTTGCGTCTCAGATTGGGCGCACACAACGCTGCGGACATCTTGTCCCGCGGTCAGCAGAAGTTGGTGGTCTGTGCCTTGCGGATCGCCCAGGGGCACCTGGTCAGCCAGGCCCGGCGCGGTCAATGTATTTATCTGGTGGATGACTTGCCGTCCGAACTGGATGAGCAGCATCGCCGCGCACTTTGTCGCTTGTTGGAAGACTTACGCTGCCAGGTGTTCATCACCTGTGTAGACCACGAATTATTGAGGGAAGGCTGGCAGACGGAAACGCCAGTTGCCCTGTTCCACGTGGAACAGGGCCGTATCACCCAGACCCACGACCATCGGGAGTGAAGGCATGAGCGAAGAAAACACGTACGACTCGAGCAGCATTAAAGTGCTGAAAGGTTTGGATGCCGTACGCAAACGTCCCGGTATGTACATTGGTGACACCGACGATGGCAGCGGTCTGCACCATATGGTGTTCGAGGTGGTCGATAACTCGATCGACGAAGCTCTGGCCGGCCATTGCGACGACATCAGCATCATCATCCACCCGGACGAATCCATTACCGTGCGTGACAACGGTCGCGGCATCCCGGTAGACGTGCATAAAGAAGAAGGCGTTTCCGCAGCCGAGGTCATCATGACTGTGCTGCACGCCGGCGGTAAGTTCGACGATAACTCCTACAAAGTATCCGGCGGTCTGCACGGTGTGGGTGTGTCGGTAGTAAACGCCCTGTCCGAAGAACTGGTCCTGACCGTTCGCCGCAGTGGCAAGATCTGGGAACAGACCTACGTTCACGGTGTGCCTCAGGCGCCTATGGCGATCGTCGGTGACAGCGAAACCACCGGTACCCAGATTCACTTCAAGGCTTCCAGCGAGACCTTCAAGAACATCCACTTCAGCTGGGACATCCTGGCCAAGCGGATTCGTGAACTGTCCTTCCTCAACTCCGGTGTCGGTATCGTTCTGAAGGACGAGCGCAGCGGCAAGGAAGAACTGTTCAAGTACGAAGGCGGCTTGCGTGCGTTCGTTGAATACCTGAACACCAACAAGACTGCGGTCAACCAGGTGTTCCACTTCAATGTGCAGCGTGAAGACGGCATTGGCGTGGAAATCGCCCTGCAGTGGAACGACAGCTTCAACGAAAACCTGCAGTGCTTCACCAACAACATTCCGCAGCGCGACGGTGGCACCCACCTGGTGGGCTTCCGTTCGGCGCTGACGCGTAACCTGAACAACTACATCGAACAAGAAGGCCTGGCGAAGAAGCACAAGGTCGCCACCACCGGTGACGATGCCCGCGAAGGCCTGACCGCGATCATTTCGGTCAAGGTGCCGGATCCGAAGTTCAGCTCCCAGACCAAAGACAAGCTGGTGTCTTCCGAAGTGAAGACCGCGGTCGAACAGGAAATGGGCAAGTACTTCTCCGACTTCCTGCTGGAAAACCCGAACGAAGCCAAGCTGGTGGTCGGCAAGATGCTCGACGCCGCCCGTGCCCGTGAAGCGGCGCGTAAAGCCCGTGAGATGACCCGTCGTAAAGGCGCGCTGGATATCGCCGGCCTGCCGGGCAAACTGGCGGACTGCCAGGAAAAAGACCCTGCCCTTTCCGAACTCTACCTGGTGGAAGGTGACTCTGCTGGCGGCTCCGCCAAGCAGGGACGCAACCGTAAGACCCAGGCGATCCTGCCGCTCAAGGGCAAGATCCTCAACGTCGAGAAAGCGCGCTTCGACAAGATGATTTCCTCGCAAGAGGTCGGCACCTTGATCACTGCACTCGGTTGCGGCATCGGCCGTGAAGAGTACAACATCGACAAGCTGCGTTATCACAACATCATCATCATGACCGACGCCGACGTCGACGGTTCGCACATCCGTACCCTGCTCCTGACCTTCTTCTTCCGTCAGTTGCCGGAGCTGATCGAGCGTGGCTACATCTACATCGCTCAACCGCCGCTGTACAAGGTCAAGAAAGGCAAGCAAGAGCAATACATCAAAGACGACGACGCCATGGAAGAGTACATGACGCAGTCGGCCCTGGAAGATGCGAGCCTGCACCTGAACGAAGAAGCACCGGGTATTTCCGGCGAGGCGCTGGAGCGCCTGGTGAACGACTTCCGCATGGTCATGAAGACCCTTAAGCGTCTGTCGCGCCTGTACCCTCAAGAGCTGACCGAGCACTTCATCTACCTGCCGGCCGTGAGCCTGGAGCAACTCTCCGATCACGCGGCGATGCAGGATTGGCTGGCCCAGTATGAAGTCCGCCTGCGCACCGTCGAGAAGTCCGGCCTGGTCTACAAGGCCAGCCTGCGTGAAGACCGTGAACGTAATGTGTGGCTGCCAGAGGTCGAACTGATCTCCCACGGCCTGTCGAACTACGTTACCTTCAACCGCGATTTCTTCGGCAGTAATGACTACAAGACCGTCGTCACCCTCGGCGCTCAACTGAGCTCCCTGCTGGACGAAGGCGCTTATATTCAGCGCGGCGAGCGCAAGAAGGCGGTGACCGAGTTCAAGGAAGCCCTGGACTGGCTGATGACCGAAAGCACCAAGCGCCACACCATCCAGCGATACAAAGGTCTGGGTGAGATGAACCCGGATCAGCTGTGGGAAACCACCATGGACCCAAGCGTGCGCCGCATGCTCAAGGTCACCATTGAAGACGCCATCGGCGCCGACCAAATCTTCAACACCCTGATGGGTGATGCGGTCGAGCCTCGTCGTGACTTCATCGAAAGCAACGCCCTGGCGGTATCCAATCTGGACTTCTGATCCGGGTTGCATCGCCGAAATAAAAAAGGCCAACGCTCAGCGTTGGCCTTTTTTATTGCCCGGCTAAAAGGGTCGCCCTACTCCGCCGCCGAAACACTTTCCAGGCGATAGCCGTAGCCATAGATGGTCAGCAGCTGCCAGCCACGATCCGCGGTCAACCCCAGCTTGTTGCGCAAGCGGTAGATGTGAGTGTCCAGGGGACGGGAGGAGACGATTTCCTCATGGGTCCAGAAGCGTTCGTAAAGGTACTCCCGGGATAACGGCCGACCCAGGTTGGCGAACAGGCAGCGGGCCAGGCGGTACTCGCGTTCGGTGAGGCTGATCGGGTTGCCGGCTCGGGTCACGGTCAGCTCGGCGTCATCGAAGGCCAGGTCGTTGAAGGTTTGCACCTCGACGGCTGCCGATCGCTGCAAGCCGTGACGCCGCAGGACAGCGGTCACCCGTGCCTTGAGTTCGTTGGGGCGGAAAGGTTTGCTCACATAGTCGTCGGCACCGGTGTTCAGGGCCTGGACGATATCGCTCTCGGCATCGCGGCTGGTGAGCATGATGGCCGCCGGTGGCGCCTCCATGTGTTCACGGGTCCAGCGCAGCAACGACAGTCCGCTGAGGTCTGGCAGCTGCCAGTCGAGAATCAGCAGGTCGAAGGTTTCGCGCCGCAGCTGCCGCAGCAGGTCCTCGCCACGCTCGAAGCTGTGCAGCGTCCATGGCTGTTCCCCGGGGCCGGGGATCTGTCGCAGTGTCTGTTCCACCCGCGCCAGTTCGGCGGGTTCGTCATCCAGTATTGCGACACGCATGCGGGGCAGTTCCTTTTATCGCGAGAGAATGCTGATTGCTTTATTTGAGGCCTTACCTGGCGCTGAGTTTAGGCTGATCAGACGAATCTGAACAATTGTGGCGAATTGCTCTGGTTCATACCTTTGCTCGGTACGCTGATGTCATATAGCCGGTAGCTGACAGGAGCACTGTCCATCCGGCCTGCATTCATTGCAGAACGATACCGGCTCGAACGTGCAAGGAAAAGGACTATGGGAAACATCCTGGGGAAGGGGCGGTTGCTCTACGCAGGCATTGCGCGGGCAGCGGACCTGGCTCGATTTATCACACTGATGCTCGCGGCTTGCCTGAGCCTGGGTTCAACCGCGGAGCAGCCTGCGCTGCCGTCTTCGGACTACGCCCTGCCGGTGCAGCGCTATTTCAGCCCATCCGTAACCACTATCGGGTTCAGCGATTCCCAGGGATTCGCCCCGATCAGCGCGCCACAGATGACCCAGCCTATGGTCTATCAGGAGCAGCAGCGTTGGGTGTTCTAGATCAGACAATTCTGAACAAATATTGCAAACCGGCCCGGCCTCCACGGCATGCCGGTAAATTCGTAGTCGCTGAGTGGCACACAGGGGCATTCGGAAGTGCTCCGACACAGGGAGTGTCAACCGCCGGATTGGCGGGCGTCAGACCGAGGCTTGGCCTCGATTTGCAGTACAGGGGAATACAGGGAGTGCCTCCTCAGGACGTAATGCTTCGACACAGGGATGTGTCATCCCTCCTCTCCCGCGCGGCCCCACGGCGCCGCCAGCCAACAAACAACTCCTCATTTTTTATCTGTGAAGGCCTCTGATGAAGACATTCGGCGCTGAGTTTTTCGGTACGTTCTGGTTGGTCCTGGGCGGGTGCGGGAGCGCCGTGCTGGCGGCCGGCGTTCCGCAGTTCGGGATCGGTTATCTGGGGGTAGCCCTGGCCTTTGGCCTGAGCGTCCTGACCATGGCTTACGCATTGGGTCCGATTTCCGGGGCTCACCTCAACCCCGCGGTCTCGGTTGGCCTGTGGTTGAGTGGGCGTTTCCCGGGTAGCCGGCTGCTGCCTTATATTGTCGCCCAGGTTCTCGGCGGACTCGCCGCGGGTGGCGTGCTGTTCCTGATCGCTTCCGGCAAGGTCGGTTTCGACGCGTCGGCGGGCTTCGCGGCCAATGGCTATGGTGAGCACTCGCCTGGTGGCTACTCGATGTTTGCTGCGCTGTTGACCGAAGTTGTGCTCACGGCGATGTTCCTCCTGATCATCCTGGGTGCCACCGCCAAGCGTGCTCCAGCCGGTTTTGCGCCGATTGCCATTGGCCTGACGCTGACCCTGATCCACCTGATCAGCATTCCGGTCACCAATACCTCGGTCAACCCGGCCCGCAGCACCGCGGTAGCTTTCTTCGCCGGTGAGTGGGCAGTGTCCCAGCTGTGGCTGTTCTGGGTAGCACCTCTGTTGGGCGCAGGGCTGGGAGCCCTGGCCTATCGGTTGATCTCCATCGAGCGGGACTGACCTGTGCGGCCGGATGCGCCGATTCGCATCCGGCCGGCATGGAGCCAAACAGCGCAGCCGCTCTCCAGCGGTTGTGCTGTTTGTCCCGTAAGGGAATGACCCTGGCCGGCCTTGGTTCGAGAGGTATGGTCAGAACGCTAACAATGCAGTTCTAATGGCACGGACTTCAGAAGAGCGCGACTACGGACCTATGAACCCATGACCTCCTTGCACATCCGCCACCGGGCCATGCTCGTGTCGTTTCTTCTCGGTAGCGCACTGGCCTTTTCCACGGTGCAGGCTGCCGTTGCAGCACCCAAGCGCCCTCCCTATATCGATGAAAACCAGCAATGCCGTGGCCAGCCGTTGCCGGCGACGGTCGAGCACCTCACGGGCGAAGCCTGGAAGCTGGATGCCAAGGGCAACCAGGTGCCCCTGGAAGAAGGTATGAGCGTCGATGAACTCGAAGGGGTGAAGACCTCGCCTTCGGCATTCGTCAGCCTGTCCCTGGGCGATGGTTCGCTGGTGGTACTGCCCTCCAGTTCCCAGATCACCCTGCACCTGAACGAAGAACATGCGATCCCCCAGGTCGCGCTCGAGCAGGGGCAGATCGAATCCTATGTCATCAAGCGCCCGAGCGATTACGACCGTTTCCAGATCGTCACGCCGATCGGCGTGCTGGGCGTACGCGGCACGCACTTCCGGGTGCGTAACGACGATCAGCTGTCGCTGGTGGAAGTGCTCAACGGCCAGGTAGCGGTCAACCGCGAAGACGACGAAGCGCCGAAAAAGACCAAGGGCAAGAAGCGCCCTGTGGATAAACCGGTCGGGCCGGTTCCCGGTGAAGTCCAGGTCATGGCTCGCCAGGGTTTGCGCATCCAGAAAGAAGGCCCGCTGAAGCCAGTCGATCTGTTACCCGCGCCGCAACTGATGGGCCAGGCGGGCCAGACGGGCGATCTGCCGGTCTGGCAACTGATCATGAAGCCCTTGCCGGGCGCCAAGCGTTACCGGGCCCAGGTGGCGACTGACAAAAGTTTCCTCAATATCAAGCAGGAACAGTTCTCCAGCACGCCGGAAGTCAACTTCAGCGGCCTGGAAGCGTTTTTTTATCATGTCCGCCTTTCTGCTTTCGATGAGCACGGACTCGAAGGAGAGACGGGCGTCTATGACATCTTCTATTACCCCAGGACCACGCGTGTTCAGTAAGTGCGCGGCGGTTTGTCGGTGAGGCGCTGGCGCCGACCCGAGGGCCGGGAGCCGACGCAAGCCCAGCGACTGTTTGGCGGTCTGGTGCGGGAATGGGCATGGGTCAGCCTGATCCTGTTGCCCTTGACCGCCCTGCTGTCGTTGAGCCACGGGCTGGCGCTGAATAACCTGCTGTATGACAACCTGCGGCGGCTCAGCCCGCTGCCGGTCGATTCGCGGTTGCTGCTGATCACCATCGACGACTACAGCCTGCAGCAGCTGGGCCAGTGGCCCTGGCCGCGTACCCTGCACGCCGACCTGCTGGATCGGCTGACGGCGGCCAAGGTCCAGGGTGTGTTGTTCGACGTGATCTTCAGCGAACCCGACAGCGTTCCCGAAAACGATCAACGACTGGCCCAGGCGGTCTGCCGCGAGGGCAAGGTATTCCTGCCCCTGCTGCGCGAGAGCGTGGCCCGCTACGGCCAGCCGCTGGGCGAGATCGAACCGGTGCCGGCGTTGAGTCAGTGCGCCAAGGCGGTCGGCCATATCAATGCCGAGGCCGACGCCGATGGCACGGTTCGCAGCGTCTATCTGCGCGAAGGCCCACCGCAGGCACCGAAGGCGCAACTGGCCTGGCTGCTTTATCAACAGGCATACCCGGGCACTGCCCTGTCGATGCCCGGTTCGGACACCGCGCAGATCGCCCAGGGCTGGCTGCGCAGCAACCCAGTACGCATCCCCTTCATCAGTCCCCATGCCGGTTTCCCCAGTGTTCCCTATGTCAGCGTATTGCGCGGCGAAGTCCCGCCGGAGCTGTTGCGCGACAAGCTGATCCTGATCGGCACCACCGCGCCCGGCCTGGGTGACCGCTATGTCACCCCGCAGTCGGCCAGTGTCGGCACCACCCCAGGTATCGAGATCCAGGCCAACCTGCTCAATGGCTTGTTGCAGCAGCGCACCATTGTCGCCCTCGGGCAATGGCCGGTCGCGGCGCTGTCGGTGCTGCTGGTGGCAGCCTTGCTGGGATTGCTGCTGGTGCGGCCGCGGCATGCGTTGTGGCTGACCCTGGCCTGCATGGCGGCTGCCCTGCTCGGTTCGGCCGGGCTGCTGCGCCTGGGGCTGTGGTGGCCGCCGGTGGCCAGCCTGTTGGGGATGCTGCTGGCGTACCTGATCTGGAACTGGCGCCGCCTGAGCGTGATCCTGGCCTACTTCGGCTGGGAGCTGGCGCGCCTGGACAGCGAGCCTAAGGTGCTGCCCGAACGCCGACGCACCCAGGCTCCCGCAGGGGATGTGCTGCAGGGGCAGATCGTGGCGTTGGAACAGGCCTTGAGTCGCACCCGCGACACCCGCCGCTTCATTGCCGATGGCCTGGAATACCTGCCGGTGGCCACCCTGATCAGCGATCCGGACGGTCGCGTGCTGCTGGCCAACCGCAATGCTCGCGAAGTGTTCGGCAACGCGCTGATCGGCGAGGACCTGGTCCGGCAGCTGGCCGGCCTGGGTTATCCCGGTTTGCAGGACGAGCAACGCCCTGCCCTGTCGCAACTGCAGCCTGTGGAATTTCGCGATATCGAGCAGCGCAGCCTGCGCGTGGACCTGGCACCCCTGCTGCCGATCGACAGCGATACGCCGATCGGCTGGCTGCTGAGCCTCACTGACCTGAGCCTCGAGCGGGACGCCGAACAGCAGCGGGCAACCCTGTTGCGCTTCCTGTCCCATGACCTGCGCGCGCCACATTCGGCGATCCTGGCTTTGCTCGATGTGCAGCGGCACCAGGGCTCGTCGGGTGACACGCGGATCTACAGTCAGATCGAACTCCAGGTGCGTCGCGCCCTGGGGCTCACCGAAGCCTTCGTACAACTGGCGAAGGCCGAGTCCGAGGCCTATCAGTTCCAGCCGAGCATGTTCGCCATGCTGGTGCTGGACGCGTTCGACCAGGCCATGACCATCGCCCAGCTGAAAAACATCCAGCTGGTGCATGACCTCGACGATGATGCCGAAGGCATGGTGCTGGCCGATCAGTCCCTGCTGACCCGGGCCTTGTTCAACTTGCTGGAAAACGCCATCAAGTACAGCCCGTCGGGCTCGACTGTCCGGGTGCAAGTTGCGTGTACGGAAGGCTGGCTGACCTGCGATATCACCGACCAGGGCAAAGGCATTGCGGCCGATGAACTGCCGCAGTTGTTCGTGCAGTACCAGCGCTTCGCCTCGGCGCAGGGCTGCGAAGGCCTGGGGCTGGGGTTGTCGATGGTCAAGGCGGTGGTCGACCGGCATGAAGGGCGGATTGTCTGCCGTAGCGTGGTCGGCGAGGGGACGACCTTCAGCCTGCAATTACCTCTGCTCACGGACTGAATATCGATAGGCGAAAAAAAACCGGCTCCAGGCCGGTTTTTTCGTATCCAGAAAACTTATGCACCTTTTCCGGTGTTTTATGGGTTTAGGAAATATGTATATAAATCATCTATTTACGGATTTTATATAGCGATTTCCAATAAAACGGTACACAGGTTATCCACAGAAACTCAGATGGCCATTTTGTCCGGAGCCGCGGCTACCGGAGGCAGCGAACCCATGTCCCGCTGCGCCTGCTCATTCCAGGCCGCGACCCGGTCGTTGAGCTCGGCGATGGCCCGTGGTCCGGAGCCTTCGGCGTACATCGGCGCACCGATCACCACGGTGATGGTGCCGGGGTGCCTGAGCCAGCCGGTCTTCGGCCAGTATTTGCCGGCGTTGTGTGCTACCGGCAGCACCGGCAAGTCGGCGTTGACCGCCAGGGCGCTGCCGCTGCGGGAGAACTTGCCCATCTGGCCGTAAGGCACCCGGGTGCCTTCCGGGAAGATCAACACCCAGACATTGTCCTTGAGCAGCTCGTCGCCCTTGCTGGCGACCTGCTTGAGCGCGGCCTTGGGATTGTCACGGTCGATGGCGATCGGACGCAGCATGGCCATGGCCCAGCCGAAGAACGGCACATACAGCAGTTCACGCTTGAGCACTTGGCTCAGCGGTTCGAAATAGGCCGAGAGAAAGAACGTCTCCCAGGTGCTCTGGTGGTTCGAGACAATCACGCAAGGACGCTCGGGGATATTTTCCGCGCCCTTCACTTCCACGTTGATCTTGAGAAACACCTTGGTCAGCCACAATGCGCAGCGGCACCAATAGACGTTGATAAAGCGATAGCGCGCCTTGAACGGCAGGAAGGGCGCGATAAAAAAGCTCAGGGAGCACCACAGCAACGAACTGGTGCCCAGCAGCAGGTAAAAGAAGAAGGTTCTGATTGCCTGCAGGATCGACATAGCGGCGTTTACCGTTGCGGGCATTGCCCGCCTCTAAAAAAGCGCACTCCCGAACAATCCTTGGTCAGGATCTCAGAAGGACTCTAATTGTGGATAAGTTCAGCGGCAACTGCCGCCAGGTCGTCAAAAATCAAGGTGCCTACCGGTAGGGTTTTCCCCAGGGTCTTTTCGCCTTTCCCGGTCTTTACCAAAACTGGCTGAGAGTCGACGGCTTTTGCGGCTTCCAGGTCACCGAGACTGTCGCCCACAAACCATAGACCAGCCAGATCCACTGCGTAGTGCCGGGCAATGGTCTGCAACATGCCGGGCTTGGGTTTGCGGCAGGCGCAACCTTCGTCCGGGCCATGGGGGCAGTACACGATGAGGCCGAGTTCGCCGCCCTGCTCGGCCACCAGAGCGCGCAGGCGCTCGTGCATGGCGTCGAGGGTGGCGACATCGTAGTAACCGCGAGCGATGCCCGACTGGTTGGTAGCGACTGCTACCGTCCAGCCGGCCTTGCTCAACTGCGCGATGGCTTCGACCGAGCCGGGGAGCGGAATCCACTCCTCCACCGATTTGATGTAAGCGTCGGAGTCGTAATTGATCACTCCGTCCCGATCGAGAATCAGCAGTTTCACGTACGCCTTACCCCAGCAACGAGATGTCGGCGACACCGAGGAACAGACCTCGCAGACGTGCCAGCAGCGCGTAGCGGTTGGCCCGCACGTTGGCGTCTTCGGCGTTGACCATCACCTTCTCGAAGAAGGCGTCGACCGGCTCGCGCAGGGCGGCCAGGCGGGCCAGGGTCTCGCTGTACTGACGCGCCGCGGCCATTGGCTGCACGGCCTGGTCCGCTTGCTGGATCGCCGAGTACAGGGAGAACTCGTTGGCGTTGTCGAAGTACTTGGCTTCCACGGTGGTCGGCACGCTGCCTTCGACCTTGCTCAGCAGGTTCGAGACGCGCTTGTTCACCGCGGCCAATGCGGCGGCTTCCGGCAGCTTGCGGAAGGCCTGCACGGCCTGCACACGCTGGTCGAAGTCCAGGGCCGAACCCGGCTTCAGGGCACGGACCGACAGGTAGGTGGCGACATCCACGCCTTCGTCTTCGTAACGCGCACGCAGACGGTCGAAGATGAACTCCAGGACCTGATCGGCCAGGCCGGCGCTCTTGACCTTGCTGCCGAAGGCGCTGACGGCGAACGCCACGGCTTCGGTCAGGTCCAGGTCGAGCTTCTTGTCGATCAGGATGCGCAGCACGCCCAGCGCGGCACGACGCAGCGCGTACGGGTCCTTGCTGCCGGTTGGCAGCATGCCGATGCCGAAGATGCCGACCAGGGTGTCGAGCTTGTCGGCGATGGCCACGGCGGCACCGGTGACGGTGCTTGGCAGCTCGGCGCCGGCGCCACGCGGCATGTATTGCTCGTTCAGCGCCAGGGCGACGTCTTCCGGTTCGCCGTCATTGAGGGCGTAGTAGTAACCGGCGATGCCTTGCATTTCCGGGAACTCGCCGACCATTTCGGTGGCCAGGTCGCACTTCGACAGCAGGCCCGCACGCGCGGCACGCTGGGCGTCGCCGCCGATGCGCGGGGCGATGAACGCGGCCAGTTTCGAGACGCGCTCGGCCTTGTCGTAGACGCTGCCCAGCTTCTCCTGGAACACCACGTTCTGCAGGCGCTGGTTGAAGTCTTCGAGCTTCTGTTTCTTGTCCTGCTTGAAGAAGAACTCGGCGTCGGTCAGGCGTGGGCGAACGACTTTCTCGTTGCCTTCGATGATCTGGCGCGGGTCCTTGCTTTCAATGTTGGCCACGGTGATGAAACGCGGCAGCAGCTTGCCGTCGACGTCCAGCAGGCAGAAGTATTTCTGGTTGTCCTGCATGGTGGTGATCAGGGCTTCCTGCGGCACTTCGAGGAAACGCTCCTCGAACGAGCACACCAGTGGCACCGGCCATTCCACCAGGGCGGTCACTTCGTCCAGCAAATCGGCTGGAACGATGGCGGTGCCTTCCTGCAGGCGCGCCAGTTCTTCGGTGCGCTTGCTGATCAGCTCGCGACGCTCGTTGGCGTCGGCCAGCACGTAGGCGGCGCGCAGGTCGTCCAGATAGTTGGCCGGCGAGGTGATGCGCACGCTTTGCGGGTGATGGAAGCGGTGGCCACGGGAGTCGCGACCGGCTTTCTGGGCGAGGATGGTGCAGTCGATGACCTGGTCACCCAGCAGCATCACCAGCCATTGGGTCGGACGCACGAACTCTTCCTTGCGCGCAGCCCAACGCATGCGTTTCGGAATCGGCAGGTCGTTCAGCGAGTCTTCGACGATGGTCGGCAGCAGGCTGGCGGTCGGCTTGCCCTTGATGCTCTGGCTGTAGCGCAGCTTCGGCCCGCTCTGGTCGATTTCGCTCAGGTCCACGCCACATTTCTTGGCGAAGCCCAGGGCGGCCTGGGTCGGGTTGCCTTCGGCGTCGAAGGCGGCCTGGCGTGGTGGGCCGTCGAGGTTGATGCTGCGATCCGGCTGCTGGGTGGCCAGGCCGCTGATCAGCACCGCTAGGCGGCGTGGTGCGGCGTAGACGTGCTTGGTCTCGAAGTTCAGGCCGGCGGCCTGCAGGCCTTTTTCGATACCGCCCAGGAAGGCTTCGGCCAGGGTGTTCAGGGCTTTGGGTGGCAGTTCTTCAGTGCCCAGTTCAACCAGAAAATCTTGCGCACTCATTGTGCCGCCTCCAACTTAGCCAACACTTCATCACGCAGGTCCGGGGTTGCCATCGGGAAGCCCAGCTTGGCGCGGGCCAGCAGGTAGGCTTGCGCGACGGAACGCGCCAGGGTGCGCACACGCAGGATGTACTGCTGGCGCGCGGTCACGGAGATCGCGCGACGGGCATCCAGCAGGTTGAAGGTGTGCGAGGCCTTGAGGACCATTTCATAGCTCGGCAACGGCAGCGGCTGATCCAGCTCGATCAGGCGCTTGGCTTCGCTTTCATAGAAATCGAACAGTTCGAACAGCTTCTCGACGTTGGCGTGTTCGAAGTTGTAGGTCGACTGCTCCACTTCGTTCTGGTGGAACACGTCGCCGTAGGTCACCTTGCCGAACGGGCCGTCGGCCCAGACCAGGTCGTAGACCGAATCCACGCCCTGCAGGTACATGGCCAGGCGTTCCAGGCCGTAGGTGATCTCGCCGGTCACCGGGTAGCACTCGATGCCACCGGCTTGCTGGAAGTAGGTGAACTGGGTCACTTCCATGCCGTTGAGCCAGACTTCCCAGCCCAGGCCCCAGGCGCCGAGGGTCGGCGATTCCCAGTTGTCTTCGACAAAACGGATGTCGTGCACCAGCGGGTCGAGGCCGACGTGCTTGAGCGAGCCCAGGTACAGCTCCTGGAAGTTTTCCGGGTTCGGCTTCAAGACCACCTGGAACTGGTAGTAGTGCTGCAGACGGTTCGGGTTTTCGCCGTAGCGGCCGTCAGTCGGGCGACGACTGGGCTGCACATAAGCGGCGTTCCAGGTTTCCGGGCCGATGGCGCGCAGGAACGTGGCGGTATGGAAAGTGCCGGCGCCTACTTCCATATCGTAGGGCTGAAGTACCACACAACCTTGCTCGGCCCAGTATTGCTGGAGGGCGAGGATCAAGTCTTGGAAGGTACGCACGGCTGGCGTAGGCTGGCTCACGAAATTCACCTGTTACTTGGGCTGCGATTTAAAGAGCGGGAGTATACCCGATTCAGTTGTGCGCACGCCCACTGGAGCCTTATGCCACGCTGCTTTTGGTGCAACGAAGATCCCCTGTACATGGCGTACCACGATCAGGAGTGGGGCGTGCCGCTACGCGACGCGCAGCGTTTGTTCGAGTTGTTATTGCTCGAAGGGTTCCAGGCCGGCCTGTCCTGGATCACCGTCCTGAAGAAGCGCGAGCGTTATCGCCAGGTACTGTTCGGTTTCGATGTGCAGCGCGTGGCGCAGATGAGCGATGCACAAATCGACGAGTTGATGCTTGATCCCGGAATCATCCGCAACCGTCTCAAACTCGCTGCCGCCCGGCGCAACGCCCAGGCCTGGATGGCGCTGGAAGACCCGGTGGAATTCCTCTGGTCGTTCGTCGGCGGGGTACCGAAAATCAATCATTTCAAGGATCGCAGCGAGGTTCCGGCGGTGACTCCAGAGGCCGAAGCGATGAGCCGCGGCTTGAAAAAGGCCGGCTTCACCTTTGTCGGGCCGACCATCTGTTATGCGCTGATGCAGGCTTCGGGCATGGTCATGGATCACACTCGGGACTGCGATCGCTACGCCATCCTGACAAACGGCCGGTTAGAATAACCGGCTTGCGACAAGGTTCATGACCCGGATATCAGGAGTCACCTGTGGATAAGTTTAAAGGCGCCCTGCTGGTGGGCGCTCTGCGATTGTTTGCCCTGCTGCCCTGGCGCGCGGTGCAGGCGGTCGGTTCGGCCATCGGCTGGATCATGTGGAAGACCCCCAACCGTTCCCGCGATGTGGTGCGGATCAACCTGGCCAAGTGCTTTCCGCAGATGGACGCCGCCGAACGCGAGCGCTTAGTGGGACAGAGCCTGAAAGACATCGGCAAGTCCCTGACTGAAAGCGCCTGCGCCTGGATCTGGCCGGCCGAGCGCTCGATCGCCCTGGTGCGTGAAGTCGAGGGCCTCGAGGTGCTGCAAGAAGCGCTGGCGTCGGGCAAGGGCGTGGTCGGCATCACCAGCCACCTGGGCAACTGGGAAGTGCTCAACCACTTCTATTGCAGCCAGTGCAAACCGGTCATTTTCTACCGCCCGCCGAAGCTCAAGGCGGTGGACGAACTGCTGCGCAAACAGCGGGTCCAGCTGGGCAACCGGGTGGCGGCTTCGACCAAGGAAGGCATCCTCAGCGTTATCAAGGAAGTGCGCAAAGGTGGTGCGGTGGGCATTCCCGCCGACCCGGAACCGGCCGAATCCGCCGGGATCTTCGTGCCCTTCTTCGCCACCCGGGCGCTGACCAGCAAGTTCGTGCCGAACATGCTCGCCGGCGGCAAGGCGGTCGGGGTGTTCCTGCACGCGCTGCGCCTGCCCGACGGTTCGGGTTACAAGGTGATCCTCGAAGCCGCGCCGGACGCGATGTACAGCACCGACACCGAAACCTCCTGCGCGGCGATGAGCCAGGTGGTCGAGCGCTATGTGCGGGCTTATCCGAGCCAGTACATGTGGAGCATGAAGCGTTTCAAGAAACGTCCGCCCGGCGAAGAACGCTGGTACTGACCGCCTGGCACGATCTGTGGATAACCTTTCGCCAAGGTTATCCACAAAGGCTGAAGCAGAGCACAGCATATGCCCGATTCGCGCAAATCCCTGAGGATCAAGATCCAGCACGAAAGCTTCGGCGAGTGCCTGGGCCAGACGCGCAACCTGTCCGCCAGCGGGGTGTACGTCAAGCACCCGGCATTGGCGGCGCTGCCCAAGGGCGCGGTGGTCTACGGCCAGGTGCAAGGCCTGCCGATGAACGCGCCGCGGGTGAAGATGGAGGTGGTGCTGGTGGACGCCGAGGGCATCGGCCTGCGTTACCTGTGAAGCGTCCGGACATCGCCTCTGTAGCTGCTGCCGAGCTTGCGAGGTTGCGATCGGCCGCGAAGCGGTCGCAAGACCAGGCGCTGCGATTCGCCTGACAATCCCGGTGTTCAGGTTTAGCGAGGACTACGTCCTCGTACGCAGCCTCGCTCACTCGGCAGCGGCTACAGTGCGCCTTTGCCCTGGCGCTCGAGCTTCTTGAGGAACACCGTCATTTCCTTTTCCGCCTGCTTGTCGCCATGCCCGCGGGCTGCTTCCAGGCCCTGCTCCCAGGCCTGGCGCGCCGCCGGATAGTCCTCCAGGCCTTGATAGGCCTTGCCCAGCAGCTTCCACGCCGCCGAATACTTGGGGTCGAAACCGACGCAGCGTTGCAGGTGCTCGGCGGCCTTGGCGTATTCGTGCAGATCCAGATAACCCTTGCCCAGGCCGAAGCGCAGCAGCGAGTTATCCATGCCCTTGGCGAGCATTTTTTCCAGGGATTCGAGCATCGTTGTCACTCCTGTGGACTCTTGTAGCCGCTGCCGCAGGCTGCGATAGGTCCGGAGGACCTTCTGCGGGCCGGAGATCGCCGCGCCCCTGCGGGGCGTTCGCCGCCTGCGGCAGCGGCTACAGGACGGCGTTGGATCAGAAGAAGCTCAAGCCCACGTGGAACAGCTTCTCCACATCGCGGATATGTTTTTTATCCACCAGGAACAGAATCACGTGGTCGCCGGCCTCGATCACCGTGTCGTCGTGGGCGATCAGCACTTCCTCGTCGCGGATGATCGCGCCGATGGTGGTGCCTGGCGGCAGCGCGATGTCCTCGATGGCGCGGCCGATCACCTTGCTCGATTTGGCATCGCCATGGGCGATCGCCTCGATGGCTTCCGCCGCGCCACGGCGCAGAGAGTGCACGCTGACGATATCGCCACGGCGCACGTGGGCCAGCAGGGTACCGATGGTGGCCAGCTGCGGGCTGATGGCGATGTCGATATCGCCGCCCTGGATCAGGTCGACATAGGCCGGGTTGTTGATGATGGTCATCACCTTCTTCGCCCCCAGGCGCTTGGCCAGGAGCGAGGACATGATGTTGGCCTCGTCGTCGTTGGTCAGGGCCAGGAAGATGTCGGCGTCGGCGATGTTCTCTTCCATCAGCAGGTCGCGGTCCGAGGCGCTGCCTTGCAGGACCACGGTGCTGTCGAGGTTGTCCGAGAGGTAGCGGCAACGCGCCGGGTTCATCTCGATGATCTTCACCTGGTAACGGCTTTCGATGGCTTCGGCCAGGCGTTCGCCGATCTGCCCGCCGCCGGCGATGACGATGCGCTTGTAGGATTCGTCGAGGCGGCGCATCTCGCTCATCACCGCGCGGATGTTGGCCTTGGCGGCGATGAAGAACACTTCGTCGTCGGCCTCGATCACCGTATCGCCCTGGGGCAGGATCGGCCGGTCACGGCGGAAGATCGCCGCCACGCGGGTGTCGACGTTGGGCATGTGCTCGCGCAGCTGGCGCAGTTGCTGCCCCACCAGCGGCCCGCCGTAATAGGCCCTGACCGCCACCAGTTGGGCCTTGCCTTCGGCGAAGTCGATCACCTGCAGGGCGCCGGGGTGTTCGATCAGGCGCTTGATGTAGTTGGTCACCACCTGTTCCGGGCTGATCAGCACGTCGACCGGAATCGCCTCGTTGTCGAACAGACCGGCGCGGGTCAGGTAGGCCGCCTCGCGGACCCGGGCGATCTTGGTCGGGGTGTGGAACAGGGTATGGGCGACCTGGCAGGCGACCATGTTGGTTTCGTCGCTGTTGGTCACCGCGACCAGCATGTCGGCATCGTCGGCGCCGGCCTGGCGCAGTACCGTGGGGAACGAACCGCGGCCCTGTACGGTGCGAATGTCCAGGCGGTCGCCGAGATCGCGCAGGCGTTCGCCGTCGGTGTCGACCACCGTGATGTCGTTGGCTTCGCTGGCCAGATGCTCTGCCAGCGTGCCGCCCACCTGCCCTGCTCCGAGGATGATGATCTTCATCCAGTCACTCCCTTCGAACCTTTCTTAACCGCGCGCGGCGGCAATCTTGATTAGCTTGGCGTAGTAGAACCCGTCGTGGCCGCCCTCTTGCGCCAGTAGCTGGCGACCGTGGGGCTGCTTCAGGCCGGCCGGAGGCTGACCCAGTTGCCCGGCGATGTCCAGTTCGCGAGCACCCGGGGTACGGGCCAGGAAAGCCTCGATGACCTCGGTGTTTTCGGTCGGCAAGGTCGAGCAGGTGGCGTACAGCAGGATGCCGCCGACTTCCAGGGTCGACCACATGGCGTCCAGCAGTTCGCCTTGCAGACTGGCCAGGGCGGCGATGTCGTCGGCCTGACGGGTGAGCTTGATATCCGGGTGGCGGCGGATCACCCCGGTGGCCGAGCATGGCGCGTCCAGCAGGATGCGCTGGAACGGCTTGCCGTCCCACCAGGCGGCGGTGTCGCGGCCGTCGGCGGCGATCAGCTCGGCGTTCAGCCCCAGGCGGTCGAGGTTCTCCTGGACGCGCACCAGGCGCTTGGCCTCCAGGTCCAGCGCGACCACGCCGGCCAGCGCGGGCTCGACTTCGAGGATGTGGCAGGTCTTGCCGCCGGGCGCGCAGCAGGCGTCCAGCACCCGCTGTCCCGGCGCCAGTTCCAGCAACTCGGCGGCCAGTTGCGCGGCTTCGTCCTGCACGCTGATCCAGCCTTCGGCGAAGCCCGGCAGGGCGCGCACGTCGGCGGCTTCATCGAGCACGATGCCGTCCTGGCTATAGACGCAAGGCTTGGCGGCAACGCCGGCCTCGCTCAGCAGCTGGAGGTAAGCGGCGCGGGAATGATGGCGGCGGTTGACCCGCAGGATCATCGGCGGGTGGGCGTTGTTGGCGGCGCAGATGGCTTCCCACTGCTCGGGCCAGAATGCCTTGAGGGACTTTTGCAGCCAGCGCGGATGGGCGGTACGCACCACGGGGTCGCGTTCCAGCTCGGCGAACAGTGCTTCGCTCTCGCGTTGGGCGCGGCGCAGCACGGCATTGATCAGTGCCTTGGCCCAGGGCTTTTTCAGCTTGTCGGCGCAGCCCACGGTTTCGCCGATGGCGGCATGCGCCGGGACGCGGGTATAGAGCAACTGATAGAGGCCCACCAGCAGCAGCGCCTCGACGTCGGCATCGGCCGCCTTGAACGGCTTCTGCAACAGTTTGGCGGCCAGCGCCGCCAGCCGTGGCTGCCAGCGCGCGGTGCCGAAAGCCAGGTCCTGGGTGAAGCCGCGATCGCGTGCTTCGACCTTGTCCAGCAGGGTTGGCAGCGAGCTGTTGAGCGAGGCTTTGCCGTTGAGGACCGAGGTCAGGGCCTTGGCGGCGGCCAGACGCGGGTTCATTGGGCGTCCGCCGCTTGTCCGAGCACGGTGCCGGTGGCGAATTTCTCGCGACGGCTGTTGAACAGGTCGCTGAAGTTCAGCGCCTTGCCGCCGGGCAATTGCAGGCGGGTCAGGCACAGCGCCTGCTCACCGCAAGCGACGAGCAGGCCGTCCTTGCTGGCGCCGAGGATGGTGCCCGGCACGCCCTTGCCTTCGGCGAGGCTGGCGGCCAGCACCTTCAGCGCTTCGCCGTTCAGCGTGCTGTGGCAGATCGGCCAGGGGTTGAAGGCTCGCACCAGGCGCTCCAGCTCCAGCGCCGGGCGGCTCCAGTCGATCCGCGCTTCGTCCTTGTTCAGTTTGTGGGCGTAGGTGGCCAGGCTGTCGTCCTGCACTTCGCCTTGCAGGGTTGCGGCGGCGAGGCCGGCGATGGCCTGCACCACGGCGGGCGGGCCCATTTCGGCGAGACGGTCATGCAGGCTGCCGCCAGTGTCGGTGGCGCTGATCGGGGTGCTGACCTTGAGCAGCATCGGCCCGGTGTCCAGGCCGGCTTCCATGCGCATCACGGTCACGCCACTCAGCGCGTCGCCGGCTTCCACGGCGCGCTGGATCGGCGCCGCCCCGCGCCAGCGTGGCAGCAGCGAGGCGTGGCTGTTGATGCAGCCCAGGCGCGGAATATCCAGCACCGCCTGCGGCAGGATCAGGCCGTAGGCGACCACTACCATCAGGTCCGGCGCGAGGGCCGCCAGTTCGGCCTGGGCCTGCGGGTCGCGCAGGGTCGGCGGTTGCAGCACGGGGATGTGGTGCTCCAGCGCCAGCTGCTTGACCGGGCTCGGCATCAGCTTTTGCCCGCGCCCGGCCGGGCGGTCCGGTTGGGTGTAGACCGCGACGATCTCGTAAGGGCTGTCGAGCAGGGCCTTGAGGTGTTCGGCGGCGAATTCCGGGGTGCCGGCAAAGACGATGCGCAGTGGCTCAGTCATGGGAGTTCTCGGTAATAAACACGCGGAAAAGAAAAAGGCTTGCCGCTGCAAGCCTTTGGAAGAAGGGAATCAAGCTTGCTGACGATGCTGCTTTTCCAGCTTCTTCTTGATCCGGTCGCGTTTGAGCGTGGACAGGTAATCGACGAACAATTTGCCGTTGAGGTGGTCGCATTCGTGCTGGATGCACACCGCGAGCAGGCCTTCGGCGATCAGTTCGTAAGGTTGGCCGTCACGGTCCAGGGCCTTGATTTTCACGCGTTGCGGACGATCGACGTTCTCGTAGAAGCCCGGTACCGACAGGCAGCCTTCCTGGTACTGGCCCATTTCGTCGGTGAGCGCTTCGAACTCGGGGTTGATGAACACCCGTGGCTCGCTGCGGTCTTCGGACAGGTCCATGACCACGATGCGCTTGTGCACGTTGACCTGGGTAGCGGCCAGGCCGATGCCGGGCGCCTCATACATTGTTTCAAACATGTCGTCGACCAACTGACGCACTTCGTCGTCCACTACGGCCACTGGTTTGGCGATAGTGCGCAGGCGCGAGTCGGGGAATTCGAGGATGTTTAAAATGGCCATAAGCGTAATTGCTACACGTGTGAAGTAAGTTCGGAGTCGGAGGCCTTGCGGGTTCTGGAAGGGCAACCGTTGTAAAACGTGCTCGGTCAGGAGCAGGGAGCGCACAGGCGCTGGCGTTTCACGCGAATACACATAATAAAGGGATTCACCGCATGAGGAAATCACTACTCGCCTTGCTGCTCGTGGGCTGGGCCGGTTTCGGCCAGGCGCAGGTGCCGCTCCGGGAGGGTTATCCACAGCGCTACACCGTAGTGGCGGGCGATACCTTGTGGAGCATCGCCAATCGCTTCCTGCGCGATCCCTGGCAATGGCCGGCGCTCTGGCAGGCCAATTCCAGCCTCGCCGACCCCGATTTGATCTACCCCGGCGACTCCCTGGCGCTGGTCCGGGTCGATGGCGAACCACGCCTGACCCTGGAGCGCGGCGCTTCCCGGGGCACCGTCAAGCTCTCGCCCCAGGTGCGTCGCACGCCACTGGTCGAGGCGATCCCGAGCATTCCACTGCAGGCCATCGACAGCTTTCTGCTGAGCAACCGCATCCTCGACCGGGCCGACGCCTTCGACAGCGCGCCCTACATAGTCGCCGGCGATGCCGAACGGGTACTCAGCGGCACCGGCGACCGGATCTTCGCGCGCGGCCGCTTCGACCCGGAGCAAGCGGCCTATGGCATCTTCCGTCAGGGCAAGACCTACACCGACCCGCAGAGCGGCGAACTGCTGGGAATCAACGCCGACGAAATCGGCGGCGGCGAGGTGGTCGCGGTCGAGGGCGATATCGCCACCCTGCAATTGCAGCGCACCACCCAGGAAGTGCGCCTGGGCGACCGCCTGTTCGGCGGCGAGCCACGGACTATCAACTCGACCTTTGTCCCCAGCGCGCCGAGCCGGGCGGTCGAGGGCCTGATCATCGACGTGCCACGGGGTGTCACCCAGATCGGCGCGCTGGATGTGGTGACGTTGAACAAGGGGCGGCGCGATGGCCTGGCTGAAGGCAACGTGCTGGCGGTAATGAAAACCGGCGAAACCGTGCGCGACCGGGTGGCCGGTGGACAGGTGAAAATGCCGGATGAGCGGGCCGGTCTGCTGATGGTTTTCCGCACCTACGACAAGCTCAGTTACGGCCTGGTGCTCAACGCTTCCCGTTCCCTGGCGATCATGGACAAAGTCCGTAACCCGTAAAAATCCTCAACAAGTTACCAACAGAGTTATCCACAGCTTATTCCAGCTGCGACCGGGCTTATAACGATCAAGGATGATCCTATGTCACTGCCTGCCCAGGCTCCGGTTTCCCCCGCGGAACTGGAAGCCCGCCTACGTTTGCACCGCTTGCCGGACCTCGGCCCGAAGCGTTTTCAGCTGCTGCTCGAAGCCTTCGGTTCGGCCTCCAAGGCCATCAGCGCACCGGCCAGTGCCTGGCGCGCGCTGGGCCTGCCGGCGGGCGCGGCCGAGGCTCGGCGCAACGCCGAAGTGCGTGATGGCGCTAGCCATGCATTGGCCTGGCTGGAGCGTCCGGGCCAGCATTTACTGATGTGGGACCAGCCGGGCTACCCGCCGCTGTTGAATGAAATCGCCGATGCGCCACCGCTGCTGTTTGTTGCCGGCGACCCACGCATCCTGGAAAAACCGCAGTTGGCGGTGGTCGGCAGCCGTCGCGCTTCGCGGCCCGGGATGGACACCGCCGCGGCCTTTTCCCGCAGCCTGGCCGCGGCCGGTTTTGTCATCACCAGCGGCCTGGCGCTGGGGATCGATGGCGCGGCGCACCAGGCCGCCCTGGAGGTCGGCGGGCAGACTGTCGGCGTGCTCGGCACCGGCCTGGAAAAATTTTATCCACAGCGCAACCGGCGCCTGGCCGATGCCATGATTGCCCAGGGCAGCGCGCTGGTTTCCGAGTTCCCGCTGGAGACCGGGCCTCACGCCAGCCACTTTCCCCGGCGCAACCGGATCATCAGCGGCCTGTCCCTTGGCGTGCTGGTGGTGGAGGCCAGCGTCGCCAGCGGTTCGCTGATCACCGCCCGGCTCGCCGCCGAGCAAGGCCGCGAGGTGTATGCGATACCCGGGTCGATCCATCACCCCGGGGCCCGGGGCTGTCATCAGCTGATTCGCGATGGCGCGGTGCTGGTGGAAACCATCGAACATATCCTCGAAGCCCTGCGTGGCTGGCAACGGCTGCCGTTATCCGCAGCCCCGCCAACAGCCGCGCCCGCTCACCCGTTGCTGGCGCTGTTGCATGCCGCGCCGCAGACCAGCGAGGGCCTGGTGCAGGCCAGTGGCTGGAGCCTGCCCAGGGTGCTGGCGGCGCTCACCGAACTGGAGCTGGAGGGTCAGGCGACGTGCGAAGGCGGCTGCTGGTTTGCCCGGGCAAAAGGCTAAGGCTCTGTACGAAAAGTGGCTGCGCTCGGCCATGCTGCGTTAAAAACAGGCTCGGAATGCTCATTTAGGCCCCTAAAGTCGAACGCGACCCCGGCCGTTCCTCGCCTGTTTTGATTCGCTCGCTCACCCTTCGGGCCAGCCCTTGGCTGTTACTCCCGCTGGTCGTTGCGCCTTGCCTGACCTTCGCTCGCCGACTTTTCGTACAGACCCTAGGCTTTATAGGCAGGATCGGTAAACTGCGCACAGCCTTAATCCGGAGAGTCAGCAATGGTCAGCAGTTGGCGTGTGCAACAAGCCGCACGAGAAATTCGCGCAGGGGCGGTGATTGCCTATCCAACCGAAGCAGTCTGGGGGTTGGGTTGCGACCCGTGGAACGAAGAGGCGGTGGACCGGTTGCTGGCCATCAAGTCGCGCTCCGTGGACAAGGGCCTGATCCTGATCGCCGACAACATCCGCCAGTTCGATTTTCTCTTCGAGGATTTTCCCCAGGAATGGCTCGATCGCATGGCCAGCACCTGGCCGGGCCCGAACACCTGGCTGGTCCCCCATCAGAATCTGTTGCCGGAATGGGTCACCGGGGTCCACGACACCGTGGCCCTGCGAGTCAGCGATCATCCACTGGTGCGTGAGTTGTGCGCCTTGGTGGGACCGCTGATTTCCACCTCGGCCAACCCCCAGGGGCGCCCTGCGGCCCGCACGCGGATTCGCGTCGAGCAGTATTTCCGCGGGCAGTTGGACATGGTCCTGGGCGGCAGCCTGGGCGGGCGCAAGAATCCGAGCCTGATCCGCGACCTGGTGACCGGCAAGATCGTGCGTCCGGCCTGACACCGCGTCATCGTTTATCGCGGGCAAGCCTCGCTCCTACGACCCACATCCGTAGGAGCGAGGCTTGCCCGTGAAGCATTTCAAGGCAACAGAATGGTCGAACCCGTGGTGCGTCGCGCTGACAGTTCGGTCTGCGCCTTCGCCGCTTCCGCCAGCGGATAACGCTGGCCGATCTCGATCTTCAACTTGCCGCTGGCGATCATGGCGAACAGATCGTCGGCCATGGCCTGCAAGTTCTCGGCGTTGTTGGCGTAGGTGCCCAGGGTCGGACGGGTGACGTACAGCGAGCCCTTGGCCGCCAGGATGCCCAGGTTGACCCCCTCTACCGCGCCCGAGGCGTTGCCGAAGCTGACCATCAGGCCCCGCGGTTGCAGGCAGTCCAGCGAGGTCAGCCAAGTGTCCTTGCCCACGCCATCGTAGACCACCGGGCATTTCTTGCCGTCGGTCAGCTCCAGCACGCGCTTGGCCACGTCTTCATGGCTGTAGTCGATGGTTTCCCACGCACCGAGGGATTTCGCCAGCGCGGCTTTCTGCGGCGAGCTGACGGTACCGATCAGCTTCACCCCCAGGGCCTTGGCCCACTGGCAGGCGAGCAGCCCGACCCCGCCCGCGGCGGCGTGGAACAGCACGGTTTCACCGCCCTTGAGCTCGTAGGTCTGGCGCAGCAGGTACTGCACGGTCAGGCCCTTGAGCATCACCCCGGCCGCCTGTTCGAAGCTGATGCTGTCCGGCAGGTGCACCAAATTGTCCGCGGGCAGCACATGCACTTCGCTGTAGGCGCCCAGCGGGCCGCTGCCATAGGCCACGCGATCGCCGACCTTGAAGCGGGTCACGGCGATGCCCACCGCCTCGACCACCCCGGCCCCTTCGGCGCCCAGGCCCGATGGCAAGGCCGGTGGCGCGTAGAGGCCGCTGCGGTAGTAGGTGTCGATGAAGTTCAGGCCGATGGCCTTGTTGCTCACGCGGACCTGTTGCGGGCCCGGTTCGGCGGGTTGGTAATCCACATACTCAAGCACTTCCGGG
The DNA here is from genome assembly GCF_059421865.1 of Pseudomonas sp. GW821-FHT02B10. Classification (NCBI taxonomy): domain Bacteria; kingdom Pseudomonadati; phylum Pseudomonadota; class Gammaproteobacteria; order Pseudomonadales; family Pseudomonadaceae; genus Pseudomonas; species Pseudomonas sp. GW821-FHT02B10. Next base: position 93,994 of record NZ_JBWKVU010000002.1, on the reverse strand, counting down.
CCGCCATGGGCCCGGAACTGGATACGTTTGGCCATCTGCACTCTCTCCTCGGTCGTGTCGCGAAAGTGCCTTATCGGACTCCTATGCTTGACCGCCGTCAACTGCGGCCGGCCCCTGTGCGGTGTTATGCTACGCGCCCATTTGCGCAGGCCCCCTGCTGTATCCCTGGCGCCGCGTAGCTTTGCCCGATTCAAGGTGATGCCATGACTACCCGCACCGAGGCCGTAAAAGCCTACCTGCTCGACCTGCAAGACCGTATTTGCGCCGCCCTGGAAGCCGAAGACGGCGGTACGCGCTTCGTCGAAGACGCCTGGACCCGACCGGCCGGCGGTGGCGGGCGCACCCGGGTGATTGCCGACGGTACAGTGATCGAGAAAGGCGGCGTCAACTTCTCCCACGTGTTCGGCAGCGGCTTGCCGCCGTCCGCTAGCGCCCACCGGCCGGAACTGGCCGGCCGTGGTTTCGAGGCGCTGGGCGTGTCGCTGGTGATCCACCCGCACAACCCGCATGTGCCGACTTCCCATGCCAACGTACGGTTCTTCATCGCCGAAAAGGCAGGCGAAGAGCCGGTCTGGTGGTTCGGCGGCGGTTTCGACCTGACCCCCTACTACGCCAACGAGGAAGACTGCGTGCACTGGCACCGCGTCGCACAAAAGGCCTGCGCGCCCTTCGGCCCGGACGTCTACCCGCGCTACAAGGCCTGGTGCGACAGCTACTTCCATATCAAGCATCGCAATGAACCGAGGGGCATCGGCGGCCTGTTCTTCGACGACCTCAACGAGTGGGACTTCGACACCAGCTTCGCCTTCATGCGCGCCATCGGCGACGCCTACCTCGAGGCCTACCTGCCGATCGTCCAGCGCCGCAAGGCCCTGGGCTATACCGAGAAGCAGCGCGAGTTCCAGGAATACCGTCGCGGTCGCTATGTCGAGTTCAACCTGGTCTATGACCGAGGCACCCTGTTCGGCCTGCAATCGGGCGGGCGTACCGAGTCGATCCTCATGTCCCTGCCGCCGCAGGTGCGCTGGGGCTACGACTGGAAAGCCGAGCCGGGCAGCGAAGAAGCGCGCCTGACCGAATATTTCCTGCAGGACCGCGACTGGCTGGCGGGCTCTGCGTAAAGCGTTGCAGCCGGCTGGCCGGCGCTGGACGATAATGCGATTGAACAGAACAGCGCAGCGTCCCTGTCGCCAGCAAGCTGGTTCCTTACAGGGATGTGCATGAGGGTTTTATTGGATGGATCAGTACGTCGTTTTTGGTAACCCGATCGGCCACAGCAAGTCGCCGCTGATTCATCGGCTGTTCGCCGAGCAGACGGCGCAGCGGCTGGTCTACACCACCCTGCTGGCGCCCCTCGACGATTTCGCCGGCTGTGCCCGCGGGTTCTTCGCTGACGGGCGTGGCGCCAATGTCACGGTGCCGTTCAAGGAGGATGCCTACCGCCTGGCCGACAGCCTGACCGCCCGCGCCCAGCGCGCCGGCGCGGTGAATACCTTGAGCAAGCTCGCCGATGGCAGCCTGTTGGGCGACAACACCGACGGCGCGGGCCTGGTGCGCGACCTGACGGTCAACGCCGGCTTCAGCCTCAAGGGCAAACGCATTCTGCTGCTGGGGGCCGGCGGCGCGGTGCGTGGCGCGCTGGAGCCGCTGCTGGCGGAGCAGCCGGCATCGGTGATCATCGCCAACCGCACGGTGGAAAAGGCCGAGCTGCTGGCCGAGCTGTTCAGCGACCTCGGGCCGGTGTCGGCCAGTGGTTTCGACTGGTTGCGCGAGCCGGTGGACCTGATCATCAACGCCACCTCGGCAAGCCTCACCGGCGATGTGCCGCCGATTGCCGCCAGCCTGATCGAGCCGGGCAAGACGGTGTGCTACGACATGATGTATGGCAAGGAGCCGACCGCCTTCTGTCGCTGGGCCAGCCAATACGGCGCGGCGATTTCCATGGATGGCCTGGGCATGCTCGCCGAGCAGGCGGCGGAAGCCTTCTTCCTGTGGCGCGGCGTGCGTCCGGACACTGCGCCGGTGCTGGCGGAGCTGCGGCGCCAGCTGGCGCTCTGACAGATCGCGTCATCGTTGATCGCGGGCAAGCCTCGCTCCTACAGAAACGCTTGCTTGCGTAGGAGCGAGGCTTGCCCGCAAACGCTTCGCCGCTATTACCGCGCTGCAACCGGCAATCAATCCTCAAACCGGATCGGGCATTTCTCCGCGCCTTCGAGCTTTCTCAACTCTTCGATCACCGAGGCCCGCGCGCGACGCAGGGTCAGGCTGCGGTTCTGCCGCAGCAGGCGGCGGGCTTCCTGGTGCAGCATGGCCACCCCGGAATAGTCGATGAAGTTGATCTGCCGGGCGTCGATCACCAGGCGCGGCGCATGGCAGCGTTGCATGCGCACTTGCAGGTAATGGCTGGCGCCGAAAAAGATCGAGCCGCCGACCCGCAGGATGTCCTCGTCGCCTTCGCGTCCGTGCTGCACGCGCGGTTGCGAGGTGCGCTTGAGGTAGAAGAACAGCGACGCCAGGACCCCGGCGTAGATCGCCGTCTGCAACTCCAACAGCAAGGTGGCGACACAGGTCAGGCCCATCACCACGAACTCGGCGCGGCTGACCCGGAACAGCGCGCGAATGCCGCGGTGGTCCACCAGGCCCCAGCAGATCAGCAGGATGCTCCCGGCCATGGCCGGGATCGGGATATGCGCGATCAGTGCCGCGCCGGCCACGGCGAACAGGGCCACCCACAATGCTGAGAACACTCCGGCCAGCGGCGAACAGGCGCCGGCCTCGTAGCTCAGGCCGGAGCGGGTAAAAGAGCCGGACGACAGATAGCCGGAGAAAAACGCGCCGACGATATTCGACAGGCCCTGGGCGCGGACTTCCTGGTTGGCATCGAGCAACTGTTCGGAGCGTGCCGACAGCGAGCGGGCGATCGACAGGCTGGTCACCAGCCCCAGCATGCCCACCGCCACGGCGCTGGGCAGCAGGCGCAGGATCATGTCCAGGTCCAGCGGCAGCGGGCTGAACGGCGGCAGCCGGCCGGTAAAGGCGCTGACCAGTTTTACCTGGCCGAACAGCGCCGGCCACAGCCACACCACCAGAGCGCTGAGGATCAGGCTGATCAGCAGCGAGGGCCAGCGCGGCACCAGCAGCTTCAGCGCCAGGCCGACGATCAGCGTGCCCAGGCCGAGGATCAGCGAGGGTTTATCCACGGCATCGAGATGGGCGAACAGCGAGGTCAGGCTGTTCAGCGCGGTGGCTTCGCTCGGCAAGTCCAGGCCCAGCAGGTTGGGCAATTGCCCCAGGGCGATCACCACCGCGGCGCCGAGGGTGAAGCCGAGCACCACCGAATGGGACACGAAGTTCACCAGCGCACCGAAGCGCAACAACCCCAGCAGCCACTGGAACAGGCCGGCGAGCAAGGTCAGCAGCAGGATCAGGGTGATGTAGTCCTGGGACGCCGGCATCGCCAGGGGGCTGACGCTGGCGTAGAGGACGATGGAAATCGCCGCGGTCGGGCCACAGATCAGGTGCCAGGAAGAACCCCACAGGCAGGCGATCAGCACCGGGACGACGGCGGCATACAGGCCGTATTCCGGTGGCAGGCCGGCGATCAGCGCATAGGCGATCGATTGCGGCAGGGCGAGGATGGCGCCGCTCAGGCCCACCAGCAGGTCGCGCCCGACGCTGGCGCGGGTCTGCCGGGGCAGCCAGCTCAGGAAGGGCAAGAGTGAATGGCGATTGGGCCAGGCCATGGGTCCTCGCGGTCGGGATGGGGCGAAAGGCGTCAGGGTGGAGTGTCAGATCGGAGCGTGCAAGGCCCGTCAGTGACGGTTGTAGCCGCTGCCGCAGGCTGCGATAGGTCCACAGGACCTCAACGGGCTCGAAAACCCTGCGCCCCTTCGGGTCGATCGCAGCCTGCGGCAGCGGCTACAGGTGGATTACAGCTTGGCCTGCACCGCCGGCAGCGCATCCTTGCCGTCGAGGGTCTTCACCCCGTCCAGCCACTTGCCCAGCACTGCCGGGTTGGCCTTGATCCAGGCCTTGGCTGCGTCAAAGTTGCTGACCTTCTTGTTGGCCACCTCGGCCATGATGCTGTTCTCCATTTCCTGGGTGAAGCTCAGGTTGCTCAGCAGTTTGCCGACGTTCGGGCAGGCCTGTGCATACCCCTTGCGGGTCAGGGTGTAGACGCTGCCGGTGTCGCCGAAGTACTTCTCGCCGCCCTTGAGGTAATGCATTTTCAGCTGCACGTTCATCGGGTGTGGGGTCCAGCCGAGGAAGGTGACGAACTTCTGCCGTTTCACCGCCCGCGAGACTTCGGCGAGCATCGCCTGTTCGCTGGACTCGATCAGTTTCCACTGGCCAAGGTCGAAGTCGTTCTTCTTGATGATCTCCTGCAACGACAGGTTGGCCGGGGCCCCGGAGCCGATGCCGTAGAGCTTCTTGTCGAACTTGTCTGCGTACTTATTCAGGTCGTTGAAGTCATGCACGCCGGCGTCCCAGACATAATCCGGCACCGCCAGGGTGAACTCGGTGCCGTCCAGGTTCTTCGCCAGCTGGGTGACATCGCCATTGGCCACAAACTTGTCGTAGAAGCCCTGCTGCGCCGGCATCCAGTTGCCCAGGAACACATCCACCTGGCCGTCCTTGAGCCCGCCGAAGGTGATCGGTACCGCCAGGGTGTCGATCTTGGCCTTGTAGCCCATGCCGTCCAGCAGGAAACCGGCGATGGCGTTGGTGGCGGCGATGTCGCTCCAGCCCGGGTCGGCCATCTTCACCGTCTCGCAACCTTGTTCGGCCCAGGCCAGGGCCGGGACCGAAACACTGCCCAGCGCCAGAAGCGCGGCCGTCACTGCTGTGGATAACCTTTGCATGCTCTTCCCCTTACGTTATTGGTTTTGGCAGGGTTGTGGATAACGAGCCTTGCGCTCCAGATCGTCGAGGTCGATGTGGTTGCGCATGTATTGCGCACTGGCGTCGACCAGTGGCTGGTGGTCCCAGCTCTTCAGTTTGCCGAGGCTCAAGGCGCCCGCGACGAAGCGACGGCGGCGCTGGCTGGCGAGTACCTGTTGATGGATGGCCGGGATATCCCACTTGGCCCGTGCTTCGCGGAGAAAATCCTCGAATAGCGGGCGATGTTGCGGCGATTGGCTGAGTTCTTCCTGCTCGTGCGGGTCGTTGGCCACATCGAACAGCAGGCACGGGTCGTCTTCGCTGTAGATGAACTTGTAGCGGCCGCGGCGAATCATCATCAGCGGGCTGATGGTGCCTTCGGCCATGTACTCGCCGAAGACTTCGTCATGCCCGCCCTGCCCCTGCAGGTGCGGCACCAGGGAGCGGCCATCCAGCGCCAGGCCCGGTTGCATTTGGCCTCCGGCCAGTTCCACCAGGGTCGGCAGCAGGTCGGCGGTCGAGACCGCCTGGCTTACCCGTCCGGCGGCGAACTGCCCCGGCGCGCTGACCAGCAGCGGCACCCGCGCGGCCATTTCGAACCAGTGCATTTTGTACCAGAGGCCGCGCTCGCCGAGCATGTCGCCGTGGTCGCCGGAGAAGACAATGATGGTGTCGTCGCTCAGCCCGGTTTCCTCCAGGGTTTTCAGGAGTTTGCCGACGTTGCTGTCGATATAGCTGCACGCACCGAAATAGGCACGACGCGCATCGCGGATCTTATCCACAGGCAGCGGCTTGTCCCACAGGTCGTAGACCTTGAGCAGGCGCTGGGAATGCGGGTCGAGCGCGTCCTGGGCCGGGGTCTGTGGCAGCGGAATATCTTCGTCGCGGTACAGGTCCCAGAAGGCCTTGGGAATGGTGTACGGGTCGTGCGGGTGGGTCATCGACACGGTCAGGCAGAACGGCTGGTCGCCGTCTTCGCGAACGTGATCGAACAGGTACTGGCGGGCCTTGAACACCACCTCTTCGTCGAAATCCAGCTGGTTGGTGCGCACGCATGGCCCGGCCTGCAGCACCGAAGACATGTTGTGGTACCAGCTCGGGCGCACGTCCGGTTCGTCCCAGTTCACCGCCCAGCCATAGTCGGCCGGGTAGATATCGCTGGTCAGGCGTTCTTCGTAGCCGTGCAGTTGGTCCGGGCCGCAGAAATGCATCTTGCCCGACAGTGCGGTGCGGTAGCCCAGGCGGCGCAGGTAATGGGCGTAGGTCGGGACGTCGGCGGGGAAGTCGGCGGCGTTGTCATAGGCGCCGATCTTGCTCGGCAATTGGCCGCTGACCAGGGTGAAACGCGAGGGCGCGCACAACGGGCTGTTGCAGTAGGCGGCGTCGAATACCACGCCCTGGGCGGCGAGGCGGCTCAGATGCGGCAGCTTGATGGGCGATGGACCGTAGAACGGCAACATTGGCGCGGCCATTTGATCGGCCATGATGAAAAGAATGTTCTTGCGCTTCATGTATTCGCGGCATTCCATAGTAGGCAGTTATGCGAAAGTGCTGCGATCGAGGATGTAACCCGTGGCTTTCGCGGTAAAGCCCCTGTACGGCAATGACTAGGATAAGCACGGCTTATGTATGAAGCGCTTGGCGATCTATCCCTGGACCTGTTCCGCGTCTTCGAGGCGGCGGCGCGCCAGCGCAGCTTTACTGCGGCGGCGGTGGAGCTGGGCACCACCCAGCCGGCCATCAGCCAGCAGATCAAGCGGCTGGAGGAACAGCTCGGCACCCGGCTGTTCGACCGCATCTACCGGGGCATCGAACTGACCGAGGCTGGCAGCCAGTTGTTCGAACAGGTGCAGGCCGGCTTGCAGAGCATCGACAGCGGCCTGAGCGCCATCACCGCCCAGCACCAGCACGAGGTGCTGCAGGTGGCCACCGATTTCGCCTTTGCCGCCTACTGGCTGATGCCGCGCCTGCATCGCTTCCACGCCGCCAATCCACAGGTGGATGTGAGCCTGGTCACCAGCGAGCGCAGCCATAACATGCTGCGCACCGATATCGACGTGGCGGTGCTGTTTGGCGATGGGCGGTTCAAGCAGGGTGAAAGCCATTGGCTGTTCAACGAGGAAGTGTTTCCGGTGTGCAGCCCGCTCTTGCTCAAGGAACGACCGTTGCCCCTCGGCGCCCATTCGCTGCTGGAGTTTCCGCTGTTGCATTTGAAGGGGGAAAACAGCAGCCACTGGTTCGACTGGAGCGGTGTGTTCCGCGAACTGGGGATCGCCACCCCGCCGGCGCCGGGGCAGTTGCGTTTCGACAACTACACCCTGCTGATCCAGGCGGCGATCGGCGGCCAGGGCGTGGGTATTGGCTGGCGCCACCTTGTGGATAACTTGCTGGCGCAAGGTCTGTTGTGCCGGCCGATCAACGAAACGCTGATCTCCCGCTACGGCTATTACGTGGTCCTGCCCCAGCGCAAACGCCGCGGGCCGTTGATCCAGCGGTTTTTCGACTGGCTGATGGCCGAGCAGGCCGACAGTGCGCAATCCCTGGCCGGGCTGGCCTTGCCTTCGATTGCGGTCTGAGGTTCGAAGCGGGGGCGTAAGCCATCGCGAGCTTGCTCGCAATAAGGATTCAGCACACGAAATTCACATGTTCGCCCACATGCAGGTTCAACTGCTGTTCGTCGGCGATGCCGGCCGCCACCCGGGCGAGTCGCTGCACTGGCTCGTCCAGCTTCGGCGGGAGGCTGCCGGCGGGCTGGCTGAAGTGTTCCAGGGTCAGCCCGGGTACGCTTTGCGGCGCATTCACCAGGGTCCAGCGCAAGGTGCTGCCTTGCAGCGCGTCGAGGATGGCTTCGGCCGTCTGGCGGGGTGGGTAGCCTTCCATCTCCGGCTGGTCCAGCACCTCGAAATGCCCCGCCAGGAACAGGCGCCGGACGCCCGCGGCCTGCATGCCAGCGATCAGCGCTTCGACCGCGCGAAGTTGCTCCCGGGGTTCGAGCAGCAGGTTTTCCTGCTGTTCGAGGCCCATGGGCAGCCCCGGAGCATCCAGCAGGCAGGCCACCACGTCGCCTCCGGCCACGCTTTGCCTGACCCGCTCGGCATCGAACAGGTCCCCGCATTTGGTGCGCAAACCGGGAAGGGGGGCGAGGGCCGTCAGGTCGTCGAGGATGGCGATGACTTCATGCTGGCGCCGCAGGAATTCCGCCATCAGCGCGCTGCCCAGGCTGCTCATGGCACCGTAGAGCACCAGCTTGACCACCGGGGTTTCGGCATTTTTCATGGCGCGGCCCGTTTCTTTACACTGCTAAGGTTATGACCTGTGGGCTGTCGCCAGGGTTCGACTTTGTCATGAGAGGTTCCATGCAACGCATCAAGGGCTATCACGCCCATGTCTATTTCGACGCCAGCACCATCGACCAGGCGCGGGCCCTGTGCGAGCAGGCGGCGCAATTGTTTCCGTTGCAGATGGGGCGGGTGCATGAACGGCCGGTCGGCCCGCACCCGGACTGGAGCTGCCAGCTGGCGTTCGAGCCGCAATACCTGGGCGAGGTGTTGCCGTGGCTGGCGCTCAATCGCAACGGGCTGGTGGTATTCCTGCACCCCGATACCGGCGACGACCTGAAGGATCACACGGAGCATGCGGTCTGGATGGGGGCGATCCGGCCGCTGGACCTGTCGATTTTTTAAGGTTTTTCGCGAGCACGCTCGCTCCTACAAGGTCAGGCGCTTTCTGTAGGAGCGAGCTTGCTCGCGATGGCATCCTCTCAAGCGCCATCAGCCCCCGATCAATACAACACGCCATCGAGGATCTCGTAGACGATCCCCGTACCCACCGCGATCAGCACAATATCGGCGCCCATGCGCCGCCATTCATAACCCGGGTAGTACGGCAGGTGCGCCAGGGCGCGGTTGTCCAGGCGTTCACCGTAGTAGCCGCGGGGCAGCGGCTGGCCGCGCACCAGATGGATGCCGTGGGGCGGTGGCGCGCCGCGTACGAAGTAGGCGTGGTTGTCGCGAATGGTCTCGCGCACCGGGCCGAAATCCCGGGGCGGGCCACCACGGCGGTCGGCCTGCGGGCCGCGATGTTCATCGCCCCGATTATCCCCGCGATTGTCTCCTCGATTGTCGTAGCGACCCGGTTGCGGGCCGCCGCGGTCGTGGTCGTCACGTGGGTCCGCGACCGCGTGCAGCAGCGGGCTGGCGCTGAGCATCAGCACACCGAGACCGGCAATCAGGCGTTTGGGCATTTTCATCGGGTCTTCCTCAGAGCACGAACAACAAAAAGGGGCTCAGAACCTGGTTCTGAACCCCTTGGTCTTGCTGGTTAGTCTGTGGACTCTGAGGCGAATTCCTCTGTATCAGGAACTTTACCCTTGGCTGACACGGGCTTGACGCACCCCTTCGGCGAGGGAGGCACACAGGCTCAGCACACCATCCACCGCCTGCTCGGAACTGCTGGCATTGGCGATCTGGTCGATCAGCGCCGACCCCACCACCACGCCGTCGGCGAGGCGGGCGATGGCCGCGGCCTGCTCCGGCGTACGGATGCCGAAACCGATGCTGATCGGCAGGTCGGTGTGGCGACGCAGGCGGGTCACCGCCTCTTCCACGTGCTCCAGGGTGGCGGAACCGGCACCGGTCACACCGGCCACGGAGACGTAGTAGACGAAGCCCGAGCTGCCGTTCAGCACCTTCGGCAGGCGCGCGTCGTCGGTGGTCGGCGTGGTCAGGCGGATGAAATCGATGCCGGCGGCCTGGGACGGGTCGCACAGCTCAGCGTTGTGCTCGGGCGGCATGTCGACCACGATCAGGCCGTCGACCCCGGCTTCCTTGGCTTCGGCGATGAAGCGCGGTACGCCGTAGTGGTGGATCGGGTTGAAGTACCCCATCAGCACCAGCGGCGTGTCGTTGTTGCCGACACGGAACTCGCGAACCATTTGCAGGGTTTTCGCCAGGTTTTGCTTGGCCTCCAGGGCGCGGATGTTGGCCAGCTGGATCGCTGGGCCGTCGGCCATCGGATCGGTGAAGGGCATGCCCAGTTCGATCACGTCGGCGCCGGCGGCCGGCAAGCCCTTGAGGATCGCCAGGGACGCGTCGTAGCCCGGGTCGCCGGCGGTGACGAAGGTCACCAGGGCGGCGCGGTTCTGTTGCTTAAGCTCGGCAAAGCGCGTTTGCAGGCGGCTCATCAGTGTTTCTCCTGCTGGGACTGTTGCATGTGGTGCATCACGGTTTGCATGTCTTTGTCGCCGCGGCCCGAGAGGTTGACCACCATCAGGTGATCCTTGGGCAGGTTCGGCGCGCGCTTGAACACTTCGGCCAGGGCGTGGGCGCTTTCCAGGGCCGGGATGATGCCTTCCAGGCGGCAGCACTGGTGGAACGCGGCCAGGGCTTCGTCGTCGGTCACCGAGGTGTATTCGACACGGCCGATATCGTGCAACCAGGCGTGTTCAGGGCCGATGCCCGGGTAGTCGAGGCCGGCGGAAATCGAGTGGGCGTCGATGATCTGGCCGTCCTCGTCCTGCAGCAGGAAGGTGCGGTTGCCATGCAACACGCCAGGCAGGCCGCCGTTCAGGCTGGCCGCGTGCTTGCCGGTCTCGATGCCGTAGCCGGCGGCTTCGACGCCGATGATCTGCACGCTCTTGTCGTCGAGGAACGGATGGAACAGGCCCATGGCGTTGGAACCGCCGCCGATGCATGCCACCAGGCTGTCCGGCAGGCGGCCTTCCTGGGCTTGCAGCTGTTCGCGGGTTTCCTTGCCGATCACCGCCTGGAAGTCGCGGACCATCGCAGGATAAGGGTGCGGACCGGCCACGGTGCCGATCAGGTAAAAGGTGCTGTCGACGTTGGTCACCCAGTCACGCAGGGCTTCGTTCATCGCGTCCTTCAGGGTGCCGGTGCCGGCGACCACCGGGATCACTTCGGCGCCCAGCAGCTTCATGCGGAACACGTTGGCCTGCTGGCGCTCGATGTCGGTGGTGCCCATGTAGATCACGCAGTCCAGACCGAAACGGGCCGCCACGGTGGCGGTGGCCACGCCGTGCATGCCAGCGCCGGTCTCGGCGATGATGCGTTTCTTGCCCATGCGCCGCGCCAGGAGGATCTGGCCGATGCAGTTGTTGATCTTGTGCGCGCCAGTGTGGTTCAGCTCTTCGCGCTTGAGGTAGATCTTGGCGCCGCCGCAGTGCTCGGTCAGGCGCTCGGCGAAATACAGCGGGCTTGGACGGCCGACGTAGTCGCGCTGGAAGTAGGCCAGTTCCTTGAGGAACTCCGGATCTTGCTTGGCCGCTTCGTATTCGCGGGCCAGGTCGAGGATCAGCGGCATCAGGGTTTCGGCGACGTAACGGCCGCCGAACGCGCCGAACAGGCCGTTGGCATCAGGACCGTTGCGCAGGTTGGTCTGGTTCATGGGGCGCTCCCGGTGATTGGTCAAAAGGGTGAATGCTGGAAAGACAATGGCGTTCACTCTACCCCTGACGTCCCAGGCTGAAAACCGATAAGATCGCCACAACCTGTCAGGAAAACTCACATATTCCATGAGCCACGACCTGCCCCCGCTGAACGCCCTCCGGGCCTTCGAAGCCACCGCCCGCCTGAACAGCGTCAGTCAGGCGGCCGAACAGCTGCACGTCACCCATGGGGCGGTCAGCCGCCAGCTGAAGGTGCTCGAAGAGCATCTTGGGGTGAGCCTGTTCGTCAAGGAAGGGCGCGGCCTTAAACTCACAGATGCCGGTGTGCGCCTGCGCGACGCCAGCAGCGATGCCTTCGAGCGCCTGCGCACGGTCTGCGCCGAGCTGAGCCAGAGCACCGCCGATGCGCCCTTCGTGCTCGGCTGTTCCGGCAGCCTGCTGGCGCGCTGGTTCATTCCGCGTCTGGGGCGGCTGAATGCCGACCTGCCGGACCTGCGCCTGCACCTGTCGGCCGGCGAAGGCGATCTCGACCCGCGCCGGCCGGGGCTGGACGCCTTGCTGGTATTCGCCGAGCCGCCGTGGCCGGCGGACATGCAGGTCTTTGAGCTGGCCAGCGAGCGCATCGGCCCGGTGCTCAGCCCGCGCTACAGCCGTTACGAGCAGTTGCGCGAAGCGCCGGCCAGTGCGCTGCTCAACGAGACGTTGCTACAGACCACCTCGCGCCCGCAGGCCTGGCCCAGCTGGGCACGGCAGAACGGCATCGACGCCGGGGCACTGAAGTTCGGCCAGGGTTTCGAGCATTTGTATTATTTGCTGGAGGCCGCGGTGGCCGGGCTGGGCGTGGCGATCGCGCCGCAGCCGCTGGTGGCCGAGGACCTGCGCGCCGGACGCCTGGTTGCCCCGTGGGGCTTCTGTGAAACCCCGGGGCAACTGGCGTTGTGGCTACCCAAGCGCGCCGCGGACGGGCGCGCCCGGCAGCTGGCGCAGTGGCTCAGTAACGAGCTGCGCCAGACGCCTTAATTGCCGCGTTTGCACAGCAGGTAAGCGGCCAGCAGGCCCAGCGCGCCCACGGCGACGCCGGCGGTGGTCCAGGGGTGCTGCTGGGCGTAGTCGCGGGTGGCGATCCCGGTTTCACGGGTTTTCACTTTGACTTCTTCATAGGCATCGCTGAGCAGGCTGCGCGAATGTCTCAGCGCGCTCTCGGCGTTGCTTTTCAGCGCCTTGAGGGTTTTGCGCGATTCGTCCGAAGCGTCGTCCTTGAGGCTCTCCAGAGACTTGAGCAGACTTTCGATCTCGGCTTCCATGCTTTCCAATGAGGCTTTGCGTAACGAAGTGTTGGCCATGGTGGCTCTCCTGCATTGTTGATTGAGGGTCTGTAGGGTCCGACTGCGCGGCCTGGCGAAAGTGCATTAAATCTGAACTTCGATGGGCCGGGGCTCACTCAAGTGTTGCCGCTAATCGCTGCTAGGCTTTGATCTACCTCATAAGGAGAGCGCGCCATGTCTGATCATCACACCTACAAGAAAGTCGAACTGGTCGGTTCGTCCCCTAGCAGCATCGAAGACGCCATCAACAATGCGCTGGCCGAAGCCAGCAAAAGCATCCAGCACCTGGAGTGGTTCGAGGTCACGGAAACCCGTGGGCATATCAAGGATGGCAAGGCCGCGCATTTCCAGGTCACGCTCAAAGTCGGTTTCCGCATTGCCAACAGCTGAACCTGGGCTAGGCTGTTGAACTTGTGCGCTGGCCGATTGCCATAGGGAATGGCAAAGCGCTATATCTGCCTCGATGCCGAGCAGGCCGGGGCTTGACGCTTATTTTGATTCGACCAGAGAATGTGACCGATGAAAAAACAGGTAATGGCTTTAGTGTTGTTGAGTGTCGCGGGAACAGCCCTTGCTGCCGGCAAGCCATGCGAAGAGCTGAAAAGCGAAATCGCCGCGAAGATCGACGCCAAAGGCGCGTCGGGTTATTCGCTGGAAATTGTCGAAAAAGGCAGCGCGACTGACGGCAAAGTGGTCGGTACCTGCGAAGGCGGTACCAAGGAAATCGTCTACAAGCGTGGCTGAGCCCTTGTAGCAATGAACAAAGCCGACGCGCTGCGTCGGCTTTTTTGTGCCTGGCGTTTAGCCAGGCCAGGCGTGCCCCTGTAGCCGCTGCCGCAGGCTGCGATCGCGACCGAAGGGCGCGCAAGGCCTCTGGATCACCCAATCCCTTCGGCCCGATTGCAGACTCAACCCTTCATCACTTGCGCCAGCAATTCGTAGGAATGCAGGCGGTCGGCGTGTTCGTACAGGTCGCAGGTGAAGATCAGTTCATCGGCGCCGGTCTGTTCGATCAGCACTTCGAGCTTGGCGCGGATTTTCGCCGGGCTGCCGATCATGGCCAGGCCGAGGAAGCTGCCCACCGCCTCTTTTTCATGGGGCAGCCATAGGCCGTCCATGCTCTTCACCGGTTTGCGCTGCACCAGGCTCTGGCCGCGCATCAACGCGAGGATCCGCTGGTACACCGAGGTCGCCAGATAGTCGGCCTGTTCGTCGGTATCGGCCGCCACCAGCGGCACGCCGAGCATCACGTAAGGCTTGTCGAGCACGGCCGAAGGCTTGAAGTGATTGCGGTACACACGAATCGCCTCGTGCATGTAGCGCGGTGCGAAATGCGAGGCGAAGGCGTAAGGCAAGCCGCGCTCTCCGGCCAGTTGCGCACTGAACAGGCTCGAGCCCAGCAACCACACCGGCACCTGGGTACCGGTTCCCGGCACCGCGATCACCCGTTGTTCCGGGGTGCGTGGGCCGAGGTAGGCCATCAGCTCGGCCACGTCTTCAGGGAAGTCGTCGGCGCTGCCCGACCGTTCGCGGCGCAGGGCGCGGGCGGTCATCTGGTCCGAACCTGGCGCGCGGCCCAGGCCCAGGTCGATACGCCCCGGATACAGGCTTTCCAGGGTGCCGAACTGCTCGGCGATCACCAGCGGAGCATGGTTGGGCAGCATCACGCCGCCGGAGCCGACGCGAATGCTCGAGGTGCCGCCGGCCAGGTAGCCCAACAGCACCGAGGTCGCGGAGCTGGCGATACCGTCCATGTTGTGGTGTTCGGCGACCCAGAAGCGGGTGTAGCCGAACTTCTCTACATGGCGGGCCAGGTCCAGGGAATTGCGCAGCGATTGCGCCGGGCTGCCGTCCTCGCGCACGGGGACCAGGTCGAGGGTGGAAAACTTAACGTCGGACAGTGGTTTCATAAGCCTGCTTCTCCAATGGTGTGCAGGCCTTTGTCATGAGCCAAAACCTGCCGAATGCTGTAAGCCTGTTTCATGCAATGTGGGCATATACCCGAGTTTCAATAGCCAGGCTGAATTTGCTGTCTGGACAAACGGCGGATTCAGACAGGATGAACTTCGCCGGGCCTTCTATCCTCTAGAACCCTGAGTAGCAGAAAACCACAAGGGCGCGGCCTTTCGCGCCCGTTCTCGAGGAGACAGACATGAGCATCATCAAGAAAGCATCGGCTCACTGGGAAGGCGACCTGAAAACCGGCATTGGCTCGATTTCCACGGAAACCGGGGTACTGCGCGATGCCCCTTACGGCTTCAAGGCGCGTTTCGAGGGCGGCAAGGGCACCAACCCGGAAGAACTGATCGGCGCCGCGCATGCGGGGTGTTTTTCCATGGCCTTCTCGATGATTCTCGGCGAGGCCGGGCTCAAGGCTGACAGTATCGACACTAATGCCGAAGTGACGCTGGACCAGGTCGATGGCGGTTTTGCGATCACCGCGGTGCACCTGATCCTCAAGGCGAAGATTCCCGGCGCCAGCCAGCAGCAGTTCGATGAGCTGAGCAAGAAGGCCAAGGAAGGTTGCCCGGTGTCCAAGGTGCTGAATGCCAGGATCAGCCTGGATGCGACGCTGCTCAGCTGACGGTGTTTTAACCTGCCCTATCGCTTCGCGAGCCAGCTCGCTCACGCCTTCGAACCCATAGGCGCGAACTGGCTCGCGATTGCACTCCTGCCGAAACTCCCGCACCCGATATGCGCGGCGTCAGAACTCGCTTCATGAAAATGTGGTCGAATGCACGACTGCAGGCTCAGCCCATGACCATGGGCGCTGCATCAAAGGGAGCTCCACATCATGAAACGTTTTGCCCTGGCAGTTGTTTGTTGCGCGCTGGCCACCTCGGCCCTGGCGGCTCCGAAGGATTGCGAAGAACTCAAGAAAGAGATTGAAATCAAGATTCAGGCCAACGCCGTGCCCTCCTACACCCTGGAGATTGTCAGCAAGGAGGAAGCCGAAAAGCACGACGTGGCTATGGTGGTCGGTACCTGTGAAAACGGCACCAAGGCAATCATCTATCAGCGCAACGACAGCTGATCGTTCAGATCACGCAGTTGACCCTATGGTCTTCGGCCAGCAGCTCACGCTTGGCGTTGTACAGCCGGGCACTGGGAGTGAAACCCAGCGAGCGGGCTTCCAGCAGGTAACGCTGGCCGGCTTCGAAATGGTCGTAGCGCACGCTCAGGTAGCACAGGCGCTCGGCCGGATCGTTCATCATGCCGAGGCGCCCGCTGAACACCTCGAAATCGAAACGCACCATCAACTCATGACTGCCCGGGGTGACCTGGAAATAGCGGCCGTCGGTCAGGCGCTGGTTGTCCAGGCGCTCGGCCATCAGCAGCTTGCCGCCCGGCGTCGGGGTGGCGAAATCGACCCAGGCCTGCTGCGGGTCCACCGCCGGCAGGGGGCTGGAGCAGGCAACGAGGCCGGTCAGGGCAAGCAGCAGCAAGGGTTGGCGCATGAGGTCGGGCCGTCCGGGGAAAGGCCTCAAGCATAGCGCCGATCAGGTGCGCTGGCAGCCCGCCGGTTGGCCGGTACCCACCAGATTGCGCTGCTGGTCATAGAGTTTGGCCCAGGGCCGGAAGCCGATATTGCCGGTCTGCAACTGATAGCGCTGGCCGGCGTTGAAGTCCTTGTATTTCACATTCAGCTGGCAGTCGCGCCACAGCGGTTCGCTGTCCGGGCCGATATTGGTGGGCTCCACGGCGAACTGGTAGCGCACCTTCAGCTCATGGTTGCCGGGCTGTACCTCGAAATATCGGCGGTCCACCCAGGCCTTTTCGTCGACCTCCAGCGCCTGCAGGGCGGTGTCCTGGTGGGTGTCGAGGTCGATCCAGGCTTGCGTCGGATCGGGGGCGGGCAATCCGGCACAGCCGCTCAAGGTCAAGAGTCCGGTGGTCAGCAGCAACACGCGCATAGCGAAACTCCAGGCAGGCGAGATAGTCTTGGGGGCAGACTCTCGAAGGATGATTCGATTTGATTAGGCCGCGTTCAAGCCATGGGTTACTTGATCATCTTTTGCGCTTTTTGTTTCCGGGCTTGCTGCTTTTGTCGCTCAACGGTTGTTCCAGCGTGGATTACTACGGCCAGCTGGCCAGTGGCCAATGGCAGCTGTTGCAGGCCCGCACGCCGGTCGAGCAGGTCATCGCCGACCCGGCTCGCGACCCGTTATTGCGTGCCCATCTGGCCCAGTCGCAGAAAGCCCGGCTTTTTGCCAGCCAGCACCTGCACCTGCCGGACAACCAGAGCTATCGCCTCTACGCCGACATCGGCCGGCCCTACGTGGTGTGGAATGTATTCAGCACCCCCGAGTTTTCCCTGAGCCCCAAGACCCACTGCTTCCCGATTGCCGGCTGCGTGGCCTATCGCGGCTACTACAGCCAGGGCGCGGCCCGCGGCGAGGCGGCCTTGCAGAAACAGCAGGGCATGGATGTGGCCATCGGCGGGGTGGAGGCCTATTCGACCCTGGGCTGGTTCAACGACCCGATCCTCAGTTCGATGCTGCATTGGGGCGACGAGCGCCTGGCGACCCTGATCTTCCATGAGCTGGCCCATCAGCGCTTTTATGTGAAGGACGACACCGAGTTCAACGAATCCTTCGCCACCTTCGTCGAGCAGGAAGGCACCCGGCAATGGCGCGCGGCCCGCGGCCTGGCGCCGGCCAGCGATGCCCTGGTGAAGCAGAAGGACCAGTTCATCCAGCTGATCCTCGATACCCGACAGCGCCTGGAACGCCTGTATGCCCTGCCACTGCCAACCGAGCAGATGCGCCAGCGCAAGGCCGCCGAATTCGAACAGTTGCGCCGGGATTACCGGCAGCTGAAGGACAGCCAATGGCATGGCGACGCGCGCTACGACGTCTGGATCAACACCCCGCTGAACAATGCCAGGCTGCTGCCTTTTGGCCTGTACGACCAGTGGGTACCGGCATTCGCCGCCTTGTTCAAGCAGGTGAACGGGGATTGGCCGGCCTTTTACCGGGCCGTGGAGAAGCTCGGCGCGCTGCCGGCTGAAAAGCGCAAGGCGGCGTTGCAAGCCTTGATGGGCGGCGCCTGAAAGCACGCCTTCGCGGGCAAGCCTCGCTCCTGTGGGAGGACAAGCCCGCGATGGCCGGTGGTTCAGCGCTGCAGGAACGCCTGATGCAGCTCATCCAGGGTCTGGAAGTGGTAGGCCGGGGCCTCGGCGCTCAGTTCTTCGTGGCTGCCGAAGCCATAACCCACCGCCGCCGCATCCAGCCCGTTCCGGCGGGCGCCGATCAGGTCGTGCTTGCGGTCGCCGATCATCAGGGTATCGCTGGGGTCCAGGCCCTCTTCGCTGATCAGGTGGCGGATCAGCTCGACCTTGTCGGTGCGGGTGCCGTCCAGTTCGCTGCCGTAGATCACCTTGAAGTGCCGGGCGAAATCGAAGTGCCGGGCGATCTCGCGGGCGAACACCCATGGCTTGGACGTCGCGATGTACAGCTGGCGGCCTTGCCCGCCGAGGGTTTCCAGCAGGGGCGTGACGCCGTCGAACACGCGGTTCTCATACAGGCCGGTAACCTTGAAACGCTCGCGGTAGAAATTCACCGCCTCCCAGGCCCTGGCTTCGTCGAAGCCGTAGAACTGCATGAACGCCTGCAACAGCGGCGGACCGATGAAGTGTTCCAGCTTGCTCAGGTCGGGTTCGTCGATGCCCAGCTTGCCGAGGGCGAACTGGATCGAGCGGGTAATGCCTTCGCGCGGGTCGGTCAGGGTGCCATCGAGGTCGAACAGAACGGTTTGGTAATGCATGGGGATTCCTGGGCAGTGGGTCGGGGCTCAAGCCTGGTCGTAGCCTTCGGCCAGGTGCAGGTCCTTGAGCTTCACGTAGTTGGCGGCGCTGTAGGTGAAGAACGCGCGTTCCTTGTCGGTCAGCGGGCGGGCCTGTTTCACCGGGCTGCCCACGTAGAGGAAGCCGCTTTCCAGGCGTTTGCCCGGCGGCACCAGGCTGCCGGCGCCGACGATCACATCGTCTTCCACCACCGCGCCGTCCATGACGATGCTGCCCATGCCGATCAGCACCCGGCTACCGACGTTGCAACCGTGCAGCATCACCTTGTGGGCGATGGTCACGTCGTCGCCGATCAGCAGCGGGAAGCCGTCCGGGTTGAAGGGGCCGGCGTGGGTGATGTGCAGCACGCTGCCGTCCTGCACGCTGGTGCGGGCGCCGATGCGGATGCGGTGCATGTCGCCGCGGATCACCGTCAGTGGCCACACCGAGCTGTCGGCGCCGATTTCGACGTCGCCGATCACCACTGCCGAACGGTCGACGAAGGCCCGCGGGCCAAGGATGGGCGTGTGGTTCTGATAGCTGCGAATGGCCAAGTTGGATACCTGCTCTGACATTTATTAATGGGGTCGATAGCTGCGGTGGGCGTCGATTGTAATTAAGATGGCCCAATGTTTCTTCCAGCCAAGGTGCCAACCGTGAGTGTGAACAACCCTCTTCTGCAGCCCTACGACCTGCCGCCGTTTTCGGCGATCCGCGCTGAGCATGTACAGCCGGCCATCGAACAGATCCTGGCTGACAACCGCGCCGCCATCGCTGAAATCCTCAAGAACCAGGGCGCGCAACCGACCTGGGCCGGCCTGGTATTGGCCATGGACGAACTCAACGACCGCCTGGGCGCGGCCTGGAGTCCGGTCAGCCACCTCAACGCCGTGTGCAACAGCGCCGAACTGCGCGAGGCCTATGAGTCCTGCCTGCCGGCCCTGAGCGCCTACGCCACCGAGCTGGGGCAGAACCGTGAGCTGTTCCAGGCCTTCGAAGCCCTGGTGAGCAGCCCGCAAGCCGCCGGTTTCGACGTGGCGCAGAAAACCATTCTGGAACATTCCCTGCGTGACTTCCGCCTGTCGGGTATCGACCTGCCGCCAGAGCAGCAGAAGCGTTACGCCGAAGTGCAGAGCAAGCTTTCCGAGCTGGGCAGCCGCTTCTCCAACCAGCTGCTCGACGCCACCCAGGCCTGGACCAAGCACGTCACCGACGAAGCGGCCCTGGCCGGCTTGACCGCGTCGGCCAAGGTGCAGATGGCTGCCGCGGCCCAGGCCAAGGACCTGCAAGGCTGGCTGATCACCCTGGAGTTCCCCAGCTACTACGCGGTAATGACCTACGCCGAAGACCGCGCGCTGCGCGAAGAAGTCTACGCCGCCTACTGCACCCGCGCCTCGGACCAGGGCCCGAATGCCGGCCAGAACGACAACGGCCCGGTCATGCAGGAAATCCTCGACCTGCGCCAGGAACTGGCCCAACTGCTGGGCTACGCCAACTTCGCCGAGCTGAGCCTGGCTACCAAGATGGCCGAGTCCAGCGACCAGGTGCTGAGCTTCCTGCGGGACCTGGCCAAGCGCAGCAAACCGTTCGCTGCCCAGGACCTGCAACAGCTCAAGGCCTACGCCGCCGAACAGGGCTGCGCGGACCTGCAAAGCTGGGACAGCGGTTTCTACGGCGAGAAGCTGCGCGAGCAGCGCTACAGCGTGGCCCAGGAAACCCTGCGCGCCTACTTCCCGATCGACAAGGTGCTCGGCGGCCTGTTCGCCATCGTCCAGCGCCTGTACGGCATCGAGATCGCCGAACTGAAAGGCTTCGACAGCTGGCACCCGGACGTGCGCCTGTTCGAGATCAAGGAAAACGGCCAGCACGTGGGGCGTTTCTTCTTCGACCTGTATGCCCGCGCCAACAAGCGTGGCGGTGCCTGGATGGACGGCGCCCGCGACCGTCGCCGCACCGTTGACGGTGTACTGCAAAGCCCGGTGGCCAACCTGGTGTGCAACTTCACACCGGCCGACAGCGGCAAGCCTGCCCTGCTGACCCACGATGAAGTCACCACCCTGTTCCACGAATTCGGCCATGGCCTGCACCACCTGCTGACCCGCGTCGAGCATGCCGGCGTTTCCGGCATCAACGGCGTGGCCTGGGACGCGGTGGAGCTGCCGAGCCAGTTCATGGAGAACTGGTGCTGGGAGCCGGAAGGCCTGGCGCTGATCTCCGGTCACTATGAAACCGGCGAGCCGCTGCCCCAGGACCTGCTGGAAAAAATGCTCGCGGCGAAGAACTTCCAGTCCGGCCTGATGATGGTGCGCCAGCTGGAATTCTCGCTGTTCGACTTCGAACTGCATGCCACCCATGGCGACGGCCGTAGCGTGCTGCAGGTGCTCGAAGGCGTGCGCGATGAGGTCTCGGTGATGCGTCCGCCGGCCTACAACCGCTTCCCCAATAGCTTCGCGCACATCTTCGCCGGCGGTTACGCGGCGGGCTACTACAGCTACAAGTGGGCCGAAGTGCTGTCGGCCGATGCCTTCTCGAAATTCGAGGAAGAAGGCGTGCTGAATGCCGAGACCGGTCGCGCCTTCCGCGAGGCGATCCTGGCCCGTGGCGGTTCCCAGGAGCCGATGGTGCTGTTCGTCGACTTCCGCGGACGCGCACCGTCGATTGACGCACTCTTGCGCCACAGCGGCCTCAGCGAGGACGCAGCGGCATGAGCGAGGGGCCAGTGAAGACGAAAAAACGCTTTATCGCCGGGGCGGTCTGCCCGGCGTGCAGCGAGCAGGACAAGTTGATGATGTGGAGCGAAGACGACGTTCCCCATCGCGAGTGCGTGGCCTGCGGTTATTCCGACACCCTGAATGAACAGGGGCTGTCGGTGCCCAAGGAACTGGGCACGCGGGTCAACACCCCGGCCCTCAAGGCGCCGGACGCCAAGGTCCAGTCGGTGCAGTTTTTCCCCAACCCCAAGTTGAAGAAAAAGACCGACGAGCCCAAGTAACTGCAAATCCCCTGTAGGAGCGCAGCTTGCGTGCGATAGCGGTGTATCAGATACACCGCGGTGCTTTGATCGCCAGCAAGCTTGGTCCTATCGGGATGCGGTCGAAGCTCAATTCTGCAGCCCCACGCAGCCGGTCAATTCGCCGGCTTGCTGGCGCTCACCGTCTCGAACCAGCTTTTCACCGAACAGGTGGCGAACACGCTGGTGCTGCAATCGCCATTGGCCAGGGCAGTGCGCAATTTGTCGACATCGGCCTGCATCATGTAGCGAATGCCGTCCTTGAAGTGGGAACTGTCGCCAAACCCGCCTCCGGTCATTTCATTCAGCGCCTCCTCCTTGCTCCAGCCCTGAATCACCACCCGATACATCGCCGACATCAGCCCGGTGCGGTCCGAGCCGTGCTTGCAGTGCATCAGCACCGGGCCCTCGCTTTCGGCGTTCTGGATCGCGCGCAAGGCCGCCAGCACATCGGCGTCATCCACGTGATTGGTCCGGTAAGGCAATTGCACCTGCTTGATTGCCGGGGCCTGCAGCCAGCTGGCATCGGACTCCGGCAGAAAGTTGATCACCGTGCCCACCTTGAGCTTTTCCAGCAAAGGCACGGCGCCGCCGTCCGGCAAGGCGCTGCGGTACAGCGTCGGCGACATCTGGTACAGGTTGTAGTGGGTTTCCACCGGCTGGGCCCACTGGGCCGGGCGGGTCGCGCCGGTTTCGGCGGCCTGGGCCTGGGCCTGGGGCCAGGCAAGCAGCACCAGCAGGGACAGGCAGAGGGCGGGAAGGCTACGAAAGTTGTGCATGCGCAAGGCCGTGACCGGAAATGGGGATGGAGGGAGCCTAGCTTCCATCCGGGCCGGTCAACGCCCTGTGAGGCGCTC
Source organism: Pseudomonas sp. GW821-FHT02B10 (assembly GCF_059421865.1). NCBI lineage: Bacteria > Pseudomonadati > Pseudomonadota > Gammaproteobacteria > Pseudomonadales > Pseudomonadaceae > Pseudomonas > Pseudomonas sp. GW821-FHT02B10. The sequence goes on along the minus strand of NZ_JBWKVU010000002.1, from coordinate 71,733 downwards.
GTCAAAGAAACGTGAAGCCGCTGCGATAGAGGTTTTTTCTCGGCAATCGCGACTTTTTTCCCGCGCAAACGATTTATTCGAATGCTTAGCCTGCTACCATTTGTAACCAAAGTTTGCTGAACTGTGTTTCCCGGCGCTCCCAATCGCCGCCAGAACGACAAGCCACGCCATGACGCGGCTGCCCAACCCGTGAATGCCTAGTGTGAGGTGCACCCCCCATGTCTGATCACGATCAAGACAACCCGCGGCGTGAGTTTCTGCGCAAATCCCTGACCTTGATCCCGGTGGTCACGGTCGCCAGTACCGGTCTTGGCAGCTCGATGCTGATGGCCGCCCCCGAAGCGCCCAAGCCGGTGGCGCCGGCCCGAACTCCGGTCAGCACCGAGGCTTACCAGCCGACCTATTTCACCGCCGAAGAGTGGGCCTTTGTCCAGGCCGCGGTAGAGCGCCTGATCCCGGCCGACGAACAAGGCCCGGGCGCCCTGGAAGCCGGCGTGCCGGAATACATCGACCGGCAGATGAACACCCCCTACGCCGCGGGCGCCCTGTGGTACATGCAAGGCCCATTCAACGCCGACGCCGCGCCGGAGATGGGCTGGCAGAGCAAGCTGGTACCCAAGGAGATCTATCGCCTGGGCATTGCCGCGACGGATGCATGGTCGAAAGCCTTCAACGGTAAAACATTTGCCGCGCAAGACAGCGCTACCCGAGACGATTTGCTCAAGCAGCTCGAAGCGGGAAAGCCTCCATTCGACAGCGTTCCACCGAAGATTTTCTTCAACCTTTTGCTGCAAAACACCAAGGAAGGGTTCTTCTGCGACCCGATCCACGGCGGCAATAAAGGCATGGTCGGCTGGACCTTGATTGGCTTCCCCGGCGCGCGCGCCGATTTCATGGACTGGGTGGAACGCAACGAGCAATACCCTTTCCCGGCAGTATCGATTCGCGGCGAGAGGGCTTGAGCATGGCAACGGTAATGAAGAAGGTCGACGCGGTGATCGTCGGGTTTGGCTGGACCGGCGCGATCATGGCCAAGGAGCTGACCGAGGCCGGGCTCAACGTGCTGGCGCTGGAGCGCGGGCCGATGCAGGACACCTACCCGGACGGCAATTACCCGCAGGTGATCGACGAGCTCACCTACAGTGTGCGCAAGAAGCTCTTCCAGGACATCTCCCGGGAGACGGTGACCATTCGCCACAGCGTCAACGACGTGGCCCTGCCGAACCGCCAGCTGGGCGCGTTCCTGCCGGGCAACGGCGTCGGCGGCGCCGGCCTGCACTGGTCCGGCGTGCATTTTCGCGCCGACCCGATCGAGCTGCGTATGCGCAGCCACTATGAAGAACGCTACGGCAAGAACTTCATCCCCAAGGACATGACCATCCAGGACTTCGGCGTCACCTACGAAGAGCTGGAGCCGTTCTTCGACTACGCGGAAAAAGTCTTCGGCACCTCGGGCCAGGCCTGGACCGTGAAAGGCCAGCTGGTCGGTGAAGGCAAGGGTGGCAACCCTTACGCGCCGGACCGTTCGGAGCATTTCCCGCTGGAGTCGCAGAAGAACACCTACTCCGCCCAGCTGTTCCAGAAGGCCGCCGGCGAAGTCGGCTACAAGCCGTACAACCTGCCGTCGGCCAACACTTCCGGGCCGTACACCAACCCCTATGGCGCGCAAATGGGGCCGTGCAACTTCTGCGGGTTCTGCAGCGGCTACGTCTGCTACATGTACTCCAAGGCTTCGCCGAACGTGAACATTCTGCCGGCCCTCAAGCCGCTGCCGAATTTCGAGCTGCGCCCCAACTCCCACGTGCTTAAGGTCAACCTCGACAGCACCAAGACCCGCGCGACCGGCGTCACTTACGTCGACGGCCAGGGCCGGGAGATCGAGCAGCCGGCGGACCTGGTGATCCTCGGCGCCTTCCAGTTCCATAACGTGCGCCTGATGCTGCTGTCCGGCATCGGCAAGCCCTACGACCCGATCACTGGCGAAGGCGTGGTGGGCAAGAACTTCGCCTACCAGAACATGGCCACCATCAAGGCCTACTTCGACAAGGACGTGCACACCAACAACTTCATCGGCGCCGGCGGCAATGGCGTGGCGGTGGACGACTTCAACGCCGACAACTTCGACCACGGCCCTCACGGCTTCGTCGGCGGTTCGCCGTTCTGGGTCAACCAGGCCGGCAGCCGGCCGATCGCCGGCACCTCCAACCCGCCGGGCACCCCGGCCTGGGGCAGCGCCTGGAAGAAGGCCACCGCCGACTATTACACCCACCAGGTGTCGATGGACGCCCACGGTGCCCACCAGTCCTATCGTGGCAACTACCTTGACCTCGACCCGGTGTACCGCGACGCCTACGGCCTGCCGCTGCTGCGCATGACCTTCGACTGGCAGGAAAACGACATCAAGATGAACCGCTTCATGGTCGAGAAGATGGGCAAGATCGCCGAGGCGATGAACCCCAAGGCCATCGCGGTGCTGGGCAAGAAGGTCGGCGAGCATTTCAACACCGCGTCCTACCAGACCACCCACCTCAACGGTGGCGCGATCATGGGCACCGATCCGAAAACCAGTGCCTTGAACCGTTACCTGCAGAGCTGGGACGTGCACAACGTGTTCGTCCCGGGCGCTTCGGCCTTCCCCCAGGGCCTGGGCTACAACCCGACCGGCCTGGTGGCCGCGTTGACCTACTGGTCGGCCCGCGCGATCCGCGAGCAGTACCTGAAGAACCCCGGCCCGCTGGTCCAGGCATAAGGAGCGATGACCATGAAAACCCTCGTTATCGCGACCCTGGCGCTGCTCGGCAGCGCTTCCCTCTGCGCCGCCGAAACCGATCGGCAAGCCTTGATCAAACAGGGCGAATACCTGGCCCGCGCCGGTGACTGCGTGGCTTGCCACACCGCCAAGGACGGCAAGCCGTTCGCCGGCGGCCTGCCGATGGAAACCCCGATCGGCACGATCTACTCCACCAACATCACCCCGGACAAGACCGGCATCGGCGAGTACAGCTTCGACGACTTCGACAAGGCCGTGCGCCATGGCGTGGCCAAGAGCGGCAGCAGCCTGTACCCGGCCATGCCCTACCCGTCCTATGCGCGGGTCAGCGACGCCGACATGCAGGCGCTGTATGCCTACTTCATGCAAGGCGTGGCGCCGGTGGTCCAGGAGAACCGCGACAGCGACATCCCCTGGCCGCTGAGCATGCGCTGGCCGCTGGCCGGCTGGCGCTGGATGTTCGCGCCAAGCGTGGCGGGCGCGCAAGGCAGTGGCCAGGCGCAGGCTGCGCAAGACCCGGTGGTCAGCCGCGGTGCTTATCTGGTGGAAGGCCTCGGCCACTGTGGCGCCTGTCACACGCCGCGCGCCCTGACCATGCAGGAGAAAGCCCTGAGCGCCAGCGAAGGCAGCGACTTCCTGGCCGGCAGCGCGCCGCTGGAAGGCTGGATTGCCAAGAGCCTGCGCGGTGACCACAAGGACGGCCTCGGCAGCTGGAGCGAAGAGCAGTTGGTGCAGTTCCTCAAGACCGGTCGCAGCGACCGCGGCGCGGTGTTCGGCGGCATGAGCGACGTGGTGGTGCACAGCATGCAGTACATGTCCGCGGACGACCTGACGGCCATCGCCCGTTACCTCAAGTCGCTGCCGGCGGTGGACGCCAACGACCAGCCGCACCAGTACGACAAGGCGGTGGCCGAGGCGTTGTGGAAAGGTGACGACAGCAAGCCGGGGGCGGCGGTGTACATCGATAACTGCGCGGCGTGCCACCGTACCGACGGCCATGGCTATACCCGGGTGTTCCCGGCGCTGGCGGGCAACCCGGTGCTGCAAAGCGCCGATGCCACGTCGTTGATCCACATCGTGCTCAAGGGCGGTACCTTGCCGGCGACCCATACCGCGCCATCGACCTTCACCATGCCGGCATTCGCCTGGCGCCTGTCGGATCAGGAGGTGGCCGATGTGGTCAACTTCATCCGCACCAGTTGGGGCAACCAGGGCTCCGAGGTGAAGGCCGCGGATGTGGCGGGACTGCGCAAGGGCGACCTGCAAAGCACCTCGAACGATGACCTGGGGCAGGTGACGAAGCACAGCGGCGGCTGATCGACCGCTATGCAATCAGTGCCAACGGCGTGCTCCGCCCGACGGCGCTTTGCAACAGCTCAAACCTCAATTACTGTATATAAATACAGTAATTGAGTGCCTGCCCATGTCCAGCCCCCTGCCCCCACGCGGCCGTGGCACCGCGACCAACCCGCACAACCGTTTTGCGCCCCAGCGCTCGGTGGCCTTCGACGACGGCTGGTACCAGGAAGCCCCGCTGACCCAGGGCACCGAGGTGCGCCTTGAGACGGCGAAATCCATCATCACCCGCAACAGCTCGCCGGACCTGCCTTTCGACCGCTCCATCAACCCCTATCGCGGTTGCGAGCACGGCTGCATCTACTGTTATGCGCGGCCCAGCCACGCCTATTGGGACCTGTCGCCGGGGCTGGACTTCGAGACCAAGCTGATCGCCAAGACCAATGCCGCGGCGATGCTCGAACAGCAGCTGTCCAAGCCCGGTTATAAATGTGCGCCGATCAACCTGGGTTCCAACACCGACCCCTACCAGCCTATCGAGCGCGAACACCAACTGACCCGGCGGACCCTGGAGGTGCTGCTGCGCTACCGGCACCCGGTGACCATCGTCACCAAGGGCTCGCTGATCCTGCGCGACCTCGACCTGTTGGTCGAACTGGCCGAGCAGCGGCTGGTGGCGGTGATGATCAGCCTGACCACCCTGGACGACGAGCTCAAGCGCATCCTCGAACCCCGGGCGGCGGCGCCCAAGGCGCGGTTGCGGGCGATTCGGGTGATGCGCGAGGCGGGGATTCCCGTGGGGGTGCTGTGTTCGCCGATGATTCCGATGATCAACGACAGCGAGCTGGAAAGCCTGCTCGCCGAGGCCCATGCCGCGGGCGCGCAAAGCGCCGCCTACATGATGCTGCGCCTGCCCCTGGAAGTGGCGCCGCTGTTCGAGGAATGGCTCAACGCCCACTATCCGCAGCGGGCGGCCCATGTCCTGAGCCTGATCCGCCAGTGTCGCGGCGGCGAGCTGTACGACAGCCGTTTTGGTGCACGGATGCGCGGCGAAGGCCCCTTCGCGGCCCTGCTGGCGCAGCGTTTCGCCAAGGCCAGCAAACGCCTGGGGCTCGATCGGCGCGAAGGCTACAACCTCGACTGCACGGCGTTCTGTCCGCCGGGTGGGCAGATGTCGTTGCTCTAGGCTCTGTACGAAAAGTCGGCGAGCGAAGGTCAGGCAAGGCAAAAACAGGCGAGGAAGCGGAGTTTAGGGACCTAAATGAGCATTCCGAGCCTGTTTTTAACGCAGCATGGCCGAGCGCAGCCACTTTTCGTACAGAGCCTAGGAGGTATTGGCCTATGGTGGAGTAGAGCCGGTGCACCGTCGTCTATACGCTGGTCACCTTTTTGCATCGCCAATAGTGGCGTTTTAGAGCGGCCGGTTCAGTTTGAGTTAAGTTTGGAAGGCTACCTTGTTCACCAAGTGACCGATGGGTCGCTGTCAGCGGGCTGGTTGTTTTTTAATCAATCGCTGGCGTCGTGCCGGATAAAACTGGAAAATTCACCTAAGGGTCTGAGCGAAAAGTTGGCGAGCGAAGGTCAGGCAAGGCAAAAACAGGCGAGGAAGCGGAGTGTAGGGGCCTACATGAGCATTCCGAGCCTGTTTTTAACGCAGCATGACCTGCGTAGCGCCGAAGGCGCCCAGCGTGCAGCCACTTTTCGACAGAGCCTAATCCGTCAAAAGAGGATGAATCATGAGTGACAAGGATAAACAGCCGTTGGCTGCGTCGGCTTCAGCGTCCCCGGAGGTCGCCGAAAGCGCCGATGCAGCGCTGCAGATAATCGTTGACGGCTTTTTGCATTTTCATCACGAGGTCTTCCCACAGCAGGAAGAACTGTTCAAGAAACTCGCCACGGCCCAGCGGCCGCGGGCGATGTTCATTGCCTGCGCGGATTCGCGCATCGTCCCCGAACTGATTACCCAGAGCGCCCCGGGCGACCTGTTCGTGACCCGCAACGTCGGTAACGTGGTACCGCCATACGGGCAGATGAACGGCGGTGTGTCCACGGCCATCGAATACGCGGTCATGGCCCTGGGTGTGCACCACATCATCGTTTGCGGCCATTCCGACTGCGGTGCCATGCGCGCGGTGCTCAACCCGCAGAGCCTGGAAAAGATGCCGACGGTCAAAGCCTGGCTGCGCCACGCCGAAGTGGCCAAGACCATGGTCCAGGAGAACTGCGACTGCGCCGACGAGAACGCCAGCATGCATGTGCTGACCGAAGAGAACGTCATCGCCCAGCTGCAGCATTTGCGCACCCACCCTTCGGTGGCTTCGCGCATGGCCAACGGTCAGTTGTTCATCCATGGCTGGGTGTACAACATCGAAACCAGCGAAATCAAAGCCTACGACGCGGATCAAGGGTGTTTCCTGCCGTTGGACGGACGCCATCCGATCCCGGTTGCGACGCCTAAAGCGCGCTTCTAAATCCTCCTAAATCCCAGTGGGGTTCAGCCATGACTGCCGTCTGCGCGGTCAGGCTTTGCCACGCCTGAAGAAAGCTTCGGGAGAATCATCATGCGTGCAGCACAATTGAAAGCTGTTTTGCCACGGGAGCTGCTCGCTTCCGTGGTGGTGTTTCTGGTGGCCCTGCCCTTGTGCATGGGTATCGCCATCGCTTCCGGCATGCCGCCGGCCAAGGGGCTGATCACCGGGATCATCGGTGGCCTGGTGGTGGGCTGGCTGGCCGGTTCACCCTTGCAGGTCAGCGGTCCGGCCGCGGGGCTGGCGGTCCTGGTGTTCGAGCTGGTGCGCCAGCACGGTATCGCCATGCTCGGGCCGATCCTGCTGCTGGCGGGTTTCCTGCAACTGGTGGCCGGGCGCCTGCGCCTGGGTTGCTGGTTTCGGGTCACGGCGCCGGCGGTGGTCTACGGCATGCTTGCCGGGATCGGGGTGTTGATCGTGCTCTCCCAGGTGCACGTGATGCTCGACGCCCAGCCCCAGGCGTCCGGCCTGGATAACCTCGCGGGCTTCCCCGAGGCGGTGGCCCAGGCCTTGCCCAGCCTGGGCGGTGGCTTTGGCTGGCAGGCCGGGCTGCTCGGCCTGTCGACCATGGCGGTGATGTTCCTGTGGGAAAAACTGCGCCCGCATTCGCTGCGCTTCATCCCCGGCGCCCTGCTGGGCGTCGGCCTGGCGACCTTTGCCAGCCTGGCCCTGGCGCTGCCGGTCAAGCGGGTCGAGGTGCCGGAAAACCTTGCCGAGGCGATCGACTGGCTGCGGCCGGCCGACCTGCTCAACCTGGCGGACCCGACACTGCTGATCGCGGCCTTTGCCGTGGCCTTTATCGCCAGCGCCGAAACCCTGCTGTCCGCCGCCGCGGTGGATCGCATGCACAGCGGTACGCGCTCGGATTTCGACCGTGAACTGTCGGCGCAAGGGATCGGCAACATGCTCTGCGGGTTGCTCGGCGCCCTGCCGATGACCGGGGTGATCGTGCGCAGCTCGGCCAACGTCCAGGCGGGCGCGACCACGCGGCTGTCGGCGATCTTCCACGGCTTGTGGCTGCTGGCGTTCGTGCTGTTGCTGTCCAGCGTGCTGCAAAGCATTCCGGTGGCCAGCCTGGCGGGTGTGCTGGTGTACACCGGATTCAAGCTGGTGGACCTCAAGTCGTTCCGCAAGCTGGGTCGTTATGGGCCGATGCCGATGCTGATCTACGGCGTGACCGCGCTGGCGATTGTCTTCACCGACCTGCTGACCGGTGTGCTGATCGGTTTCGGCCTGACCCTGGTGAAGCTGGCCTGGGGCGCTTCGCGGCTGAAGATCAGCCTGGTGGACCTGCCGGCCGAAGGCGAAATGGAACTGCGCCTGGTGGGCGCCGCGACCTTCCTCAAGGTGCCGGCCCTGACCCAGGCGCTGGGCAGCATCCCGCCGGGCACCACGGTGCATGTGCCGCTCAATAACCTGGGCTATATCGACCATGCCTGCCTGGAGCTGCTCGAGGAGTGGGGACGAGCCAATGCGGCCAAGGGCTCGAAGCTGGTGATCGAGTCGCGCGGGTTGAAGCGCCGGCTGGAGGGGCGCTTGCACACCAATGTGGGCGTGAGCCCGGCCTCGAAGCTGGGGGCCAAAGGCCTGAGCCGGGCGTAAGTCTGTAGCCCTGTAGCCGCCGAAGGCTGCGATAAGGTCCGAAGGATCTTCAGCGTCGGTGATATCGCTGCGACCGTACCGGTCGATCGCAGCCTGCGGCAGCGGCTACAGGGCCGCTACCTGCAATCCTCAGGCAGCCGGCTGGTCGAGTTCCAGCTCCACGCCCAGTTGGCGCGACAGGCACGGCCAGCGTTTCCAGGCGGCATCGGTGTCGGGGCTGTTGAGCTTTTCCCGGTAGGCCTCGACCGACTCCAGGGCGAAGCTCTCTTCGTCGAGCATCGCGTCGACCGCATGGTGCACCGCTTCGTCCAGCTGGTTGGCGAAGGTTTCGCCGATCAACTGGTGGGCGATCAGGTTGGCCACCGTGGTGTCCAGGGGAATCAGCGGCTGGCCGAAATGCGTGATGTACAGGTCGTTGACCTCTTCCACCAGGCGATGGGCCAGATAGGCTTCGTCCAGCAGGCTGTCCAGGCCTTCGTGGCCGGCCATGATGGCGGGCGGCTGGAGGAAGAACTGCTCGGCGATCTTCAGCACCGGCTTGATCTGCGACTCGATACCGGCTTCGCGCGCGACTTCGTTGGCGGCGTCCAGCAGGTCGGGAACCTGATCGATATAAGCGGCGACAAAACGGGTCATCACCCCCTGGGCGTCCACTTCGGGGAGCTGGATGGCGGGGTGCAGGTGTGGCAATTGGGTTTCCAGCTGGCGGCGCAATTGCCCGGTGCCGGACTCATGTTGATGGGCTCGTTGGATCTGCTCGCGCAATGCGGCGGTGTTCATGAATACTCCAGGAAACAAGGGCAATTAATTAGGGAAGACATAAGTTAGCCTGCTCACGAAATCGCTTAAGACGTATTTTTCATAATTATTTCACGGTTAGTCGTCTGGGTTATATCGCTGCGCCATCATTGATCCCCTATCCCTTTCCAACCGTGGCCTATAAGGCAGCGGCAAACTGTTTCAGTGGATTTACGGCACCGCATTGCGAGGTCGAAGTCGCTGTCTATACTCGGGTCTGAATGAAGTTAGCTGATGACGCCCGACTGCATGCGCAGCGAAGGCTCGGCGGTTTAAGTTCGTAGTCTAGGCAGCCGCTCCCTTGGCCGCAGGTGCAAGCCGGCGGGATAACAAGAACGATAAGGGGAACCCGCAATGATGCGACATCCACAAGTCTGGATGGGCCTCCTGTTGTGGTCGGTATTCAGCCAGGCGCATGGCGCCTGGACCGTGAATATGGCGCCTGGAGCGACTGATATAAGTCACGCGGTATTCGACCTGCACATGACCATCTTCTGGATCTGTGTGGTGATCGGCGTCATTGTCTTTGGCGCCATGTTCTGGTCGATGATCCTGCACCGCCGCTCCACCGGCCAGGTGGCCGCCAAGTTCCACGAAAGCACGACGGTGGAAATCCTCTGGACCGTGGTGCCGCTGCTGATCCTGGTGGCCATGGCCGTTCCCGCCACCGCGACCCTGATCAAGATGTACGACGCCAGCGAACCGGATGTGGACATCCAGATCACCGGCTATCAGTGGAAGTGGCACTACAAATACCTGGGCCAGGACGTCGAGTTCTTCAGCAACCTGACCACTCCCGCCGAACAGATTCATAACCAGAGCGCCAAGGGCGAGCATTATCTGCTGGAAGTCGATCAGCCGCTGGTGCTGCCGATCGGCGCCAAGGTGCGCTTTCTGGTGACCTCCGCCGACGTCATCCATTCCTGGTGGGTCCCGGCCTTCGCGGTCAAGCGCGATGCGATCCCCGGTTTCGTCAACGAAGCCTGGACCCGGGTCGACAAGCCCGGCCTGTATCGCGGCCAGTGCGCCGAACTGTGCGGCAAGGACCATGGCTTCATGCCGATCGTGGTCGACGTGAAGACCCAGGCCGACTACGACACCTGGCTGGGCGAACGCAAGGCCGAAGCCCTCAAGCTCAAGGAACTGACCAGCAAGGAATGGACCCTCGAAGAGCTGGTGGCCCGTGGCGACAAGGTCTACCACACCACCTGCGTGGCCTGTCACCAGGCCGAAGGCCAGGGCCTGCCGCCGATGTTCCCGGCGCTCAAGGGCTCGAAGATCGCCACCGGGCCGGTGGCGGATCACTTGAACATCGTCTTCCACGGCAAGCCCGGCACCGCCATGGCGGCGTTCGGCAAGCAGTTGTCGGAAGTCGACCTGGCAGCGGTGATCACCTACGAACGTAACGCCTGGGGCAACAACAAGGGCGACATGGTGACGCCCAAGGATGTCCTGGCTCTGAAACAGGCGCAAAGCAAATGACCCGGTCCATTGCGTGTTCCCGCAGCCGCTCGGGGCGTGTCGCCCTCGATCGTCCAGCCCAACCGTTTACAGGAGACAGGCCATGAACGCTGTGAGCGATGAGCACGGTCATGCAATCGTTGGCGATCATGACCACACCCACGGCCCCGCCAAGGGCCTGATGCGCTGGGTGCTGACCACCAACCACAAGGACATTGGCACCCTGTACCTGTGGTTCGCCTTCTCCATGTTCCTGCTCGGCGGCTCGTTCGCCATGGTGATCCGCGCCGAGCTGTTCCAGCCCGGCCTGCAGATCGTGCAGCCGGAATTCTTCAACCAGATGACCACCATGCATGGCCTGGTGATGGTCTTCGGCGCGGTGATGCCGGCCTTCGTCGGCCTGGCCAACTGGATGATCCCGCTGATGGTCGGCGCGCCGGACATGGCCCTGCCACGGATGAACAACTTCAGTTTCTGGTTGCTGCCGGCGGCGTTCCTGCTGCTGGTCTCGACCCTGTTCATGCCCGGTGGCGGACCCAACTTCGGCTGGACCTTCTACGCCCCGCTGTCCACCACCTACGCGCCGGAAAGCGTGACCTTCTTCATCTTCGCCATCCACCTGATGGGCATCAGCTCGATCATGGGCGCGATCAACGTGATCGCCACCATCCTCAACCTGCGTGCGCCCGGCATGACCCTGATGAAGATGCCGCTGTTCGTCTGGACCTGGCTGATCACCGCGTTCCTGCTGATCGCGGTGATGCCGGTGCTGGCCGGCTGCGTGACCATGATGCTGATGGACATCCACTTTGGCACCAGCTTCTTCAGCGCCGCCGGCGGCGGCGACCCGGTGCTGTTCCAGCATGTGTTCTGGTTCTTCGGTCACCCCGAGGTGTACATCATGATCCTGCCGGCCTTCGGTGCCGTCAGCGCGATCATCCCGGCCTTCTCGCGCAAGCCGCTGTTCGGCTACACCTCGATGGTCTACGCCACGGCGAGTATCGCCTTCCTGTCGTTCATCGTCTGGGCGCACCACATGTTCGTGGTCGGCATTCCGCTGGTGGGCGAGCTGTTCTTCATGTACGCCACGATGCTTATCGCGGTGCCGACCGGGGTCAAGGTCTTCAACTGGGTCAGCACCATGTGGCAGGGCTCGCTGACCTTCGAGACGCCGATGCTGTTCGCCGTGGCCTTCGTGATCCTGTTCACCATCGGCGGCTTCTCCGGGCTGATGCTGGCCATCGCCCCGGCGGACTTCCAGTACCAGGACACCTATTTCGTGGTCGCGCACTTCCACTATGTGCTGGTGCCGGGCGCGATCTTCGGCATCTTCGCCTCGGCTTATTACTGGCTGCCGAAGTGGACCGGGCACATGTACGACGAAACCCTGGGCAAGCTGCACTTCTGGCTGTCCTTCATCGGTATGAACATGGCGTTCTTCCCGATGCACTTCGTCGGCCTGGCGGGGATGCCGCGGCGGATCCCGGACTACAACCTGCAGTTCGCCGATTTCAACATGGTGTCGTCCATCGGCGCGTTCACCTTCGGCGCGACGCAGATCTTCTTCCTGTTCATCGTCATCAAGTGCATTCGTGGCGGCCAACCCGCGCCGGCCAAGCCCTGGGACGGTGCCGAAGGGCTGGAGTGGAGCGTGCCGTCGCCGGCGCCGTACCACACCTTCACCACGCCGCCGGAAGTGAAATGAACAGCCTGGTGCGATGCTCGCTCGCCTCTGAAACAGCAGGAGGTCGCTGATGGCCGAGGTTTCGATGAAGAAGCTGGTCACCCGCCTGTTGCTGGTGGTGGCGGCGATGTTCGTCTTCGGTTTTGCCCTGGTGCCGATCTACGACGTGATGTGCAAGGCGCTGGGCATCAACGGCAAGACCGGCGGGCAGTATTCCGGCGAGCAACAAGTGGATGTCTCGCGCCAGGTGCGCGTGCAGTTCCTGTCGACCAATGCGATCGACATGGTCTGGGACTTCTATCCCAAGGCCGACGACATCGTGGTTCATCCCGGCGCGGTGAACGAGATGATCTTCATCGCGCGCAACCCCAGCGATCGCCCGATGAGCGCCCAGGCGATCCCGAGCATTTCGCCGAGCAGCGCCGCGATGTATTTCCACAAGACCGAATGCTTCTGTTTCACCCAGCAAGTGCTGCAGCCCGGTCAGCAGATCGAGATGCCGGTACGTTTCATCGTTGACCGCGACATGCCCAAGGATGTGAAGCACCTGACGCTGGCTTACACGCTGTTCGATATCACCGCGCGTCATCCACCGGTGGCCGTGAGCACCAACACCGGCGGTTAAGACGGTGCCCGATAAGGAGAACAATAAATGGCAACTCATGAGCATTATTACGTTCCCGCCCAGAGCAAGTGGCCGATCATCGCCACGGTGGGCATGTTCGTTACGGTGTTCGGCCTGGCCACCTGGTTCAACGACCTCAAGGCCGCGCGCCCGGAATCCCATGGCCCGCTGATTTTCTTCGTCGGGAGCCTGTTGCTGGCCTACATGCTGTTCGGCTGGTTCGGCGCGGTGATCAAGGAAAGTCGCGCCGGCCTGTACAGCGCCCAGCTGGATCGCTCGTTCCGCTGGGGCATGAGCTGGTTCATCTTTTCCGAAGTGATGTTCTTCATCGCCTTCTTCGGCGCGCTGTTCTACGTGCGCCATATCGCCGGTCCGGCCCTGGGCGGTGAAGGCAGCAAGGGCATCGCGCACATGCTCTGGCCGAACTTCGAGTTCGTCTGGCCATTGCTCGAAAACCCCGATTCCAAGCTGTTCCCGCCGCCAAAGGAAGTCATCAGCCCCTGGGGTCTGCCGCTGCTCAACACCGTGCTGCTGGTGAGTTCCAGCGTTACCGTGACCATCGCCCACCACGCCCTGAAGAACGGCCACCGCGGCGCGCTGAAAATCTGGCTGGCGATCACCGTGCTGCTGGGCTGTGCGTTTCTCGGCTTCCAGGCCGAGGAATACCTGCACGCCTACCACGAGCTGGGGCTGACCCTGGGTTCGGGCATCTACGGCGCCACCTTTTTCATGCTCACGGGTTTTCACGGTGCCCACGTGACCATCGGCACGGTGATCCTGTTCGTGATGCTGATGCGCATCATGAAGGGGCACTTCGACGCCGAGCATCAGTTCGGTTTCGAGGCGGCCAGCTGGTATTGGCACTTCGTCGATGTGGTGTGGATCGGCTTGTTTGTCTTCGTCTACGTGCTCTGAGCGCGGCGTTACCAGGGCGCGTGCGACACCAGCTGGCCGCTGAAGAAACCCCAGGCGATCAAGCCGACGGTGAGCGCGGCCAGGCACACGCGAACGGTCAGCGACCTGAGCAGGCGATGGGAGCTGCTGTCGTCCTTGACCAGAAAGAACAGGCCGCTGAACAGGCTGATGAGCGTGGCGATCAGCAACAGGACGATGGCCGTTTTAAGCATGGTGGGCTCCGGGAGAAACGCGATGCGCTTGAGTATAGCCAGTCGATCTCGCCACTTTCGGGCGCTGCCATGAACGGTTTTCGTCCGGGCGTGCTGCCGACCCTGGTGGTGTTGGCGTTGTTGCCGGTGCTGGTGACGCTCGGGTTCTGGCAACTGGGGCGGGGCGAACAGAAGCGCGAGCTGCTGGCCAGCTACGCCGAACGGCGGGTGGCCGAGCCTTTGACCGTGGATGAGCTGCAGGCTGCCCCTGACCCGGCGTTCCGCCGGGTGCAGTTACACGGTCGCTTCGATGCGGCCCACAGCCTGCTGCTGGATAACCGCATGCATGAGGGCAAGGTCGGGGTCGAGCTGCTGCAACCCTTTCTCGACCAGGCCAGCGGCCAATGGCTGCTGCTCAACCGTGGCTGGCTGCCCTGGCCGGACCGGCGCACGCCACCCGCATTCAGCACCCCGGAACAGTCGTTGAGCCTCGATGCCTGGGTCTATGTCGCCCCCGGCGCGACCTTTCAACTGCACGCCGACCCACTGAATGCCCAGTGGCCGCGGCTGGTGACGACGATCGATCCGGCCAGGCTCTGGAGCGAACTGGGACGCAGCGGTTTTGCCTACGAGCTGCGCCAGGAGGCTGGCCCGGGCGCCTACATGACCGAATGGCCGGTGGTGGCCATGGGGCCGGAAAAACATCTGGGCTACGCCGTGCAGTGGTTCGCCATGGCGCTGGCCCTGTGCGCTTTGTACCTCTATCTCGGATGGCATAACGCAAGGGAGAAACACCATGGGAGCGGCCATGAATCCACCCAACATTTCTGAGGCCCAGGCGCCGCACAACCGGCGCCGCGGACGCTGGCAGCTGCTGCTGATCGTGGCCATGGTGATCGGCCCGATGATTCTCGCCACCGGCATGTACAAGTTGCAGTTCTGGGTGCCGGAAAGCCGCAGCTACCACGGCGAGCTGATCGGCAATGGCCAGAGCCGCGCCGACATCGGGGTCCAGGCCGACGAGACGCGCTGGCAGATCCTGGTCACCGCGCCCAGGGACTGTGCCGTGGATTGCCAGCAACTGGTGTACCTGGCGCGGCAGATCCAGATCTCCCTCGGCCGCGACGCCTCCCGGGCCAGCCACGCCCTGGCCGCCGCCCAGCCGCTGGACGCCGACTACCAGGCCAAGCTGCAACGCGAATACCCGCAACTGCAGCGCTATCCACTGGACCTGCCGACCTTCACCAAGGGCGCCAGCGACCAGGGTGCGCCGTTGCTGTGGATCGTCGACCCGCACGGCAACCTGGTCCTGCGCTACGACGCCCGGATCAAGGGCAAGGACCTGCTCAACGACCTGCGTCATCTGCTGAAACTGTCGAACATCGGATAAGGGCATCGTCATGGCCAAACCTGGATTTCGCCTCGCCTTGTTTGCCACCTTGCTGGCACTGATCGTGGTGCTGCTCGGCGCGTACACCCGGCTGACCCACGCCGGCCTCGGCTGCCCGGACTGGCCGGGTTGCTACGGCTTCATCAGCGTGCCGAAAAGCGAAGCCCAGTTGGCCCACGCCGAGCTGCATTTTCCCGACACTCCGGTGGAAGCCCACAAAGGCTGGAACGAGATGATCCACCGCTATTTCGCCGGCACTCTGGGCCTGTTGATCGTGCTGCTGGCGGCACGCTCCTGGACCCACCGGCATCATCCCGGGCAACCGCTGAAACTGCCGCTGTTCCTGCTCTCGGTGGTGTTCGCCCAGGCCTTGTTCGGCATGTGGACGGTGACCCTCAAGCTGTGGCCGCAAGTCGTCACCGCGCACCTGCTGGGCGGCTTCGCCACCCTGAGCCTGCTGTTTTTGCTGACGCTACGGCTGTCCGGGGTGCTGCCGGCGCTGATCGTGCCCAGGCGCCTGCAATACTGGGCCACGGCCGGGCTGGTGCTGGTGATCGGGCAGATCGCCCTGGGCGGCTGGGTCAGCTCCAACTACGCGGCGGTGGCCTGCATCGACTTGCCGACCTGTCACGGCCAGTGGTGGCCGGCGGCGGATTTCGCCAATGGCTTTCACCTGACCCAGCACATCGGCCCCAACTACCTGGGCGGGCAGCTCGACAGCGACGCGCGCACGGCCATCCACCTGACCCATCGCATCGGCGCGTTGCTGGTGACCCTGGTGTTGCTCGGCCTGGCCTGGCAACTCAAGCATGTGGGCATGACCCGCCTCGCCGGGCTGGTGCTGGTGGCGCTGGCGGCGCAGATCGGCCTTGGGATGAGCAATGTGCTGTTCCACCTGCCGCTGCCGGTGGCCGTGGCGCATAACGCCGGCGGCGCGGCGCTGCTGCTGACCCTGGTGCTGGTCAATTATCACGCCCGCACCAGCCTGGTCCGCGCCCGCTCGCACCTGCCGCTGGGCTGGCGGCTGAGCCCGCGCAAACACGCTGCCGGGCCCATAACCATAAAAGGAGAGATGCCATGGCGACTCTGATCGGCGAGCGTCACCGCCAGGCGATCTGGCGTGACTACCTGGAGCTGACCAAACCCAAGGTGGTGGTGCTGATGCTCATCACCTCGCTGGTGGGCATGTTCCTCGCCACTCGCGCCGGGGTGCCGTGGACGGTGCTGGTGTTTGGCAACCTGGGTATCGCCCTGTGCGCCGGCGCGGCGGCGGCGGTGAACCATGTGGTGGACCGGCGGATCGATGCAGTTATGGCGCGCACCCACAAACGGCCGCTGGCCGAAGGCCGGGTGTCGCCGGCGGCGGCGCTGGGTTTCGCCCTGCTGCTGGCCATCGCCGGGCAAGCCTTGCTGCTGGCGTTCACCAACCCGCTGACCGCCTGGCTGACCCTGGCGTCGTTGCTCGGTTATGCGGTGATCTACACCGGTTTCCTCAAGCGGGCGACCCCGCAGAACATCGTGATCGGCGGCCTGGCCGGGGCCGCGCCGCCGCTGTTGGGCTGGGTCGCGGCCACCGGCCATGTGACCGCCGAACCGCTGCTGCTGGTGCTGATCATCTTCGCCTGGACCCCGCCGCACTTCTGGGCGCTGGCCATTCACCGCAAGGAGGAATACGCCAAGGCCGATATCCCGATGCTGCCGGTGACCCACGGCGAGCACTACACCAAGGTGCATATCCTGCTCTACACCTGCGCCTTGCTGGCGGTCAGCCTGCTGCCTTATGCGATCCACATGAGCGGCATGCTTTACCTGATTTGTGCCCTGGGCCTGGGCGCGCGCTTTCTGCAATGGGCCTGGGTGCTGTACCGTGGCAGTCGGCCGCACGCGGCGATCAACACCTTCAAGTACTCTATTTATTACTTGTTCCTGCTGTTTATCGCGCTGCTCGTAGACCACTACCTATTGTTGAACCTATGACTCGAACTCAGAAAACCGTCTTTATTCTCGTGGCGCTGGTGGCCCTGGTGCTGGGGCTCACCGTCAACAAAGTGCTGACCGGCAAGAACCAGGGGGATCCGACCGCGTTGATCGACGCCGGGATCATCCTGCTGCCCCAGAGCCGCACCCTGCCGGATGTGAAGATGACCGACCAGGAAGGCCAGCCGGTGGTGCTCAATGAGCTCAAGGGCAAGTGGAGCCTGCTGTTCTTCGGCTACACCTTCTGCCCGGACATCTGCCCGACTACCCTCGCCCAGCTGCGCCAGATCAAGAGCGAGTTGCCCAAGGAGGCGGTGGATAACCTGCAGGTGGTGCTGGTCAGCGTCGACCCGAACCGCGACACGCCGCAGCAGTTGAAACAGTACCTGGGCTACTTCGACAAGGACTTCAAGGGCCTGACCGCGACCTCGGTGGCGGACGTGCAGAAGCTCGCCAACGCGGTGAGCATCCCGTTCATTCCGGCCGATACCAGCAAGCCCAACTACACCGTCGACCACAGCGGCAACCTCGCGGTGATCGGCCCGGACGGCACCCAGCGCGGCTTCATCCGCGCGCCGCTGAACAACCAGAAACTGGTGGCCCAGCTGCCGGTGATGTTGCAGCGCAAGTAACCCGGGACGCCTGAATCCTGTAGCCGCTGTCGCAGGCTGCGATAAGGCGCGTAGCGCCTTCCGAGGGCCTCAAGAGCACGTCTCCTGCGGAGCCGATCGCAGCCTGCGGCAGCGGCTACAGGGAACTCGGCAGGCAACTGAAACGAAACGGGGCGCCTCAAGGCGCCCCGTTTGTGTTTCTGCAACCGATCAGAACGCCGGTACCACGGCGCCTTTGTACTTCTCGAGAATGAATTGCTTTACTTCGGGGCTGTGCAGGGCGGCAACCAGTTTCTTCATGGCGTCCGAGTCCTTGTCGTCAGGACGGGCCACCAGGATGTTCACGTAAGGCGAGTCCTTGCCTTCGATCACCAGGGCGTCCTTGGACGGGTCCAGCTTGGCTTCCAGGGCGTAGTTGGTGTTGATCAGCGCCAGGTCGACCTGGGTCAGCACGCGCGGGATGGTCGCGGCTTCCAGCTCACGGAATTTCAGGTCCTTGCTGTTCTCGGTGATGTCTTTGACCGTGGACAGGATGTTGTTGGAATCCTTGAGCTTGATCAGGCCGGCCTTGGCCAGCAGCAGCAAGGCACGGCCGCCGTTGGTGGCGTCGTTGGGGATCACCACGTTGGCGCCGCCCGGCAGCTCTTCGAGCTTCTTGAACTTGTTGGAGTAGGCGCCCAGCGGCTCCAGGTGCACGCCGGCAACGCTTACCAGGTGGGTGCCCTTGGCCTTGTTGAACTCATCCAGGTACGGCTGGTGCTGGAAGAAGTTGGCGTCCAGGCGCTTTTCCGCGACCTGCACGTTCGGCTGGATGTAGTCGGTGAAGACCTTGACCTTCAGGTCCACGCCTTCCTTGGCCAGCGCCGGCTTCACGAATTCGAGGATCTCGGCGTGAGGCACCGGAGTGGCGGCCACAGTCAGGGTGTCAGCGGCGTGCGCGGAGAACGCGGCAACGGCGGCGAAAGCGACGAGTAGTTTTTTCATCCAGCTAGCTCCTTGTGAGGCGCCCGGTGCCGGACGCCTGCCGGCCAGGGCCGACTTATTTTCGGGAAAAGTGCACCACCAGCTTGTCGCCGACGGTTTGCAGAACTTGAACCAGCACCAGCAACAGCACCACGGTGACCACCATCACATCGGTCTGGAAGCGCTGGTAACCGAAGCGGATCGCCAGGTCGCCGAGACCGCCCGCGCCTACCACACCCGCCATGGCGGTGTAGGAAACAAGGGTAATCGCTGTCACGGTAATTGCCGCGAAAATACCCGGACGGGCTTCCGGCAGCAGGGCGTTGGTGATGATCTGCCGGGTGGTCGCGCCCATGGACTGGGTGGCTTCGATGATGCCGCGGTCCACTTCGCGCAGGGCGGTCTCCACCAGGCGAGCGAAGAACGGCGTGGCGCCGACCACCAGGGGCGGGATCGCCCCGGCGACACCCAGGGAAGTACCGGTGATCAGCACGGTGAACGGGATCATCACGATCAGCAGGATGATGAACGGCAGCGAGCGCAGGATGTTCACCAGCAGCGACAGCAGGGCGTAGAGGCTCTTCTGCTCCAGCAGCTGGCGCGGGCTGCAGAGGAACAGCAGCACGCCCAGGGGCAGGCCCAGCAGCACGGTGAACAGCAGCGAGCCACCGAGCATCAGCAGGGTGTCGCCGGTGGCCAGCCAGATTTCGTACCAGTCGATATTGGCGAAGAAACTTGTCAGCAGTTCCATTAGCGCAGCACCTCCATGTGGACATCCGCCGCGGTGAAGTGGGCGAAGGCCGCCTCCATGTCACCGCCGGTGATAGCCAGGGTCAGTTGCCCGTAAGGGACGTCTTTGATGCGGTCGATGCGGCCGGCGAGGATGCTGTAGTCCACCCCGGTTTCGCGGGCCACGGTGCCCAGCAGCGGCGCGTAGGTGGCGTCGCCCTGGAAAGTCAGGCGCACGATGCGCCCTGGCACGTGGGCGAAGTCGTCGCGCTGTTCGCTTTCGTCGATCTGCTCGTCTTCCTGGACGAAACGCTTGGTGGTCGGGTGCTTGGGATGCAGGAACACCTCGGCCACCGACCCCTGCTCGACGATCACCCCGGCATCCATCACCGCCACTTGGTCGCAGACGCGACGGATCACGTCCATTTCATGGGTGATCAGCACGATGGTCAGCTTCAGTTCACGGTTGATCTCGGCCAGCAGTTGCAGGACCGACGCGGTGGTCTGCGGGTCCAGGGCGCTGGTGGCTTCGTCGCACAGCAGGATCTTCGGCTTGGTCGCCAGGGCGCGGGCGATGCCGACGCGCTGCTTCTGCCCGCCGGACAGCTGGGCTGGGTATTTCTTGGCGTGATCGGACAGACCGACGCGGGCCAGCAACTCGGCCACGCGCTGGTCGATTGCGCTGCGCGACAGCTCGCCGGCCAGGGTCAGCGGCAGCGCGACGTTGTCGGCCACGGTCTTGGAGGCCAGCAGGTTGAAGTGCTGGAAGATCATCCCGACCTGCTGGCGGAAGCGACGCAGGCCGTTGGCGTCCAGGGCGGTGACTTCCTCGTCGTCGACGACGATCTTGCCGCCGCTGGGGTTTTCCAGGCGGTTGATCAGGCGCAGCAGGGTACTTTTGCCCGCGCCGGAATGGCCGATCAGGCCGAATACCTGGCCGTTCTCGACCTTCAGGCTGGTCGGATGCAGGGCGGGAATATCCTTACCGGCGACCCGGTAGGTTTTATGGACGTTTTGAAACTCGATCACGTAGCGAACCTTGTGGGGCGCGTTAGAAAAGGATCAGCGGTTAGCCGGGCGCGCATTTTAGCCTGTCCGTATAGAGGTTCTTAGCATTTATTTTGTATTCATCCTTCGATTTGGCAATAACGCGATCAAAGGTCATAAAAAAGGAACGGCGCCAAACCTCATCAGTCACTCAATAAGCCACTCGAAAAAAGCCAGGTGCCGTGCCTGGCGATTTTGCCCGATGAAGCCCCGCCCCGCCGGGACTTCGCCAACGAGGAGTTTTGCCTGATGAGCAGCAAGAAGCCAAGCGCACCGAAAAGCCAGCTGGCCGGGACCGATACCCTGGATCGCGGCAACACCAACAGCAAGCTGCACAGCCTGGAGACCTTCCGCTCCGACGCCACCGAACAGGCGTTGCGCACGAACCAGGGGGTCAAGGTCGCCGATAACCAGAACACCCTGAAGGCCGGCGCCCGCGGGCCCTCGCTGCTGGAAGACTTCATCATGCGGGAGAAGATCACGCACTTCGACCATGAGCGGATCCCGGAGCGTATCGTCCATGCCCGTGGTGTCGGCGCCCATGGTTACTTCCAGGCCTACGAGAATCATTCGGCCCTGACCAAGGCTGGCTTCCTGCGTGATCCGGGCAAGAAGACCCCGGTGTTCGTGCGTTTCTCCACGGTGCAGGGGCCGCGCGGCTCTGGCGACACCGTGCGCGACGTGCGCGGTTTTGCCGTGAAGTTCTTCACCGACGAAGGCAACTTCGACCTGGTGGGCAACAACATGCCGGTGTTCTTCATCCAGGACGCGATCAAGTTTCCCGACTTCGTCCATGCGGTCAAACCCGAGCCGCACAACGAGATCCCCACCGGTGGCTCGGCCCACGACACCTTCTGGGACTTCGTGTCGCTGCAGCCGGAATCGGCGCACATGGTGATCTGGGCCATGTCCGACCGGGCGATTCCGAAAAGCCTGCGCAGCATGCAGGGCTTTGGCGTGCACACCTTTCGTTTCATCAATGCCGAAGGCACCTCCAGCTTCGTCAAATTCCACTGGCGGCCGACAGTGGGCACCTGTTCCCTGGTCTGGGACGAGGCGCAAAAGCTGGCGGGCAAGGACACCGACTTCCATCGCCGCGACCTGTGGGAGTCGATCGAGAGCGGCGATTACCCGGAGTGGGAACTGGGTGTGCAGGTGATAGTCGAGGAAAACGAGCACAAGTTCGATTTCGACATCCTCGACCCGACCAAGTTGATACCCGAGGAGCTGGTGCCGATCACGCCCCTGGGCAAGATGGTGCTCAACCGCAACCCGGACAACTTCTTCGCCGAGACCGAGCAGGTTGCCTTCTGCCCGGGGCATATCGTGCCGGGCATCGACTTCTCCAACGATCCGCTGCTGCAGGGCCGGCTGTTCTCCTACACCGATACGCAGATCAGCCGACTTGGCGGGCCGAACTTCCATGAACTGCCGATCAACCGCCCGCTGGCGCCCTTCCACAACGGCCAGCGCGATGCCATGCACCGCACCACCATCGACAAGGGGCGGGCCTCCTACGAGCCCAACTCCATCGATGGCGGCTGGCCGAAAGAGACGCCGCCCGCGGCCGAGGATGGCGGTTTCGAGAGCTACAGCGAACGCATCGACGCGCACAAGATCCGTCAGCGCAGCCCGTCCTTCAGCGACCACTTCTCCCAGGCGCGACTGTTCTTCAAGAGCATGAGCACGCATGAGCAGGAACACATCATCGCCGCCTACAGCTTCGAGCTGGGCAAGGTCGAGCGCGAGTGGATCCGCGCGCGGCAGGTCAACGAGATCCTGGCCAATATCGATCTCGAACTGGCCAGGCGGGTCGCACAGAACCTGGGCTTGCCGGTGCCCAAGGCGGGCACTGTCGAGGTGCCTGAACTGACCCCCGATCACTCGCCGGCCCTGAGCCAGGCCAACCTGCTGTCGGGGGATATCAAGACCCGCAAAGTGGCGATCCTGGCGGCGAACGGGGTCGACGGCATGGCGATCGACGCCTTGAAAAAGGCCCTGCAAGCCGAAGGCGCCCACGCCAGGTTGCTGGGCCCGACCTCGGCGCCCGTGACCACGGCGGATGGCAAGACCCTGCCGGTGGACGCTTCCATGGAAGGGCTGCCGTCAGTGGCGTTCGACGCGGTGTTCGTGCCGGGTGGCGCCAAGTCGATACAGGCCTTGAGCGGCGATGGAGTGGCCCTGCATTACCTGCTCGAAGCCTACAAGCACCTCAAGGCGATTGCCTTGCAGGGCGAGGCCAAGCAGTTGCTGGATGTACTCAAGCTGGAAGTGGATGCGGGGTTGATCGTCGGCGGGGATGCCAAGGCGTTGAAGGCGTTCTTCAACGCGATTGCCCATCACCGGGTCTGGGAGCGGGAGCCGAAGGCCAAGGCGATTCCGGCCTGATGCTGCTGACGCTTCTGTAGGAGCACAGCTTGCGTGCGAAAGGGTTTGGTACCGCGTTAGCGTTGATCGCGGGCAAGTCGGATCGCCGCCCGCTCGCTCCTACAGAGGTGGCGTTATTGGGGTTTGCGTGGCGTCAGCACCATCTGTGCCGGGATGTGGCGCAGGATCTGCCGCTCGATCTGCAGGTCGAACTCGCCGTTGAGCTTTTTCACTCGCTTGCTCAGCAGGGTCTTCAGCCAAGGGTAATCTTCGGTGCGTGGCGCCTGGATGCTCACGTCGCACTGGTAATTCACCACATCGGCGGCGATCGCATCGAGTTGCCGACGCAGTTGCTTGATATCGCTGAGGTTCAGCGCAATGGTGGTGCTCTCGGCGGCCGGGTCGATCAGCTTGGCTGGCGGCCGGGCTTCAGCGGCCTTGAGCGCGGCTTCGGCTTTTTCCAGCTCGGCTTTACGGGCCTGGGTGATGGCGCCATCGACGCCGCCGGTCAGGGCCGGTGCCTTGGGCATCAGCGCGCGGGCGCGGCTCAGGGCCGTAGCGGCGGCGTTGACATCACCCTTTTGCAACACGATCTGGCTGCGCTGCAGGTAGGCTTCGGCCAACTGGCGCTGGTATTGCTCGAGCTGCGGGTCGTTGGGCGACTGGGCCTGCAAGGCGCTCAACTGGTCTTCGGCGGTGGCCAGTTCGCTGCTGGCGATATTTTGCTGCAGCTGTGCGATGGCCGTGGCGCGGGCGTCGGGCACTTCAGCCGGCGGCGTGCTCTGGCAGGCGCCCAGCAGCATGGAAAATGCGACAAGGAGCAGATAACGGGAGGCGAACGGCTTCATTCCTGCGACTCTCTAATTGCGCAAAAAGCGAGCAAGTCTACACCCCTCGACGGGGCAGGACAAAACTCAGCAGAAACAATGCGGCCGCCGTGACCACGATCGACGGCCCTGCGGGGGTGTCCTTGAACCACGACAACGCCAGCCCACCACAGACCGCGAGTATGCCCAGCAGGCTCGCGCCCAGCGCCATCTGCTCCGGGGAACGGGCGTGACGTTGGGCCGCAGCCGCCGGGATGATCAGCAGCGAAGTGATCAGCAAGACCCCGACGATCTTCATCGCCACCGCGATCACCACCGCGATCAACAGCATCAGTGCCAGGCGCAGCGACGCCACCGGCAAGCCTTCGACCCTGGCCAGCTCCTCGTGCACGGTGATCGCCAGCAACGGCCGCCACAGGGCTACCAATAGCAGCAGGACCGCGGCGCTGCCGCCAAGAATCCACGCCAGGTCGCCGGGGCTGATCGCCAGCAGGTCGCCGAACAGATAGGCCATCAGGTCGATCCGCACGTCATGCATGAAGCTTAGTACCACCAGCCCGAGGGAGAGGGTGCTGGGGGCGAGAATCCCCAGCAACGTATCGGAAGCCAGCGGCTGGCGCTGTTGCAGGGTGACCAGCAGCACCGCCAGCAACAGGCAGCCGACGGTCACCGCCACTGCCGGGCTGACATCCAGCAGAAAGCCCAGGGCCACGCCGAGCAAAGCGGCATGGGACAGGGTGTCGCCGAAATAGGCCATGCGCCGCCAGACCACGAACGATCCGAGGGGACCTGCCACCAGCGCCAGCGCCAGGCCTGCGAGCAGGGCGTACAACAGAAAATCAGCCATGCTTGCAGCTATCTCCGTGAACATGAACGTGGCTGGCCGCGGCCCCGGTGACCACCGAACCGTGCAGGTCGTGGGCGTGGTCGTGATGGTGGTGATAGATCGCCAGGCTTGGCGCATTCTGGCCGAACAGCTCGACGAAGGCCGGGTCGCCGCTGACCTGTTCCGGGTGGCCGGAGCAGCACACGTGGCGATTGAGGCAGACCACCTGGTCGGTGGTGCTCATCACCAGGTGCAGGTCGTGGGAGACCATCAGCACGCCGCAACCGTGGCGGTCGCGCAAGCGGGTGATCAGGCTGTACAGCTCGGCCTGGCCGGCGACGTCCACGCCTTGTACCGGCTCGTCCAGTACCAGCAATTCCGGCTCGCGCAGCAGGGCACGGGCCAGCAGTACACGCTGCATCTCGCCGCCGGAAATGCTCTGCACCGGGCTGTCGATCACCTGTTCGGCGCCGACTTCGTTCAGTGCAGCCAGGGCTGTCGCGCGGTCCACGCCCGGCACCAGGCGCAGGAAGCGCAGCACCGACAGCGGTAATGTCGGGTCGACGTGCAGCTTCTGCGGCATATAGCCGACCCGCAGCTTCGGCTTGCGCCAGACGCTGCCGCTGTCTGGCTTGAGCAGGCCGAGCACGGCGCGCACCAGGGTGGTCTTACCGGCGCCGTTGGGGCCGATCAGCGTGACGATCTGCCCAGGCTCGACACTGAGCTGGATGTTGTCCAGCACGGTCTGCCCGGCAAAGGTCACCGCGACCTGGTCGAGGCGAATCAAGGCATTGCTCATCAAGCCCCCTGGCAACCCGAGCAGAGGCCGACCACTTCGACGGTCTGGCCTTCGACGACGAAGCCGACATCGCGCGCGCTGCTGATGATCGCGTCGCTGATGGATTTCTGTTCAAGCTCGATGGCGGCGTGGCAGACGCGGCAGATCAGGAACTGGCCCTGGTGCGCGTGTTCCGGGTGATTGCAGCCGACGAAGGCGTTGAGCGAGGCGATGCGGTGCACCAAGCCGTTTTCCAGGAGGAAATCCAGGGCGCGGTACACGGTTGGCGGCGCGGCGCGGCGACCGTCCTGTTCGCTGAGCACGGCGAGGATGTCGTAGGCACCCAGCGGCTTGTGGCTTTGCCAGACCAGTTCCAGCACCCGCCGACGCAGGGCGGTCAGGCGCAGGCCTTGGCGGGCGCACAGGGCATCGGCCTCGGACAGTGCGCTGTGTACGCAGTGAGAGTGGTCGTGGGGGCGACTGGCAAGGGGGGTTTTAGGCATGAGCGGCGACGATAATGGTGAGAGACGTTATTATGTTACCCGTTCTTGCCTCTTCGAGTGGTCATCGTGTCTCGACTTTTTGCCCTTTTTGTCGCTTTTACCGCCAGTTTGTTCGTGATCAGCTCGGCCCAGGCCGAAGTCCGGGTCCTGACCAGCATCAAACCCCTGCAATTGATCGCCGCCGCCGTCCAGGACGGCATCGCCGTGCCCGAGGTCCTGCTGCCGCCGGGCGCATCGCCGCACAACTATGCGCTGCGTCCTTCCGATGTGCGCAAGGTGCAGTCGGTGGAGTTGCTGTACTGGATCGGCCCGGACATGGAGAGCTTCCTGCCGCGGGTCCTCAAGGGCCGCACGCTGCCAGCGCTGGCGGTGCAGGACCTGCCAGGTCTGAAACTCCGTCATTTCGCCGAAGATAACCACTCGCATGCTGAAGAAGCCGACGAACATGACCACGATCATCGTCCAGGCAGCCTCGATGCGCACCTGTGGCTGTCGCCGGTCAACGCGCGGGTCATCGCCGACCGCATGGCGGCCGACCTGAGCGCCGCGGACCCGGCCAACGCCGCGCGTTACCAGAGCAACGCCAAGGCCTTCGACCAGCGCCTGGATGCCCTGGATGCCCGTTTGAAAGCCCGCCTGGCGCCAATCGTCGGCAAGCCTTATTTCGTCTTCCATGAAGCCTTCGATTACTTCGAAGACGCTTATGGGCTCAAGCATGCGGGCGTGTTCAGCGTGGCGGCCGAAGTGCAGCCGGGCGCGCAGCACGTAGCGGCAATGCGCGCGCGCTTGCAGCAGGTCGGCAAGACCTGTGTGTTCAGCGAGCCGCCATTGCGCCCGCGCCTGGCCGAAACCCTGGTGGCGGGTTTGCCGGTGAAGCTGGCGGAACTCGATGCGCTGGGCGGCTACACCCCGGCCACGGCGCGGGGTTATGAGCAGGTGCTGGAGAAGCTGGGCAACGATCTGGCGGGTTGCCTGGAGTCGTTGTAAAGACGGCTGACGCTATCGCGGGCAAGCCTCGCTCCTACAAGAGAACGTAGGGGCGGGCTTGCCCGCGATGCTTTCAGATGGCGAACGGCAATGGCGTGCTGACCTGCTGGCGCTGGGCCAGGCGCAGTTGGAACTCCATCGGGTCGTGAATCAGCACGTCCTGTCCGGCGAAGGACTCGGCGGCGATCAGGCGTGACAGCCAGAAGCGCACGCAGGCCACCCGCAACAGGGTTGGCCACAGCTCGGCCTCGGCGGTGGTGAACGGGCGCAGGGCCGCGTAGGCGCCCAGCAGGGCCCGGGCGCGCGAGCCGTCGAGCAGGCCGTCGGCGTCGGAACACCAGTCGTTCAGGGCAATCGCCACGTCATACAGCATCGGCCCGGAGCAGGCGTTGTAGAAGTCGATCAGCCCGGTCAGGTGCGTGCCTTCGAACATCGCGTTGTCGCGGAACAGGTCGGCGTGGATGTTGGCCCGAGGCAGCGCGAGGATCTTCACCTTCTGCTCGTCGATTTCATCCAGGGCCCGCTGCAGCAAGTCCCGCGCCTGCGGGTCGAGATGGGACAGCATCTGCGAGCCTTCTTCCTGCATCCAGTCCAGGCCACGATCGGTCTTGCGCTTGATCATGTTGTCCTTGGTCGCCAGGTGCAGGTGAGCCAGCAGCTCGCCGACCTGCGCGCAATGCTGGGCATTGGCTTCCTTGATGTGCTTGCCGGCCAGGCGCGGCTGTAGCAGCGCCGGCTTGCCGGCCAGCTCGCGCAGGGCCACGCCGTCGGTGGTGCGCAGGGCGTAAGGCACCGGTAGGTCGGCGTCGTGCAGCACGTCCAGCAGTTCGATGAAGAACGGCATTTCCTGGACCGGGCCACGCTCGACCAGGGTCAGGACGAACTCGCCCTGTTCCAGGCTGATGAAGAAGTTGGTGTTTTCGCTACCAGCGGCAATCCCCTGGAAGTCAAGCAGGCGGCCGAGCCCGTAAGGGGCGAGAAAGGTTTCCAGCTCGGGCCGAGCCAGGGGAGTAAACACAGACATGGTTAAAAACTGCCAGTACGGGCGCCGCTGTCGAGCCAGCGCCGGTTGAAGTTAGGAGTGGTTTACCACTCGAAAATTTTCCACGCCGGAATCAGCATATCCGGCTGGTCAGAACGAATGAAATTGCCATCGGAGCCGTCGGCGCGCACCAGAAAGTAGGGTTTGCCGACCTTCGGTGTGACCTTGATGGCGTACAGGAAACCGTTCTGGCGGTACTCCTGGATGGTCTTGTCGCCTTCCGTGCGAATGGTTACTTCCGGATCCGCCGATGGCGCATCCTCCGCCGCAATCACGGCCATCGGCGCGATTGCAATCAGGCTGGCCAGCAGCAAGCGATTTAGTGTGCGCATGATAACCTTGTCCCTTTGTCGTCAACGGTCCCGCTATTCTAGCGCCGGACCCGCCGAAAAGGTTGATCCTGCTCATGAGCCAAGCCCCCCTCGTCCTGGTGGACGGTTCGTCCTACCTGTACCGCGCCTTCCACGCGCTGCCCCCGCTGACCACTTCCAAAGGCATGCCGACCGGTGCGGTCAAGGGCGTGCTGAACATGCTCAAGAGTCTGCGCAAGCAGTACCCGGACAGCCCGTTCGCCGTGGTGTTCGACGCCAAGGGCGGGACCTTCCGCGATGATATGTACGCCGCCTACAAGGCCAATCGCCCGAGCATGCCCGACGACATGCGGGTGCAGATCGAACCGCTGCACGCCAGCGTGATCGCCCTGGGCTTTCCGCTGCTGTGCGTCGAGGGCGTCGAGGCGGACGACGTGATCGGCACCCTGGCCCGCAGCAGCGCGGCGGCCGACCGGCCGGTGGTGATCTCCACCGGCGACAAGGACATGGCGCAACTGGTGGACGGGCACATTACGCTGGTTAACACCATGTCCGGTAGCAGCATGGACGTGGAGGGCGTGAAGGAGAAATTCGGCGTCGCTCCCGAGCAGATCATCGATTACCTGGCGCTGATGGGCGACTCCTCCGACAACATCCCGGGTGTGCCGGGCATCGGCCCGAAGACTGCTTCCGGCCTGCTGGTGGGGGTCAACGGTGGCCTGAACGAGCTGTATGCCCAGCTCGATATCGTCCCGAGCCTGCCGATTCGCGGGGCCAAGACCCTGCCGGCCAAGCTCGAGGAGCACAAGGAGATGGCTTTCCTCTCCTATCAGCTGGCGACGATCAAGGTCGATGTGCCGCTGGATATCGGCCTGGACGACCTGCACCTGGGCGAACCGGACCGCGACAAACTGGTCGAGCTGTACAGCCTGCTGGAGTTCAAGAGCTGGCTCGACGAGCTGCAGCGCGATGCCAAGCGTCTGGAACTGAGTGTCGCCGCCTCTGAGCCGATGGCCGACTTGTTGACTCAGGTCGAGATCGAAGTGCCGGTGGTTGTCGAAGCTCAGTACGAAACCATCCTCGATCAGGCGCGTTTCGATGTCTGGCTGGAAAAGCTGAAGAACGCCAAGCTGTTCGCCTTCGATACCGAAACCACCGGTATCGATGCCCAGCAGGCGCAGCTCGTGGGGTTGTCCTTCGCCGTGCAGGCCAACGAAGCGGCTTATATTCCGCTGACCCACTCTTATATCGGCGCGCCGGAGCAGCTGGATCGCGACACCGTCCTGCGGGCCCTGAAGCCGATTCTCGAAGACCCGAACAAACTCAAGGTCGGCCAGCACGCCAAGTTCGACATGAATATCCTGGCCAACTGCGCCATCGGCGGCGATCAGGCCAACGGCATCACGGTGCGTGGTGTCGCCTTCGACACCATGCTCGAGTCCTACGTGCTCAACTCCACCGCCACCCGGCATGACATGGACAGCCTGGCGGAGAAATACCTGGGCCACACCACCGTGAGTTTCCAGGACATCGCCGGCAAGGGCGCCAAGCAGCTGACCTTCGACCAGATTGCTCTTGAGCAGGCCGGACCTTATGCGGCGGAGGACGCCGATGTGACCCTGCGTCTGCATCAGGTCTTGCATGAAAAACTGGCCGCGATTCCGAGCCTGGCCAGCGTGCTCAGCGATATCGAAATGCCCGTGGTGCCGGTACTGGCACGGATCGAGCGCCAGGGTGCCTTGGTGGACGCCGACCTGCTGGGCGTGCAGAGCATCGAACTGGGCGACAAGATGGTGGCGCTGGAGCGTGAAGCCTTCGAGATCGCTGGCGAAGAATTCAACCTGGGTTCGCCCAAACAACTGGGAGTCATCCTCTACGACAAGCTCGGCCTGCCGGTGCTGAAGAAGACTGCCAAAGGCCAGCCGTCCACCGCTGAAGAAGTGCTGGCCAAGCTGGCCGAGGATGACTACCCACTGCCCAAGGTGCTGATGCAGTATCGCTCCATGAGCAAGCTCAAGAGCACCTACACCGACCGCCTGCCGGAGCAGATCAACCCGCGTACCGGGCGAATCCACACCTCCTATCACCAGGCAGTCGCGTCTACCGGGCGTTTGTCTTCCAGCGATCCGAACCTGCAGAACATCCCGGTGCGTACCGCCGAAGGCCGGCGCATCCGCCAGGCCTTCATCGCGCCGCCTGGCTACAAGCTGCTGGCGGCGGACTATTCGCAGATCGAACTGCGGATCATGGCGCACCTGTCCCGCGACGAAGGGCTGCTGAATGCCTTCCGCAACAACCTCGACGTGCACGCGGCCACCGCGGCCGAAGTGTTCAAGGTCGAGCTCAAGGACGTCAGTTCCGATCAGCGCCGCAGTGCCAAGGCGATCAACTTCGGCCTGATCTATGGCATGGGCGCGCAGAAGCTCGGCAAGGACATCGGCGTCGATACCAAGACTGCCAAGGCCTATATCGACACCTACTTCGCCCGCTACCCCGGCGTGCGCGAATACATGGACCGCACCCGCGCCCAGGCCGCGGAACAGGGTTATGTGGAAACCCTGTTCGGCCGCCGCCTGTACTTGCCGGAGATCAACTCCAACAAGCCGCAGGAACGCGCCGGTGCCGAACGTACGGCGATCAACGCACCGATGCAGGGCACGGCGGCCGACATCATCAAGAAGGCCATGGTGGCGGTAGACAACTGGCTGACGGCCTCAGGCCTGGATGCCAAGGTCATCCTGCAAGTGCACGACGAACTGGTGCTGGAAGTGCGCGAAGACCTGGTGGACAAGGTGAGCGAGGAGATTCGCGGCTACATGAGCAATGCCGCGATCCTGGATGTGCCGCTGCTGGTCGAAGTCGGGGTGGGCAGTAACTGGGATGAGGCGCACTGAGGCGAGAAGGCAGTACTTTGGCCGCGGCATAGTGCCGCGGCGAAGGCTAGCGAAGAGCTATTAGTGCGGAAAATTTCATCGACTATTGCCAATAGTTTTTGAAACCTCCCGGAACTTAATCAGTGAAAGCCCACTCAGAGTAACTGAATGGCTGGTGAAGCCCTTCGATGCTCCTATGTTGTGTTAAGTGTTGGCAGATATCTGGACCCCGCCCTAGCGGTCCGGAACTTGGACCCCGAACTTCCCCTCCCCATACGAAGTCCGGGGTTTTTTTTGCCCCAAAACTGCCTGTGGCGCGATCATGCTGCGTTAAAAACTGGCGGGAAATGCTCATTTAGGTCCCTAAAGTCGAATGCGACTCCAGCCGTTTCCGCCAGTTTTTGCCTTGCCTGATCACACCACAGGCAGTTTTGCGTATGTCTTTCAGGTCTCGGTTTCGGCGCCTTTGTCCGCCAGTTCCATCCAGCCCGCCAGTACAGTGTAGGCCTCTTCCAGGCCCATGCGTTTTGGTGCCGAAAACAGCTGGATGGTGACGTTGTCGCCCCAGCCCTTACGGATTTGCGACTGCACCTTGAGCAGGGTGTTCTTGGCCGCGCCGTAGGTCAGTTTGTCGGCCTTGGTCAGCAGGATGTGCATCGGCATGCCGCTGGCGACGGCCCAGTCGAGCATCAGCAGGTCGAAGTCGGTCATCGGATGGCGGATGTCCATCATCAGAATCAACCCTTTCAGACTCTCGCGGCTGCCCAGGTAGGCTTCCAGGTGACGCTGCCAGTGTTGCTTGAGCGGGATCGGCACTTTCGCGTAACCGTAACCCGGCAGGTCGACCAGACGGCGATCGTCGTCTAGCTTGAAGAAGTTCAACAGCTGCGTACGGCCCGGAGTTTTCGAGGTGCGTGCCAGGCTGGCATGGGTCAGGGTATTCAGGGCGCTGGATTTGCCAGCGTTGGAACGCCCGGCGAAGGCCACTTCGAAGCCTTCGTCGTCGGGGCATTGATCGACTTTGGCGGCGCTGAGCATGAAAGTGGACTGTTGGCACAGACCAAGAATGGGATTTTTGAGTTGCATGGGATTTCCGATAGGGGCGGTGCCGAGAATGGACGCGGCGAGCGGTGTCGTTTCCGTTTCAGTAGCGCCAGTATATAATGCCGCAGATTTTGTGTGCGCTTTGTCCCAGCGTAGGATGAAGTTCACGAGAGCGATAGACCTTGATTGCGCATTAGAACGCAGCACGCTCTCAACCCTGAAAAGGTCGTTTTATGACGAAATGGCTGCTGGCTGCCGGCGTCCTGATACCGCTTTACAGCGCTCAGGCTACACAGGATCCGGAAGCTGTGTACAACCGTGTTTGTGGGGCTTGTCATTCCGGCCAACTACCAACGGCTCCCCGCAAGGGGGACCAGGGAGCTTGGGCGCCGAGGCTGGCGCAAGGTATGGAGACGCTGGTGCAACACGTGACCCAGGGTTTCAAGGCGATGCCGCCGCGTGGTTTGTGCATGGACTGCAGTGCCGAGGATTACCGAGCCATCATCCTTTGGATGAGCGAGTGATCCCGGTCCATAACTCTTAACCCTTAGCCGTAGTTGGATTAGCTGATGAACAAATTACTCGTGAGTCTGCTGTTGACCTTGGGCATCACAGGTGTCGCCCATGCTGCAGGCGACGCTGCTGCCGGTCAGGCGAAAGCCGCTGTATGTGGTGCTTGCCATGGTCCGGATGGGAACAGCATGGCGCCTAACTTTCCAAAGCTGGCGGGTCAGGGTGAGCGTTACCTGAACAAGCAGTTGCACGACATCAAGTCCGGCAAGCGCCAGGTGTTGGAAATGACCGGCCTGCTGACCAACCTGAGCGACCAGGACCTGGCCGACCTCTCCGCCTACTTCGCCAGCCAGAAAGGCAGCGTCGGCGCGGCAGACCCGAAAGTCGTGGCTCGCGGTGAAGAGTTGTTCCGTGGCGGCAAGCTGGATCAAGGCATGCCTTCCTGCACCGGTTGCCACTCGCCAAATGGCACGGGTAACGCCGCTGCCGGCTTCCCGCACCTGGGTGGCCAGCATGCTCAGTACGTAGCCAAGCAGTTGACCGACTTCCGCGAAGGCAACCGCACCAACGACGGCGACACCATGATCATGCGCAGCATCGCCGCCAAGCTGAGCAACAAGGACATCGAAGCGGTATCCAGCTATATCCAGGGCCTGCACTGAGGCCGGCGATCATGTTGCGAAAGGGTCTATCTTGCGCAACGTTAATGATCGATTAATCTGTCGATGAAAGCATAAAGGGTGGCTCAGGCCGCCCTTTTTTATGGCGTCTGCCGCTACACTAGCGAACTCAAGCCCTGCCATGACCTGTCTGCGAACAGGCCGCGCGAGGCGACCTTACTTGTTCAGGAGTAAAGCATGCGTAATCTGATTCTCAGCGCCGCTCTCGTCACCGCCAGCCTGTTTGGCATGACTGCTCAAGCCGCCGAGCCCCTTGAAGCCGGTAAACAATATGTAGAGCTGAGCAGCGCCGTTCCGGTTGCGGTGCCTGGCAAGATCGAAGTGGTCGAGCTGTTCTGGTATGGCTGCCCACACTGCTACGCCTTCGAGCCGACCATCAACCCATGGGCTGAAAAACTGCCGGCCGACGTCAACTTCGTGCGCATCCCTGCCATGTTCGGCGGTATCTGGAACGTTCACGGTCAACTGTTCATCACCCTGGAAGCCATGGGTGTCGAGCACAAGGTCCACAAAGCGGTATTCGAAGCCATCCATGGCGGCAAGAAACTCGCCACTCCTGAAGAGATGGCCGAGTTCCTGGCCGGCGAAGGCGTCGACAAGGACAAATTCCTGAGCACCTACAATTCGTTCGCCGTCAAAGGCAAGGTCGAGGACGCGAAGAAGAAGGCCCAGGCCTATCAGATCTCTGGCGTACCGACCATGGTCGTCAACGGCAAGTACCGCTTCGACCTGGGCACCGCCGGTGGTCCTGAAGGTGCCCTGAGCGTCGCCGACCAGCTGATCGCCAAAGAGCGGGCGGCCAAGTAAGCGAGCTCCTGCCATGCGACGTTGGGGTACGGAACGTATCGTTGGCCTGCATGATCCGCGGGTCAACGAGCACCATGTGGCGTCCTCCGGCCTGCCGGCAGACAGCCGTCTGCGGCTACTCAGTTTCAATATCCAGGTCGGTATCAGTACCGAACGTTATCGGCATTACCTGACCCGTGGCTGGCAGCACCTGCTGCCGCACAACGGGCGCGCCGACAACCTGCAAAAGATCGGCGATCTGCTGGGCGACTTCGATCTGGTCGCCCTGCAGGAAGCCGATGGCGGCAGCCTGCGTTCGGGCTACGTCAACCAGGTCGAGCACCTGGCCCAACTCGGCGCCTTCCCCTACTGGTACCAACAGCTCAATCGCAACCTTGGCCGCCTGGCCCAGCACAGCAATGGCGTGCTCAGCCGCCTGCGTCCCTGGGCGATCGAAGATCATCCGCTGCCCGGCCCCAAGGGGCGTGGTGCGATCCTCGTGCGCTTCGGCGATGGTCCCGAGGCGTTGGTGGTGGTGATGATGCACCTGGCCCTGGGCGCCCGTACGCGTACCCGGCAACTGGCCTATATCCGCGAGATGATCGGCGGCTACAAGCATCAGGTGCTGATGGGCGACATGAATACCCACGCCAGCGATCTGCTGGAACATTCGCCGTTGCGCGATCTCGGTCTGCTGGCGCCGCAACTGGAAGCGACTTTCCCCAGCTGGCGCCCACAACGCTGTCTTGATCATATTTTGCTCAGCCCCAGCCTGACGCTGGAGCGGGTCGAAGTCCTGGCCCAACCGATTTCCGATCACCTGCCGGTCGCGGTAGAGATTCGTCTGCCGGGTTCGCTCACGGCCGATGCATTGCCCGCGCTGAGTCCTGCCCCTCGCGGAACCCATGAATGAGCGACGACGCCCAGCGCTGGAAAGAGAAGTACCTCAAAAGTATCGAACAACAGGAAAAACTCGAGCGACGCTGGAATGCCCGCCTCGACCTGCTTCGCCGTGGCCTGGTGCGCAGCACGCTGGCGGCCGAAGGTACTGATCGCGCTGTCGATCAGTGCATGAAGGAAATGCGCGAGGTGGTACGCACCGACGATATGGACGCGGCCTTGGCGGCCCTGTTGCCGCGCCTGGAAAAAGCCGTGCTGGACTCCGAGCAGCGCCGCGAGACCCGCATCGAGCAAATGAGCACGGCCCTGACCTCGCTGGTCAGCCAGTTGCAGAAGCTGCCGTTGCCTCGCGAGGTGAGTCGTCCGCTGAAAAACTTCGCCAAGCAACTGGATGGTCGCGTCGGCCAAGCCCGGGAAATTCCACTGTTGCTGGGTGAACTGAGCGGCCTGCAAGGCAAGGCGCTGAGCCAGCTGGAGAACCCCGCGGAGCTGCCCCGCCCAGGGTTGCTGCAGCGTCTGTTTGGTGGTCGTGACGCTGACGACGCGCCTGCCCTGTCCACGGCCGAAATGCCTGCGGTGGTGGCGAGCCCGGTTGCGGTACAGCCACTGGCAACGGCTGAAAGCGCTGCGGTTGAAACGCCCCCGCCTCGTGTCGAAGTCGCGCCCGCACGGCCGTCCGAAGCCCCTGCGCCTGTGGTCGAGGAGCTCGCTGCTGTCAGCCAGCCGCCCGAGCCACAACCGCAAGCACTGCCCGAGGTAACCACGGCTGCCCAGGTCGAAGCCTTTGTACCGCCGGTGCTGGAGTCGGAGAAAACCATCGCCGTCGAGCCGGCCCCGCCGCTGCTGGATTCACAGGAATCGCCGTCGCCAGCCGCGGCTGAATCCATTGAAGTGCCGCCGGCCGTGCAGCCTTCGACTGTCGAAGCTGCGGTTGCTCTTTCCAACCCGGACGAATTGATCGTTGCCGCACTCGCCGAGACAGCCCCGGCGCCTGTGCTGCTCGATCGCTTGCCGTTGCCGGCGGCCATGGCCGAGGCGCTGGCGGCGATCGACCCGCAGCAGGCCGAGCAGGATGTGCTGTATGCCCTGCCCGACACGCCTGAACCCTCCTACAGTTCGGTGGCCAAGCACATCGAACATACCCTGCTCGGCCTTCTGGATGACCTGAGCTTGCCAGAACGTCATCGGCCGCAAGCCGAGTCCATGCGCGATCGCTTGCAACATGGGTTGAACTGGTACGAATTGCTGCCGATCCTCGACGATCTGGCGGTATTGATGCTGGCGATCACCGACAGCGGCCAGCATGAGTTCGAGGCGTATCTCAAGCGACTCAACGAGCGCCTGGAATCCTTCCAGAGCAACCTGCAGGCCGCCAGCGAGGGCCATGCCGACAGCAGTTCGGCGGCGCGGGAGATGGACACGCAGATTCGCGAGCAGGTCGATGGCCTGCAAAGCAGCGTTCAGGAAGCGGCGGATCTGGACGACCTCAAGCAGGTGCTGGAAAGCCACCTGGAAGGCCTGCTTGGCACCATGGACCATCACCAGAAGCAGCGTGACGAACGCGAAAAGGAAGTGGCTGCGCGCCTGCAAAGCCTGGCCGAGCGGGTGTCGAGCATGGAGCAGGAAGCCCAGGGCTACCGCGAGCACCTGGAAGAACAGCGGCAGAAAGCGCTGATCGATCCCCTCACCGGCCTGCCCAATCGGGCGGCCTGGAGCGAGCGTCTGGAGCATGAAGTGGCGCAGTGGCAGCAGCACGGCAACACCTTGTTGCTGGCGATGCTCGACCTCGACCACTTCAAGCGCATCAACGACAACTACGGTCACCTAGCCGGCGACAAGGTGCTGAAGATCATCGCCGGCGTGCTGCGCAAGCGCCTGCGCGGCAACGATTTCATCGCCCGTTTCGGCGGTGAAGAGTTCGTCCTGCTGATACCCGATACCACCTGGCCGGTCGGGGCGCGCCTGGCGGAAACCTTGCGGGCGGCCATCGAAGCCTGTCCGTTTCACTTCAAGGGCGAGCGGGTGACCATCACCATGTCCATCGGCATGAGTGCCTTCAAGCCGGGAGAACGCAGCGACCTGGTGCTCAAGAGAGCCGATCAGGCGCTCTATCGGGCCAAGGAGGCGGGGCGCAACCGGGTGGAACTGGGCTGACGCATAATTTGTTCCATTTTGTATAAACCGGTGTTTTCGCCGGTTTTCCGCAAAGGCAGTACGTTACACTGTTGCATTATTTTCTCCAGCGTACTGCCTTCCGCCATGAAAGTTCTTGTCCTCGCTTTGTCCCTTCTATTGCTGGCCGGTTGCGCCAGCGGTCCGCGTTTCGATACCAGCCATCCTTCGGTCAACTTCGATGAGCGAGTGCAGTTCGTGGTGGTGCATTACACCTCGGCCTCGATGGAGCGCTCCCTGCAACTGCTGACCCATGGCCAGGTCAGCAGCCACTACCTGATCGGCGACAATAAGGCGGCGACCATCTACAAACTGGTGGACGAGCAATACCGCGCCTGGCACGCCGGCGAGAGCCAGTGGCAAGGCCGTACCTGGCTGAACTCCAGTTCCATCGGGATCGAGATCGTCAACCCGGGCTTTCGCGACCTGCCCACCGGGCGTGTCTGGTATCCCTACAGCGAAGCGCAGGTCCAGAGCCTGATCGTGCTGCTCAAGGACATCAGCAAGCGCAACAACATCGCGCCACAGCACATCATTGGCCACAGTGATATCGCTCCCCTGCGCAAGCTCGACCCGGGTCCGCTGTTCCCCTGGAAGCGTCTGGCCGAAGCCGGGTTGGGCCGGTGGCCGAACGCCCAGGCGGTGGCGCGCCAGCAGGCATTCTTTGCCGCGCAGTTGCCGAGCATCGCCTGGTTCCAGCAAGGCCTGGCGCGCCTGGGTTATGAGACGCCGCAGACTGGCGAACTGGATGTGGCGACCCGTCACGTGCTGGCCGCGTTCCAGATGCATTACCGGCCGTCGCGTTTCGACGGCCAGCCGGATGCAGAAAGCGCTGCGATCCTGCAGGTGCTCAACCAGACAAAATACTGACGCCCGCCCGACGGTCAGGGTTTTTTCTCAATCAGTAGCTATAACTCATTGGTAACCCTCGGATATCCAATGATGCTGGCCGCTCGCGAACCCCTACGCAGTTGGTTCTATCGCCCCTGGCTGTTGGCGATGTGTGCGGCTGTGTTGAGTGCGGCCCTGCTGCTGGCGGCGAGCCTGGGCATTGCGATGCACGAGGCGCAACTGCGCGAAAGCGAGCAGATGAATGCCCAGGGCCAGCGTTTTCTCGAACGCCTGGAGCAACTGTTCGGTCAGTTGCGTGAAGGCCTGGACGTACTCGAGGCGCAGCCCCTGCGCGAATGCAGCCCCGAGATGGTCGTGACCCTGCAGCAGATCAGCTTCAGTTACCGCTTCATTTATGAAGCGGCCTATATCGATGCCGCCCAGGCCTGCACCAACTGGCCGCTTCAGGACAACCTGGCCGTGATGCGACCGCCGGATATCCGCGGCCCGACCTACAGCTACTGGCTGAACACTTCTACCGAACCCAATGAAAACCGCGCGGCGCTGATGCTCGGGCGCGGTAACTTTCGCGTGGCGACGTCTCGCGGGCACCTGACCGACATGGTCGACCTGCCCGCCAACAGCAGCCTGATGGTGGTTCTCGACCATGGCTCGCGGGCCATCCCGGTGCTGGGGCCGGCGCTGGGCTGGCCGCCGACCGAACCGTGGCCGCCCATGGGACGCAACCCGTTGCTGGTGACCCAGGACCAATTGATCTACCGGATGCCCACCAGCAATCCGGAGTATCAGATGGTGCTCGTCACCCCCCGCAGCAACATGCGGCGAGAAATCTTCGAGGGGTGGTGGTGGCTGCTGCCCAGCAGCCTGGTGCTGGCGGTCTTTATCGGCGGCCTGGCCTTTCAACTGGCCGGGCAGCGCCAATCCCTGGGTGCCGAATTGCAGGGGGCGCTGCGCCGCGGCGAGCTGCAGGTGCTGTATCAACCTATCTTCGATCTGCGAACGCGCCAGTGCGTCGGCGCCGAGGCCCTGCTGCGCTGGCGTCGTCCGGACGGCACCCTGACCAGCCCGGACCTGTTCATTCCCATGGCGGAGAACACCGGGCAGATCCGCCCGATCACTGATTTTGTCCTGCAACGCCTGCTCGAACAGTTGGGGCATTTGTTGCGGGCCAACCCGCAGTTGTATATCTCGGTCAACCTGGCGGCCTGCGATGTCATGGTGCCGCGGATCGGCAAAGTGATGGCGCGCCTGTTGGCGCTGCATCGGGTGGCGGCGCGGCAGATCGCTTTCGAAGTCACCGAGCGCGGGCTGATCGATGTGGTGGTCGCTCGGCATAACCTGCAAGCCTTGCGGGATGTTGGCCATCAGGTGCTGATTGACGACTTCGGCACGGGTTATTGCAGCCTGGCATACCTGCAGACCCTGCCGGTGGATTACCTGAAGATCGACAAGGCGTTCATTGATGCCCTGGGGCATGACGCCGCCAGCAGCGGCGTCGCCCCGCACATCATTCGCATGGCCCATGCCCTGCAGCTCAAGGTGATTGCCGAGGGCATCGAGTTCGAGGATCAGGCGTTGCTGCTGAGCAGCGAGGGCGTGCGTTTTGGCCAGGGCTGGCTGTTCGCCCATGCGCTGAGCGCGGTGCAGTTCATCGACCTGATTTCCCGCGGGCGCCGCCTGGGGCCGCGGCGCCTGGATGACGGGGCCTAGCCCCTAGAGGGGCAAGGCCAGATAGAACTGGGTTCCCTGCCCGGGCCGTGAATAGACGCCCATGCGCCCGCCGTGCAGTTGCACGATTTCCTTGCACAGCGCCAGGCCCAGGCCGGCCCCGCCTTTCTTGCGTCCGACCTGGACGAAGGGTTCGAAAATCCGCCCCTGTTGCCCGTAGGCGATGCCTTCGCCGTTGTCTTCGACGCTGATGATGACCCGCTCGCCATGCCTACGGGCCTGCAAGCGGATCAAGCCACCCTTGGCGGTATGCCGCAGGGCATTGTCGATCAGGTTGTCCAGCACCCGCTCCAGTTGCATGCGGTCAGCGTGCAGCCGCGGCAACGGCGCCTGGAGCTCCACCCGCAGCTCGATGCCCTGCGCCGTGGCTGCGCCGATGAAGCGGTTGCGCGCCTGCTCCAGCAGCTCTTCCAGGGTGCAAGGCGCCAGGGTGAGTTTCTGCAGGCCGTTTTGATAACGCGAGAAGTTCAGCAGGTCGTTGATCAGTTGCATCAGGCGCTGCATTTCTTCGTTGACGGTGTTCAGCAGGTCGGCTTCGCGGGACTCTTCTGGGAAGCGCAGGCGTTCCTGCAACAGGCCGAACGCCATGTGCATGCCGGTGACCGGGGTGCGCAATTCATGGGAGGCACGCAATACGAACTCGCTGCGCACACGCTCGAAGGCTCGCTGCTCGGTGACGTCGTGCAGCACCATCACCGCGCCGAGGATATGCCCCTGGGGATGGCTGACCGGGGTCAGGCTGTAGGTCAGCAGGCGCGATTCGCCATCGACCTCGACGCTGAGGTCTTCCGGCGCCCGTTCCAGGGTGCCGCCGCGCAATACCAGTTGCAGTTGCTCGTCCAGTTCCGGTCGCTGCAGGGCACTGCCCAGCCCTTGTCCGAGGCGTTCCTCGTCCCAGCCCAGCTGACGTTGGGCTACCGGGTTGAGGTGTTCCAGGTGGCCCTGGCGGTCGATCATCAGCAAACCGTCGTCGATGCTGTCGAGCACCGATTGCAGGCGCTGCTGGCCGGCGAGCAGTTCGTCGACATTGGTGGCCTGATGCTCGCGCAGGGCTTGGGCCATGATCCCGAAGCGCCGGGTCAGCAAGTTCATCTCGGCAGCCGCAGACAGGGGCAGGGTCACGTCGAAGTTGCCCTGGCCGATATTGTCGGCGGCCTTGGCCAGCGCTTCGATGGGGCCGCCAAAGCGCCGGGCGATGCCGTGGGCGGTGATGAAGCCGATGATCAGCACGGCCAGCCCGACCAGGCCAAGCAGGCCGGCGATCAGCAAGGCGCGATTGCGGGCCTGGTGTTCGATGTCATTGATGTTGTCCAGGGCCTGCTTGTGTTCGCCGATCAAGCCATTGCGCAGGGTATTGAAGCGGTGGGTCAGTTCGGTATTGCCATTGACCCCTGCCGAGCTCCCGTCGGCGCGCTCGAAGGCTTCGAAGAAACGCTGGTAGTCGTCGCGTGCCTGGGTGAAGCCGTTATGCACATTGTTTTGCCGTTCATGCTCGATGCCCTGCTCGAGCAGGGCCAGGTATTCCTGCCTGGAGTCGTCCAGCGCCGTCCGGTCAGGGTTGTGGTTGAGCATGATGAGCAGTTGGTCGCCCAGGGTCTGTCGCAGCTTGAGCCCCAGGTCCAGGGTAATGAAGTTGTCGCGGATCAGCGCTTCCTGGGTCTTGGCCATCTGCATCACGCTGACCAGCCCGAGCAGCAGGCCGAGCAGCGCCACGGTGATCAGCGCCGAGATGCTCAGAAACAGTCTCGTGCGCAGTTTCATCGCTAACTTCATGAGGGGCGGCTCACAGGTTGTACTGTTTGCGTTTGCGGTACAGCGTCGAGGCATCGATGCCGAGCGTCTTGGCGGCCTGGTCGAGGGTATCGCTGGTGGCCAGCACGGCGCCGATATGGGCTTTCTCCAGCTCGTCCAGGCTCAAGGCAGCGCCGATGCGCGGGGTGTTGTTGGTCGGTTGCTCGGCCATGCCCAGGTGGCTGATCTCCACCTTTTCCTGGGGACAGATGATGCTGGCGCGTTCCACCACGTTGCGCAGCTCGCGGATATTGCCCGGCCAGCGGTAATTGAGCAGCGCTTCGCGTGCCTCGTCGCTGAAGCCGCGGGCGGGACGGGCGTATTCCTTGACGAAACGCGCCAGGAAACGGTCGGCCAGGGTCAGGATGTCTTCGCTGCGTTCGCGCAGCGGCGGCAGGTGCAGGGTGATCACGTTCAGGCGGTACAGCAGGTCTTCACGGAAGCGTCCGTCGCGCACCATGTCCTCGAGGTTGAGGTTGGTCGCGGCGAGGATACGCACGTCGGCGCGGCGGGTCACCGGGTCGCCGACCCGCTCGTATTCCTTGTCCTGGATGAACCGCAGCAACTTGGGTTGCAGGGTCAGCGGGAAGTCGCCGATCTCGTCGAGGAACAGCGTGCCGCCGTCAGCCTGGTTGACCCGGCCAAGGGTGCTTTCGCTGGCGCCGGTAAAGGCCCCGCGGCTGTGACCGAACAGCTCGCTCTCCATCAGTTCGGCGTTCAGCGACGGGCAGTTGATGGTGACGCAGGATTTCCTGGCGCGCTTGCTCCAGCCATGAATGGCCCGGGCCAGCTCGCCCTTGCCGGTGCCGGACTCGCCGAGGATCAGGATGTTGGCGTCGGTGCCGGCGACCTGGCGGGCGGTTTCCAGCACCACTTTCATCGCCGGACTGTGCGAGTCCAGGCCGTCCTTGGGTTTGCGTACTTCGCCTTCGAGGGCCTCCAGGCGTGCCGAGAGCTGGCGGACTTCCAGCTGCTTGGCGGTCGCCAGGCGCAGTTGATCGGGGCTGCAGGGCTTGACCAGATAGTCGGCGGCGCCGGCCTGGATGGCGTCCACCGCGGTGTCGACGGCCGAATGGGCGGTGACGATGACCACCCGCATCCAGGGGGCCTGGATGCGCATCTGGGCCAGTACGTCCAGGCCGTTGTCCTCGCCCAGGCGCAGGTCGAGGAAACACAGGTCGAACACCTGGCGTTGCAGCAAGGCATCGGCCTGAGCGGCGCTATTGGCCGTGGCGACGGTGTAGCCCTCGTCTTCCAGGCAGTAACGGAAGGTACGAAGGATCGCGGACTCATCATCTACCAGAAGAATGCGGCCTTGATTTTCCGGTGCTGATTCCATGTCCGAGGCTCCTGAAGTGAGTGATCTTATTTAGTCCCGGAAAAATCGGGCAAGTTGCATGGTTAATTCTGATCGATTTCCAGGCGTGCAGATTAGTTATCTCCGGGGGCTATTACTAATCGATTGAAAACAATAGGTTTTTTACTGATTTCAGG
Organism: Pseudomonas sp. GW821-FHT02B10; assembly: GCF_059421865.1. NCBI lineage: Bacteria > Pseudomonadati > Pseudomonadota > Gammaproteobacteria > Pseudomonadales > Pseudomonadaceae > Pseudomonas > Pseudomonas sp. GW821-FHT02B10. The sequence continues at coordinate 28,672 of NZ_JBWKVU010000002.1, read as the reverse complement.
TCTTGCCCGCAGTCCTTTCCCGATTTCGCCACTGTACTCCATGCATTTTCAGCTGCGCTTTTTTCCTCAAGTACCGGGCCGATCGTGCAATTCGCACGGTATCCAGGGCGGCATCGTGCAGGATGGCGTATTGAAAACCTCCCGATTTGATTACAAGCCATTGTTTTTATTTGGTTTTTTCTAAAAATGAAAGCTGGCATGCAGGCTGCAACAACCTGATCAGGCTCGGTTGAACAAGCCGCAGGCACAGCAACAAGCGTTGAGAACAATGACCCCCATGGGAGGAGCTTCCGGATGAAACGCCAACGTCTCGCCCCATTGTCTGTTTCGTCCCTGCATCTGCAGCAGGGATTGTTCGCCAGCCTGGCATTGCTGGTGACTTTGATTGGCGGTCAGCAGTTTTCACGTTGGGAGCAAGGCCAGCAGCAAGAAGCTGTGAGGTTGCCGGTTTCTCATCCCACTCAAACCCACTTCAGTGCAGTCAGCACTCGGTTTGCCGATTCCGCCCCGATGCTTCTGATGGATGTCGACCAGGCTCAGCCTGCTACCGACACGGCTTATCAGGAGCGCTGGGTGTTCTAGGCAGGACAGTCGGTGCGCAACGGCGGGCCGGCTAGGCAGTACCTCTAAATAGAAGCGTAAGGAGAATGACCATGTTGAGCTGGGCAATCACATTCCTGATCATTGCCATCATCGCTGCGGTACTGGGCTTTGGTGGTATCGCGGGCACCGCCACGGGTATCGCCAAGATTCTCTTTGTCGTTTTCCTGGTGATGTTCATCGCTTCCTTCTTCTTTGGCCGTCGTGGTCGAGGTTGAACATGAGCGTTTCTTTGAAAACATTGGCCGCCGTCCTGTTGCTGGGCGGCGCGGCCACGGCGATGGCGGCCAACGACGGTCAGACCCGGGTCAACGAGTTGTTGAACAGTGACCCGCAATACCGTGAAACCTGGCAGGAAGTCGTCGAAAAGGAAGAGCGCCTGCCGGAATGGGTGATGAACCTGTCCGGTGACGCGCAGCAGATGAATGCGGTGGAAGAAGACGGTGACAAGTACCTGGTCGGTCCGCTTTGCGAAACCCGCGATACCTGTCGCAACCAGCGCCTGATCGTGGCGTTCAGTTTCGACAAGAAAGACGCCTACGCCATGTTGGTCGAAGTGCCGGCGGGCCTGCCCGCTGACAAGTCGCCGACCCGCCATGCCGAATACCGCTTTCTCGGCAAGCCGGACGCTGGCATGCAGGGCTTGCTCAAGGAACAGCTGAAAAAGGACCCGAACTGGTACTGAGTTGGCTGTTCGAAGGTTCGACCATGGAAAGCAGGCGCCCACCCGGGCCTTGCTTTCTGTTGCACCGCCCTGAGGAGGGGCCACGCATGACCAGGGGGCCGGGACGTTCTGATCGAAACCGGATCGGAGTGACCTAGGGGTACAGGGAGTGCCTCCGCGAGGGCCGGGTCAGGAAAAACTGCGGCGCAAGTTCGCCAAGCGCTCAGGCTTGACGACTTGCGTCGTGTTTGAATGCCACAAACCTTTGTGGCAGAGCGGTGGCCTGCTTTTTCAGGCGGGGGGCGCGGCAACCATTCCCATATGTGTGGCCTAACCGTTTCACGGTGTTTCCTTGCGACCGTACATCGAGAAACTTTTGGCTTTTTCCAGATGAGATTTCTGGTTCTAACGTAAGAACTTTCCCTTCTTTCGAAGGTCATTTCGAACCCACTCAAAAACGCTGAATGCCGCCTGAAATGGCCGTTTCACGGCAGATGGTCAGGCCGAAATGTCGCATTCGAACCGGTTGGGACGCCCGTTTCGTTTAGAAAAACTCATGCCGATTCGGCATAGGGTAGGCGTTTACGGCATTAGACGCGCCCCCCTTGCGTCGGAATAGTTGCGCCTTTTTTCGCCTGCAGAGAGCCGTAAATGCTCGCTCGGGGCGACCTTATACGGGGGCCGATGCACAGACTTTTCCGCCATTGAGCGTTCCAGTTCGCGCATTAGCCCGAGTCCAACTGAAGTAAGGGTAATGATATGAAGAAGGCAAAACTAAGCCTCGCCTGGCAGATCCTCATCGGTCTGGTGCTGGGGATTGCAATTGGTGCGCTGCTCAACCATTTCAGTGCCGAAAAAGCCTGGTGGATCAGCAACGTCCTGCAACCTGCGGGCGATATCTTTATCCGCTTGATCAAGATGATCGTGATCCCGATCGTGATCTCCTCGCTGATCGTCGGTATCGCCGGCGTGGGCGACGCGAAGAAACTCGGGCGTATTGGCCTGAAGACCATCATCTACTTCGAAATCGTCACCACCATCGCGATCCTGGTCGGCCTGGTGCTGGCCAACGTGTTCCACCCGGGCGCCGGCATCGACATGAGCACCCTGGGTACCGTGGATATTTCCAAGTACCAGGCGACCGCCGCCGAGGTACAGCATGAACACGCGTTCATCGAAACCATCCTCAACCTGATCCCATCGAACATCTTCGCGGCCATGGCTCGCGGCGAGATGCTGCCGATCATCTTCTTCTCGGTGCTGTTCGGCCTCGGTCTGTCGAGCCTGCAGGCCGACCTGCGCGAGCCGCTGGTGAAGATGTTCCAGGGCGTCTCGGAAAGCATGTTCAAAGTCACCCACATGATCATGAACTACGCGCCGATCGGCGTATTCGCCCTGATCGCGGTGACCGTGGCCAACTTCGGTTTCGCCTCCCTGCTGCCGCTGGCCAAGCTGGTGATCCTGGTTTATGTGGCCATCGCCTTCTTCGCCTTCGTGGTCCTGGGCCTGATCGCTCGCCTGTTCGGCTTCTCGGTGATCAAGCTGATGCGCATCTTCAAGGATGAGCTGGTGCTGGCCTACTCCACCGCCAGTTCGGAAACCGTGCTGCCGCGAGTGATCGAGAAGATGGAAGCCTACGGTGCACCGAAAGCCATCTGCAGCTTCGTGGTACCGACCGGTTACTCGTTCAACCTCGACGGTTCGACCCTGTACCAGAGCATCGCGGCGATTTTCATTGCCCAGCTGTACGGCATCGACCTGTCGATCAGCCAGCAACTGCTGCTGGTCCTGACCCTGATGGTCACCTCCAAAGGCATCGCCGGCGTACCGGGCGTGTCCTTCGTGGTGCTGCTGGCGACCCTGGGCAGCGTGGGCATTCCGCTGGAAGGCCTGGCCTTCATCGCCGGTGTCGACCGCATCATGGACATGGCCCGTACCGCGCTGAACGTGATCGGCAACGCCCTGGCGGTCCTGGTCATCGCGCGTTGGGAAGGCATGTACGACGACGCCAAGGGCCAGCGCTACTGGAATTCCCTGCCGCACTGGCGCAGCAAGGAGCCGCTACCGGCCGGTGAAGTCACCAAAGGCTGACAGCTGTAGCCGTCATCATCGACAAACCCCGGTCAATCCGGGGTTTGTCGTTTCTGTCCGCACCGCTATCATTCGCCGCATCTTCTGGGGGAATAACTGATGCTCAATGGCCTGTGGCTTGGCTTCTTCATCGTGGCGGCCGTTTCAGCGCTGGCGCAGTGGCTGGTCGGCGGTAACGCCGGGATCTTCGCGGCGATGGTGGAAAGCATCTTCGCCATGGCCAAGCTGTCGGTGGAAGTGATGGTGCTGCTGTTCGGCACCCTGACCTTGTGGCTGGGCTTTTTGCGGATCGCCGAAAAGGCCGGGATCGTCGACTGGCTGGCCAAGGCCCTGGGCCCGCTGTTCACCCGCCTGATGCCGGAAGTGCCGCCCGGGCACCCGGCCATCGGCCTGATCACCCTGAACTTCGCGGCCAATGGCCTGGGGCTGGACAACGCCGCCACGCCGATCGGCCTCAAGGCCATGCGCGCCTTGCAGGACCTCAACCCCAACGCGACCACGGCGAGCAACGCGCAGATCCTGTTCCTGGTGCTGAACGCCTCGTCCCTGACCCTGCTGCCAGTGACCATCTTCATGTACCGCGCCCAGCAAGGCGCCGCCGACCCGACCCTGGTGTTCCTGCCGATCCTGCTGGCCACCAGCGCCTCGACCCTGGTCGGCCTGCTGTCGGTCGCGGTGATGCAGCGCTTGCGCCTGTGGGACCCAGTGGTGCTGGCCTACCTGATTCCCGGCGCCCTGGCCCTGGGCGGCTTCATGGCCTTGCTCGCCACGCTGTCGGCCACCGCGCTGGCGTCGCTGTCGTCGATCCTGGGCAACCTGACCCTGTTCGGCCTGATCATGTTGTTCCTGGTGATTGGCGCGCTGCGCAAGGTCAAGGTCTACGAGGCCTTCGTCGAGGGCGCCAAGGAAGGTTTCGACGTCGCCAAGAACCTGCTGCCGTATCTGGTGGCCATGCTCTGCGCGGTGGGCGTGCTGCGCGCTTCCGGCGCCCTGGACTTCGGCCTGGACGGCATCCGGTATCTGGTGGAATGGGCTGGCTGGGACACACGCTTCGTCGATGCCCTGCCGACGGCCCTGGTCAAGCCCTTCTCCGGCAGCGCCGCGCGGGCCATGTTGATCGAAACCATGCAGACCCAGGGCGTGGACAGTTTCCCGGCGTTGGCCGCGGCGACGATCCAGGGCAGTACCGAGACCACTTTCTATGTGCTGGCGGTGTACTTCGGCTCGGTCGGTATCCAGCGGGCGCGCCATGCCGTCGGCTGCGCCTTGCTGGCCGAGCTGGCCGGCGTGGTGGCGGCGATTGCGGTGTGCTACTGGTTCTTCGGTTAAGGCTCGGAACGACTCGCGGGCAAGCCTCGCGCCTACCAGGACCATCCTGTAGGCGCGAGGCTTGCCCGCGATGAGGCCATCAGCGCCTGACCAGCTGGCTGCCCTGCTTCACCGTCCACTCCACCACCTGCCGGTTCAAGGCGTCCCCGGCCTGGCCAAACCCGGCGACCACCGCCGGCACCTTGGTATCGTTCAGCGGCTGGCGCACTTCGAAGCGCTGGCTGGCCAGGATCTTCTGGTCGTAGCCGCGCACCAGGCGCGCATCCAGGCGGATCACCACCGCCACTGCCTTGCCCTGGTATTCGCTCTGGAATGCCTGCAGGTTGCCGCCCAGTTCGAGATCGGTCTGCACATCGCTGTCGTCGGTGCCCAGCAACTGCACCCGGCCATCGGCGAGGAATCCGTCCAGCAGCCGATTGCGCAGCAGCACCGGCGCCGGATCGCTCCAGCGCGCGTCCTTGTAGCTGCTGATCACATCGCCTTGGGGGATCACAGCGATTCTCGCGCTGTTCAAGGCGTCGCTCGCCAGGGGTTTGGTCAGGCGCAGGGACCAGGGCTGCGCGTGGCCCTGAGGCCGGGCTGTGGCGCTCTGGGCCGTGGGCAGGCGATAGATATCCACCGGGTCGGCCTGGGGCAGGATCGAGCAGGCGCCGCTCAAGGCGAATCCGGCGGCCAGGGCCAGCCGGCCGAATGGGCGATAGGCACGCTTCATGGCGTGAACTCCTTGTTCTTGTCACTGCCCAGCAGGTAGCCGCTGGGGTTGGCTTCCAGGCGACGCGAAATGGCCCGCAGCGAGCTCAGGGTATCGCGCAGCTCGCGCACGGCCGGCGCCAGGCCATTGAGGCCCTGGATGCCGCTGTTCAGCGAGTCCTGGTTGTCGGTCAGCAGTTTGTTGATGGTGGCGCTGCTCTGTTCCAGCGATTGCATGGCCAGCTCGGCGCTGCCGAACATCTGCTTGCCCTGCTCGTTGAGCAGGCCGTTGGCGTTGCGCATCAGTGCGGTGGTCTGTTCCAGGGTGGCGCTGGCCTGCTTGCCGATGGACGCCAGTTGCTGCATGGCCACGCGCACGTCGCCGCGCTGTTCGGCGATGGCTCCGGTGGTCTGTTCCAGGTGTTCGAGGGTGTTGCCGATGCGCTCGACGTTCTCTGGCGAGAACATGCTGTTGGCGTTGTGCAGCAGCAGGTTGACGCTGGTCATCAGGTCTTCGCTGTTGTTCAGCAGGCGGGCGATCGGCGATGGCGAAGCGACGATCACCGGCAGTTTGCCGTCCTTGCCCAGAAGCGGCTGGCTTTGTGGAGTACCGCCGCTGAGCTGGATGATCGAGGTCCCGGTGATGCCGGTCAGGGTCAGCTTGGCCTGGGTATCTTCCTTGATCGGGGTTTCGCCGCTCAGGCGGATCCGCGCCAGGACCCGGCGCGGGTCGTTCGGGTCCAGGCGCAGGCTGACCACATCGCCGACCTTGATCCCGCTGTACTGCACGGCGCTGCCTTTGGACAGGCCGCTGACGGCCTCGTTGAAGATGATCTCGTAGTCCTTGAACTCCGTGTCGACGCTGGACTTGGCCAGCCACAGGCCGAACAGCAGGGCGCCGACCACCACAATCACGGTGAACAGGCCGATCAGTACATGATGGGCTCGGGTTTCCATGTCATACCTCGTTGAGCTGTGTAGCGGCCTGATACGCCGCGCGGCCGCGAGGGCCATGGAAGTATTCGTGAATCCAGGCGTCGTCGGTCTCGGCGACCTGGTCGATGGCATCCGCCACCAGCACCTTTTTCTGTGCCAGCACCGCCACCCGGTCGGTGATGGTGTACAGCGTGTCCAGGTCATGGGTAACCAGGAACACGCTCAGGCCCAGGGCGTCACGCAGGGTCAGGATCAATTGGTCGAAAGCCGCGGCGCCGATCGGGTCGAGGCCGGCGGTGGGTTCGTCGAGAAACAGGATGTCCGGGTCCAGGGCCAGCGCCCGGGCCAGGGCGGCGCGCTTGATCATGCCGCCGGACAGCGAGGCCGGGTATTTGTCGGCCGCCGACAACGGCAACCCGGCCAGCGCCAGTTTCACCGCCGCCAGGTGCTCGGCATCGGCGCGGCTCAGGCCGGCATGCTCGATCAGCGGCAGGGCGACGTTTTCGGTCACGGTCAGCGACGAGAACAGCGCGCCCTTCTGGAACAGCACGCCGAAGCGCCGTTCGATCAGCGAGCGCTCATGTTCCGCCAGGCTCGGCAGGTTCTGGCCGAAGACCCGCACCGAACCTGCGCTGGGCTGGCGCAGGCCGATGATGCTGCGCAGCAGCACCGACTTGCCGCTGCCCGAACCGCCGACCACCGCGAGGATCTCGCCCTTGTACAGGTCCAGGTCGAGGTTTTCGTGCACGCTCTGCGGGCCGAAGCGATTGCACAGGCCACGGACTTCGATCACCGCCTCGGCGGGCGGACGGGTTGAACGGTTCACCAGCCCATCTCCATGAAGAACAGCGCGGCGACGGCATCGAGGACGATCACCACGAAGATCGATTGCACCACGCTGGAGGTGGTGTGGGCGCCCACGGATTCGGCGCTGCCGCTGACCTTGAAACCTTCCAGGCAGCCGATGGCGGCGATCAGGAAGGCGAAGATCGGCGCCTTGACCATGCCCACCAGGAAGTGCTGCACGCCGATGTCCGATTGCAGCAAGGCGAGGAACATCGCCGGCGAGATATCCAGTGACAGCGCACAGACCACCCCGCCGCCGACAATCCCCGAGAGCATCGCCAGGAAGGTCAGCATCGGCAGCGCCACCAGCAGCGCCAGGACCCGGGGCAGCACCAGCAGCTCCATCGGGTCCAGGCCCAGGGTGCGGATGGCGTCGATTTCCTCGTTGGCCTTCATCGAGCCGATCTGCGCGGTGAAGGCGCTCGCGGTCCGCCCGGCCATGAGGATCGCGGTGAGCAGCACACCGAACTCACGCAGGAAGGAGAACGCCACCAGGTCCACGGTAAAGATGCTGGCGCCGAAACTCTGCAGCACCGTGGCGCCGAGGAAGGCCACCACGGCGCCCACCAGAAAGGTCAGCAAGGCGACGATGGGCGCGGCGTCGAGGCCGGTCTGCTCGATATGCGCGACCATCGGCGTGATGCGCCAGCGCTTGGGGCGCAGCAGGCCGCGGGCCAGGGTTTCGAGGATCAGGCCGACGAAGCCCAGCAGCTTCAGGCTGTCCTGCCAGATGGCGTCGACCGCCTTGCCGATCCGGGTCAGCAACTGGATGCCGACCGATATTTCCGGCTCCTTGAGCGGTACGCAGAAGTCGGTCAGCGAGCAGTAGACGGTCTGCAGCAGCGCGCGGTCGGCCGAAGACAAGGTGCAATCGGGGTGTTCGGTGGACTGGCCGAGACGCTCGGAGCCCAGCAGCTCGACCAACAGCGAGGCGCCCGCGGTATCCAGGGCGCCGAGACCGTTGAGGTCGATGTGAGTGCTGGTGTCGTACTGTCCGGTGAGCTTTTCGCAGAGGTGCTTGAGCTCGGTGTAATGGACGAGCGTCCAGTCCCCCGCGACTCGCAACCGCGAGGGGGAACTCGACGTATCCAGTTGGGCACTGCCGGCCGTCGTGCTCTGAGTCATAAGCTCCGTGCTTGCATGGTTTTTACGCAGTGCTACGTAATACCACGATCGAGACGACTTTGCCTTGTACTAAGGTGCTGAGTCTTGCCCGTTGGTGCCGGTGATCTTGAAGCGCAGCACGCCGATCACCTGCCCGTCTTCGGTCAGCACCCGGACCTGCCAGCTGCCGGTCGGATCACCGGGGAAGTTCTGCTTGTGCGACCAGGCGCGGTAGCCCTCCTTGCGCCCGCCGTGGATGTCCAGGGCCACCCGGTCGACCTCTTTACCGTTGAATTGCCAGACGTGATAAATACGCTCGTCCAGCCCACGCGGCGCATTGATCGCGGTGTAGGCATACAGCCCGGCGCTGCGCACGTCGTTGGCGCTGACCTCCTTGAGGCTGGCGCCGGGGGTGCGGTCCTGCAACTGGGTGCTGATGGCTTCCTCGGCGATCCACAAGGTCGCCGGCGGAACCCAGGAGCGCAGCAGCCAGCCAGTGCCGCCGATGGCCAGGGTCATGCCCAGCAGCATCAGCGCGCCGCGCAGGTTGCGGATCGGGAAGATCGACGCGAGGCTGGGGAACGACAGCAGCATGGCGATGCCCAGGGCCAGCTTGAAGCTCTGCGCGGTGGTCAGGTGCAGGATGATCGGCAGCGCGGTCAGCAAGGCGGCGAACAGCGTCAGGGTGTGCAGGGCGAGGAACAGCCAGCGGCGTGGGGCCAGCCATTTGTAGTACAGCGGGTCGATGATCGAGACCAGCGCCGAGGCGCCCAGCAGGCCGGTAAATACCAGCTGCCCGCTGTTCCAGGCAGTGGTGATGAAGAAGAACGGCAGGACGAAAAACAGGCTTTCCTGGTGAATCATCTGCGTTGCGTAACGCAGCAGCGGCTGGGGGATTTCCCGCTTGAAGATCTTGGTGAACAGCTGGGTCAGGCTGTTTTCCAGCATCAGCCAGATCCAGCTCACCAGCATGATCACGGCGATCCAGGTGGCCAGGCCCTGTTGGCGGTCCACCAGGATGAAACTGCCGACACCGGAAATGAAACCGCCGAGCGCAATGACCCCTGGGTAGCGCTTCATCAGTTCCAGGATGCGCTGCATGTAATGAGTCAGGTTTGGCATTCGGCGATCACACTAGAAAAAATCCCCGACAGAATAACGGTTTAGCATGACAAAAGACGCATCAGGCACGGATTCGTTTGCGATAAGCCCGCCCGCCGAACAGCGCCAGAACAATCAATAGCAGTGCGCCGAGGATCAGCCCGCTCAAGGCCGCATAGCTCAGCAGCGGTTTTTCGATCCGCAGGTAGCCGGGCTGTTCCAGCAGTTGGCGCATGGCCTGGTTGGCCTGCTTCAGGCTGACGGCTTGCAGGCGCTTGGCCGGATCGCTGAAACGCCCGTCCGCGTAGTCGCTCAAGGCGCCCCAGTAGTAGTCCGCCAGGGCGCTATTGCCCTGTACCGCCCAGGCCTGGCGAGCAATGGCGGCCTGTTGCAGACGGGCGAAGGTCGCCGGCTCCAGGCCGTCCTTGAGCAACTGCGCCTTGAGCTCGTCGATCGCTTGCCGGGCCTGGGACACGTCCGCGCGCTCCAGGTCGGCATTCAGGCTGAGAAAGCCGACGCCGCCGAACACCTCGCGTTCGCTGTTCGGCCCGTAGGACAGCTCATGCTGCAGGCGCAGTTTCTGATACAGCGCCCAGTCCAGGTAATCCTTGAGCAGATCGAAGGTTTCATCGTGCTGCCGGTCGAGGGTCGGCTCGGGGAACAGCCAGTGCAGCTTGGCGCTGTCGCCGACCCAGCCGTGGATCAGGCTGCGCTCGGCGGCGGCCGTTTGTTGAATGTCCGGCAGGCCCTGGTGCTCGCTGGGCTCCACCGGTTCCAGCGCCCCGTAGCTGCGTTCCAGGTAGGCCGGCAGCAGGCGATCAAGGTCGCCGACGACGATCAGGGTCATGTTGTTCGGCGCGTACCAGTTCTTGCGCAGCTGCTCCAGCTGTTCCAGGGTCAGTTGATCGACCTCGGCCCGTTCGGCGCACTTCAGGCCCAGCTCCACCGCCAGCTGATTGCTGGCGGTGTGGCCCAGGTCCTGGCGGTCCAGCCAGCGTTGCAGGTGCGAGTAATGCCCGCCGTCCTCGCGCTCGACCACCCGTTTCGCCGTTTGCAATGCGTTGTCGTCGAGCTCGGTACGGGTCAAGAGGGCCAGCAGCAGGTCCAGCACCTTGCGCTGGTTTTTCGCCGGAGCCTCGATGACGAACGTGGTGTCGGCATTGCTGGTGTAGGCATTCCACTCGCCGCCCAGGGCTTGCATGCGTTCCTCCAGCCCACCCTCGCCGCTGGCGTCGATGCCGCTGAATAGCAGATGTTCGAGCACATGCGGCAGTTCCTTGTCGGCGCAGCCGAAGTCGTCCAGCCCTACCCCGACCACCAGGCGAATCGCCACGTGACCGCGCACGTTGCCCGGCTTGAGCAGCAACTGCAGGCCGTTGGGCAGCATGTAGCCCTCGACCTGGAAGCGATCCAGGGCAAACGAATGGGCTGATCCGAGCAGCAGACAGGCGAATAACAGGCAACGCATAACGGGCTTCCTTACGACGGGCGTAAGTTCTACAGACTTCGGGTAACTGTGGACGTTCAGGGTGAATGGGTGATGTCAGCCATATCGTCCACGGCGAGCGCGCCAGTTTCGGAGGAACCCAGCACCACGTAGGCGCTGCCGCAGAACAGCGAATTCAAGCGCTTCATATCGGCGATCAGTTCCAGATGCAGCGAGCTGGTCTCGATGCTCTGGACGATTTTACGTTGCAGACGGCTGACATGGGCATGGGCCAGGCGACGTTCCTGAGCGCGAAAGCGGCGCTTTTCCCGCAGCAGCTGCCGGGCACTTTCCGGATCGGCGCTGAGAAATACCGAAAGCCCCAGGCGCAGGTTGGCGATCAACTGTTCATGCAGGCCGGCCAGTTCTTCCAGGCCGACTTCGGAAAAGGAGCGACGCTGCGCGGTCTTCTGCTGCTGGACCTTGCGCAACATGCGTTCGATCAGGTCGCTGGCCAGTTTCAGGTTGATCGCCAGTTCGATGATCTCGGCCCAGCGCCGGCTGTCCTGTTCGCCCAGGTCTTCCCGGGGCATCTGCGCCAGGTAGAGTTTGATCGCGTTATAGAGCACTTCGACATCGTCGTTGAGGTTGCGCATTTCCTGGGTGATCGCGGTCTGCTTGCCGTGCAGCACATCGCGCACGGCTTCGAGCATGGTTTCGACCAGGTCGCCGATGCGCAGGGTTTCCCGCGCCGCGTTGGCCAGGGCCAGGCTGGGGGTGGCCAGGGCGGTCGGATCGAGGTGGCGAGGCTTGGCCCGGCCATTGGTTTCCGGGCGTTCCGGCAGCAACCAGGTGCAGACCTTGGCCATCGGCCCGACCGTCGGTAGCAGTACCAGGCAACGCAGGGTGTTGTAGAGCAAGTGGAAACCGATCACCACTTCTTGCGGGCTGAAGTCCAGGCTGTCCATCCAGTGGGCGAGCGGGTCGAGCACCGGAATGATCAGCACCAGGCCGATCAGCTTGTACAGCAGGCTGCCCAGCGCCACCTGGCGGCCGGCGGCGTTCTGCATGTTGGTGCTGAGAAAGGCCAGCACCCCGCTGCCGATGTTGGCGCCGATCACCAGGCCGATGGCCACCGGCAGGCTGATCACGCCGGCTCCGGCCAGGGTCGCGGTGAGCAGCACGGCCGCCAGGCTGGAGTAGGAAATCATGGCGAACAACGCGCCCATCAAGGCGTCGAGCAGGATGTCGCCGGTCAGCGAGGCGAACAGGACTTTCACGCCCTGGGCATGGGTGATGGGCGCGGCGGCCTCGACGATCAATTGCAGGGCCAGGATGATCAGCCCCAGGCCGATCCCTACCCGCCCGAGCTGGCCGGCGCGGGTCTGTTTGCGCGACAGGAAGAAGATCACCCCGAGAAAGATCAGCAGCGGCGACAGCCAGGACAGGTCGAAGGTCAGCACCCGGGCCATCAGCGCGGTGCCGACGTCGGCGCCGAGCATGGTCGCCAGGGCGGGTGTCAGGGCCATCAGCCCCTGGCCGACGAACGAGGTGACCAGCATCGCCGTGGCGTTGCTGCTCTGGACCATGGCGGTGACCAGGATCCCGGCGATGAAAGCCAACGGACGCTTGGCCATGTTCTGGCCGATCAGGTGGCGCAGGTTCGAGCCATAGACCCGCAGGATGCCGGTGCGGACGATATGCGTGCCCCAGATCAGCAAGGCCACGGCGGACAGCAAATTGAGCAGGGTGAGCATAACGGCCCCCTGTGGTGAATAGCGCCCCAGAGGGGCAAGTTAACGGTGCCGCGCGTTGTTCTACGTTCTGTACTTAAGCTGTAGTTGGCTAACGGTCTGTGCGCCAGCATCGCATAGCTGATGCGGCGATTGAAACAAAACTGTCATGAAAAAAACGTCTTTTCGCGGGCGTGAAAAAGGGGCTCGAAAGCCCCTTTTCCTGCTGCGCTCTCGGGTTATTGACCCGGGATGTCCTTACGCAGTTTCACCGGCTCCTGCTGCTTTTTCTTTTTCGCGATGGCAGTGCGCATCTTGATGTTGATCGCCTCCACCGCCAGCGAGAAGGCCATGGCGAAGTAGACGTAGCCTTTTGGCACGTGCACTTCGAACGCCTCGGCGATCAGTACGGTACCGACCACCAGCAGGAACGACAGCGCCAGCATTTTCAGCGACGGGTGCTTGTCGATGAACTCGCTGATGGTGCCCGAAGCCAGCATCATCACCAGCACCGCGACGATGATCGCCGCGACCATGACCGGTACATGGGAGACCATGCCGACGGCGGTGATCACCGAGTCCAGGGAGAACACGATGTCGATGATCGCGATCTGGATGATGGTGTAGAGGAAGTTGCCGCCCTTGCCGCCTGGCTCTTCCGCGGTTTCGTCCTCGCCTTCCAGGGCGTGGTACATCTCCTGGGAGCTCTTCCAGAGCAGGAACAGGCCACCGAAGAACAGGATCAGGTCACGCCCGGAAATACCCTGGCCGAAGACCACGAACAGGTCGGCGGTCAGGCGCATGACCCAGGTGATCGACAGCAACAGGAGGATCCGCGTGATCATGGCCAGCGCCAGACCGAAAATCCGGGTCCGTGCCTGCATGTGCTTGGGCATGCGGCTGACCAGGATCGAGATCATGATGATGTTATCGATACCCAGGACGATTTCCAGGGCGGTCAGGGTAAAGAAGGCAACCCAGATTTCCGGGTTGGTCAGCCATTCCATGTGTATTCCTTTGAGCGAGTGTTGTACCGCGCCAGTCGAGATTTCCGAGAACGAAGTCTAGCGGCCGGCGCGGTGAGTCAATTGCTTTTTATAGAGTGCTGAACAGCGGAAAAATCCCCATCAGCAAGGCGGCGAACATTATGCACAGGCAAACCAGCACTGCCCACTTGAGGGTGAAGCGCTGGTGATCGCCGAACTCGATACCGGCCAGGGCTACCAGCAGGTAGGTGGATGGTACCAGCGGGCTCAGCAAGTGGACGGGTTGGCCGACGATCGAGGCACGTGCCATTTCCACCGCGGTGATGCCGTAGTGACTGGCGGCCTCGGCGAGGACTGGCAACACACCGTAATAGAAGGCGTCGTTGGACATGAAGAAGGTGAACGGCATGCTCACCAGCGCGGTGATCACCGCCAGGTACGGGCCCAGTGCATCCGGAATCACCGCCAGCAGGCTCTTGGACATGGCATCGACCATGCCGGTACCGGACAGGATGCCGGTGAAGATACCGGCGGCGAAGATCAGCCCGACCACCGCCAGCACGCTGCCGGCATGGGCCGCGACGCGATCCTTCTGCTGTTGCAGGCACGGGTAGTTGACGATCATCGCGATACTGAAGGCCACCATGAACAGCACAGGCAGCGGCAACAGGCCGGCGATCAGTGCGCACATCAGGGCGAAGGTCAGGGCGCCGTTGAACCAGATCAGCTTCGGACGACGAGCATCCGGGAACTGCGAAACGCTGATTTCGCTGTGGTCGATCTCGTCGCCCTGCAGGTGCAGTTCGCCCAGGCGCGCACGTTCGCGCTTACCGTACATGTAGGCGATCGCCAGGATTGCCACCACGCCGGCCAGCATCGCCGGGATCATCGGCACGAAGATGTCCGACGGGTCGACATGCAGCGCACTGGCGGCACGGGCGGTCGGGCCACCCCAGGGAGTCATGTTCATCACACCGCCGGCCAGGATGATCAGGCCGGCCATGATCCGCGGGCTCATGCCGATGCGGCTGTACAGCGGCAGCATGGCCGCCACGCAGATCATGTAGGTGGTGGCGCCGTCGCCGTCCAGAGACACCACCAGCGCGAGCACGGCGGTACCGACCGAGACTTTGAGCGGGTCACCCTTGACCAGCTTGAGGATCTTGCGCACGGCCGGGTCGAACAGGCCGGAGTCGATCATCAAGGCGAAATACAGGATGGCGAACATCAGCATCACGCCGGTCGGTGCCAGCTTGGTGATGCCTTCGAGCATCATCGGGCCGATCTTCGGGGCAAAGCCGCCGAACAGCGCGAACAGGATTGGAACGATGATCAGGGCGATCAGCGCGGACAGGCGCTTGGTCATGATCAGGAACATGAAGGTGATGACCATGGCGAAGCCAAGGAAAGTCAGCATGGGAATACTCCAGGCGTAGCGCGGCTAGGGAATGGCGAACCGGATGGGGTCAGCGCAGAACGGGAAGCGCGGGACGGGCTGGAGGAAGCGGGACGAAAAGGCGGGTACGAACGGACATCAGAATCACCATTGTTGTTGTTAATTGGGCCTGGAGGCGCAAAAACGCCCATTGGCCAACCGGTCTGTTGCCGGCAGTGGAGGCGATCCTAATCGCGGAAGCTTTCAGCTACCTTTCGTTGTAGAAAGCAATGATCAGATGCGTCGCAAGCCGACGTGCGGTTAAAAAACAACCAGATCGGCCTGCTGACGGAGTTTTCCGCTGCCATTCGATGGGAGGTCCTCGTATGAGCCTGTTGCACACCGGCGGTTGCCACTGCGGCCAGCTGCGTTATCAGTTCAGCGGGCCGCTGCGCGATATTGCCCATTGCCATTGTTCGATCTGCCGACGGGTCAGCGGCGGCCTGGTGACTACCTGGATCACCCTGCCCCGCCAGGCTTTCCAATGGCTGGCCGGGACGCCAGCCCGCTACGACTCTTCGCCCGGTTGTGCGCGGTATTTCTGCTCGAACTGCGGGGCGCATCTGGCGCTGGTCACCCAATTGAGCCCAGACAGCATCGATGTGACCATCGCCACCCTGGACCATCCGGAGCTGGCGCCGGCCGAGCGGCATATCTGGACCGACAGCCGTTTGCCCTGGCTGCACCTGGATGAGCAGTTGCCGGGAGAGGCCGAGGAGACGTTGTAAGGTTGTGGGATCGCTTCGCGGGCAAGCCTCGTTCCTGCGCATTCTCGTAGGAGCGAGGCTTGCCTGCGAAGCTTTTGACGTCAGGGCAGTTCCAGCCCGCCCGCGGCTTTGTGCAGGGCCCGCAGATGTTCGCCGAGCTGTTTCAGGTTGGCCTCGTTGGCGGCGATTTCGGCAGCGCGGCTCGGCTCCAGCAATGCGCGCACCTCCTTGTCCAGATCGCCGGTCAGGGCTTGCAGCTGTTTCTGGCGCAGGCTGCTTTCCGCTTCCAGGCGTTGCCATTCGCTCGGCTGCGGCAAGCCATAACCGCTGCTACCGAGCAGTTCGGCCGGGCGACTGAGGAAGCCACTGTTGGCGAGGATTTCCTGCAGAGTCTTGTTGGCCTTGTCCATGCCGCCGTTCTGCAGCTCGCGAGCCCCCAGATAACGCTGCTTGACCTCATCCTGGGCCAGCAGCAACTGGCGCCGGAAGCTCGCCTGTTCGAGCAGCAGCAAGGCGGCGCTGGTGCGCAGGTCCGCCTGGTCGAACCACTGGCGACGCTGCGCGGCACTCAGGGACAGCCAGTCTTCGACGCTGTTCTGTTTGATCGGCAGGTGCTTTTTCAACACCTCGAACATCGCCTGGTAGCGGTCGCGGAAGGAGTCGAAGCGATACCCCAGGCGCAAGGCTTCGCGAGGATCGTCCAATACGCTGGTGTCGGCCAGGCCGCGGCCCTTGAGCACTTCCAGCAGGCCGTTGGGCATGATGCTGTCGAGCCCGGTGAGCTGGGCATTGTTGCTGCCGCTGCGCAGCAGCTTCAGGCTTTCCACGGCGCAGTTGTTGGACAGGAAGTAATAGTTGCCGTCGTAGCTCCAGTGCATCTCGGCGGCACGCTCGACCACTTCTTCGATCTCGTTGCGCGACAGGTTCAGCGGCACCGAAGCCAGGCTGCGCAGCTCGGTCTTGGTGTATTCATCGATGACCTGGGCCAATGGCAGGATAAACAGGCGGGACGGGTATTTGCCGACCAGGCCGTCCCAGCTCGACAGCTGCACGTCACCGACAAAGGCGCGGTAGGACAGCACCAGGTGCTGCTCGAGGTCCAGTCGGCAATCCGGCCCGCGCGGCCGGCCAGGTGCGCAGATCACCAGGCGCAACATGCTGTGCCCCCAGCGGCTGACCCAGTTCTGGTTGGCTTCGGCCAGCAGGTAATCCACGGCATAGACCCGCTCCGGGTCGACCTTGCCTAGCGGCTGCTTGGCGAAGTCGTTGCCGGCGTTGAGGAAGGCGAAGGACTGGGCGCAGGTGTCCTTGGCCTTCGGCGCCCAGCCGAAGTGTTCCTGGTAATAACGGTACAGTGCCGGTCGGCGGCAGGCGTAGCTCGGGTCCAGGAGGAAGTACTCCATGTTCACCGCGACGAACTCTTTGGGGTTGGTCGTTTCGTAGATATCCGGGCTGCGAGCGACCTGGCGGTTGTACTGCTCGCGTTCGCCGCGGCGGCCGACGTATTGCGGCCAGCCGGCGAGGTCGAGCAGGCGCGGGTCGTCGCTGAGGGTGAAGCGGCGCGCGGTCTGGCCGCGGCACTGGTCCGGCAGCCCGATCAGGCCCGAGGCGCTGTTCTGGCGACTGCAGCGCTGGATCAGCGTGCGTTCGGCACCCGACCACAGGCGCGAACGGTCATAAATATGGGTGAGTTCATGCAGCACGGTGGCGAGCATTTCCCGGCGCACGGTGCCATGGGGACGATGGGTTTTCTGGGTGGCCGCGCTGCCGTCGGTGAGGCTGGCCAGCAGTTTGCGATTCAGGTCGAGTTCGTCGACCAACGATGCCTGGCCGTAGGCGTTGTGAGGCATGTCGTCGGTCCAGCCGACATCGATGCGACGGTCCAGTTGTTCGATGAAGCGCGGCGGCAGCGCTTGCATCGCTTCATCCAGCAGCACCTGGCTGGCGTGCTGCTGCTCCGGGCTCAAGCCTTCGGTCTTGAGCCGCAGTTGCAGACCGGCCTGAGCGCTGTTGCCCAGGAGTAACAGCGCTGCGCCCAGCAGCCAGGCGGCGAGCGGCCTCACAGTGCGAGGATGGCTTCGGCGAGCACCTGATCACTGGCGCCGCGGGCTTGCGGCACACGGTTACGCAAGGTATCGAAGGCGGCTTCCAGTTGGGCGCCACGAATATCGCCGTCGCTGGCGACGAAGCTGGCGGCGTCGTCATGGGCGGCACGTACGATTTTCGAGTCGCGGATGGAGGTGGTGGTGTCCGAGGTGAAATCGATGGTACGACCAAAGGCTCGAACGATGATGTTACTGGTGGCTACCAGGGTTTGCGCCTGGGCCACATCAGCCAACAGCAACAGGCCAAGGGTGGCAGCAATCAGCGGGCTACGCATGGAACGACTCCGGGATGACAGGGATAGTTATTGGACGAGAATTGCCTGCGCCAGTTCAAGGTCGCCGACATGAAGTTGTGGCTGGGTTTTACGCAGGTATTTCAGGGCTGATTCCAGCCGGGCTCCGCGCAGGTGGCCGTCAGTGGCAATGAACGCCGCGGCATCATCCTGGGCCGCCAGTACGCGTTTGTTGTCGAAAGGCGCGGAGGTCACTTTGCTGGTGGCGTAGCCCGTGATGACCAGGCCTTGCGTGCTCAGGTCAAAAGCAGCGGCCGAGCCAGTCCAACACAGGGCAATCAACGAAGGGACGGTAAGCAAGGATCTGAAAAAACGCATGAGTCTCGACAGCTGAAAAACCAGCGGCAAGGCTAGCGCAATGCCCGGGCGAGAGCCAGCGCCCAGGGTTTCGGGTGCGTTGGCGCACCCGTCACCGGAGCGGAAGTCAGATCGTCAGGATGGCCTGAGCGAGCTGGGCGTCAGTAGCGCTCAGTTGTGGCAACTGCTGGCGGATGTGGTCAAACGCGCTTTCCAGCTTCACACCGCGAATGGCGCCTTCGGTAGCGACAAAACTGGCGGCGTCGTCACGAGCGGCGCGCACGATTTTGTTGTCACGGAACGAGGATGTGACGTCGGAAGTCGCATCGGAAGTGGCCTTGAGTGCGCCAACTACCGCATCGGTGGTAACGATAAAGCTGGAGGCGTGGGCGTTGGAGGCCAAGGCCAGCAAGGCAGCAGCGCTGAGCAGGCGAAGACGGGACATAGGTAAACTCCTTGATAACAGATAGGGTGGTGCTGAGTGGGCACCAGGTAGTCACTGTGGGGCAGATGAATCAGACGCCCCTTCAGGAAAATCGCTACACGCTACCGGATATTAGGCCCACCCCATCTGTTCGAATAGCCCTCTTCTGCTGTCCTGGTGCGAACTAGCGCCAGAAGGGCTTATCCAGTTCGGCCATGCGATCGCTGTGGCTGATACCTACATCGGATAATTGCTGATCGTTGAGCCCCGCCAGCACCCGACGTGTTCGGGCGTTCTGCTGCATCTGGTACAAGGCGCGGTACAAGCGTTTCCACACGCTTATCTGAGGATGGGAAAAGCTGAGAGGTGCGATACGTCCTGGTATGTGGTTCATGGTGCGGTCCTTTCGGCAGGCCGAAGTCAGGGACTTGGGACACCATGTTGCTATTCATGCAGGCACGCATACAGATACACCGGCATGAAATTGTACTGGTTCAGTTTAATTTATATTTAAACTGTATCTGTCGGGCCATGCCCTTTCTGTACCGGCGGCTTCCGGCATTGTCAGGCCTTAAACGACAAAACCCGTCGCGGTTGCCCGCGACGGGTTTTGTTTTTTCAATTCGGGGTGCTGGCGGTGGACCCGATGGGTCAGAGCCAGCGACGCTAACTTAGCGCCAGAACGGCTTGCTCAGCTCTTCGTAGCGTTGAGCTTCGCTGATACCTGCGTCAGCCAGCAGACGCGAATCCAGGCGAGCCAGTTGGTGGCGGCTGGAGATGCGGCGCTGCCACAGCATCAGGTTGGCGAGAACGCGCAGAGGCAGGGAAGCCTGGGTTTTTGCAGCTTTGTCTTCGAAGAACAGTTCGGAACTGAGTGTACGTTCCATGGTGTGCATCCTTCCGCTTGTGGCGGGATTAGGTAGTGGTTTAACTGGTGCCCATGATCCTCCTCTCGCGCCAGTCTCTCTAGATACAGTTCATCTGTATTGTGAGGGACCAGTTAACTGTTTATAGGTGCTGTACTGTTCGGAAATGATGCAACTGTACCTGTCGGCACCATTTAGGTGCGATTCCGGATGTTTTCTTGAAAAAGGTAGGGTTTTGAGGGGGTAAAAGACCGGTACAGCAGTACAGTTTTTGACAAGTGTTTAAGGGTTATCGATGAGCTGACGCAACTGTGCTTGCGTCAGCCATCGACTGTACCCATCACACAGCGAGCATGCGCCCGGTTTCTTCCAGGTTCATGTGCCAGCGCAGGGCATCGCGCAGGATGTGCGGCGTGTGACCGCCCAGGGCGCAGGCGGCGGTGAAGTAGTCATTCAGCGCCTGGCGATAGTCCGGGTGTACACAGTTGTCGATGATTACCCGTGCCCGCTCCCGTGGCGCCAGACCACGCAGGTCGGCCAGGCCGATCTCGGTCACCAGGATGTCGACGTCGTGCTCGGTGTGGTCGACGTGACTGACCATCGGCACCACGCTGGAAATCGCCCCGCCTTTGGCAATGGACTTGGTGACGAAGATCGCCAGGTGCGCGTTGCGCGCGAAGTCACCCGAACCACCGATGCCGTTCATCATCCGCGTGCCGCAGACGTGGGTGGAGTTGACGTTGCCGTAGATGTCGAACTCCAGGGCGGTGTTGATGCCGATGATGCCCAGGCGACGCACCACTTCCGGGTGGTTGGAGATCTCCTGCGGGCGCAGTACCAGCTTGTCCTTGTAGCGCTCCAGGTTGCCGAACACATCGGCGTTGCGGCGGCTCGACAGGGTGATCGAGCTGCCTGAGGCGAAGCTCAGCTTTCCGGCGTCGATCAGGTCGAAAGTCGAGTCCTGCAGCACTTCGGAGTACATGGTCAGATCTTCGAACGGCGATTCGATCAGGCCGCACATCACCGCGTTGGCGATATTGCCGATGCCTGCCTGCAGCGGGCCGAGCTTGTTGCTCATGCGGCCAGCGTCCACTTCCTGCTTGAAGAAGTTGATCAGGTGATTGGCGATGCCCTGGGTTTCGCTGTCAGGGGGCGAGACGGTGGATGGCGAGTCCGCCTGGTTGGTGATGACGATAGCGACGATCTTCTCCGCCGGGATCGGGATGGCGGTGCTGCCGATACGGTCGTCGACCTTCACCAGCGGGATGGGCGTGCGGGTCGGCCGGTAGGTCGGGATATAGATGTCGTGCAGGCCTTCCAGGTTCGGGTTGTGCGCCAGGTTGATCTCGACGATCACGTGCTTGGCGAAGATTGCGAAACTGGCGGAGTTGCCCACCGAGGTGGTCGGCACGATATGGCCCTGCTCGGTGATCGCCACGGCTTCGATGACGGCGATGTCCGGCAGCTTGAGCTGCTGGTTGCGCAACTGTTCCACGGTTTCCGACAGGTGCTGGTCGATGAACATCACCTCGCCGGCATTGATCGCCTTGCGCAGGGTGCTGTCGACCTGGAACGGCATGCGTCGAGCCAGGACACCGGCCTCGGTGAGTTGCTTGTCGAGGTCATTGCCCAGGCTGGCGCCGGTCATCAGGCTGATTTTCAGTGGGGTTACCTTGGCGCGCTCGGCCAACGCATGGGGCACGGCCTTGGCTTCGCCGGCGCGGGTGAAACCGCTCATGCCGACGGTCATGCCGTCCTGAATCAGAGCGGCAGCGTCGGCGGCGCTCATCACCTTATCCAACAACGAAGGCAAGCGGATACGATCACGGTACATGGATTGTTATCTCGGGCAGCGGAAGCAAGATGCGCAGTCTAGTGATTTCAAAAAAATTCGTCCCGCTACCAAGGTCGAATGAAAGGCCGCGATTTAGAGCCTTTTGTCGGGTTTGTGCGGGAAATAAAAAACCCCAGCCTACTAAAGGCTGAGGTCTTGGGTGTTGCGCTGGAGCAGGTTTTATTCGACGGCTTTGACCATGTCTTCGATGACTTTCTTGGCGTCGCCGAACACCATCATGGTCTTGTCCAGATAGAACAGTTCGTTGTCCAGGCCGGCATAGCCGCTGGCCATCGAACGCTTGTTGACGATGACGGTCTTGGCCTTGAACGCTTCGAGAATCGGCATGCCGGCGATCGGCGATTTCGGATCGTTCTTCGCCGCCGGGTTGACCACGTCGTTGGCGCCGAGCACCAGCACCACGTCGGCCTGGCCGAACTCGGAGTTGATGTCTTCCATTTCGAACACCTGGTCGTACGGCACTTCGGCCTCGGCCAGCAGCACGTTCATGTGGCCGGGCATGCGCCCTGCTACCGGGTGGATCGCGTACTTCACGGTCACGCCGCGGTGTACCAGTTTCTCGGTCAGCTCCTTCAGTGCGTGCTGTGCCCGGGCGACTGCCAGGCCGTAACCCGGAACGATGATCACGGTGTCGGCGTTGGTCAGCAGGAAGGTGGCGTCGTCGGCCGAGCCGGACTTCACCGGGCGGGCCTCTTGCGCGCCCGCCGGGCCGCCAGCGTCGGCAGTGTTGCCGAAGCCGCCAAGCAGTACGTTGAAGAACGAACGGTTCATCGCCTTGCACATGATGTACGACAGGATCGCACCGGACGAGCCCACCAGGGAGCCGGCGATGATCAGCATCGAGTTGTTCAGCGAGAAGCCGATCCCCGCCGCTGCCCAGCCCGAGTAGCTGTTGAGCATCGACACCACCACCGGCATGTCGGCACCGCCGATCGGGATGATGATCAGCACGCCCAGCACGAAGGCCAGGACCAGCATCAGGGCGAAGGCGCCGAGGTTGCCGGTGAGCATGAAGGTCACGCCCAGGCCCAGGGTCGCCAGGCCGAGAACCAGGTTCAGCTTGTGTTGGCCGCCGAACTGTACCGGTGCGCCCTGGAACAGGCGGAACTTGTACTTGCCCGACAGCTTGCCGAAGGCGATCACCGAACCGGAGAAGGTGATGGCACCGATGGCCGCACCGAGGAACAGCTCCAGGCGGTTACCGGCCGGAATTGCATCACCCAGTTGCTTGACGATGCCCAGGGACTGCGGCTCGACCACGGCGGCGATGGCAATGAACACCGCAGCCAGACCGATCATGCTGTGCATGAAGGCCACCAGCTCCGGCATCTTGGTCATTTCCACGCGCTTGGCCATGATCGAACCGGCGGTGCCGCCGATCAGCAGGCCGACGATCACGTAGCCGATGCCAACGGTCGCCAGCTCCGCGCCGAGCTTGAATACCAGGCCGACGGTGGTGACGATCGCCAGGGCCATGCCGAGCATGCCGAACAGGTTGCCGCGGCGCGAGGAGGTCGGGTGCGACAGGCCTTTGAGGGCCTGGATAAAGCAGATCGACGCGATCAGGTAGAGCGTCGTTACCAGATTCATGCTCATTACTTGGGCGCCTCTTCTTTCACGGCTTTCGGGGCTTTTTTCTTGAACATCTCAAGCATGCGGCGGGTTACCAGAAAACCGCCGAATACGTTGACCGCGGCCAAGGCCACGGCCAGCGTGCCCATGGTCTTGCCCAGCGGCGTCACGGTCAGGGTGGCGGCCAGCATGGCGCCGACGATCACGATCGCCGAAATGGCGTTGGTCACCGCCATCAGCGGCGTGTGCAGTGCGGGTGTAACGTTCCAGACCACGTGATAACCGACATAAATCGCCAGCACGAAGATGATCAGGTTGTAGATACCGGGGGAGATAAGCTCTTCCATCGTCTGAATCCCTGCTTAGGCGTTTTTACGGATGACTTGGCTGTCGCGGCACATCAGGCACGCGGCGACGATGTCGTCTTCTAGGTTGACCTCGAACTGACCTTCTTTGGTGAAGACGAGCTTCAGGAAGTCCAGCAGGTTGCGGGCGTACAGCGCCGAGGCGTCGGCAGCGACAGCGCCGGCCAGGTTGGTCGGGCCGACGATGGTCACGCCATTCTCGACCACCACCTGATCCGCCACGGTCAGCGGGCAGTTGCCGCCCTGGGCCGCGGCGAGGTCGACGACCACCGATCCCGGCTTCATCTGGGCCACGGTTTCGGCGCTCAGCAGTACTGGCGCCTTGCGGCCTGGAATCAGGGCGGTGGTGATCACGATGTCGGCCTGCTTGGCGCGTTCGTGCACGGCCTGGGCCTGGCGCTGCATCCAGCTGGCAGGCATCGGGCGTGCGTAGCCACCGACACCGACGGCGCATTCACGCTCCTCATCGGTCTCGTAAGGCACGTCGACGAACTTGGCCCCCAGGGATTCGATCTGTTCCTTGACCGCCGGACGGACGTCCGAGGCCTCGATCACGGCGCCCAGGCGCTTGGCGGTGGCGATGGCCTGCAGGCCGGCAACGCCGGCACCGAGAATCAGTACGCGAGCGGCTTTCACGGTGCCCGCGGCGGTCATCAGCATCGGCATGAAGCGCGGGTAATAGTGGGCAGCCAACAGCACCGCCTTGTAACCGGCGATGTTGGCTTGCGAGGACAGCACATCCAGGCTCTGAGCCCGCGAGGTACGCGGCGCTGCTTCCAGGGCGAAGGCGGTGATGCCGCGCTCGGCCATCTTGGCAATGGTTTCATTGCTGAACGGATTGAGCATGCCCACCAGGACGGTGCCACTCTTGATCAGGGCCAGTTCGCTGTCGCTGGGAGCCACGACCTTGAGAATCAGCTCCGCGCCGAATGCATCGTTGGCGCTGCCAATGGTTGCACCTGCCGCTTCATAGGCACTGTCGACAACACTGGCGTTGATGCCGGCGCCGCTCTGCACAGTGACTTTATGACCCTGGCCGATCAGTTTCTTGATGGTTTCCGGGGTTGCTGCAACCCGTGTTTCACCCGTTTGGGTCTCGAGAGGAACACCAATGTGCACGTCAAATCTCCTGCGTGATCTTATTGCTTTCGATCTTTTTTAGAAGGCCAGCGCACTACGGATGGTGCAGCTGGGGCGGCCGATCAGCACGATCCCGCCAGAATCAAGGCGGGGCGCGGCATTTTGCAGGCGAACATTACGCCCTTCAAGGGATTATGAGGGGTGACGGAAAATTAACTACAAGTCACCCCGTGACCGAATGTCGCAAGGGTAGGGCTCAATCCCTTGTAAGCCGTGCCTTGTAAGGATTTCGACGGAAAATAAAACATTTTTCACATTGCTCATGTGAATGGGCGTTTATGGCCCTCAAAAAGCCCTACAAGCCGCGTGGTTAGGCACTTATAGGACGGTTGTTCCGCTTATCGATACAGCCTGCCTAAATGCGACATTTAGTTATATCTGTAGTGTTTGATTTTTCCTGACTACTAAGTCAGCTTGCTGCCCTGCCCCGCTATTTCTCAAGGCTGTAGCTTTGTGCCTGCTCCACCAGCCAATCGCGAAAAGCCCGTAAAGACGCTGATTCCACCTTGCGCTCGGGAATCATCAGGTAATACGCCTTGATGCTCGCTAGTGCTTCGGGGTTGGCGATCACCAGGCGCTTTTCCCTCAGCTCCCGTTGAATAAGGAATGGCGGGATCAGGGCGATGCCCATGTCGTGCATGGCGGCCTGCGCCAGCATGGAGAATAGTTCGTAACGCGGGCCTGTCATGTCTCGCGGGATATTCAGGTGCTGTGAGTTGAACCATTGCCGCCAGGCATAGGGGCGCGTGGTCTGTTGCAGCAGCGGCAACTCGGCGATTTCTTCGGCGCTTAGCCGGGTGCGGTTGCCCAGGGTTGCGGGGCTGCATACCGGCATAGGGTTTTCTCCCATCAGGCGATGGGATTGGGTGCCCGACCAGTCGGCATCGCCAAAGTAAATCGCGGCGTCGAAGTCGGTATCGGCGAACAGGAAAGGCCGGGTGCGGTTGGTCAGGTTGACCGTGACTTCCGGGTGTCGCTGCTGAAAATCCTTGAGTCGGGGCAGCAGCCATTGGGTGCCAAAGGTCGGGACCACCGCCAGCTCGATGACGTTGGCGCCCTGCTGGCCCATGACGGACAGCGTGTCGCGTTCCACCGCGTCCAGTTGAGTCGCCACGCGGCGGCTGTAGGAGAGCCCGGCTTCGGTTAGCTTGACGCCGCGTCGGGACCGGCGGAACAGCTCGACCCCGAGAAACTCTTCCAGGCTGGCGATCTGTCGGCAAATTGCACCTTGTGTCAGCGAAAGCTCCTGCGCCGCCTTGGTAAAGCTCTCGTGACGTGCGGCGGCTTCGAAGCTGATGAGGGCGGCAGTGCTGGGGATCTTTCTGCGCATGTACGGCAATCTCACTAATGGAATCGCTAAAAGCCGCTTGCGGCTGTTACGGAGTGAGAAATTAGCACAACAGTATGCGAAATCCTCGTTTGCTGCGCCCGCAAAGCCGGCCTAGGATCAGTCCACGAACGTTGACCTACTTCACGAGGACTCACTTATGGGCGGTAAAGCAAGCTTCAACTGGATCGATCCCCTTCTGCTGGATCAACAGCTCACTGAAGAGGAGCGCATGGTGCGCGACAGTGCCGAGCAATTCGCTCAAGGCAAGCTGGCGCCGCGTGTGCTCGAAGCTTTCCGTCATGAAAAGACCGACCCGGCGATCTTCCGCGAAATGGGCGAAGTTGGCCTGCTGGGTGCCACCATCCCCGAGCAGTACGGTGGCAGCGGTCTGAACTATGTCTGCTACGGCTTGATTGCCCGCGAAGTGGAGCGTGTGGATTCCGGCTACCGCTCGATGATGAGCGTGCAGTCCTCCCTGGTGATGGTGCCGATCAATGAATTTGGTACCGAGGCCCAGAAGCAGAAGTATTTGCCGAAGCTGGCCTCTGGCGAGTGGATCGGCTGCTTTGGTCTGACCGAGCCTAACCATGGCTCCGACCCGGGCGCGATGATTTCCCGTGCTCGTAAGGTCGATGGCGGTTACAGCCTGACTGGTAGCAAGATGTGGATCACCAACAGCCCGATTGCTGACGTGTTCGTGGTCTGGGCCAAGGACGATGCTGGGGATATCCGCGGCTTCGTACTGGAGAAAGGTTGGAAAGGTCTGAGTGCTCCGGCGATTCACGGTAAGGTCGGGCTGCGCGCTTCCATCACCGGCGAAATCGTCATGGACAACGTCTTTGTGCCGGAAGAGAACATCTTCCCGGATGTACGGGGTCTGAAAGGTCCGTTCACCTGCCTGAACTCTGCCCGCTACGGTATTTCCTGGGGCGCCCTGGGTGCGGCCGAGTTCTGCTGGCACACCGCTCGCCAATACACGTTGGACCGTCAGCAATTCGGCCGCCCGCTGGCGGCTACCCAACTGATCCAGAAAAAACTGGCGGACATGCAGACCGAGATCACCCTCGCCCTTCAAGGCTGCCTGCGTCTGGGCCGGATGAAGGATGAAGGTACGGCGGCGGTGGAAATCACCTCGATCATGAAGCGCAACTCCTGCGGCAAGTCGCTGGACATCGCTCGCATGGCCCGCGACATGCTGGGCGGTAACGGCATCTCCGACGAGTTCGGCATCGCCCGTCACCTGGTCAACCTGGAAGTGGTGAACACCTACGAAGGGACCCATGACGTCCATGCGCTGATCCTGGGGCGCGCGCAGACCGGCATCCAGGCGTTCTACTGATAGGAGAACGACCATGGGCGCGTTATCTCATTTGCGGGTGCTGGACTTGTCGCGAGTGCTGGCCGGGCCTTGGGCCGGTCAGATCCTGGCGGACCTGGGGGCCGAGGTGATCAAGGTCGAGCGTCCGGGTAATGGTGACGATACGCGCGCCTGGGGGCCGCCTTTCCTCAAGGACGCTTATGGCGAGAACACTACGGAGGCTGCCTATTACCTGTCGGCCAACCGCAACAAGCAATCGGTGACTATCGACTTCACTCGGCCGGAAGGTCAGCGCCTGGTGCGCGAGTTGGCGGCCAAGTCCGACATTCTGATCGAGAACTTCAAGGTTGGCGGTCTGGCGGCCTATGGGTTGGACTATCAGTCGCTGAAGGCGCTCAACCCTAACCTGATCTATTGCTCCATTACCGGCTTCGGCCAGACCGGGCCTTATGCCAAGCGTGCCGGCTACGACTTCATGATCCAGGGATTGGGCGGGCTGATGAGCCTGACCGGGCGTCCCGAGGGGGATGAGGGCGCCGGGCCGGTGAAGGTCGGCGTGGCATTGACGGATATCCTGACGGGGTTGTACTCGACTGTGGCGATTCTTGCCGCATTGGCGCACCGGCAGCATGACGGCGGTGGGCAGCACATTGATATGGCGTTGCTGGATGTGCAGGTTGCGTGCCTGGCCAACCAGGCGATGAACTACCTGACCACCGGAGTCGCCCCCAAGCGCCTGGGTAATGCTCACCCGAATATCGTGCCTTATCAGGACTTTCCCACGGCGGATGGCGATTTCATCCTTACCGTGGGGAATGACGGGCAGTTCCGCAAGTTTGCCGAGGTGGCGGGCCAGCCGCAGTGGGCGGACGATCCGCGCTTTGCGACTAATAAGCTGCGGGTTGCCAATCGGGCGGTGCTGATTCCATTGATCCGTCAGGCCACGGTGTTCAAGACCACCGCTGAGTGGGTTGCCCAGTTGGAGCAGGCGGGGGTGCCTTGCGGCCCTATCAACGACCTGGCGCAGATGTTCGAGGACCCGCAGGTCAAAGCACGCGGGTTGGCGATCGAGCTGCCTCATGCGTTGGCGGGGTTGGTGCCTCAGGTAGCGAGTCCGATCCGTCTCTCCGAGACGCCGGTCGAGTACCGTCATGCGCCTCCTCTATTAGGAGAGCATACCGCCCAGGTTCTGCAGCGAGTGCTGGGGCTTGAGCTCGAGTCCGTGGATGCCTTGCGAGCCTCGGGCGTGGTGTGAATGCGCTCTTCTATATAGAGAGCATCTGATCCCTTCTATATAAGAGGCCTGAAAACACCCCTTTTGGGGTGTTTTCAGGTTTATTCATAGTAAAAGCAAATTAGGGGTTGACGGCAGATTCTGGAAGTCTATAATTCGCCCCACTTCCGGCGCAGTCGAAACGGAAAACTCCTTGAGATTCAACGAGTTACGCGGTTTTCGACA
>NZ_JBWKVU010000001.1:778467-813774 GCF_059421865.1 Pseudomonas sp. GW821-FHT02B10 | reverse complement strand
TGCTCTTCGAGCAGGCGGTCCTGGCGTTCGCGGATCAGGTCGGTGTCACCGGGGGTGGGAGCGGCATGAACGAGGTGTAGCGGAGTCAAGCACAGCAAAGCCAGGCACAACCTCCCCGCGAGGGCGGGAGAGTACATGTTCGGTCCCTCGAGACAGCTTGATATCAAAATAATAGCGCGATATTAATTTGCCACTATTCTGGCGTCAATCAATCGCAGCCTGAAATTGCTCGAGGGAACGCCCACCGCTTGAAAAGCGTCACTGCGGATGGGGCGGGTAACCGCCTCGAGAAATCGCTTTCGAGGCTAAAGCGTCCGAGATGACGGCATCAATCAGACGCATCTGGTTGTTTTGAGAGAAACTCCCGGAGATCAGGTAAAGCCTTTCCTCTTTTTCTGAACCGAGGCCTGCCCCGCAAACCTGCCGAAAAGGTCGAGATCCGGTCGCAGGCAAGATCTTTTCGCCCATGAAAAAGCCCGGACACTGTCCGGGCTTTTTTATCCAATCATCGAGCCTTATTCGGCCACAGGCGCTGCTGGCTTGCGGCGCTTGAGCGGCGCCATGCCGTCCTGGCTGACCAGGGCATCGCTTTTCGGCCGGTTGGCGGTCTTGCGCTTGGTCGGGGCCTTGGCCGCGGTTTTTTTCTTGTCGCCCTTGGCGTCGGTCTTTTTCTTCTTCACGCCCGCGGCCTTGCCGGACGCCTTGACCTTCTTCGGCCCGCCGTAGGTGCCTTTGACTTCCTTGATGGTGCGGCGCTCGAAGTTCTGCTTGAGGTAGCGCTCGATGCTCGACATCAGGTTCCAGTCGCCATGGCAGATCAGCGAGATGGCCAGGCCGTCGTTACCGGCACGCCCGGTACGGCCGATGCGGTGCACATACTCGTCGCCGCTGCGCGGCATGTCGAAGTTGATCACCAGGTCCAGGCCGTCGACGTCCAGGCCGCGGGCGGCGACGTCGGTGGCGACGAGGATTTTCACCCCACCCTGCTTCAGGCGGTCGATGGCCAGCTTGCGGTCCTTCTGGTCCTTTTCACCGTGCAGGACGAACGCCTTGTACTCCTGGGCCACCAGGCGGCCGTAGATGCGGTCGGCCATGGCGCGGGTGTTGGTGAAGACGATGGCCTTCTGGTAGGTCTCGTTGGCCAGCAGCCAGTTGACGATCTGCTCTTTGTGCTGGTTGTGGTCGGCGGTGATGATCTGCTGGCGGGTGGTGTCGTTCAGTTGGCTGACCGCGTTGAGTTGCAGGTGCTCAGGGTTGTTCAGGACCTTGGCGACCATCTCGCGCAGGCCCGAGCCGCCGGTGGTGGCGGAGAACAGCATGGTCTGCTGCCGGTTCGGGCACTCGTCCACCAGGCGCTGCACGTCGTCGGCAAAGCCCATGTCGAGCATGCGGTCGGCTTCGTCGAGGACCAGCACTTCCACTTCTTTCAAATCGAGGTTGCCGGCGTTCAGTTGCTCGATCAGGCGGCCCGGGGTGCCGATCAGGATGTCCGGCACCTTGCGCAGCATGGCGGCCTGGACCTTGAAGTCTTCGCCACCGGTGATCAGGCCGGCCTTGATGAAGGTGAACTGCGAGAAGCGTTCGACTTCCTTCAGGGTCTGCTGCGCCAGTTCGCGGGTCGGCAGCAGGATCAGGGTCTTGATGCTGACGCGGATCTTCGCCGGACCGATCAGGCGATTGAGAATCGGCAGGACGAACGCGGCGGTCTTGCCGCTGCCGGTCTGTGCCGTCACCCGCAGGTCACGCCCCTGGAGCGCGAGCGGAATGGCCGCTGCCTGCACAGGCGTTGGCTCGACAAATTTAAGCTCGGCCACGGCTTTGAGCAGGCGTTCGTGCAGGGCGAATTGGGAAAACACGGGTGCTACCTCGAAGATATGCAAAAAAACAGCTGCATAGGGTAACGGTTTCGGGCGCGAAGGCCGAGTTTCTTTCACGCAAACCACGGTAAACAATTGGTTTTTGTCAGCGATTTGTCCTTAACGGTAACTTTCGACGGCTTAAATGTTCTAATCGATCCGTCTCGTCTCATAGAGGAAGCTTCTGACCCCATGGATTTCAAACAGCTCTGGCTCAACGTTCAAGACCTCTGGGGGGCGCTCGATGAGCACCCGCTCCTGCATTCCAGCCTGGCCCTGGTCATCCTGCTGGTGGTGGCGCTGCTCGTCGGACGAGTGGCGCGCTACCTGATCCTGCACGCGGTCAAGCTGCTCGGCCGCCAGCCGTCCCTGCACTGGCTCAACGACCTGCGCCAGAACAAGGTGTTCCATCGCCTGGCGCAGATGACCCCGTCGCTGGTGGTCCAGTTCGGCCTGCACCTGGTGCCGGAGCTGAGCAAGACCAGCCTGGTGTTCCTCGGCAACCTGGCTCTGGCCTTCACCATCCTGTTCCAGGTACTGGCCATCAGCGCCCTGCTCAACGCCCTGCTGGACATCTACGCGCGCACCGAACATGCGCGTACCCGTTCGATCAAGGGTTATGTGCAACTGGCGAAGATGGTGCTGTTCGTGTTCGGCGCGATCATCATCGTCGCCACCTTGATCGACCGCTCTCCGCTGCTGCTGTTGTCCGGCCTGGGCGCCATGTCGGCGGTGATCCTGTTGGTCTACAAGGACACCCTGCTGTCGTTCGTCGCCAGCGTGCAGCTGACCAGCAACGACATGCTGCGGGTCGGCGACTGGATCGAAATGCCCCAGGTCGGCGCCGACGGCGATGTGGTGGATATCACCCTGCACACGGTCAAGGTGCAGAACTTCGACAAGACCATCGTCTCGATCCCCACCTGGCGCCTGATGTCCGAGTCGTTCAAGAACTGGCGCGGCATGCAGCAGTCCGGCGGCCGGCGGATCAAGCGCAGCCTGTACATCGACGCCAGCGGCGTGCGTTTCATCAACGATGAGGAAGAGACGCGCCTGGGCAAGGTCCACCTGCTCACCGACTACATCAGTCGCAAGCAGGCCGAGCTCAAGAGCTGGAACGAAGCCCAGGGCAATGTCGCCGCCATGTCGGCCAACCGCCGCCGCATGACCAACCTGGGGACCTTCCGCGCCTATGCCCTGGCGTACCTCAAGAGTCATCCGGACATCCAGCCGAACATGACCTGCATGGTCCGCCAGATGCAGACCACCGCCCAGGGCATTCCGCTGGAAATCTACTGCTTCACCCGCACCACGGCGTGGACCGACTACGAGCGGATCCAGGGCGATATCTTCGATTACCTGCTGGCGGTGATGCCGGAATTCGGCTTGAGCCTGTATCAACAGCCGAGCGGCAACGACCTGCGCGCTGGCCTGCTGCCGGCGGTGCTGGGCGCCAGCCATATCCCCGAAGTGGAAAAACGCGCACTGTAATTCCCGCCTGATCGCCCCGTCCCCGGGGCGATCCCCCTCTATCTGCTCAATCTGTAGGAGCGGCCGGTCGACGCTCGATTGCTCGCGATCCGCACAGCGGCCTGACCCCGCGGTGTCTGTCAGGTCGCTATCGCGGGCAATCGAGCGTCGACCGGCCGCTCCTACAGAACTGCGGCGGTTTTCGTGCCGCGACGGCTGATCCACACCGCCGCCAGAATCACCAGTGCGCCGAGGAACAGGCGCCCCAGTTCTTCGTGCTGGTTCCAGATCAACAGGTTGATCAGCAGCCCCACCGGCACATGCAGGTTGTTCATCACCGCCAGGGTCGCGCCAGTGACCAGGCAGGCGCCCTTGTTCCACCAGTACAGCCCCAGCGCGGTGGACACCAGCCCGAGAAACAGCAGCACCGCCCATTGCAACGGCGCTTCGGGCAGGAAGTCCTGCTTGCCGAACAGCAGGAAGGCCGGCAATACCACCGCCAGCGCCCCCAGGTAGAAGTAGCCGAAACGCCGGTAATGCGGCAGGTCGCTCGGATGGCGCGCCACCAGATGCTTGTACAGCACCTGCCCGGCGGCGTAGGTGAAGTTGGCCAGTTGCAGCAGCAAAAAGCCCATGAAGAAGTCCGGGCTGATGCGGTCGTAGCGGATCACCGCCGCCCCGGCCACCGCCACCAGCGCCGCCAGCAGGCCCCAGGGGTTGAAGCGGCGGTTGAGCGCGTCCTCGATCAGGGTCACATGCAGCGGCGTGAGGATGGTGAACAGCAGCACCTCCGGCACCGTCAGCACGCGGAAACTCAGGTATAGGCAGACGTAGGTCACGCCGAACTGCAAGGCGCCGATCAGCAGCATGCCGCGCATGAACGCCGGCTCCACCTGGCGCCAGCGGGTCAGCGGGATGAACACCAGCCCGGCCAGCAGCACCCGGACCAGCACCGCGAAGTAACTGTCGACATGCCCGGCCAGGTATTCGCCGATCAGGCTGAAGGAAAACGCCTGGATCAGCGTGACAAAAAGTAGATAGCCCATGGATCGCCTCGTCTCGAAGGGAGGCGACGATAGCGGTTTTGCCCCGAATAATAAAACCGGACAGACAATATCCCGCCCCTGTAGGAGCGAGCTTGCTCGCGATGAACGATAACGCGGTGGGCCAAACGTTCCGCGTCGCGGCTATCGCGAGCAAGCTCGCTCCTACAGGGGCCGAGTCGTTACGAATGGGTAGGCCAGCCCGCCCCGGGAACGAGGTGAAATCGCGGGCAAAAAAAAGCCCGATCTCGCAAAGCGTTCAATCGGGCGGGAGCACTCAGGAGCAACAAGTGCAAAGGGAGGTTCGATGCGCAAACAAACTTGAAGGGGAGCGCAGGGCCTACTAGACCACTGCGCGATTATCTGGCGATTAACGGATCAGGCGACCTGGGCCAGTTTGGCGTTGGCCTGGTTCAGGCCCTTCTCCTGGAAGTCGCCGCCCAGGTTCATGCCTTCGGCGTGAATGAACTCGACGTCGTGGATCCCGATGAAGCCCATGACCTGGCGCAGGTAAGGTTCCTGGTGGTCCGCGGTGCTGCCGGCGTAGATGCCGCCACGGGCGGTCAGCACGTAGGCACGCTTGCCGTTGAGCAGGCCCTGGGGACCGGTTGCGGTGTACTTGAAGGTCACACCGGCACGCAGCACGTGGTCCAGCCAGGCTTTGAGGGTGCTCGGGATGGCGAAGTTGTACATCGGCGCGGCCATCACCAGCACGTCGGCGGCCAGCAGTTCGTCGGTCAATTCGTTGGAGCGCTGCAGCGAGGCCTCTTCGATCTCGTTGCGCTGCCCGGCGGGTTTCATCCAGCCGCCCAGCAGGTTGCTGTCCAGGTGCGGCACCGGGGTTACCGCCAGGTCACGCACGGTGATCTGGTCGCCTGGGTGGGCCGCTTGCCATTGCTTGATGAAGGTCTGGGTCAGCTGACGGGAAACGGAATCCTGCTGACGGGCACTGCTTTCGATGATCAGAACGCGGGACATGGGATGTAGCCTCCATCGGGAATGCTGTAGGTCGATGGAGCGCAGATTAAACAGAGTCATATCGATGAAAAAGCGCAAATAACTGCTATAACCAATCAATAAATTCGTTTATAAGCGGAGCAGGTCGCGCACCCTGCTCCGCTTTGCGCTTATTTGGCGGTACAGGTCAGGTCGATGCGCAGCTTGATGATGCTGCGGTTGAACTTGGCCGTGGCGTTCTTGAACTTGCCGGCCGCCACTTCCACCTTGCGCGTACGCGGGGCTTCGGGGCCGTTGCGAAAGACCACCGTGCAGGCGGCGTCGATGGTGCCGTAGTTGTTCACCTGGATCGAACCGATGTCGGCATCGGTGTCGTAGGCGGTGTAGTCGATGCTCACGCCTTCGAGGTGTTTCTTCACGTCGATGGGATAGGCGAACGCACTGAGCGGCAGCAGGGCCAGCAACACACAACAGAATTTTCTCATTCGGCAGTCTCCAATAAGGAGCGCCAGCTTAGGACAAGAGGAGCTCCTCATGAAAGCGCCCCGCGTTACCCTCGATCAATGGCGAACGCTGCAGGCCGTGGTCGACCACGGCGGCTTCGCCCAGGCGGCCGAAGCGCTGCACCGTTCGCAATCCTCTGTCAGTTACACCGTGGCGCGCATGCAGGACCAACTGGGCGTGCCGCTGCTGCGTATCGATGGGCGCAAGGCCGTGCTCACCGAAGCCGGCGGCGTGTTGCTGCGGCGCTCGCGGCAACTGGTGAAACAGGCCAGCCAGCTGGA
Source organism: Pseudomonas sp. GW821-FHT02B10 (assembly GCF_059421865.1). Taxonomy (NCBI): domain Bacteria; kingdom Pseudomonadati; phylum Pseudomonadota; class Gammaproteobacteria; order Pseudomonadales; family Pseudomonadaceae; genus Pseudomonas; species Pseudomonas sp. GW821-FHT02B10. Next base: position 807,663 of record NZ_JBWKVU010000001.1, on the reverse strand, counting down.
AGACCTGGCCCACCACATGGAACAGGGCTGGGAAGCCGAAGTGCGCCTGGTGGTGGACGCCGCCTACCCCAGCGCGCGCCTGGTACGCGCGCTGACCGCCTTCATGCCGCAAAGCCGTGGCTGCCGGGTGCGCCTGCGCGAAGAAGTGTTGTCCGGGGTCGAAGAGGTGCTGCTCGAAGGCGTGGCCGACCTGGCCATCAGTGGCTTCAATATCTCCGGCTACCTGGGCACGGAAATGAGCTCGGTGGAGTTCGTCGCCGTGGCCCACCCGGAACACGCCCTGCACCGCCTGAACCGCGAGCTGAATTTCCAGGACCTGGAAAGCCAGCTGCAGGTGGTGATCCGCGACTCCGGCCGCCAACAGCCGCGGGATGTCGGCTGGCTCGGCGCCGAACAGCGCTGGACCGTCGGCAGCCTGGCCACCGCCGCCACCTTCGTCGGCAGCGGCCTGGGCTTTGCCTGGCTGCCGCGGCATATAATCGAGCGCGAACTCCGGGAGGGCCTGCTCAAGGTGCTACCGTTGGACCAGGGCGGCAGCCGGCACCCGACCTTCTACCTGTATTCGAACAAGGACAAACCCCTGGGCCCGGCCACGCAGATCCTCGTCGAGCTGCTGCGCACCTTCGACACCGCGCCGCTGGACGCGCCGTTCGCCGCCCCGGAACAAGCCTGACCCCGTACTTGAACCCTCCACGCGCCTGAACAGGAATTCAGCCATGGCCTATTTCGAACACGAAGGATGCACCCTGCACTATGAGGAATACGGCCATGGCGAACCGCTGGTGCTGGTCCACGGGCTCGGCTCCAGCACCCGTGACTGGGAAAAGCAGATCGCCGAGCTGTCCGCCCATTACCGCCTGATCCTGCCCGACGTGCGCGGCCATGGCCGCTCCGACAAACCCCGCGAGCCCTACAGCATCGCCGGGTTCAGCGCCGACCTCATCGCCCTGCTGGAGCACCTGAACCTGTCGCGGGTGCACTTGGTAGGCCTGTCCATGGGCGGCATGATCGCCTTCCAGGTCGCGGTGGATCAGCCCGGGCTGCTGAAAAGCCTGTGCATCGTCAACAGCGCGCCCGAGGTCAAGATCCGCAGCGCCAACGACGCCTGGCAATGGTTCAAGCGCTGGAGCCTGATGCGCCTGCTCAGCCTGGAAACCATCGGCATTGCCCTGGCCGGCAAATTGTTCCCCCTACCTGCGCAGGCCGAGCTGCGGCAAAAGATGGCCGAGCGCTGGGCAAAAAACGACAAACGTGCTTATCTCGCAAGCTTCGATGCCATCGTTGGCTGGGGGGTCCAGGAACGACTTTCGCAAGTCGCCTGTCCAACCCTGGTCATCAGCGCCGACCGTGACTACACCCCGGTCGCACTGAAAGAAAGTTATGTGAAACTGCTGCCCGACGGGCGCCTGGTGGTGATCGCCGATTCGCGTCACGCCACGCCGCTGGACCAGCCGCAACGCTTCAACCAAACCCTGCTCGAGTTTTTAACCGCAGTCGACACCACCACCCAGGATCACTGACCCATGCTGAAAAAAATCGCCCTCGTCGCCGGCTCCGTTCTGTTTGCTGCCAACCTGATGGCCGCCCAACCGGCCAAGGCGCCTCACGTCCTGCTGGACACCAGCTTCGGCAAGATCGAAGTCGAACTGGACCCGGTCAAGGCCCCGATCTCCAGCAAGAACTTCCTCGACTACGTCGACAGTGGTTTCTACACCAACACCATCTTTCACCGGGTGATCCCGGGCTTCATGGTCCAGGGCGGCGGCTTCACTCCGCAGATGGTGCAGAAGGAAACCCGCGACCCGATCAAGAACGAAGCCAGCAACGGCCTGCATAACGTACGCGGCACCCTGTCCATGGCCCGCACCTCGAACCCGAACTCGGCCACCAGCCAGTTCTTCATCAACGTCGCCGACAACGCCTTCCTCGATCCGGGTCGCGATGCCGGTTACGCGGTGTTCGCCAAAGTGGTGAGTGGCATGGACGTGGTCGACCAGATCGTCAACTCGCAGACCACCACCAAACAAGGCATGCAGAACGTGCCGATCGACCCCGTGCTGATCAAGTCGGCCAAGCGCATCGACTAATGTGTCACCGGGAGTCCCGGCGCGGCGCTGACACAGCGCTGCGCCTGCTTACTGATAAGGAGAGCCCGCCACGCGGGCGTCAGATCCCATGCTCTATCGTCGTTTTGAACAGCTGATCGATATTTTCCGCGACGCTCCCACTGCCGCTCCCCCCAACCGCGTACTGCCCTTCTACCTCTACTACATCAAGCAGGTCTGGCCGAGCTTCGTCGCCCTGTTGGTAGTCGGCCTGTTCGTCGCGCTGATCGAGGTGTCGCTGTTCAGCTACCTGAGCACGATCATCGACCTGGCCCAGGGCACGCCGAATGTCGAGATCTTCAAGACCCACGGCCTCGAGCTGGCCTGGATGGCCATGGTCGCGCTGATCTTCCGCCCGCTGTTCGTCGCCCTGCACGACCTGCTGGTGCACCAGACCATCAGCCCGGGCATGACCAGCCTGATTCGCTGGCAGAACCACAGCTATGTGCTCAAGCAGAGCCTGAACTTCTTCCAGAACGATTTCGCCGGGCGCATCGCCCAGCGCATCATGCAGACCGGCAACTCGCTGCGCGATTCGGCGGTGCAGGCGGTGGACGCGCTGTGGCACGTGCTGATCTATGCGGTCAGCGCCCTGGTGCTGTTCGCCGAGGCCGACTGGCACCTGATGATCCCGCTGCTGATCTGGATCGCCAGCTACATCGGCGCGCTCTGGTACTTCGTGCCGCGGGTCAAGGAACGCTCGGTGATTTCCTCGGACGCCAACTCCAAGCTGGTCGGCAGGATCGTCGACGGCTACACCAACATCACCACCCTCAAACTGTTCGCCCACACCCACTTCGAGCAGAACTACGCGCGCGAAGCCATCGGCGAACAGACCGAGAAAAGCCAGTTGGCCGGGCGCGTCATCACCAGCATGGACGTGGTGATCACCGCCATGAACGGCCTGCTGATCGTCTCCACCACGGGCCTGGCCCTGTGGCTGTGGACCCAGTCGCTGATCTCGGTCGGCGCCATCGCCCTGGCCACCGGCCTGGTGATCCGCATCGTCAACATGTCCGGCTGGATCATGTGGGTGGTCAACGGCATCTTCGAGAACATCGGCATGGTCCAGGACGGCCTGCAGACCATCGCCCAGCCCATCAGCGTCAGCGACCGCGAGCAGGCGCCGCGCCTTGCGGTGGCCAGCGGCGAAGTGCGTTTCGAGCATGTGGATTTCCACTACGGGAAAAAGACCGGGGTCATCAGCGACCTCAACCTGACCATCAAGCCCGGGGAAAAGATCGGCCTGATCGGCCCGTCCGGCGCCGGCAAGTCGACCCTGGTCAACCTGTTGCTGCGGCTCTACGACCTGGAGAGCGGACGCATCCTGATCGACAACCAGAACATCGCCGACGTGACCCAGGAAAGCCTGCGCGAGCGGATCGGCATGATCACCCAGGACACCTCGCTGCTGCACCGCTCGATCCGCGACAACCTGCTGTACGGAAAGCCCGACGCCACCGACGAGGAACTCTGGGAAGCGGTGCGCAAAGCCCGCGCCGACGAGTTCATCCCGTTGCTTTCCGACGCCCAGGGCCGCACCGGCTTCGATGCCCATGTCGGTGAACGCGGGGTGAAACTCTCCGGCGGCCAGCGCCAGCGCATCGCCATTGCCCGGGTGCTGCTCAAGGACGCGCCGATCCTGATCATGGACGAGGCCACCTCGGCCCTGGACTCGGAAGTCGAGGCGGCGATCCAGGAAAGCCTGGAGACCCTGATGCAAGGCAAGACCGTGATCGCCATCGCCCACCGCCTCTCGACCATCGCCCGCATGGACCGCCTGGTGGTCCTGGAAAAAGGCCGCATCGCCGAGACCGGCAGCCATGCCGAGCTGCTGGCCCACGGCGGTTTGTATGCGCGCCTCTGGCAGCACCAGACCGGGGGGTTCGTCGGTATCGATTGACCTGTAGCCCTGTAGCCCTGTAGCCGCTGCCGAGCCTGCGAGGCTGCGATAGGGTTCGCAGAACCCTCGACGCCCTCAGGGACACGTCCCCTTCGGGGCCGATCGCAGCCTTCGGCAGCGGCTACAAGGGGGCGGCTACTTCAATCGCTACCCGCCCATCGCAGGCTGCGCCAGCGGCTACAGAAAACGCCAGAGCCCCGTGAACAGGGCCCTGGCGTTTTTTTCGCACTGGATTTGTAAAAAAAGCCTGCTGTACTGAGCCTAGGTTCTGGAGCAGGGCCTGTAGCCAGGCTGCACGGCTGCATAACGGCTTTATCGGATCGATAAGGAATAACTTCTATGTCGCTGTTCAAACGTTCAGTCACTGAGTTGTTAGGCACCTTCTGGCTGGTATTGGGTGGTTGCGGTAGCGCCGTACTGGCGGCCGCGTTTCCGGAGGTCGGCATCGGCCTGCTCGGCGTGGCGCTGGCCTTCGGTCTTACCGTGCTGACGATGGCCTTCGCCATCGGCCATATCTCCGGCTGCCATCTCAACCCCGCGGTGTCCGTCGGCCTGGTGGTCGGCGGGCGTTTTCCGCTCAAGGAACTGCCCGCCTATGTGATCGCGCAAGTGATAGGCGGGGTGATCGCCGCTGCGCTGCTGTACTTCATCGCCAGCGGCAAGCCCGGCTTCGAGCTGGCCAGCGGGCTGGCCTCCAACGGCTATGGCGAACATTCGCCAGGGGGCTACTCACTGGCGGCGGGCTTTGTCAGCGAGCTGGTGATGACCGGGATGTTCGTGGTGATCATCCTCGGCGCCACCGATAAACGTGCACCGGTGGGCTTCGCGCCGATCGCCATCGGCCTGGCGCTGACCCTGATCCACCTGATCTCGATTCCGGTGACCAACACCTCGGTCAACCCGGCGCGCAGCACCGGGCCGGCCTTGATCGTCGGCGGCTGGGCGATCCAGCAACTGTGGCTGTTCTGGCTGGCGCCGATTCTCGGCGCGGTGGTCGGCGGTGGCATCTATCGCTGGCTGGGCAAGGAAGACAGCTGACAGCAACCTCGAGGGTCACGCCTGCCGATACGGCAGCGCGGCCCTCGCCTCTTCGGCGTAAGCCAGCACGCCCACCCGCTCCTGCTGGAGAAAATCCTTCACCGCCGCTTTCAAGCCGGGGTGTCGCAGGTAGTGCCAGGACCGGGTAATCACCGGCTCGAACCCCCGAATCAACTTGTGCTCGCCCTGGGCCCCAGCGTCGAAACGCTGCACCCCCTGGGCGATGGCGTAATCCATGCCCTGGTAGAAACAGGTTTCGAAATGCAGGCGATCGAATTCCGCCAGGCAGCCCCAGTAACGCCCGTAGAAACTGTCGCCACCGATCAGGCTGAAGGCCATGGCTACCGGCCTGGCGTTCTGCTTGGCCAGCACCACGCGAATGGCCTCGGGCATGCGCTCGGCCAGCAGGCTGAAAAAGGCCCGGGTCAGGTAGGGCGACTGGCGCCGCACCGCATAGGTATTGGCGTAACAGGCGTAGACAAAATCCCACTGCGCTTCGCTAAGCTGGCGGCCTTCGAGCCACTCGAATTCGATGCCCTGCCCCGCCACCTGTTCGCGCTCCTTGCGCATCTGTTTGCGCTTGCGCGAACTGAGGGTATCGAGAAAGTCCTGGAAGTCCCGATAGCCGCGGTTCTGCCAATGGAACTGGCAACCCAGGCGCTGCAACCAACCGGCTTGCCCAGCCATGGCGGCATCGGTAAAGGCGTCGGTGAAGTTGATATGGGCGCTGGAAAGCCCTTCGATCTCCAGGTAACCGGGCAGGCTTTGCAGCAGTTCAAGGCCGTCTTCCAGGCTTGCCGCCAGCAGCCGCGCGCCGCTGACCGGGCTGAAGGGCACGGCGCTCAGCAGCTTGGGGTAATACTCGATGCCGGCCCGGGCGCAGGCGTCGGCCCAGCCATGATCGAACACGTACTCGCCGTAGGAATGCCACTTGCGGTAGCTGGGCAGCGCCGCGATCAGGCGTCCGTCTTGCACGTGCAGCAGGTGCTCGGCCTGCCAGCCAGAGTTCGGGCCGAGGCTGCCGCTGTCTTCCAGTGCGCTGAGAAAGGCGTGGCGCAGAAACGGCTGGCCGTCACTGAGCAAACCGTCCCATTGCTGCGGATCGACGGCGGCCAGGCTGGTCAAGGATTGCAACGGCATTGGGTTCCCCGCGAGTGTGGTCCACGAACGCGCCGAGTATCGCCGATCACTGCCCCAGGTGCAGCAACAGGAAATCGATGAACGCCCGCGACTTGTGCGGCAGGTGCGAACTGTTGGGAAACACCACGTTCACCGACTGCGAAGGCAAGGCGTAGTCGGGCAGCAGGCGCACCAGCCGGCCGCTGGCCAGATCGTCCTCGACCACCCAGCCGGGCAGTACCGACACCCCCAGGGACGACAGGGTCATGGCGCGAATGGCGGTGGAGGAATTGGATTCGAAATGATTGGGTCCGCTGACTTCGACCTGGCCCCGTTGCGGGTGGCTCAGGGTCCAGTTGGTCGGCCCTTGCAGGTTGCTGTTGGCGATCCACGGCACGCTGTTCAGGTCCAGGGGCTCGACCACCGGATGGCGCGCCAGAAAGTCCGGGCTGGCCACCAGGACGATGTCGTAATCGGCCAGCTTGCGGCTCTTGAAAGCCGAGTCGGCGAGGTTGCCCAGGCGGATCACCAGGTCGAGTTTTTCCGCCACCAGATCATTCAACGAAGAGTTGAAGTTATAACAAAGACGGATCTCCGGATAACGCTCGGTGAACTTGGAAATGATCGGCAGTATATACCGCTCGCCATACTCACTAGTTGAACTGAAACGCAACTTACCAGAAATACGATTATGCCCATGCAGGACATTCTCGAAGGCATTGTCGATATCCGCGACAATGCCCTTGAACTCGTTATAAAAGTCCTGGCCTATTTCCGTCAGGGATATATTGCGGGTATTGCGGATCAACAGGGTCGCCGACAAAACTTCCTCGAGCGCCTTGACATGCAGGCTGGCCATGGCTTTGCTGATGCACAGGTAGTTGGCTGCCTTGGTATAGGAACCGAAATCGACAACCGCCAGGAATGTCTGGACGCGATTTAGATGCGTGTGCATGTTATAGCTCACCGTGTTGTAAATCATTGTCAAATTCCACCAAACAATGTTTCAAGTATAGGCGTATCGACACCCTCGGTCTATCGCTCCTATGATCCCGCCGCAAAAGGGAGATCATATGACTTATCGCTACAAAGTGGCTCTTATATTCCTCATCGGGTTCTTTATCGACTGTATAAACATATTCATGTCGGCAGTGGCTTTACCGAGTATTGCCCATGAGATGCACGTCTCGACTTCATCCGTGGCCTGGGTGGCCAATGCCTATATTCTCGGCCTGACCCTGATCATTCCGGTGAGCACCTGGCTGGCCGGACGTTTCGGCAGCCGCGAAACCCTCACCGCCTCGATGCTGGTGTTCAGCACCGCCGTGTGGATGTGCGGGATGGCCGGCAGCTTCCATGAACTGGTGATCTGGCGTTTCGTCCAGGGCATCGGCGGCGGCCTGCTGATCCCGGTGGGCCAGGCCCTGACCTTCAACCTGTTCCAGGGCCCGCAGCGGGCCAAGATCTCCACCCTGGTGATGGCCGTCGCCCTGATCGCCCCGGCCATTTCGCCGACCATCGGCGGCGTGATCGTCGACAGCAGCTCCTGGCGCTGGGTGTTCCACAGCAACATTCCGTTCTCGCTGATCGCCGCCGGCCTGTCCTGGCTGTGGATCAAGGAAGCCCGGCCCGCCAGCCTGGCGCGCCCGGACATCAAGGGCCTGCTGCTGGTCAGCGCGGCCCTGGGCAGCCTGCTGATGGGCATGTCGCTGTACGGCGGCGACTACCCACCGCTGGCCGCCCTGAGCTGCCTGATGCTGGGGGTCACCTGCGTGGTGCTGTATGTCCTGCACTACCGCCGCTGCGACAACGCCATCGTCGAGTTGAGCCTGCTCAAGAGCAAGAAGCTCAGCACCTCGATCTTCATCTATTACGCGATTCCCGGGGTGTTCACCGGGGTCAACCTGCTGAGCATCTTCTTCCTGCAGAACAGCCTGCACTTCAGCGCCCAGCTGACCGGCATGTTCATGATCCTCTACGCCAGCGGCGCCTTCATCGCCATGCTGGTCTGCGGCCGGGTCTACAACCGCTTCGGCGCCCGGCGCCTGTTCACCCTCGGCATGCTCCTGCACAGCGCCGGCATCGCCACCCTGTACCTGGTCGACAGCGCCGCCGACCTGCCGATCATCGTCATCGCCTACTGCCTGATGGGCATCGGCGGCGGCATCGGCGCCAATACCGCGCAAACCACTTCGCTGATGGATTTCGAAGGTGCCGATACCCACAAGGGCAGCGTGATCTGGAACATCAACCGGCAGATGTCCTTCAGCATCGGCGCCGCGCTGTTCCTGATGATCTACAACCTGCTGCTCGCCCGCCTGGCGTCTACCCCGGCCTATCACCTGACCTTCGTCATCGCGGCGGTGATGGGTCTGTTACCCCTGTTGCAGATGAGCAACCTGACCACGCAAAAGGAATGTCATGCACAACACAATCGTTGAACAGGCCAAACACAGCATCCATGCGGTCCACGACCTGATCCACGCGCTCTTCACCGACCAGGACGGCAACGGCGCCGCCGCCATCGACCGCCTGCTGCCGGCCTTCGCCGAGCACTTCAGCATGGTCACCACCGCGGGCGCCATCGTCAGCCGCGAGCAGGTCGAACAGATGTTCCGCGGCGCCGTCGGTGCCCGCCCCGGCCTGGAAATCCTCGTCAGCGACCTGCACACCGTGTGGCACGAAGGCCACAGCGCGGCGATCCGCTACAAGGAAACCCATCGCCTGGACCAGAAGGAAACCTCGCGCCTCTCGGTGGTGGTGATCCGCATCCATGAGCACTCGGCCCAGTGGCTGTACCTGCATGAAACACCGTTAAGCTGACAGCGAGTCACCCCATGAATTACCAGATCACCCAGTGCCTGATGCTCTCGCCAAGCATCAAGGAAATCACTCTGGCGCCTCTTGTGCCGGCCTCCTGCGAGACTACCGCCGGGGCCCACTTCAAATGGTGGATTCCCACGCTCGAGCAATGGCGTCACTACTCCCGGGTCGAGCTGGCCGAACATGAGCTGCCCCCGGGCAGCCTGGTGTTCGCCATCCGCCTGAACCCCGACTCGCTCAGCAGTGCTTATATCCACCAGTTGAAGGCCGGCGACCCGGTGCGGCTCGATGGCCCGTTCAATGCCTTCGACTACCAACTGGACGACAGCGACGGAGCCGACATCGCCCTCGCCGGCGGCATCGGCATCACCCCGTTGACCGGCATCCTCAGCCATCTGCGAGCCCGGCAGCGCCCGGCGCGGCTGCACTATTTCGCCAAGAGCGCGGGCGACGCCGCCTATGCCGCGCAGATGCGCGAGCTGCTGCAGGATAGCCTGAGCCTGCACTGCTCCGACTCGGCCGAAGGGCGCCCGTCGGTGGCCGCGGTGCTGGGCCAGTTGCAACCCCAGGACCGCCTGTATGTGTGCGGCCCGCAAGCCATGCTCAACGACGTGTTCAGCCATGCCCAGAGCCTGGGGTTTCCCCGCGAGCGCATCCACTTCGAAGTCTTCAACACCTGCCTGGCCGAGGATGACCCCGGCTTCGCCGTGCACGCCGCGGACTCCGGCGTCGACCTGCGGGTGCAGCCCGGCCAGTCCCTGCTCGACGCCCTCGAAGAGGCCGGCCTGGAGCCGCTCTACGACTGCCGTCGCGGCGAATGCGGAGTGTGCGAGCTGGACGTGCTGGAAGGTGAAGTCGATCACCGCGACTTCATCATGAGTCCGCAGCAGGCCGCCTGCAGCAACAAGATCTACCCCTGCGTATCCCGGGCCAAAAGCCCAAGCCTGAAACTGGTCATCTAAAGAGAGAACCTCGTTGGACAACTACTTCAACGGCAAGGAAGTGCATCGCACGCTGTTCCTTGATCCGTCGCTCTTCGAGCGAGAACAACAACAGGTATTCGCCGCCAGCTGGTGCTACCTGGGCCATGAAAGCCTGATCCCGGAAACCGGCGACTTCTTCACCGGCGAGATCGCCGGACAACCGCTGGCCATGGTCCGGCAGAAAAACGGCGAGATCGTCGTGCTGCACAACCGCTGCCCGCACAAGGGCGTGAAAGTGCTGGCCGAGCCGCAAGGCAATGTCGGCCGGTTCATCCGCTGCCCGTACCACGCCTGGACCTTCAAGACCGACGGCCAGCTGCTGAGCATCCCGGTAAAAAAGGAATACGACGACTGCGACCTCAGCAGCTGCGCCGCCCACAAGGGCATGCAGCCGGTGGCCGCGGTGGAGAACTACCGGGGCTTCGTGTTCGTGCGCCTCAAGGAGCAAGGTGTTGGCTTCAGTGAGTTCTTCGGTGACTCGCTGTCGACCCTGGACAACATGGTCATGCGCTCGCCCCAGGGGCAGTTGCGCGCCATCGGCCAGCCCTTGCTGCACCGCCATCGCTGCAACTGGAAGATGGTGGTCGACAACCAGACCGACACCTGCCACCCAATGGTCGCCCACGAATCCTCGGCCGGCGAAGCCATTCGCCTGTGGAAGGAAACCGGGCACGACGGCCAGCCGCCGATGGCCGTGGAATTGTTCTCGCCGTTCATGGCGTCCTACGAGTTCTTCAGCGCCATGGGCATCCGCACCTGGCCCAACGGCCATGGCCACACCGGCGTCAGCAACTCGATCCACAAGGCCTACTCCAGTATCCCCGGTTACTGGGAGCTGATGGTCGAGAGCTACGGCGAAACCCAGGCCGCGGCGATCCTCGACGACACCCGGCACAACACCGTGTATTTCCCCAACCTGATGGTCAAGGGACCGATCCAGACCCTGCGGGTGATCCGCCCGATCTCGGCCAGCGAAACCGTGGTCGAGTCGTGGATCTTCGAGCTGGTGGGCGCGCCGGTGCAGCTGCTGGAAAGAACCGTGCAGTACAACAACCTGATCAACTCGCCGTGCTCGATGGTCGCCCACGACGACGTGGAGATGTACGAGCGGGCCATGGACGGGCTGCGCAGCCAGGCCAACGACTGGGTGAATGTCGCCCGCCTGTTCGAACCGGGCGAAGCCTTTGAGCAGACCCAGGTGGTGTCCGGCACCAGCGAACGGGCCATGCGCAACTTCTACAACACCTGGCAGCAACTGATGCAGGCCCCAGACGGATCGACCGCCCATGGATAACTCGCCCCTCGAACAGCTGATCTACCAAGAGATCGCGCTTCTCGACCAACAGGATTTCGACGCCTGGCAACAACTGCTGTGCGACGACTTCCACTACTGGATTCCCCTGCGCCACGACCAACCCTGCCCGTTGCGCGAATCCTCGCTGCTGTATGAGGACCGCTTCCTCACCACCCTGCGCATCAACCGCCTGGCCAGTGCCCGCAACTTCTCGCAGCAGCCCAAGAGCCGCGGCCTGCACATTGCCCAAAGGCCAACGATCAGCCTCGATGCGGATGGCCTGAGTGCCCATTGCCGGACCCCCATGCTGTATTGCGAAGCCCGGGGCGACAGCGAATGGCATTACCCGGTGACCGTGGAACACCAACTGCTGTGCCTCGCCGGCCAGTGGAAAATCCAGCGCAAGAAAGTCCTCCTGCTCAACCCTTCCCGCGCGTTTGAAAGCCTGCAGCTCATCATCTGATTTCCGAGACCCTTACCTGTGAACTCCTCCCACTCCGGTTTCGAAGAAACCCAAGGCACCCGCTCGTTCCCCAACATCGACCTGTTGTACGACTATGGGCAATTCCTGCGCCGTGCCACCCAGGCCATCGGTCACCTGCCGCCGGCGATCGCCGATAAGCACGTCGGTATCGTCGGCGCCGGCCTCAGCGGCCTGATCGCGGCCTATGAACTGCTGCGCGCCGGCGCCACCCGCATCACCCTGTTCGAAGCCTCGAAAGACCACCTTGGCGGGCGCTTCCTGACCCAGTGCTTCGACGAAACACAACCGCAGTTCATCGCCGAGATGGGCGCCATGCGCTTCCCGCCGAGCGAAGTCGGCCTGTTCCATTACCTGGACCGCTTCGGCATCGGCACCACCGAGGCCTTTCCCGACCCCGGCGTGGTCGACACCGAAATCCACTACCGCGGCGAAACCCACCACTGGCCGGCCGGGGAAAATCCACCGCCGATCTTCAACACCGTGCACCAGGGCTGGAACGCCTTTCTCAAGGAAGGCGTGCGCCTGGACGACGGCACCTTCCTGGCGCCGCCGCTGCTGCTCACCGACCTGCTGGAAAAACAGCAATACGCCGAGGTGCAGCCGGAGTGGCAACGCTACCTGGACTGCTTTGGCGACCACTCTTTCTACTCGGCCATGGTGCAGATCTTCACCTCGAAAAACCCGCCGGGCGGCAAGCGCTGGCGCAAGCCGGAAGACTTCCACCTGTTCGGTTCCCTGGGCATCGGCTCGGGTGGGTTCCAGTCGGTGTACCGGGCCTCGTTCACCGAGATCCTGCGCCTGGTGATCAACGCCTTCGAGGTCAACCAGCGGCTGGTGCCCAACGGCATTTCCACCCTCTGGGAGCGAATCGCCGACGAGGAATTCCATGGCATCGCCCTGCGCGACCGGATCTGCCGCACGCGCATCGAATCCATCAGCAAGGGCGCCGACGGGCAGATCCTGCTGCAAGGCTGCAACGGTGAAACCTATGGCTGCGACCGGGTGATCACCACCGCCACCACCCGCGCCCTGCAAGTCAACATGCGCCTCACCCAGGCCGAACAGTTCGTCAATCGCGACGTGGCCCGGGCGATCAACGAAACCCATATGGTCGGCTCGTCCAAGCTGTTCATCCTGACCCGCGACAAGTTCTGGCTCAAACATGGCCTGGCGCAGAACATCCAGACCGACACCCTGGTCAAGGGCGTCTACTGCCTGGACTACGCCCCGCAGGACCCGGACTCCTGGGGCGTGGTGCTGATCAGTTACACCTGGGAAGACGACTCGCACAAAATGGTTTCGATGACCGACAAGGTCCAGCGCTGCAAGCGCCTGGTGGACGAACTGGCGATGAGCGCGCCGCAGTTCGCTAGCCACCTGGTGCCGCTGGACGGCGACTACCAGCGTTACGTACTGGAATACGACTGGCTCACCGACAAGCAGGCCCTGGGCGCCTTCAAGCTGAACTTCCCCGGCGACGACCTGTACTCCCAGCGCCTGTTCTATCAGTTCAAGACCGCCCTCGATCCGCAGCAGGACACCGGCCTGTACCTGGCCGGCTGCGGCAGCTCGTTTACCGGCGGCTGGGCCGAAGGCGCGGTACAGACCGCCCTGAACGGTGCCTGCGCGGTGATCGCCAGCCTCGGCGGCGAACTGCTCGAAGGCAACCCGCTGTTCGATCTGCAATCGCACTTCCGCTATTGCTGAGCCCAGGCCCCTACCGACTTTCGTTGAGACTTTTTCATGTACAGCCAGCTTTCGATCGAAGCGCTCGTTGACGGGTTTCGCCAGGGCAGCCTCTGCCTGGATTCCTGGCACCGCGCGCTGCTCGAGCAATACGCCGACGCCGGGCACCTGAACAGCTTCATCAGCTTCGCCGCGCAGGCGTTCAGCGGCGACACCGGCACGCCAGAGCAGCGCCAGGCGCCGCTCTACGGCATCCCGGTTTCGTTCAAGGACAACATCAATGTCAGTGGCCTGGCGACCACCGCCGGCACCCCCGGCCTGGCCGACTACCAGCCGGCTGCGGACGCCGGCATCGTCCAGCGCTTCAGGGCGCTGGGCGCGCGGGTCGCCGGCAAGAACAACATGCACGAGCTGTCGTTCGGCGTGACCTCGGCCAACCTGAGCTACGGCGCAGTGGTCAACCCACGCCACCTGCAACACAGCGCCGGTGGCAGCAGCGGCGGTTGTGCCGCGGCCGTGGCCGCCGGCCTGGTGCCGTGCGCGGTGGGCACCGACACCGGCGGCTCGGTACGGATTCCCGCGGCCTTCTGCGGCGTGGTGGGCTTCCGGCCGAGCACCGGGGTCTACCCTGGCGACGGCATCGTCCCGGTGTCCCAGACCAAGGACTCACCGGGCCTGCTGACCCGCAGCCTGGAAGACGCGCTGTTCGTGCATCGGCATCTGACCGGTGCGTCCTGCGCCGCGCCGGCCGAGCCCAAACGCCTGCGCATCGGCATTCCCCAGCGGTTCTTCTGGTCCGAGCTGGAGACCAAGGTGCACAGCGATTGCCGCGCGGCGATCGATAGCCTGGCCGATCAGGGCGTGGAAATGGTGCCGGTGGACGACCGCCTGATCGGCGAGATCAACGAAAGCATCCAGTTCCCGCTGCCGATCTTCGAGTTCTTCATCGACTTCCCGCGCTTCCTGCTGAAGGCCGGCTGTGGCGAGCGGTTCCTCGAGATCCTGGCGCAGATCCGCGACCCGCAGATCAAGAAGACCCTGATGGCGCAGTTGGAGAGCCCGGCCATTTCCTACGAGGACTACGTGCAGGCCTTGATGAGCAAGATCCGCCTGGATCGTGAATACGCCGGGCTGTTCCAGCAGCACCGGCTGGACCTGATCGCCTACCCGACCGTCAGCTGCACCGCACCGCTGCTGAGCGACAGCGGCGCCCAGGAGCATTTCGAGCGTTTCGTGCGCAACACCGACCCGGCCAGCAACCTGGCGGCGCCGAGTGTCAGCGTGCCGGTGGCCGAGCCGGACAGCCTGCCGGTCGGGCTGTCGTTCGACGCGTTGCCCGGGCAGGACCACCAGTTGCTACAGATGGCGCAGCAACTGAGCCGCCTGCTGGCTCTGCGCTGAATCGCCGCCCGGGTGCGCGGGAGCCGGCCTGCCGGTTTTCCGCACACCCGAGGCGCCCCCTCGCTACCTCCAATAACAATTTCATTGCAGGCCTTGCCATGCGCGGTACGTCCATCGCTTCATCCCCTTCAACCTCCCACTGCACGGTCGCCGAACGCCGGCCTTCGGTCATCGGCGGCGCCATGATCATCGGCGGCACCATTGTCGGAGCGGGCATGTTCTCGCTGCCGGTGATGATGTCGGGCCTATGGTTCCAAGGTTCCCTCGCGGTGCTGGCACTGTCGTGGTTCTGCACCCTGCACTCGGGGCTGATGATCCTCGAAGCCAACCTCAACTACCGGCCGGGGGCGAGTTTCTCGACCATCACTCGCGACCTGATCGGCCGGCGCTGGAGCCTGTTCAACGGCGCCACCCTGGTGTTCGTCCTGTACATCCTGACCTATGCCTATATCTCGGCCAGCGGCTCGGTGATCCGTCACACCGCCCACACCCTGGGCCTGGAGATTTCCTCGCGCAACGGCGGCCTGCTGTTCGCCCTGGCGGTGGCCCTGGTGGTCTGGCTCAGCACCGCGGCGGTCAGCCGCATCACCACCCTGGTGTTCGGCGCCAAGATCCTCGCCTTCTTCCTGACCTTCGGCGGCCTGCTCGGCCATGTGCAGCCACAGGTTTTGCTCGATCGCGGCAACCCACAGCCGGACTACCTGCCCTATCTGTTCATGACCCTGCCGTTCTGCCTGACCTCCTTCGGCTTTCACGGCAACGTGCCGAGCCTGATGAAGCACTACGGCAAGGACCCGCAACGCATCCGCAACTGCCTGCTGATCGGCACCCTGATCGCCCTGGTGCTGTACACAGTGTGGATGCTCTGCACCATGGGCACCCTGCCCCGCGAGCAGTTCAAGGACATCGCCCGCCAGGGCGGCACCATCGATGTGCTGATCAGCGCCCTGGGCAGCATGCTCGACAGCGCCCGGGTCGACCTGCTGCTGACCCTGTTCTCCAACTTTGCCGTGGCCTGTTCGTTCCTCGGCGTCACCCTCGGATTGTTCGACTACATCGCCGACTCCCTGGGCTTCGACGACAGCCCCCAAGGCCGTCTGAAAAGCGCGCTGGCCACCTTCGCCCCACCGATCGGCTGCGCGCTGATCTGGCCGGAAGGCTTCATCCTCGCCATCGGTTTTGCCGGCCTGGCGGCGACCGTCTGGGCGGTGATCACCCCGGCCCTGCTCGCCCACGCCTCGCGCAAACGCTTCGCCAGCCCGCTGTACCGGGTCTGGGGCGGCACGCCGATGATCGTCCTGGTGCTGCTGTTCGGCCTGGCCAACGCCCTGGCCCACCTGCTGTTCAGCTTCGACCTGCTGCCGGTCTGGCGTTAGTCGGGAGACGGGCAAAAAAAAGCCCCGCCGAAGCGGGGCTGAAACGAAAGGAGCTTTAACGGATGAGAAAGAGCTCTTTACAGCGGTAAATGAACCTTAGAACACGTACTGCGCGCGAACGATGAAGCCGTCGCCGTCGTCGTCACCGGTACGCGCGGCTGGAGTACCACCGCTGGCGGCCGTGGCGTTGGTGACCTTGTCGGTCTTGGCCTTGACGTAGGTGGCGGAGATTTTCACCGCTTCGTTGGCGTACCAGTTCACACCCAGGTTGTGCACCTTGACTTCGGCATCGCCGACGTCGCGGGTCAGGCTGGCGGTGGTGATGTTGTCGTCTTCGACGGTCATGCTGTCGTAGCGATAGAACAGTTCCCAGGCGCCGAAGGCCTTGTTGGCCGGCTTGATGGCGTCGAACTTGCCCACCTTGTAGCCACGGGATTCGCCGGTCAGGGTGTAAGCGCCCTGCACGTAGAAGCCGTGGCCCTTGATGTCTTCGTAGGCGTTGGAATCAGCCTTGGTCTTGCGGGTGATGTATTCACCCTGGATCGAGGCCGGGCCCATGGCGAACGCGGCTTCCAGACCCAGCGCGGTATCGCGGTCGAAGGAGCCGGCCGGCGAAGTGGAGCTGCCGCCCAGCACCGGACGGTTGCCGTTGGTGCCGGCATCGTTGCCGCCCAGGGTCTCGACGCCACGCATGCCCATGCGGGTGCGATAGCGGGAGTCGAACGCGGTGTCAGAGACATCACGCGAAGCCACGTTCACACCGAAGTGCAGGACGTTGCCGGCATCGTGCATAGGAGCGAAGACGAAGCGACCGTTGACCTGCTTGACGCTGTCGCCGTCGGTGTCGTCGGTGTCCTTGCTGAACACGCCGGCCGAGGCATAGAAGGAGTCGGCGAAGGTGCTGGAAGCCTGCAGGCCCATACCGTTCTGGTGGGTGTTGGCCCAGTCGACCATGTCGTAGGCGATGTTACGTTCCGGCGCGGTGACCCACTTGGAGCTGGTGGCTTTTTCCAGGCCAAAGTCCGGGTCGAAACGACCGACCTTGATCGACACCGGCTTGAAGCCGTTGTAAGCCAGCGAGGCTTCGTCGAAGTAGCCGTTATCGGAGTCGCCGGTGTTGTGGGAGAAGTCGTAGTTGATGGTGTAGGCCCAGTCGGTGTACAGCACGCCGGACAGTTCGAGGAAGGCGCGACGGAAGTAAGCGGCGTCGGCGCTGTCGCCGTTCTTGGTGTAGACACCGTCGAAGCGGCTGTAGTCGGCTTGCAGGCGACCACCGAGCTTGAAGCTGAACTCTTTGTCTGTGGTGGCGACCTCAAGGCCGCCCTTGGTCTTGACTACGATATCGGCGCCATCGGTGGTGACGGTGCCAGCGAAAGCCTGGGCGGTAACTGCCAGGGCCAGGGCGCTGGCGGCAAAACCGGCGAAGTGCTTACGGATCATCGAAGATTTCCCCTAATTGGTGGTCTGTAGCGCTGGAAAAAACACGCGAGTCAGGCCCGCTTGTGTTGGGAGGGAATCTTGGCGGCGGGTTATTTCAGGGGAGTTGCCGATAGATAAAGATTTAATGACAGCGGAACTTTTTTACTCCCAAACGAAATAAGGCAAAAAGCCTGTACTAGAGCGGTCGGCGGGGTATTTGGGGGAAAACGAAACCCTGTAGCCGCTGGCGAAGCCTGCGATCGAGCGCGAAGCGGTCGCAGTGACTTCAAGATCGCTGAAGGACTTCGGCCTTATCGCAGCCTGCGGCAGCGGCTACAGGAACTCGTATACCTTGCAGGCGTTGGTGTAGCCGCTGGCGAAGCCTGCGATCGAGCGCGAAGCGGTCGCAGTGACTTCAAGATTGCTGAAGGCCTTCGGCCTTATCGCAGCCTGCGGCAGCGGCTACAGGAACTCGTACACCTTGCAGGCGTTGGTGTAGCCGCTGGCGAAGCCTGCGATCGAGCGCGAAGCGGTCGCAGTGACTTCAAGATCGCTGAAGGCCTTCGGCCTTATCGCAGCCTGCGGCAGCGGCTACAGGAACTCGTACAACTTGCAGGCATTGGTGTAGCCGCTGGCGAAGCCCGCGATCGGCCGAACGGCCGCAGTGACTTCAAGATCGCTGAAGGCCTTCGGCCTTATCGCAGCCTGCGGCAGCGGCTACAGGAACTCGTATACCTTGCAGACGTTGGTGTAGCCGCTGGCGAAGCCTGCGATCGAGCGCAAAGCGGTCGCGCTCTTGAGGACCTTGAGGCTCCAGCGGCTACGGGAGGATTGTCGGGTGAATCAGGCGTTGCGCTTGCGCTCGGCGGCCAGGCGTTCGGCCAGCGCGTCGATATCGGCGACGGGCGCCTCCGGCATCTTGCGCAAGGTGGCCTGCATCAGGCGCATCTGCCGCAGGAAACGCCGGCAATTGGGGCAGAACAACAGGTGATGGCGCTGGATCAGGCGCTGGCGAAAGCTCAGCTGACCATCGAGATAGTCGCTGGAACGTGCCACTTGTTCCTTGCAGGTCAGCATTGGCCGGTCTCCTCGAAGTGCTCCACCGTGGCAAAAATCTTCAGCCGCGCCCGGTGCAGCAGCACCCGGACATTGGAGAGGGAAATGTCCAGAAGATTACAGATCTCCTCCAGCTCCAGGCCCTGGCGCTCGCGCAGGGTCAACACGCTGCCTTGCAGTTCCGACAGGCTCAGCAAAGTGTGCTCCAGGCATTCGCGCAGTTCGGCCTCGGTAAGCAGGGCTTCCGGGGTATCGGCATGCCAGGCGAACGGCGCCACCAGCCAGTGCCCGTCAGAGGAAGAAAAACGCTCGTCGCCGATGGTGCCGTGGGGTGCCGGCAGGTCATCCAGCAGGACTTCACGGCGGTTCTGTTTGTAGCGGCTTTTCGCCGAGTTGGCGGTGATGGTCAGCAGCCAGGTCTTGAGGCTGGAACGCCCCTGGAAACCGGCCAGGTTGCGCACCACCGACAGCCAGGCATCCTGCACCACTTCGTCGGCGTGGCGCTGTCCGACAATGGCATAGGCCACGGCGCGCATGGCGCTCTGGTAGGTGCTGACCAGTTCCTTGTAGGCCTTTTGCTCGCCGGCCAACAGGCGTTCAAGCAGTTGCGTGTCGTCAGCTGCGGACATTCATGCCTCGTAATCGGAATCCAGGATCGCAACCGCTGAATCAGCGGCTGCGATCCATAAGACTGTCAACGCTTGCGCAGAAGCACACTGCCAATCGAATAACCGGCGCCGAACGAGCTGAGCACCGCCAGCGAGCCGCTGCTCAGGTCATCCTGGTTCTTGTGGAACGCGATCACCGAACCGGCCGAACTGGTATTGGCGTAGGTGTCGAGAATCACCGGTGCTTCCTCTTCGGTGGCCTCGCGGCCCAGCAGCTTCTTGACGATCAGGTGGTTCATGCTGAGGTTGGCCTGGTGCAGCCAGAAACGCTTCACGTCGCTGACGTTCAGCTGGTTTTCCTGCAGGTGCTCGGCGATCAGTTCCGCCACCATCGGGCAGACGTCGCGGAACACCTTGCGGCCTTCCTGCACGAAGAGTTTGTCCGGCGCGCCGATACCCTCTTCCGCGGCGCGGTTGAGGAAGCCGAAGTTGTTGCGGATGTTGTTGGAGAACTTGGTCAGCAGCTTGGTGCTGATGATGTCGAACTGGTACGGCGAGGTAGCCAGGTCTGCCCGTTCGATGATCACCGCGGTGGCCGCGTCGCCGAAGATGAAATGGCTGTCGCGATCACGGAAGTTCAGGTGGCCGGTGCAGACTTCCGGGTTGACCATCAGGATCGCCCGGGCCTGGCCCAGTTGCACGCTGTTGCAGGCCGCCTGAATGCCGAAGGTGGCCGAGGAGCAGGCCACGTTCATGTCGAAACCGAAACCTTCGATGCCCAGGGCTTCCTGGACTTCGATGGCGATGGCCGGGTAGGCGCGTTGCAGGTTGGAGCAGGCGACGATCACCCCGTCGATGTCCGCGGCGGTCTTGCCGGCGCGTTGCAGGGCCTGTTCGGCGGCGCCGATGGCCATCTGGCAGAGCACCGACCATTCGTCGTTGGAACGCTCGGGCAGGCGCGGGGCCATGCGCTGCGGATCGAGGATGCCGTCCTTGTCCATGACAAAGCGGCTTTTGATGCCGGAGGCCTTCTCGATGAAGGCCGCGCTGGATTCGGTCAGGGCCTGAACCTCGCCGCGCTCGATCGCTTGCGCGTTGTCGGCGTTGAACTGATGCACGTAGGTGTTGAAAGACTCCACCAGCTCTTCGTTGGAAATGCTGTTGGCCGGGGTGTACAGGCCAGTGCCGCTGATGACGACGTTATGCACGGTCGTTCCTCTATTCTGTTCAGGCAGAAGGTATTGGCACCGTCGTACCAAACCGTAAATGGTCTATCCCGACTGGCGGAATAGGACCTGACATCGCTTTATTCCGCTTTGCCCGGGCGGCGAACGCTCAAAACCGCGGGGCCGGCATTTATAACGGCGAAGTTTGCCATAAACGCCGGCGTTTAGCCCCATCGGCAAGCGTAGTCGGCGCAACATCGCCGATCCTGTGGCCGCTGGCGAAGCCTGCGATCGAGCGCGAAGCGGTCGCGCTCTTGAGGCCCTCGAGGCCCCTGCGGGGCCTTACGCAGCCTGCGGCAGCGGCTACAGCGCGTCAGGCTTCCACCTGGCTCCACTGCTTGTTCAGGCGCTTGTCGGAAATCGGCGCCTTGGTGCCCAATTGCTGGGCGAACAGCGAGACCCGGTATTCCTCCAGCCACCAGCGATACAGCTCCAGTTGCGGGTCGCGCTTGCCTTCCTGGGCATGTTTGCTCGCCCGCGCCTGGTACTGGTTCCACAGGCCGGCCAGTTCGGTGCTCCAGACCCGGTCCTTCTGCACCTGGCTGCCGAGCTTCTCAAAGCGCAGCTCCACGGCCTTGAGGTAACGCGGCAGTTCCTTGAGCCACTGCGCCGGGGTCTCGCGGACAAACCCCGGGTACACCAGATGGCTTAGCTGCGACTTGATGTCGTTCAGCGCCACCGCCTGGGCCAGGTCGATCTTGCCCTTGAAGCGCTTTTGCAGGCCATGCCAGAGCTTGAGGATCTCCAGGGTCAGGCGCGCCAGGCGCTCGGCGTGCTCGGTCCAGCTGCCGCGCTTGCGCTCGGCCAGCGAGGCCAGGCCGGCGCCATCGCGCGGCAGGCTGTCCTCGCCGTCCAGCACGCAGCTGTCGAGGCTGGCCAGCAGGATGTCTTCCACCAGGGCATCGACACGCCCCAGTTCGCGATACAGCAGGCCCAGCTCGGTCAGCCCCGGCAGCTTGTTGCGCAGGAACTTGGCCGGCTCGGCCAGCTGTTGCAGCAGCAGGCGCTGCAAGGCGCGGCGATGTTGGAACTCGGCTTCGGCCGGAGTGGAGAAACGCCCCTCCTTAACCGTGCCACCCTCTTCCACCAGCGCCGGATACACCGTCATCGACAGCCCGGCGATCTTCTGCTGGGTTTTCTCCGCCACCGCGGCGAACACCTTGGCTTCCACCGGCTGCTGGCTTTTCGCGGTTTGCGGCACGGCCAGGGCGGCCTGGCTGGCTTCGGCGAAACGCGCGGTCAGCTCGGCCAGGTCGCGGCCTTCGCCGAGAAACTTGCCCTGGGCATCGACGATTTCCAGGTTCATCCGCAGGTGGCTTTCCACCTGTTGCGCCGACTCGGCCCAGGCCTCGTCGCTGACCCGCACCCCGGTCATGCGCAGCAGTTCGCGGCCCAGGGCCTGGGACAGCGAGCCCTGGGCGAAATCGATACGCGCCAGGGCCGCCTTGACGAAGTCCGGCACCGGTACGAAGTTCTTGCGCAGCGCCTTGGGCAGGTTGCGCACCAGGGCGATGCACTTGGCTTCCACCAACCCCGGCACCAGCCATTCCAGGCGCTCGGCGGGCAAGGCCGGCAGCAGCGGCGCCGGCACCCGCAGGGTCACGCCGTCCCGTGGATGGTTGGGCTCGAAGTGGTAACTCAGGGCCAGTTCCAGGTCGCCGATCTGCAGGGTGTCCGGGTACTGCATGGCGGTGACTTCGCTGGCCTCGCGGGCCAGCACGTCTTCCTCGCGCATGATCAGCAATTGCGGGTCTTTCTGGCTATGCACCCGGTACCAGCTGTCGAAGGTCGCGGTCTGGTGGATCTCCGCCGGCAGACGCGCGTCGTAGAAGGCGAACAGGGTTTCCTCGTCGGCGAGAATGTCACGGCGCCGGGCTTTGGCCTCCAGTTCGTCGAGCTGCTCGAGCAGCCGCGTATTAGCGCTCAGGCACTTGGCTTTCGACTGGATCTCGCCACGCACCAGGCCCTCGCGGATAAACAGCTCGCGCGACACCAGCGGGTCCACCGGGCCGTAATGCACCGGGCGACGACCGACCACGATCAGGCCGAACAGGGTGATCTGCTCGTAGGCCACCACCTGCCCGCGCTTCTTTTCCCAATGGGGTTCGAAGTGGTTCTTCTTGATCAGGTGCCCGGCCAGCGGCTCGATCCAGTCGGCGTCGATCTTCGCCACCATGCGCGCGTAGAGCTTGGTGGTTTCCACCAGTTCGGCGGTCATCAGCCATTGCGGGCGCTTCTTGCCGATCCCCGACGACGGATGAATCCAGAAGCGCCGCTGGCGGGCGCCGAGGTAGTCGCCCTCCTCGGTCTTCTGGCCGATCTGGCTCAGCAGCCCGACCAGCACCGCCTTGTGCAGCTTCGGATAATCGGCCGGCTCCTTGTTCAGGCTCAGTTGCAGGTCGCGGCAGATCAAGCTCAACTGGCGATGGGAGTCGCGCCACTCGCGCAGGCGCAAGTAGTTGAGGAAATTCTTGCGGCACCAGTTACGCAGCGGGCTGGCGGTCAGCGCCTGGCGCTGCTCTTCGAAGCCGCGCCACAGATTGACCAGCCCGGCGAAATCCGAGTCGGCGTCCTTCCACTGCGCGTGGGCCTGGTCGGCCGCCTGCTGGCGCTCCGGCGGCCGCTCGCGCGGGTCCTGGATCGACATGGCGCTGGCGACGATCAGCACTTCCTGCAGGCTGCCCAGCTTCGCCGCTTCCAGCAGCATGCGGCCCATGCGCGGGTCCACCGGCAGCCGTGCCAACTGGCGGCCCAGCGGCGTCAGCTGGCTGTTGCGGTCCACCGCCGAGAGTTCTTGCAACAGGTTGAAACCGTCGCTGATGGCCTTGCCATCCGGCGGTTCGATAAAGGGGAACGCGGTGATTTCACCAAGGCGCAGATGGAGCATCTGCAGGATCACCGCCGCCAGGTTGGTGCGCAGGATTTCCGGGTCGGTGAATTCCGGACGGCCATTGAAATCCTCTTCGCTGTACAGACGCACGCAGATGCCCGGCTCGACCCGGCCGCAGCGGCCTTTACGCTGGTTGGCGCTGGCCTGGGAAATCGCCTCGATGGGCAGGCGCTGGACCTTGGCCCGGTAGCTGTAGCGGCTGATGCGCGCGGTGCCGCTGTCGATCACGTAGCGGATGCCCGGCACGGTCAGCGAGGTCTCGGCGACGTTGGTCGCCAGCACTACCCTGCGGCCCGGGTGCGACTGGAAAATCCGCTGCTGCTCGGCCGGCGACAGGCGCGCGTACAGCGGCAGGATCTCGGTGTGCTTGAGCTGGGCCTTGCGCAGCATTTCGGCGGCGTCGCGAATCTCCCGCTCGCCCGGCAGGAACACCAGCACGTCACCCGGACTGCGGCGCTCGCTGCGCTCATGGGCGGCGATTTCATCGAGGGTGGCGAGGATCGCCTGGTCCACCGTCAGGTCGTCCTCGACCCGGTTGCCCTCTTCGTCCTGCTCCAGGGTCAGCGGGCGATACCAGGTTTCCACCGGGAAGGTGCGGCCGGAGACCTCGACGATCGGCGCATCATCGAAGTGCCTGGAGAAACGCTCCAGGTCGATGGTCGCCGAGGTGATGATGACCTTGAGGTCCGGGCGCCGCGGCAGCAGGGTCTTCAGGTAGCCCAGCAGGAAGTCGATGTTCAGGCTGCGTTCGTGGGCTTCGTCGACGATGATTGTGTCGTAGCGTTCCAGGTAGCGGTCGTTCTGGGTTTCCGCCAGCAGGATGCCGTCGGTCATCAGCTTGATCAGGGTGTTGGAATCGCTCTGGTCTTCGAAGCGCACCTGATACCCCACCAGGGCACCCAGCGGCGTCGCCAGCTCTTCGGCGACCCGGCTGGCCACGCTGCGCGCGGCGATCCGCCGGGGCTGGGTGTGGCCGATCAGGCCGTGCTGGCCGCGACCGATTTCCAGGCAGATCTTCGGCAACTGGGTGGTTTTGCCCGAGCCGGTTTCGCCAGCGATGATCAGCACCTGGTGCTTTTGCAGCGCCGTCTTGATCTCGTCGCGCTTGGCGGCGATCGGCAGGCTGTCGTCGTAGCGAATCGACGGCACGCTGGCGCGCCGCGTCAGCACCTGGGCGCAGGACGCCTGCATGCGCTCGACCCACTGCGCCAGCTTGGCCTCGTCGGGCTTCTTGCGCAGCTCAAGCAGCTGCCGACGCAACCGGTGGCGGTCGGCGAGCATGGCGTGGTCGAGGTTTTTCAGCAGTTGGTCGATTGCAGGCGATTCGGAAGTCATCGGGTACGCAAGGGTCGTCTTAATTTATGCAGGGGGCGGATTGTCGCAGATTTAACGAGCGAACGAGATCCTTGTAGCCACTGGCGTAGCCTGCGTTCGGCTACGAAGCAGTCGTAAAACCTGCTTCCCGCGTATTGCTGATGTACCGCGAGCAGCGGTTTTGCGAGGACTTCGTCCTCGGACGCAGGCTTCGCCAGCGGCTACAGAGGCGCGCGGTGCAGGCCTATTCGTTGTCCCGGTCCTTGCGCCGGTACGGGAACACATCGATCACCTTGCCGGCGCGAATGGCGTCCTGCAGGCCTTTCCAGTAATCGGCGTTGTACAACTCGCCGTGCAACTGGTCGAACAGCTTGCGCTGCCCGGCATCGGCGAACAGGAATGGCGGGAATTCCTCGGGGAACACGTCCAGCGGGCCGATGGAATACCAGGGCTCGGAGGCCATCTCGTCCTCCGGGGTACGCGGCGCCGGGATGTGGCGGAAGTTGGCTTCGGTGAGAAAGCAGATCTCGTCGTAGTCGTAGAACACCACCCGGCCATGGCGGGTGACGCCGAAGTTCTTCAGCAGCATGTCACCGGGAAAGATGTTGGCCGCGGCCAGTTGCTTGATCGCCAGGCCGTAGTCCTCCAGCGCCTCGCGCACCTGGGCCGGGTTGGCGTGGTCCAGGTAAAGGTTGAGCGGGGTCATGCGCCGCTCGGTCCAGCAGTGACGGATCAGCACCGTATCGCCTTCCACCGACACCGTGGACGGCGCGACTTCCAACAGTTCCTCCAGGCACGCGGGGTCGAACTTGCCCAGGGGAAAGCGGAAATCGGCGAACTCCTGGGTATCGGCCATGCGCCCGACCCGGTCGACGCTTTTCACCAGGCGGTACTTCTCGATCACCGTGGCGCGGTCGACGTTTTTCGACGGCGAGAAGCGGTCCTTGATGATCTTGAACACGGTGTTGAAGCCCGGCAGGGTGAACACGCTCATGACCATGCCGCGCACGCCCGGGGCCATGATGAACTGGTCGTCGGTGTTGGCCAGGTGGTTGATCAGCGCCCGGTAGAACTCGGACTTGCCGTGCTTGTAGAAACCGATGGAGGTGTACAGCTCGGCGATGTGCTTGCCCGGCAGGATGCGCTTGAGGAAACCGATGAACTCCGCCGGCACCGGCACGTCGACCATGAAATAGGAGCGGGTGAAGGAAAAGATGATCGACACATCGGCTTCGTCGGTGATCAGCGCGTCGATCTGGATCCCCCGCCCTTCGCGGTGCAGCAGCGGAATCACCAGCGGCCACTGCTCGTCGTGGGTGTAGATGCGGCCCACCAGGTAGGCGCCCTTGTTGCGGTACAGCACCGAGGAAAACAACTCTACCGCCAGCTCCGGGTCCTTGCACACCCAGTCCGGCAGGTTCTCCCGCAGCTGCGACTCCAGGCGCCGCAGGTCGCTGGGCAGGTCGGCGTAGGCTTCGCTGAAGCTGTAGTCGACGAAGATCTGTTCGAGCATCGTCGACAGATGGCCTTGCGGCCGGTAGGTGCGGGTCTGCGCGGCCCGGGCGCGGCGCAGGCTCGGCCGCGTGGTGTGGATGAACATGCAGCCGTCGCTGATCAGGTCATGGCTGAACAGGCCGCAGAAGGCCGAGTTGTACCAGGTCTCGGACAGCTCATCGTCGAAGCGCAGGTCGATCAGGCTGATATAGGCGCTTTTCACCAGCGGCCACTGATTGACGTCGAGCAGGGTCTCCAGGTCGAAGGTCGTACGCAGCCGCTGCACGGTCTCGCTGACCTTCTCCTCGTACAGGTTGATCCGTGCCGCCGAGGCGGTCTGCGCCTCCTGCCACTGCGCCTGTTCGAAGCGCGCCCGGGCACCGTCGGTGATCTGGCGAAAGTGCTCGCGGTAATCGTCGAAGCCATCGAGGATCGTTCGAGCGATATCGGCGGCGGGCCATTTCTGCGGCATGGTGAGACCTCTGCGGGAATTCGGAAAGGCCTGAGCTTAGCCAGTGAACCGGGTGCAGGAGAAGTGCAATTTTCCACAGATAGCGAAGGCGGCCGCCCATTCAACCGCAAGATAGCGATTGCCCGCGCCCCGTCTCTCGGCAACACTCTCGCCCTGCTGAAAAAAGGGCCGTTGAACAGCCTATTAAAGGAGTTGCGCCGTGAGACTTGTCGATACCCTGCGTTTGTTGTCCCTGGCCGCGATCTGGGGCGCGAGTTTTCTGTTCATGCGCATCATCGCTCCAGTGATCGGCAGCATTCCCACGGCATTCTTTCGTGTCTCCATCGCCGCCACCGGCCTGCTGGTGATCCTCGCGCTGATGCGCATCAGCTGGGACTTCCAGGGCAAGTTCAAGACCGTGCTGCTGCTTGGCGTAATCAACTCCGGCATCCCCGCCACTATGTATTCGGTGGCGGCCCTGGTGCTGCCGGCTGGTTATTCGGCGATCTTCAATGCCACCACGCCGTTGATGGGCGTGCTGATCGGCGGGTTGTTCTTCCACGAAAAACTGACCCCGCCAAAAATCGCCGGGGTCAGCCTGGGCCTGTTCGGCGTGGGCATCCTGACCCGCGCCGGCCCCATGGCATTCGACCTGGAACTGCTGCTGGGCGCGCTGGCCTGCCTGCTCGCCACCACCTGCTACGGCTTCGCCGGCTTCCTCGCGCGGCGCTGGCTGGACCAGGCCGGCGGCCTCGACAGTCGCCTCTCGGCCCTGGGCAGCATGCTCGGCGCCAGCCTGTTCCTGCTACCGATCTTCGCCTACAGCGCCATCAGCCAGCCGCCCGCCAGCTGGGGCGGCTGGAGCGTCTGGCTGTCGTTGCTGGGCCTGGGCCTGGCCTGCACCGCCTTTGCCTACATCCTGTATTTCCGCCTGCTGAGCTCGATCGGCCCGGTCAAATCCATGACCGTGACCTTCATGATCCCGCCGTTCGGGGTGCTGTGGGGCGCGTTGCTGCTGGACGAGCCGCTGTCCATGGCTCACCTGTATGGCGGCGTGCTGATCGCCGCGGCCTTGTGGCTGGTCCTCAAGCCAGGGGCCCGGGTCGCCTCGCCCCGGGAACTGGCGGATCGTTGATCGCGTCGATTCCCCGGCATTGCGAGCGGTCCTGAAACATGGGCGCGCTCGCCACTTGCATGACAGTCTCGATCAGGCTTGAGCGGAATCGAACCGCATATCGGACACCGCAACTTCCGCCCCTCGGCAAAAGAACTTAAAATAATAAAAAATCATCACCTTCTAAAAACAAATACTGATCTCTCGACAAAAACATCCCTTCAAGCAAAAAAATCATTACCCCGCCGTCTTTATTTTTTACCCCTTCTTTACCCCCCTCGTCCAAACGCCATAAAACTTGAACACGATTCGCAAAAGAAGCCCGTGCCAGACAGTTCCACTGATTACAACAACGAACTAACCACAACCAACAAAGATTATTCTCGATCACCATAAAGATATTTCTGAAAAGTTTAAAAAAAGTTCCCAACCTCTCTCCCTACGTATATTCCCGCCTTCTTCTTTATTAAGTTACCGGCCCACTCACAACTTCCCCGGACAACTTGATCAGTTATTCAACGCTTATGAACAGATCACTCAGGCCGCACTGTTACAGCACCGGTCCTATTGCACTTCATAGCCAGAAAACTCCTCTCCCGGCCAGGAAGCGCCTCGCGCCTCTGTGCAGCCATCGAACGCTTTCAACCCCCGGCGCGCGCCGCTGATCCATAGCGCACTCAACGCCATTTCCACCCCTCCGACCACACAGGCACCGCCTTGGAAAAGAAAACCATGACACCCCACAGCTTCAGACCCTCCAGCACCGCGCTCGCCGTCGCACTGGCGTTGAGCTCCTTCGCCCCGGCCGTATTCGCCACGACGAACTGGACCGGAGACGCCCATCATTTTGTCTATGACGAGGACGGCAACGCCTATCGTGTCGACGACGGCAACGCCTGGGAAGACAGCGGCAACTGGAGCAACGGCGCTCCCGCCAGCAATGAGGCGGTCAACATCGACCGGCCGCTCGCCGGGCGCAACAACCAGGTCGCGCAACTGGACAGTGCACGAACGGTCGGCAGCCTGAACGTCGGCACCGCCAACAATGGCCTGGGCCAGTTGAATGTCGGCGCCAACGGCAAGCTGAACATCGGTGACAGCTTCACCCTGGGCACCGTCCAGGGCTCCACGGGCAAGGCCACCTTCAACAACGGCGCGGCAGTGAACAGCGGCGGCGACCTGATCGTCGGCAAAGGCGGATCGGCCGACCTGACCCTCAAAAACGGCTCCAAGGCCCGCTCCCAGGGCGACACCCTGATCGGCGCAGACCGCGGTGCCTCCGGCACCCTTATCGTCGACAGCGGCTCGACGCTGACCAGCGACAAGCGGCTGGTAGTCGGCGGCGCCGGCAACGGCACCCTGCAGGTCAAGAACGGTGGCCAGGTCACCAGCCAGGACAGCATCATCGCCGC